>JANLVC010000128.1:0-8603 GCA_031363815.1 Gemmatimonadota bacterium
TGTTCGTGAGCTTATCCGTGTCGTTTTCCGCGTGAATTTGTGGTCATGCTGTTGTGATCTCGCCAAATCGCGAGCAGAATGACCCAGAACCCAAAACCCACGGCCGCACGCGTCAAGCCCAGAGCCTCTCGTACTGCCTCCGCACCACGATGACGTGGCGCTTCACCCGCCAAGACGCGCGCCGGACGTTCGGTTATAAAAGTCACTCTCTAAGCGGTCGCAGTCCTAGGGCACCGACTGCCCCCGCACCGCGGACAACGGCCCCGTGGGCGTGGGCATCGACCCTGGCACCGCCGCCTCACGCGCGGTGGCCGACTCGAGTGGCGGACCGAGGAACGGCTCGCACACGCCTTCGGCGGTTTCGCGGATGAGCTGATCGACGACGGCCCGGAGATCTCCCGTTCGGGCGTACGTCGCCAACTGACGCTGCGCACTCGAACCTTCCTCGAGGATGCGGAACGCGTACTCCACTTCCTTGCGGGTGCCGAGCTCGTCGAGCACGTCGTCGAGGAACCACTCCACCAGCTCGCGGATAAGCACCGGCGCCGGCAATTCTTCCTTCTTGCCAAAGTCGATCAGCTTGCCGCCCAGACCCCACCGGACCGCGCGCCACTTGTTCTCTTCGATGAGATCCTGCGCGTACACGCGAAACGTCATGTTGTCGCGACGCAGCTTCCACATCTTGGCGACCACGGCCTGCAATATCGCCGCGATACACACCGCCTCGTCGACCTTCGTATTCACATCGCAGGCGCGGAACTCGAGCGTCGGGTAAATGTGGTGTGGACGTACGTCCCACCAGATCTTCGATCCGTCAGGAATGCTACGGGTCTTCACGAGCGTGTCCACGAGATCGGCGTAGTCGCCCCATCCATTGAGAATGCGCGGAACGCCGGTGCGTGGGAAATTCTTGAATACGATGCTGCGATAGGAATGCAGGCCCGTATTGCGCCCAAACCAAAAGGGCGACGAGGTGGATAAACACAAAAGGTGAGGCAGGATGTAGCGTGAGGCATTCAGGCAGTCGATACGGAATTCCGGATCTTCTATGCCCACATGCACATGCGTCCCGAAGATGAGCAGACGGTGCGCTAAATCCTGCAGCTCCGCCTTGACGCCCAGGTATCGCTCCTTGGGCGTCATCTCCTGATTCATCCAGTTGGAGAACGGGTGCGTGCCGGCCGAGGCGATGGTCAGGCCATGCTGGCCGGCGGCCTTGATGACCAAGCCACGCAGCTTCACCAGCTCCGAGCGCAGTTCCGCAATCGAGGAGCACACCTTCGTGCCGATTTCCACCTGACACTGGTGGAGTTCGGCTTTGACATCAGCCAATCGGGCGTCGCTGCTCGACACGAGCGTATCGAAGCCCGGCGTGAGATCACGCGTGACAGGGTCGATGATCTGATACTCTTCCTCAATGCCAACGGTCAGGCTCGGTGCACGCATTCAACCCCCCACGCCCACACGGGACGTGCTGTTCGCAGTGGACCAGTCCATAGCGGCGCGAATGAAGCCGCCGAACAGATGTCGGGTATGGGGATCCGCCATCTCAAAAACTTCCGGGTGCCATTGCACTCCGACTAAAAACGCGTCACCGTCGCCTTCCACGGCCTCGATCAATCCGTCGTCGGCGGTCGCCGACACCACCAGTCGCTGCCCCAGCTGCTTGATGCCTTGATGATGCATGCTGTTCACGGGCGACCGTGTGGATTCGAGCAATCGTGACAACTTTGTGTCCGGTACGATATCGACCTCGTGCGCGAGGTGGTCGCGCATGAAGCCGGCGGTTGGAAAAAAGTCGTGTTTGTTGAAAGACGGATTTTGTGATGCGAGATCCTGCCAGAGCGAACCGCCCGAGGCCACGTTGATGACCTGCAGTCCGCGGCAGAGCCCGAACACCGGCTTGCCGTCGGCGATGGCCCAACGCACCAACTGCAACTCCACCCGGTCGCGCGCGGGGTCCAGATTCCCGCATTCCTTTCGGATGGCTTCGCCATACTCGGCGGGACTGATGTCGACCCCGCCGGGAATGAGCAGGCCGTCCAACCGTTCGTAAATCTCGCGCAGCGTCAGTAAATCGTCATCGAGCAGCGGGATCATCCAGGGCACAGCACCGACCATCGTCGCGGCCAGAAAGTAGCGCTGATTCATCACCCACGACGAGGGCAACCCCGGTGGGATGCCATCGATCGAGTGCAGCGTTTGCGTAGTAAGCCCGATAACCGGGCGCTGTAAAGACGACATCAGCGTGGTTCGACGAGAAAAGTAGGAACGTTCGATCCACCGCCGGCGGTGACATTGAGCAGCGGATCGGTGGCGATGCGGGTGAGACATCCGGACATCGTAACGCCGTCCGCCATGAACGGAGCGGTGTCGAGCATGCGCTCACCGAGATGAAGTGCGCCATCGGTCCAGGCTGGCCACAACTCGCTGGGCACCTCCACCCGTTCTTGCACGATATACGGCTCGGCAAGGGCTGTCTTGATGGCTGCTTCCCACTCGGCATCGTTCACGGTCCAGCCCAGCACGATCCCCTTGCCGCCGTATTCGTCGTTCGGCTTGAGCACGAGCGTGGAGCGGTTCGCGGCGGTGTATTCGAGGAGATCGACGCGACTGGCGCCATACTGCGTGTGTCGCGCCTCCACCACACGTGTCCACGGAACATGCGCCGAAACGGCGGCGCGTTCGTCGGCGGTAAGCAACGGCGCCTGCCGTTCATCACTTAACACGGCAAGTGAGGCCTTCTTATGTAACATCTTACAGCGAAATGGGTTCACCATGCACACTGCACCCTCTCGCACAGCTCGAATGACCGGAGAATCGAGACCCTCCCGGGTAACCAGCTCGTCGATCAGCACGCGCTTGTAAATCAGCGTGACGTGTTTTCCGCCAATCGTCAGCTTGCCGTTCGTGTATTCCGCATCACGCGGATCGCCGATGAACGCGTCGATGCCCAGCGCCTTGAACTCGCGTTCGAAGAGCACAAACTCGCTAGCCGTGGGCACGTCCTTCCAATCGAGAATCACGATCGTGGGGGCCTCCCGCACGCCGCGCCAGTGGTAATAGGCGTTGAGCAAGGAGTGCACGACCGACGGCGCGGCGGGCAGCGGCACCGCGACATGCGTCCGACTGAACTCATGCATCACCGGCAACGACAGGAAGGCGCGCGACAGGGCGTCGTTGTACGCCGCCCCGGCCGGCGTCTCTGCGTTGTATTCGGTAAACTTGAGCCCGCCCTCCCCTTCCGCGAAAAAGGCATCGAGGCGCGAGGTCGGGCTGGCCACGTCGAAGCCGGGGTCGGCGTGGATCAGCTGCTCCTCCCACGCGGTCAGCCAGAACTGGGTCCGTAAGGCCGAGTCCGCCATGGCCGCCACTCGGACCTTTTCAAAAGCCGAGCCGACCAGGGCGCAGGCGCGAGCCAACTGCTGGTACTGGCTGAGGCTGAGGAAGCGCGGACGCAACACACTGCACAAGGCGCGCTCCCCAAAGAAGAGCCCGTCGTACCGGAGTTGCCGTTCGAGGACTTCGGCGCTGGCCTGCGCGATTCCGCGATGCTGCAACGTGTCGTGGTACCGCGCGATCGCAGATGTGGACATAAAACGTCGGTAAAATTTGTGACCAACAAGCGAGCCAGCGTGTACACGCCGTACTCCCTACTCCCTATTCCGTACTCCCTACGTCGCGGTTATCGCCACACCGCCCGGAAGCGTCCGCGGGGCCGTGGCCAGCTTGATCGCCAGGTCCGCCATGTGCTCCACCACCCACTCGAAGTAGGTCGGCGTGAGCGAATAGATGTCCATGTCGGGGGCCGGGTTCATGAAGTCGATGGCGTATGGAATCCCGTCCTTCACGGCAAATTCGACCGTATTCATATCGTAGCCCAGGGCATTGCAGAGCGTGAGCGAGTCCTTGATACAGCGTGCCTCGAGCTCCCGGCCCAGGTAGCCCGGGTCGGGGATGTAGCGGCGTTCGCCGGGGTCGTATGGCATCGGCAGCACGTGTTCGCGCCCCAGCGCCATGCAGCGCACGTACGCGTCCCATTTGATGAACTCCTGCACCACCATCGTGAGCATACCACTGTTGTTGTAGTGGTAAAGCAGCTCTTCCATGGATTCGCAGACGTACACATCGCGCCAGCCGCCGCCGTGGGCGTCCTTCAGCACGCAGGGAAACCCGATGTACTCGGCGACCCCCCTCCAGTCGAGCGGGTAGGCCAGATTGCGCAGCGACTCGGTGTGGGAGATGCCGGGGATGTAGTCCTTGTTCGGCAAGACCATCGTCTTCGGGTGCGCGACGCCGTTCTGGATGGCTACCGTGGCGTCATAGAATTTGTCGTCGGCCGACCACATGAAAGGGTTGTTGACGACCGTCGTCCCCATGCGGGTCGCATGCTTCAGGAAGGTGCGATAGAAGCCGACCTCATGCGAAATGCGGTCAATGATCAGCGAATAGGGGATTTCCTGCCCCATTCGCGTCGCATCGAGCTTGATGTAGTCCGCGGTGACGCCGGACTGCCGGCGCTCCACAGCTTCGAGAAAGGCGGGAGGAAACGACCATTCCCGGCCGACCAGCAATCCGATCCGTGGTTCCATCGACACGTCTGTACTCCTGATGAGGGGCGCGTGATCACAGGAGAATGCGTCAAAGCGAGCGGCTCCGCCATGGCTCCGTGTATTTCATCCCCGGAACGGCCGGGCTCGCCAATCGAGCGCAATGACCGGCCTCGAGTATGTGTTAGCAAACCAGAGAAAAGCATTTTTGTGACAACGCGTTATGTGGATAAAGTGCCGTACGCCACCGCAAAACGGCAGGGGATCACGGAACCATTTTTCCACAACAACGACGAGGCGATCTCTCCTGCCGACGCCGACTTAGCAAGTTCTCCACATAGCTTTCAACGTATATCCACAACTAGATCAACAACTTAGCCGCTATCGGTCGTATTGCGCGGGCGACTGTATCGTCATAACATCACCGCCCACCGCTGATCTGATGCAAGTTCGAAAGCTGGTGCTCACGTTTCTGCCTTCTCTGGAAAACGCTTATGCACGTCGTCTCCTGCAGTGCCCCGCTCGGCACAATTGATCCGGCTCCGCTCACATCCCTGCCTATCCACATGGGCGTGGACAGTGACCGGATGACCGCGTTTTGGGGCAGCGACGACCAGTACCTGGTCTGCATTCAGGGGACGGCCGCCACCGCGTGGTACCGCATCGAGACGGACGCCGTTGAGCCGGCCTCGGACGAAGCGACGCGCATCGCGATTGGTGCCATGATGGCCGACATCCTCCCCCTCGGAGCGGGGCGGATCGCCTTTCCGGTGGGCAGCAGCGGACGCCGCGTGTATCGCGTCTGGCGCGCCTCCAAGGGCGCGTCGAAGGGCGGACGGACTAGAATCCTGGGAGTTCTAGCTGGGCGGTCACGCCGCCGGCCAGCGTAACGCCGGCCGCTTGCAGCCACGCCAGCAATACGTCCTGTCCATGATCACCAGCCATGGCGGAGCGCGCCGCGCTCAGATGCAGCTTGAACTCCCCCGAGACATCGGGCAGCGTGCGCCGCAGCACGGCGACCGTGAGCAGTTCGGTCGCGTCCGCCAGATGGCGGATCGCGAACTCCGTCATGCGGGCGCGCAGCGCGGCCGTATTCAGGAGCGGTCCTTCGCCCGGCACCTCGTGATCGGCGCGTCGCTCGCGGAAGGCGGCCAGACGACTCCGCGTGGCGGACAGCATCGGCAGCTCCTCGGCGGCGTTATCGGCGTGCGCTGCCACGGGGGCGCCCATCAGCCCCAGCCACGCCATCCAGAGCGTCCCGCGAGCGTACGCTTCCCACGGCTCGTGCTCGAGGCGCAGGGCCGCCTGATGCACCGTCTCGGTGACCTGATTGCGAACCTCCCACCAGCGGAGGTACGCCTCGGTCTGTCGCGAGACGAGCGCCAGAGCACCAAGCTTGAGGGCCCACTTCACCGCCGATTCGCCATCGTCGGTCGGCGGCCGGAGCGCCGCGGAGCAGCGGAAGGCACGAGCCGCCCCGAGGGCCAGCACGGCCTGCGCGAGATCCCGTCCGGCACTGGGAGCCGGCTGCAGCGCCGCATCGAGCTGGCTGAGTGCCGCCAGCTCGTAGGCGGTGCCAAGCAGCGCCAGCCCGTCGGCGATCGGTTCGCCGAGTCCGTCCCCGGGACGAAGGGCGGCCGCGTCGGCCCGCTCCAGCAGCAGCGTACGCCGCTCGCTGGGGATTGCGGCCACGGCCCAGTGATCGTCGAGCGTGGTTTTGGCAAGGGCCGCCAGATCCCTCGCCGCAAGATCACGTTCAGCTACCGGGGTGAGGACGTGCATCCAGCCTCCTGCAGGGGAGCGCTTGAACCGTACCCTGTCCGACACCCGACGTGGTGTTGGCACAGGCCTCAGATCTCTGATCGAAGCACACGCCGGCGACGACCGGGTGACCGATCGACACCGTTCTGCTCCGCGTCGCCGTCGTGTTAGGCGCCCGTTCTGCGTCAGGAAATCGCCGAACCACGAAGCATCTGCAGTAAGCATCGCTATAGCATGCGGTTATCCCCGCCTGTACCGCATCGCCATCACTGTCGCATTTATGTAACAGCTCCGTTCCTGTCAAGAGCAAACTCGGGTGAAACCCGCGTAAACCACTGACAAACGGCACTTTCCGGAGATTTCGCGTGGGATTTGAGTCGTCGCAGGTGACGCGCCGCCGTTTGGCGGCTTTGGCGTCGAGCAATGGACGTGTGCAGGAAGCGCTGTCGGCGTCGGCGTTTCCGGGGTTTGGAGGCAGCGCATCCTATCAGGATTCAAGCCAGGATCGTGAAGGGCCGTTGAGCGGCTGCGGCTCACCAGGGGGCGCGCTGGCGCGCCATCTGGACGATCTGGCGCAGGACATTGTGGCCATCCCGGGGGCCGGTGGTGCCCTTCTTGCAGCGTATGCAGCGCAGGCTCGTGCGCTGTCGATGGTCGTCGAAGCTGCCAAGCGGGCCGGTGGCTCACCCCTTCCCGCTTCCGTCCTCATGGCCGCGCAAGACGCCCTCTCCGCTCCATCGCCCCTTCCGGGGCTGGTGTTCGATTGACCCGACGCCCGCTGCGTACGCTGGTCGCGGCGGTCGTGCTGGTCACGTCCGCCTCGGCCCAAGCGCTAGTCGCGCAAACCGCAGACGCGGCAAGCCTCTGGCGAACCGGGCGCACCCTCGCACTCCGCGGACAAGTCGATTCCGCCCTGCGCACGCTGAAACAGGCGGGGGCCGCGGCGCGCACCGCCGGCGACTATGCCACCGAACAGGCCACCATGCGCGGCCGCGCCGACCTGTGGATGCTCCGCGGTTGCGCCGACAGTGCCAGTCGGATCCTGCACGACGCCGTCGCTTCCGCATCACCGGGGGATCGGTCCAGCGCCGACGCCCTCGTCCGCCTGCTGTCGTCTCGAAAGGCCGTGGCTGAAGCACGATCGGTGCTCGTGAAGGCCTACAGTGACGTGCCGTCCGTGGGCAGCAACATCACCCGCGAAAGCGTCACGTTCCTGCAGGGCATGTCCGTCGTGGAGCTCGCCGCTGGTCAGGAGTCGGCGGCGATGTCCAGGCTCAACTCGGCCCTCGCCATCGCCGTCCGCCTTCACGAGGGCGACGTAAAAGAACGCAGCGAACACGCGGTCGGAGAAATCACCGACGAAAATGCCTGGCTGATGTTCGATCTCGCGCAGCTGCGTCGAACGGCCAAGAGCTCCGGGATGCTTTCGCCGCGTGAACATGCCCGCATCATGAGCGTGCTCGTGAAGGCCTGGCCCACGCTCGACGTGCTCCCCGACGACGGCTTTCCGATTACCCGCTTCGCCGATCGGCTCGTTATGCGAAAAGCCTTGTGCGCCGCCGATGGCAGCGAATGCCCCGTACCGATCGTGGCCAAGGGGTGCCCGTAGGAGCTGGCTTCGAGAACTGATCACACAGGGAAAAGGAGAAAAGGAGGCCACGGGGGGACGCCCCGCAGTCTCCTTTCCTCTTTTCCTCTGGCTCTTCGTGCTTTTGTGTGGGTGATTTGAGTGGGTCGTGTACGACGATCCGCCGCGCCGCACGATCGGCGGACATTCGCGTGGATCCGTGGTACAGCAGTTTCGTTCAGGAGTTCGTCGAACAGCCTCACCGCCGATTGGCGCGAATGCCCGCGGATGACCAGCACATACTTTGGGCTCTTCGTTGAATCGGGTGGGTGATTTCCACGCGTTGTGATCGCGCGGAAGGGGTGGCAGGGTGCACGTGAGGATTCTCAGTCGCCGGTATTCCTCGTCACGCAGGCCGTCACAGCGACGAAGGATCTCCCGGATTTTGATGTTGAGCCCTTCAGCAAACCCGAGGGCCACTGTGCTCTCGGGCGGGCCGTAGGCGGCGATGCAGGGTGAGGACAACCGCCGGGGATCCGCGTCTGCGTCCCGCACCGCGCGGCTCGCACCGCGCGGCTCGGCACCGCTCGGCTCGGCTCGGCTCGGCTCGGCTCGGCTCGGCTCGGCGTAAAGCCTGGAAACCGATACGCGTCCCGCAACTCCCTTGGGCGCCGCGGCTCGAACGTCCTCACAACCCACTCAAATCACCCACACAAAAGCGCGAA
>JANLVC010000195.1:0-8144 GCA_031363815.1 Gemmatimonadota bacterium
GAGCCAGAGCTATCGCGTCGAGCGCGAACTCGGCGCCGGCGGCATGGCCACGGTCTATCTCGCGCACGACCTCAAGCACGAACGCGACGTCGCCATCAAGGTGCTGCATCCCGACCTTGGTGCCGCGCTCGGTGCCGAGCGCTTCCTGAGTGAGATCAAGACCACGGCCAAGCTGCAGCATCCGCATATTCTGCCGTTGCTGGACTCTGGGGCGGCTGATGGTCTGTTGTATTACGTCATGCCGTATGTGCGCGGCGAGACATTACGCGCGCGTTTGGAACGCGAACGGCAGTTGCCGGTCGACGACGCGCTCCGCATCGCCCGCGAAGTCGCGGGCGCCCTGGAGCACGCGCACAAGCAGGGCATCATCCACCGCGACATCAAGCCCGAAAATATCCTGCTGCAGGATGGCGCCGCCGTAGTCGCCGACTTTGGCATCGCCCTCGCCGTGCAGAGTGCCGGCGGCGCGCGCCTGACGCAGACGGGCCTCTCGCTTGGCACGCCGCAGTACATGAGCCCCGAACAGGCGACTGGCGAACGCCTTGTCGATGCGCGCAGCGATGTGTACGCGCTGGGCGCGGTCACGTACGAGATGCTCGCCGGCGAGCCGCCGTTTACGGGGCCAACGGTGCAGGCGGTCGTGGCGAGACTGTTGTCCGACACCCCACGCTCCATCTCGGCGCAGCGTAAGGCCGTGCCGGTGCACGTGGAGGCGGCCGTCATGCGTGCGCTGGAGAAGCTGCCGGCCGATCGCTTCGCGCAGGCAGCCGCGTTCGCTACGGCGCTCGAGGCTTCGTCGCCTGGTACGCTGTTGGGCCTCGCGCCGCGCGCGAGCATCACGAAGCGCGGCCGCTGGTTCACCGGCACGTTTGTCGTAACCGTCGCCGCTGGAATCGCACTCTCGGGCTGGTGGATAGGGCAGCGGTCGTCCAGTGCGCGTGGCGATGACCATCGCCTCGTGGCCGATCTTTCGATGGAGGGGAAACGCGCCAAAATTGGCGTAGAGCTTTCTCCGAACGGGCGACTGGTCGGCACGGTGGGGCTCGACTCGAACGGGGTGAGCGTCATTCGCCTGCGTGACCTGTCCAGCGACTCGGCGCATATCGTGCCGGGCTCTCAGGGTGTGAGCTGGTTTGTGTTTTCTCCTGATAACAAGTCGCTGATCTTCCTGGGCGAGGGCGGCTCATTCCGACGCATGGCCGTGGAAGGTGGCCCCAGCACAGCGATCGCGGCGCCGAATCCGTTCAACAGCCCGCTGCACTGGGGCGCTGATGATTGGGTCTATTTTACGCAAAGCAGTGGCGCGCTCTCGCGGGTGCGCGCAGCCGGAGGCGCCGTGCAATCGCTCACCTCCCTCGATAGCGCGCGACGCGAGTTCAGTCACTGGGATCCGCAGCTGCTTCCCGGCGGCAAGACGCTGCTCTTCTTCAGCTACGCGTTCCCGGCCGATTCGTCGCGCGTCGAGGTCGTCGATCTCTCGACGCGTCGTCGCCAGACGCTCATCCGCAACGCGTCTTTTCCGCGGTATGTGGCGGGAGGATACCTGACGTTCATCCGGGAGGGCGTCGTGATGGCCGTACGGTTCGATGCGAGCGCCCTGCGCGTAGGCGGGGAACCCGTGTCCGTCCTCACCAACGTGGCGTCGGATCAAACGCTGGGCGTGTCGGGGTATGCGATATCGAAGGACGGCACACTCGTGTATCAACGGCAATCCGATGTGGATGTGCCGCAACTGGTGCGCGAGATCGGACGTGACGGGCGCGATGGCGAGCTGCTGACGGCCACCGGCCGTTGGGCGGAACCACGCCTCTCTCCCGACGGACGCTATCTCGCCCTCTCACAGCTCGGGCGCTCCACCCAGATCTGGCTCCTCGATCGTACGCGCCAAGTGTTCAGTCAATTGACCCGCGGCGCCGGCGCGAGCTTTTCGCCGAACTGGACCCCCGACAGCCGCTCGCTCATTCATATCGCGGAAACGCCGGTCTACGATGTGGTGCGGACGCCGGTGGATGGATCGGCGGTCGATACGCTGCTGCGAAGCGGTGCCGACAAGGTGCCCGCCAGCGTCGGGCCAGACGGGCGTTCCTGGGCGTTTGTGACCAAGGGTCAGGTGTTTGTGCGTACCGGCACTGATGCACCCCGTTCCCTCGCCCTTAACGGCAACCCGCGCGTCCAGCCCGTCATCTCGCCGGATGGCAAGTGGATCGCCTACGCCGAGCTCACGACGACGCGCAGGTCTGCCGATGTGTATGTGCAAAGCATGACCGGTCCCGCTCGTCGGCAGGTATCATCCGGCGGCGGTGGGCAGCCTCGCTGGACCAAGGGTGGACGTGAACTCGTCTATCGGAACGGAGACGCCGTGCTCGCCTCTCCATTCGATCCCGCCACAGGCGAACCCGGGATTCCAGCCGAACTTTTCCGTCGGCCGACTGCCGGTCAGCTGTACAACAACTTGACCACCGGCTTCGACGTCTCACCCGACGGTCAGCGGTTCTTCCTCGTCATCCCGCAGGAGAACGCGCGCCCGTCCACCGTGGCGCTGGTGCTCAATTGGCGACGTGATCTTGAACGGGCGCTGTCCCGATAGGGCCGGCGGCGTTCAAGGGGCGTTCAAGGGGGCAGAGTCGTTGATGGTGTTGAACGCGTCTCAACAGGGCTGGCGCGTTTCTGCTCCGGCAGCTGGGCGTGCCACCACAGTAAGGCGCCGGAGATCCTGCGCCTTTCAACGGCCGACGGCTTGGAGTCGTCCGGCCCCGTCCATAGCTTTCTCCGGATGCCGCCAACCCTGATGCCGCATCGCGACTTCCTGAACATCGCCGACTTCTCCGCCGCGGAGACGTTCGCGTTGCTCGACCTGGCCGAACGCATGCGTACCGGCGCCTACGATCGCAAGCCGCTCGCGGGCAAGGCGCTGGCCATGATTTTCATGAAATCGTCAACGCGTACTCGCGTGTCCTTCGAAGTGGGCGTCACGCAGCTCGGGGGCACGGCGCACTTCCTCTCGCCACGCGATGTGCAGCTCGGTCGGGGGGAGCCCATCGCCGACACGGCCCGTGTGCTCGATCGCTACGTGCATGGCATCATGATCCGCACCTTCGCGCACGCCGACGTGGAGACGCTGGCGGAGTATGCGCGGGTCCCCATCATCAATGGCCTCACCGATCTGTCGCATCCCTGTCAGATCCTCGCCGACGTGCTCACCATCCAGCAGCATCTGGGCGACGTGCGCGGCAAAACGGTGGCGTGGATCGGCGACGGCAACAACATGGCCAATTCCTGGATCGAAGCGGCGACCCATCTGGGATTTCGTCTGAATCTCGCGTGCCCGGAGGGCTACGATCCCGACGCCACGTTCCTCGACGCCGGGTTGGCGTCGGGGCAGGTGCACCTCATGCGCGATCCGCGCGAGGCCGCCGCGGGCGCGGATGTTATCACCACCGACGTCTGGGCATCGATGGGCCAGGAGGAGGAACATGCGAAGCGGGCGCTCGCGTTCGCGCTGTTTCAGGTAAACGCCTCCTTGATGGCCGGTGCGGCCGCCAACGCGATCTTCCTGCATTGTCTGCCGGCGCACCGCGGTGAGGAAGTGACCGCCGAGGTGCTCGATGGCCCCCAGAGCGTCGTGTGGGACGAAGCCGAAAATCGTCTTCACATTCAGAAGGCGATCATGGCCGCGCTCATGGGGAACGAAGCGCTCTCACCCTGACTTTACACTGCATGCCCATCGCTGAAGGAATACTCGCCCCCGATTTCACGCTCCCCACGGATACGGGCGACACGCTCACGCTGTCGTCGCTTCGCGGTCAGTGGGTCGTGCTCTTTGCCTATCCGAAAGACGACACCTCCGGCTGCACCGTGGAGGCGTGCGAATTTCGCGATGCCCTCCCGCGTTTCGATGCGTCGAAGGCCGTGATCCTCGGCATCAGCCCCGACTCCGTGAAGTCACACGTGAAGTTCAAAGAGAAATTCGAACTGCCGTACACGCTGTTGTCCGACGAAGAGAAGACGGTGCTGCAGGCCTACGACGTCTGGAAGGAGAAGTCCATGTACGGCCGGAAGTACATGGGGGTAGAGCGCACCACCTTTCTCATCGATCCCGAAGGACTGATCGCCAAGCTGTTCACCAAGGTGAAGCCGGCCGGACACGCGGACGAAGTGATGGCCGCCATTGGCTGAGTGGGCGCATACTTTCTGCCAGCGTGGCCATACGCTGGCACCTTCCTGCCCAATTGGTCATGTTATAGGGCGCGGCCGCCCCGGTCGCGCCCTGCTTCTTTTCGAGACATGACAGCTATCGCTCACGGCACGCTCAAGCGCACGCCACTCCACGACGTTCACGTCGCGCACGGTGCGAAAATCGTCCCCTTCGCCGGCTACGAGATGCCGGTCCAGTATCCCACCGGCATCACCGCCGAGCACAACGCCGTGCGCACCACCTGCGGCATGTTCGATGTGTCGCACATGGGCGAAGTGATTGTGCGTGGTCCGGATGCGATTCGGTTCGTGTCGTCGGTGACCAGCAACGACGTCGAGGCGCTGTCGATTGGACAGATCCAGTACTCGACGCTGCTGCGAGCCGATGGCACGATCGTCGACGACCTGCTGGTGTATCGCTTCGCCGAGCATCTGATGCTGGTGATCAACGCGAGCAATCGCGACAAGGATCTCGCACATCTGCAGGCGCACATCGCCGGCTTCGACTGCGCGATGACGGATATTTCCGACAGCATCGCGTTGTTGGCCGTGCAGGGACCGCAGGCGCCGGCGATCGTGGCATCGCTGTCCGATGTACCACTCGATGGCATCAAATACTACTGGTTCACCGAAGGCAACGTGGCGGGCGTGCCGTGCATCATTTCGCGCACAGGATACACCGGTGAACTCGGTTTCGAGTTGTACGTCGATGCCGCGCAGGCGGTGACGGTGTGGAACGCGGTGATGACGGCTGGTGCGGTAACACCCGCCGGGCTGGGCTGCCGCGATTCCCTGCGTCTCGAGGCCGGTATGTGTCTCTACGGCAACGAACTCGATGATCGCACCACGCCCATCGAAGCGGGCCTCAACTGGCTGGTAAAGCTCGCCAAGCGCGAGCCGTTTCTGGGCAAGGATGTGCTGGTGCGTCAGCATCAGGAAGGCACCGACCGCAAGCTGGTTGGCTTCACGATCGACGAGCGCGCGATCCCGCGTCATGGACACGGTGTCGTGTACGGCGGCGTCGCGATTGGCGACGTGTGCAGCGGCTGCATGAGCCCCACACTCGGCGTGCCCATCGGCACGTGTTATCTGCCGGCGGCGGCGGCGGTGGAAGGAACCACGTTCGAGATCGACATTCGCGGCCGGAAGTTGCCGGCGCGTGTGGTGAAGCTGCCGTTCTACAAGCGGGCAGGGAAGGCGTGAGCGCGCGTCCGCGCCCCGCAGCGATGCGGCGTGGCGGTGTAGATGACGGCGCGGCAAGCGTCGTCGCGATACTCCTGACCGATGTCGAGCCGGCGGTGCGATTGAACGCCGCGCTCGAAGCGAACGGCGTCACGACCGTCACGATCTCGCCGATGGACGATGTGCGCGGTGATCTGCGTCGCGCGCGTCCCGATATCGTCGTGCTGACTGGTGCTTTGCTCGACGCGGCGAACATGTCGCTGGTGCGACAGCTGTTGTGGGACAACGTGGCCGTGCTTGGCTTCACCGACGTTTCTGATCCGCAGATGATCGATCGGCTACGCGAGATCGGCTACGCGGAGACGTGGCCGAAGCCGGTGCGCCTCGACGATGTCGTGGATAGCGTGCGACGTCGACTGGAGCGCCAGCGATTAGCCGAACTCACGGGGTTGGTTGGTGAGTCGGCGGCGATTCGCGAAGTGCTCGTGAAGGTTGAGCAGATCGCACCGGTCACGAGCACAGTGCTCATCGAGGGTGAGAGTGGAACCGGCAAGGAACTGGTCGCGCGCGCCATTCATCGCCTGAGTCCGCGGCGTGGGAAGCCCTTCATTGCGGTGAACGTGGGCGCGCTCCCGGAAACGCTGTTGGAAAGCGAACTGTTCGGGCACGAGAAGGGCGCCTTCACCGGTGCCGCCGAGCGTCGCCTGGGACGTTTCGAATTAGCCGACACGGGCACACTGTTTCTCGATGAGATCGGTGAGATCCCGTCTAGCACGCAGGTGAAGCTGTTGCGTGTGATCGAGGAGCGTGAAGTGACACGCGTGGGCAGTGGGCAACCGATTGCCATCGATGTGCGCGTGGTCGCGGCGACGAACCGGCCGCTTCGCGAACACGTGGAGGACGGCGGTTTTCGCGCCGACTTATTCTATCGACTGAACGTGCTCGGCATCTATCTGCCGCCGCTGCGTGAACGTCGCGACGATATCCCGCTGCTCGTGCGGCGCTTCGTCACCGAGTTCGCGTCGCTGCACGATCGCGCGTTTCACGGCATCTCGGCGGCGGCGTTGGCGCTGTTGGTCGAGTACGGCTGGCCCGGCAATGTGCGCGAGTTGCGCAATCTCGTTGAGAGCATGGTCGTGCTTGCTCACGGGCGTGAAATCGGCGCTGACGACATCCCGCGGCCGATTCGCGAAGGCGGTGGTCGGAGGTTGCTACCGGTGCACGTTGGGCCGATCGTGCGCGACAGCGAGCGGGCTCAGGGACGGGAGCTCGAATTCATCGTGCGGTCGCTCGTTGAACTGAAGTTGCAAGTCGAAGAGTTGCGTCGTCGAATGGACGTGGAAACGCGGGCGTCTGCCCCGAGTTGGATGGGTGAGGTGCGAGCGCCGTCGGCGGTCTCCGGTGCTGCTGCAGGCGAACTGGTTTCGATGCCTGGGTTCGGGCTGATGCGTGGCATCGAACCACGCGAGCCGGCTCCTCAGGCCACGGTAATTACCCTCGGTCCCGGCATGACGATGGCCGACATCGAGCGGGTTGCGATTCTGGCGGCGCTGCGGGACACGGCGGGGAACCGCCGGAAGGCGGCCGATCTGCTGGGAATTGGGGAGCGGACGCTGTACCGGAAACTCCGGGAGTACGAAGGAGAAGACATCGAAGACGGGGGCGAGGGAGACGCTCCCCTCGACGAAGCTTGAGGTCCGGGCCGATACGTTCATGCCGGACAACGCGTTGTGAAATCCTGAGACTTGCTCGAAAGCGACTCGGGTCACATATTAGCCCCGCAGAGAACCGAACACAGGTGTTCGATACGCATCAGCCGCGGAGACATCCCTGACCATTCCAGTCAATTTCGGCATGACGTCCACTCAGACCCCCACAAGTATGATTGCAGGGAGTGTGATGCCTATTCGTCGGGCTGAAGAGCTGATTGCCACCCTTCCCGGGGTGCTGTCGGTGAGAATTGTGCCAAGCGAAAGCGGCGTCGTGGATGAGATTCACGTGCTGACCACCGACTTGGTGCCGCCCAAGAACACCGTGCGCAACATTGAGAGCGCGCTGATGGCGCAGCTCGGTCTTCGGGTCAACCACCGGAAGATTTCGATTGCGACGACGCTGGACGCTCCGCGAGCGATCGATCTGCCGCCCGTGGCGCCGACGCCATCCGGTCTGAGTGCGATGGCCGGCGGCGCGTCGTCCCAGCCGGCCTCGGCCGTACCGCCCGCGCCGACGGTGTCCGCGAGCGCATCCGTTGCGTCTCCGTCCCCCAGTGGTCAACTGGGAGGGCCAACGCGGGCCCGATCGGCGATCACACCGAAGGCTGACGCGGTCCTCTCGAATCGTCGCGTGTTGGTGTTCGAGGATGTTGAAGTGCGGCGGTCGCGTTCGCGCGGCGTGCTGTGCCGCGTCACGCTGAGTCGTGACGGACAGGAATTTGTGGGCGAGTCGGAGGGTCAGGAGAGCGAGCGATCGCGGATCGACCTGGCGGCGCGTTCAACACTGTTGGCCATCGAATCAGCCACGAAGGCGACGCCGGGCGGAGAACGCTCGCTGGCGCTGGAAGGCTCGAAGCTGATCGATGCCTTTGATCGTGAGTTCATTTTCGTCAGTGTGGCGGCGCGCGCCGGTCGCGAGCCGGTGATCCTGAATGGAAGCTGTGAAGTGCGTGAAAGCGCCGAAACGAGCGCAGTGCTCGCGGTACTGGATGCGACGAACCGCTGGATGCATATCGATAGTTAGCAGGATTCGTGAGGCGCGGAGGACAGCGCTTT
>JANLVC010000037.1:0-15223 GCA_031363815.1 Gemmatimonadota bacterium
GCAATGCGCGCGATGAGTGCGCCTTCCACGACTACGCGCAGCGCTCTCGCCTCGTGATTTATGCCGCATACCCCGCGTGGCTGAGTTTTTCGATGTGGTGCACCAGGCAAAACAGCAGCCACTGGCCGTTCACTCTCGTCCGACCGCGCAGCGTGAAGCGATCCAGCCGCGTGTTGTACCGCACATTGGCGAACACCGGCTCGACCGTGGCAACGCGTTGCCCGTATTGTTCGCGCCCTTCTGGCGTACCGAGGCGCTGCTGCATGCGCATCGTATGCGTCTCGGTCTCCGCGTCCTCTCGCCCACGAAAAAAGGCGACGTTGCGAACGACGGTGGTCGTTGGTGTTCGCAAACATTGGTCGCGCAACACACACGGCGCGCCATCGCGCTTCGCGCCGCGGACGTGTTCACCCACATACCCGTTCGTGACGCCGCTCGCCCCTTTGCGATACAGTGATTTCCCGGCGGGACACACGCCGGTGCGCGCATCGGCGTCGTACGTGAAATCACTCGGCGAGAACACCGGCATGGCCTGCTTCGCGTCGCGCGATGTGTCATCCAGCGGATCCGGCGTAGTGGTATGCTGGTCGCGGTCCCCAAACCGTTCGTCGCGCTTCTGCATGTCCGGGTCGGCAATGAGTGCTGGCACCGCCAACGCGGCGAGCGCGGCGAGATTTGCTGCGCTATGGGTGCCCGCATCCGCCGTGTGCACCGTCGTGCTCGTGCGCCGCGTCGCAAGGGCCTCGACGACCGGCAGTAGCAGCTCCTGCTCGGAGCCCGTGCCATGCGCTTGCGCCTCGACAATGATCTGGTGTTTGGCATCCACCGCCGCCACGCCCGTGTAACCGTGGATGACACCCTTATCGGTCGCCATCTTCGCGCTCTCATTGTCCGTGCGATTGCTTTTGCGGAGCTCGCCGGTCGGGCCACGGCGATCCTCCGGATGCGCCGCGAGCCACTCGCGCAGCTGCTGCGCATCCTGCGTGAGCCGCGCGATCCGTGCGGTGGCCTTCGCCGCCACATCGGGTTCGAGCTCCAACGCATCGGTCTCCCGGTGCCGCTCCAGCATCGTCTGCGCCGCCGCTTCCAACTTCTCGGCGCGTTGCGTGAACTCGGCGCGCGTCCCACTCCGATGCGTGGGCGCATTGCTCGGCAGCTTCACGCCGTCGATCGCGAACATCTCCCGCCCAATCAGTCCTTGCCCATCGCACACGGCCAGTACCGCCGCAAAAACTTTGGCTGTGTCGCGCGGCGCGGCCACCCGGGTCGGTAGGATCGCGGTGCCGAAGTGCGTGGCGAAATCCTGATACGTCGGCTTCACGACGGGCTCGTAGTAGCACGCCGTCGTCACGCCCGCGCGCAGATGGTCCGGCACGAGGCGCGCGGAGACGCCGCCGAAATATTCGACCATGCCCACATGCGGGGCGATCCAGTCGGGCAGCGACTGCGACCACCGCGCGTCCGCATACCAATAGTGACTCGCGCCGAGGGCGCCGACGAAGATCTGGGCATCCCGCACGTCGCGCGAGTGCACGCCGACCACCGGCATCGTCAGCCCCGCGTCGTCGACGAAGCACTTCTCGCCCGCGATGTGGACCTGGCGCAGTGCCGGCGCGAGCGTGTCAGCCCACGCGTGGTAGTGCCGACAACACTGCGTGTACGGATAGCCGTCGGGCTCGCGCTGCGTGTACTCGATCCAGAGGAGCTGCAGCGTCACGCCCTTCCGCCTGAGCTCGGCGTGGATCGTCGGCCAGTCCGCCAGCGGCCGCGCCCCGACCGGCGGGGCGTGATCCGTGAAGAAGCGCGCGGCGACGGTTACCTCATCAGCGTCCGGTGCCAGTGGCCACGGCAGCCCCGACGCCCGAAATCGGCGGAGGTACTCGTTGATCGTGCTTTGGGACAGCCCGAGCACGCGGCCCGCTTCGCGCTGGCTCCGGCCTTGGTCTAACACGAGGCGGAGGGCCTCGAACAGCTGTCGCAGGGGGATCCTCTCTGCTGGCACCGCTTCACGCCGGATGAAAGTCCAGAGGAACGTGGGCCGCGGTCGGATCCCGTGGGCTCAGCTCACCCGGTGATCGGCTTCGTCCGAAATGGGTGATCGGCTTGGAGCGAAACGGGTGATCGGCTTCGACCGAAACGGGTGATCGCCATCAAGCGAAATCCGCAGTGTTGGACGACGTGGCGCGCCGCAACATGGGGTGGTACGACGAAGAGGTGGCGAAGCTCGAGACGTGGGCCGACGAACCTCCGCCCGTCGCTCGCTGTTCGACGCGCAGGATCTAGTCGCCGAGCAGCGTGATACGCTGATCGTTGCGGTGGAACGGCAGCTGTCGGTGCAGTCCACTTGGAGCGAGTGCTTTGTCGTGAGGTGGCAGTTGGCGTGACTATAAGCAGCTCGTCACCTTTGCGATATATGTTGGCCGTATCAGGCATTTAGCTTATACGTTGTGCATATACGGCGATCTTGATGCTCCGCTTATACCGTGAGGCGGTCGATGGTGACCAATCGTGTCCTGCCTAACCCATGGAATGTCTTCAATTTACGTTCCTCGCCGTTCTGGCAGGATTCCCTGGATGATGGCGACAGCACACATCTGCTCAGCCTGTTCGTGGGGCGGGATAAGGAAATCGCCCAGCTACTGACGGGCCTCTACGGGGCCGGCGAGAGCTCGTCTCGTCGCGCGATATATGGCAGTCCGGGTATCGGCAAAACGACCTTGGTCAAGCAATTCAAGGCGCGCGCCTTGGTCGACGGCTACCTCACCACCGACAGTTTCGTCCCCCTCGTTGCCGACGAGACGAGCGAGGGACTATTCGGCCGGGTGCTTGGCGCGGTCTACAACACCATTCTCGCCAATCGACCCGCCACCGTCGACAACCCGGCCATGCAGGCGGCGCAGGTCCTGGTGCGAACGGCGCGCGAGCGAGCGCGCGGCGGTGGTGCTTCGGTATTGGGCGCTGGGGTCAGCGTGAGTCAAAGTGTGAGCGCGACGGTGCCTCGTGACATGCTGATTGACGGCCCCCGGGTGCTGAGAGATCTGATGACGCTCGTGCGACAGAGCGATGCGCAAGGCATCCTGCTGCACATCAACAATCTGGAGAACCTGACCGACGCCGACGCGGATCGTGCGGGCACCGTGTTGCGCGATCTTCGCGACCCGATGCTGATGCACAATGGTCTCCACATCATTGTCGTGGGCACGCAGGGCGCCATCCAAGCGACGGTGTTGGCGTATCCGCAAGTTCGCACCACGTTCACCGTGCTCCCGCTCAATCCGCTGGACCGCCGTGAGATGCGCGCGCTGCTGGAGGCGCGATATGAACACATGCAGATCGATCACGATCGTCCGGTTATTGCGCCGGTTGAGCCGCAGGCCGTGGAGGCACTGCACGATCTGTTTCGCGGCGATCTCCGTGGCGTGCTGAAGGCGCTGGAAGACGGAGTGACGCCGAATATCGGGCTGGTGCCACCACGCCAAGGGAAAGGCCGCTCAATGTCCAGCGTGATTCGCCCGCTTAGCCTGGACGAGCTGTGCCCGCTCCTGCAGCAGGACTACGCGCAGCAGCTCAACGCGTTGCCGGAGGAAGTCCGCGTTACACAACTGGCCACTTGGGGACGAACGGGCGCCGACACCCTGCACACACAGAAATCGTTGACCAGGTTGTGGAAGGTGACGCAGCCGGCGGTATCGCAGGCGCTCGCCTTTCTTATGAGACAGGGCTATGTCATGCCGCTGGCTCGGCAGGCAGGTTCACCGACACAGTATGCACTGACCGGCCATAGTCGTCTCATCTTTCCTTGGCCCGCGCCTCGAACCGCGCATTCTGATTGAGGATCCAACGCTGTCGTATCATGCGCCAACGCGTGTGACGGCGAATGATCGGTTCGACAACATGCTCCTTTCGAAGCGCCGCGTATCTTGACGAAACCAGTGCGCGCTGTCGCACTAGGAGCTGCGTACGTCGATCCATCCACTACCCGGATGCGCATGCTTTCGTTCTCGACCTGTGGGGCACCGTCGTGAACCGCAGCGGTGCGCTGTGTGCCGTGGCGTTCACCGGCCGCGACGTCGGCGCGCAGTGACCCGACAGCCCGGTGGCAGCCTGTTCGGTCTTCAGGAGAGCAACCCGGTCGATGTGCGCGTGGCGTATAAGGGGCCGGCCATCACGTGGGGCAAGACGTCCGATCTAATGGTCGGAAAGAGAATTGGTGGCGTACATGTCGTTGGCGGCGGGTGCGCGCTGTTCGACGCTCAAGCTGGACTACGCGCCGCGTGGCGTGGGCCCCGGTGGTGTCGATCACAATGCATATTCCGGCGCGTGGTCGCCAACGCATTGCAAGGATGCCGCTGCCGAAGGCGCGGTGTTCGCCGCGCTGCCGCCTACCCGCAGGCCGTAGCGTTTGGCCCTGCACTCTCCCGCTCAACACACCACAATGTCCAACCAGATTCACTTCGACGATGGCGCGTCGTACGAGCGCTACATGGGTGTGTGGAGCCGGCAGGCCGGTGCCGACTTTCTGGATTGGCTTGCCCCAACGGCGGGCCTGCGATGGCTCGACGTGGGATGTGGCAGTGGAGCATTCACCGAGTTGCTGGCGACGCACTGTTCGCCCGCTGCGCTGTACGGCATCGATCCCTCTGCGGCGCAGCTGGCCTATGCGCGCAGGCGACCGGCATTGCGCGATGCCGAACTGCGCGAAGGGGATGCGATGGCGTTGCCGTATGCCGACAACATGTTCGAGGCCGCGGTCATGCCGCTGGTGATCTTTTTCGTGCCCGACCCGACAAAGGGTATCGCCGAAATGACGCGCGTGGTCG
The DNA here is from genome assembly GCA_031363815.1 of Gemmatimonadota bacterium. GTDB lineage: Bacteria > Gemmatimonadota > Gemmatimonadetes > Gemmatimonadales > Gemmatimonadaceae > Gemmatimonas. Next base: position 4,821 of record JANLVC010000037.1, read on the forward strand.
AGCCGGGCGGCCTCGTTACGGCGTACGCGTGGGACATGTACGGGGGCGGTTTCCCGTACCACGTGCTGCAGCGTGAAATGCGTGCGCTTGGTGCGGTGGTGCCGGCGCCGCCGAGTCCGGAGGCATCCCGACTGGAAGCCATGCGGGAGCTGTGGCAGGGCGCGGGCGTGGTCGACGTGAGCACGCACGAGATCACGGTGCAGCGAACGTTCGCGGACTTCGACGACTTGTGGGTCACTCTGCTTGGGGGGCCGAGTGTCGGGCGGACGCTGGTGGCGATGTCGCGCGAGGCGATTGTTCGGCTGCAGGATCGGCTGCGCGAATGTCTTCCGGCCGATGCGAGTGGAGGTATCACGTACGTTGCCAGAGCCAACGCCGTGAAGGGACGGGTGCCACTGCGCTGAGGTCGAGCGGCGCGGCGCGTGTTGCCGCCAGCACTTCCCACGTTTGCCGAGAATATTCATGCCATACAGGCCGCCGACCGGCGGCCAACAATGCCTCGTGGCGAAGGGGACCGTGCCGGTAAGACCGGCGCGGAACGTGACTGCTGCCGTCACGCGTGACCGCAAGCGCATCGTCCGTTACGCGCTGAGCAGCTCCGCCATCTGTACGGCATGCCGCGCGTCGTGATGGGCGGTCAGCTCCACCCATGAACGCAGCGTGAGCGGACCAAGAAACGGATGCGGGAAGGCCACGCCGTCGAGTGCCGCATCGTCGGCGGTGGTGAACGCCGCGAGGAGCGCGCCGCGCGACGCCTGCAGTTGCGCGAGTGCCGCGTCGGCATCGAGCGTGCCCGTGGGCTGCACCCGCTCGGGCGCTTCTACTTTGGTGGTGCGCTCGCGGACCCAGCCGATCGTTCGCGCAGTGAGTACGGCCGACTGTAACTCCGCGGCCGTGGCGGTGCGCGGCATCTCCGAGCTTTTGGCGATCATGCGGGCCACGTTGCCCTCCACGCGCGCGCAGTGCTCGATGATCTGCGAGGCCGACCAGCCGCTCTCGCCCGCTCCGGCCGATACGGCGCGGGTCGACTCGCGGGTCGACGCGAACTGGGCGAGCAGGTTCTCGCGCTCGTGGTGCAGGAGCGCCAGCAGCGAGGCGGCGGAATCAGTGGGCTGAGTCATCCGCAAAGCTATCGCGGGGGGCCGTGGTCCGCACGATCGCCGGCCCGATCGCCGGCCCGAGCAACGTGGGAGGCGTGGTGCTGTGCGACTTGCACGCCCACGCTCCGGTCGACATTCTCATCGTGTTCCCAGTGCCTGTCCCCTTGAATCGGTCCGTCTATGCAATGGTGTCTTCTCTCCATCCTGCTGGTCTGTACGTCGGCCTCGCTGCGCGCGCAGAGCAGCAAGCGTCGGTGCCTCGATACGCCGATCGACTCCACGAATCCGTCATCGCCGGTATATCGCGAGTGTCACGTCGAGCGCAAAGCGAAAGTGCGCAGCGTTGGGCCACGGCCTCAGTTCACACCCAACACTTTTGGGCCGACCAACTGTTATCGCGCCACCTTCGAGTTCGTGGTGGATACGACCGGCAAGCCGGAGCTGGCGACCGCGCGTCGCGTGTCGAGCTCTGATCAGTCCTACGCGGACGCCATTGAAGCGAGCCTTGGCGGCTTGTTCTACGAACCGGCGCGGCTCGGCGCGTCGCTCGTACGGCAGGTCGTGCGCTACGACAGCCGATTGGCTATGACCCGCACGGTGGTTGTCTCGACGTCCGCCAATGGAGCACTGAGCCCGCCCTCCGCGACGGCCACCCCGCGGCGGCCGATCTGCTGAACGCGTCGAAGGGCGCGTGCCCGGTGCCATGCGCCGGGCACGTGCCATTCGCGTGACAGGAGGCTACTGTTGTCGGAGTAGCGCCGCGTCTCGCGGGGCCACGAGCGGTGCGACATCGTCGCTCATTCCGTCACGACCTGCCACGTCACGAGCGTTCCGGTTGCTCCGCACCGCCAAACGGTCAACCACGCACACCCTGCTGCTGTTGGTCGGCACGGTGGCTCTCGGATTGGCCTCGCGCCGCTATCCCTCGGTGCTCCCCACGTTCGTCTCGCTGTACGCGGGCGATGTATTGTGGGCATCCATGGTGTTCTGGGTGCTCACGCTGCTGCGACCGAATGGCGAGGGACGGCATCTGGCGGCGATCGCCTTCGCGATCGCGGTGGTCGTGGAAGGCAGCCAGCGCTATCACGCGCCGTGGCTCGATGCCCTGCGCGCCTCGCCGTTTGGCGCGCTGGCGCTCGGGCAGGGATTTCTCTGGAGCGACATCGTCTGCTATCTCGTAGGCGTCATGCTGGCGGCGGTGATCGACTGGATGCTCCGCACACGGCGACAGAAGCGGGTGCTCATGCCGCGAGAGCGCTGAGCGTGGTGCATTACTGGTATACCGTCGCGAAGATCCTGGCGTTGCGCAGCGTGCAGCCGCCGGTCGCGATTCACGACACGATCCGACGCACGTTTCGCGTGCGTCTGTTCGACTGCGACGGCTTTCGCGTCATGACCGCGTCCCGGTATGCAGCCTACATGGATTACCTCCGTTGGGAGATGATCGCCCGGTCACCCATGTATCACGCGATCGTCAAACGTGGGCTGGCACCGACACTCGGCTCGCAGAAGCTCATCTATCGCAGGCCGCTCAAGCTGTGGACGCGATTCGTCGTGGAACTGGAGCTGGCGGGCTGGGACGACAAGTGGATCTATCACATCCATCGCTTTGCGCAGCGCGGCGAGATCAAAGCGGTGGGCATAACCCGAGCGCTGATCTGGAAGCGCGATGTGCCGAGTGCGCTGGCGGATATTCTGCGCGAGAGCGGCGCGGCCGCGACGATGGACCCGCCGGAGTGGGTGCTCGAGCTGTTCGCGCGGGATAAGGAGATCGTCGACCGGCAACGCGTCGCGGGGAGCACGGTATGAATCGTGACGAGGAGTCGAAGCGGCTCTTGGCCGTGCGGGAGGGCGCGCGCGCCTGGAAGCGCTGGGGGCCGTACCTCAGTGAACGGCAGTGGGGCACCGTGCGTGAGGATGCGAGCCCGGAAGGCGATGCGTGGAATCACTTCACACACGACCAATCGCGGTCGCGCGCCTATCGCTGGGGAGAAGACGGGCTCGGCGGCATCAGCGACGACAAGCAATCGCTTTGTTTTGCGCTGGCGCTCTGGAATGGCGTGGATCCCATTCTCAAGGAGCGCGCCTTCGGGTTGGATAATCGCGAGGGCAATCACGGCGAGGATGTGAAGGAGTACTACTTCTACCTCGATTCCACGCCCACGCACTCGTACATGAAGTATCTGTATAAGTATCCGCAGGCGGCGTTCCCGTATCTCGATCTGATCGCCACCAACGCGAAGCGCACCCGGCACGAGCCGGAGTACGAGTTGCTGGACACTGGTGTGTTCGACGAGCATCGGTACTTCGACGTGTTCGTGGAGTACGCGAAGGGCGATGCGGACGATATCCTGATCGCCATAACGGCCTGCAATCGCGGATCGGAGGCGGCGCGACTGCGGTTGCTGCCCACGCTTTGGTTTCGGAATACCTGGGCCGGTCACGTCGGCGCCACGAAGCCCGTGCTACAGGCAATCGCGCGGCCGGATGGCGCCACGGTGCAGGCCACGCACGCCGGCTTTGCCGCGCGGGCGATGCCTGAGCACTACTACCTGCATTGCGACGCCAACGTCCCCCTGCTGTTCACCGACAACGAAACCAACACGGCCCGATTGTTCGACAGGCCGAATGCGAGTCCGTGGGTGAAGGACGGGATCAACGACTACGTGGTGCAGGGAGATCGGTCGGCGGTGAATCCGGCCCAGCGCGGTACGAAAGCGTCGGCGATGTACGACGTGGAGATCGCCGCTGGCGCGTCGGCGACGGTGCGGTTGCGGCTCACTCCGCAGGCACCGGGTGCAATGCCTGCGCCCTTCGCCGATTTCGACGCCGTGTTCACCGCGCGCATGCGTGAGGCGGATGCCTTCTACGACGCGATCACGCCAATTGGCGTACGCATGGATGTGGAGCGCTGCCATGTCATGCGGCAGGCGCTGGCGGGGATGCTCTGGTCGAAACAGTACTACCACTGCGACTTGGAGCAGCACCGCACCGGGCATCACGCCAAGAAGAACAGCGCGTGGTCGCATATGTACTGCGATGATATCATCTCGATGCCCGACAAGTGGGAGTATCCGTGGTATGCCGCGTGGGATCTGGCCTTCCACGCGATCCCGCTCGCGATCGTCGATCTGGATTTCGCGAAGGAGCAGCTCGATCTACTCCTGCGCAACGACTATCTGCATCCGAACGGCCAGCTACCCGCGTGCGAATGGAACTTCAGCGATGTGAACCCGCCGGTGCACGCGTGGGCCACGATGCAGCTGTATCTGCTGGAGCGTGAACGCCATGCCGGGCAGGGCGACCTGGAGTTTCTCAGGCAGTCGTTCGAAAAGCTGCTCGTGAACTTCACGTGGTGGATCAACCGGAAGGATCGCGCGGGCGCGAACATCTTCGAAGGGGGCTTCCTTGGTCTCGACAACATCGGCGTGTTCGACCGCTCGTCGCCGCTGCCCACCGGCGGCTATATCGATCAGGCCGACGGCACGGCGTGGATGGTGTTCTACAGCCAGCAGATGCTGCGCATCGCGGTGGAGCTCGCGTTGCACGAACCGCGCTACCAGGAGTTCGTGGAGAAGTTCTATCAGCATACGTTGCGCATCGCAGGCGCGATGGACCGCGTGGGCGAGCATCAGGATGAAATGTGGGACGAGGCCGACGGCTTCTTCTACGATGTGCTGCGCCTGCCCGACGGCACCTCACAGCGCCTCAAGGTGCGCTCGATCGTGGGGCTCTTGCCGCTGGCGGCGGTGGCGGTGTTCGAAGCGGATCTTTTCGACCGTCTGCCGCGCTTCCGTGAACAGAGCGCCACGTTCGCACGTCGGCATCCGCAGCTGATTGCCAACCTGCACTTGCCTGACCGACCGGGCGTCGCCAACCGCCGGATGCTGTCGATCGTCGATGAGACCAAGCTGCGCCGGATTCTGTCGCGCATGCTCGATGAATCGGAGTTCTTCTCGCCACACGGCATTCGCGCGCTGTCGCGATACCACCTCGAGCATCCGTACACGTTCGCGCACGAGGGCCAATCGCATCGCGTGGCCTACGTACCGGGCGATTCCGACAGTGGCATGTTCGGCGGGAATTCCAATTGGCGCGGACCGGTGTGGATGCCCATCAACTACCTGCTGTACGGCGCGCTGCTGCGACTGTACGCGTACTACGGCGACGACTTCGTGGTGGAGTGTCCCACAGGATCAGGCCACGAGATGACGCTGCTCGAAGTCGCGATGGAACTCGGCGACCGCTTGTGCAGCATCTTTCAGCCCGACGCCACCGGGGCACGGCCGGTCAATGGCCGCGCCACCGTGTTCCGCGACGATCCGCACTGGCGTGACCTCGTGCAATTCTCAGAATATTTCCACGGCGACACCGGGGCCGGTGTGGGCGCGAGCCACCAGACGGGATGGACGGGGTGTATCGCGCAGATCATTCAAACCAACGGTATGCTGGCGAAGGAGTTGTTGCACACCGCCGGGGGTATGACGGCCGCCATCCGTATTTTGCAAACGAGCGCCCGACGGCCGTAGGCGGAGGTAGCCCTTCTCGATGCGGTCTTTGAACAAGCCGCTGGTGGCCGTCATCAGGCTCGCGATCGTGGTGCCTTTCGGATTGACGTGACCACATACAAAACGCGCCGGGCATAACGCCCGGCGCGTTTCCGTGTCGTCCACGGAGGTTCGTAACGACGCATGGTCGTGGTGGCACCTGCAGCCACCTGAGTCCGTGTCGGCACCCGATTGCCCGGGAATCAACTCCCGACCAACGGTACGTCCCACACTGGGGTGGGATTTAAGCAGCGGGTCGATGCGCGCGGTGCCTTCTCGCTTTGCCTCTGTCATCACCCCGAGGAATCGGGATCGATCCCCGACCCGCCGAGGCATCGTGGAGGCATCGCCCTCACTCTGCGCGACTATAATGCAACCGGTTTCCAACGCGCACTATCGGGCATTGCCTTACATGTTGAAATACATGGGCCTTCGTTCGCGCGGTCGTTATCCTGCAGGCGTGATCCCGTTCTCCTTGCCACCCCGCGCCGGCGACCTCCCCGCTCGATTCCCCAGCCCGTTCGATCGTGCGGCGGTGCATCCGCTCGCTCGGCGTGCGGCCACGGAAACCATCACGGCTCTGCAATCGCCCGCAATGGCACCGTGGAGGCTCGATCAGCCTGGTAATGGGAAAATGTTCGGGGTGCTGGTCGCGGTGGCTCCTGACGGCACGGTAGGCTATTTGCGCAGCTTCTCCGGCATGATCGCGGGACAGTGGTCGATCGAGGGCTGGGCTCCGCCCGCGTACGATGTCGCCGCGCGCGATGCGGTCTGGATTCCCGGTGAGGCCGAACTGTACGATTTCGGTGCCAACGACGACGCGCGGACGGCGCGTTCGCGTGAACTCTTGCCGGCGATTCAGGAGACGTATCGCTTCACCAATGCGTTTGGCGAGGTGCGTGCGCTGCGAGAGCTGTTCGCGCCCAAAGAGCCACCCGGCGGGGCGGGAGATTGTGCGGCGCCGAAGCTGCTCGCGCAGGCGTACACGTTGGGGCTGCGTCCATTGGCGCTGGCCGAGTTCTGGTGGGGGGCGCCGCCGCGTACGGGGGATCGTCGTGCCGGCTCGTTCTATCCGGCCTGCCACGGAAAGTGTCCGCCGATCCTCGCGCATATGCTGCGCGGACTGCCGGCCGATCCGCCGCCGCTGTTTGGCGCCGCCGCCATTGCCTTCGACGAGCCGGCGGTCGTGTACGAAGACGACTACCTCGTGGTCGTGGACAAGCCGTGTGGGTTGCTCTCAGTGCCGGGGCGCAGCGGGCTGCTGCGCGATGCGGTGTCCACCCGGCTGCGCGCGCGCTACCCCGACGCCACCGGGCAACTGGTGGTGCATCGTCTCGATCTCGACACGTCGGGGCTCCTCCTCGCGGCGAAGGACACCGCCACCTTCTCGGCGTTGCAGCGCCTGTTCTCGCGGCGCGAGATTACCAAGCGCTACGTGGCATGGCTCGATGGCCATGTCACCGGCAACGCGGGCGTCGTCGATTTCCCGATGCGAGTGGATATCGACGACCGGCCACGGCAGATCCACGATCCGGTACACGGCAAGGCCGCCGTGACGGCGTGGCAGGTACTCGCGCGCGCCAACGGGCGCACCAAGGTGGCCTTCACGCCCCATACGGGACGAACGCATCAGTTGCGCGTGCACGCGTCAAACCCGATCGGACTCGACGCTCCCATCGTCGGCGACCGCCTCTACGGCCGCACGGCGCCCGACCACGGTGAGCGGCTCCTGCTGCACGCGGAGTCACTCGCGTTCACGCATCCCGTCACGGGTCATTGGATCGCCGTGGAGCGCACGGCTCCGTTTTAAGCCGCGTATCTGCCGCCCCCTTCCTGACACCCTCCTTCCTGCCGCCTCAGCTGTTGGCCGTTATCTGGGCAACGCCTGCTCTATATCCGCCGCAATAAAGGCCATCACCGCCAGTGCCGCGACGCAGCGCTGGACTTCCGCGCGATCGAGCTTGTCGGGCGTATCGGCATCGGTGTGATGAAACCAGAAGTAGCGCGAGCCGTCGACGTTCAGTCCCATGCCCGGCACGCCGGTGGCCATGATCGGGCCGATGTCGGCACCGCCGCCTGACGCTTCGATCTTGCCGGCGTTGATCGGGTTCAGCAACGAACCGATCGACTGAACGATCGCGCGCGCCGCAGGCGACCCGGTAAAGCCGAAGCCAAGTGGCGAGAACACGCCGCCATCGGACTCGATCGCCAGCTGGTGCGTTTCCTGCTGGTGCGCATCGCGGTACGCGTTCCCGCCGCGCATGCCGTTTTCTTCGTTGGTCCAGCCAACGGCGCGGATGGTGCGACGCGGCGTGAGGCCGAGTTTCTTGAGCAGGCGGATCGCCTCCCAGGCGATGACCACGCCACCGGCGTCGTCCATGGCGCCCTGGCCAACGTCCCACGAGTCGATGTGGCCGCCCATCACCACGATCTCGTTGGGCTTCTCGCGGCCCCGCAGCTCGCCCATCACGTTATGACTCTGCGCGTCGGGTAACGTTTTCGCGCTCATTTTCAGCGTCACGCGCACCGTCTCGCCGCGATTGATCATGCGACGGATCATCATCGCATCTTCCGAGGTGACGCTGGCATGGGGAATTTTCTTGACCGTCGAGTCGTAGCTCATGCTGCCGGTGTGCGGCGTGCGCATGCTGTACGGACCCGCCGAGCGCGCCAACGACGCCACCGCGCCAGCTTTGGCCGCCGCGATGGCGCCGAGTCGACGAAACGATCCGTTGTAGCCGTAATCGCGCCACTCTGCATCGTACAGCACGATCTTGCCCTTCGCTTCACTCGCGCGCTGCGTGAGCTCGTCGAAGCTGGCGACCACCATGATCTCGGCGGTGATGCCGGCGGCCGGCGTCGCAATGCTGCCGCCCAATCCGAGCATCGGCAGCCGCTGACGACGCGGCGCGACAAGCTCCAGCGACTCGGCGCCGCGCACCCAATGCGGCACCATCACCATTTCCCGTTTCACATTCGCGAGGCCGTCCTTCTCCATCGTGGCGGCCGTCCAGACGATCGCATCCTCGAGCGCCTTGGAGCCCGACAGGCGATGACCGAACCGATCGGTGAGCTCGGCGATGCGGTTCCACGCGCCGGCGGAGTCTGCCTGAGCGGCCGCGATGATGCGGTTGGCGATGTCGGCGTACTTGGCGGGAATGGCCTCGGGGGCCTGCGCGGAGAGCGGTGCGGCGATCGGCGAAGCGATCGCGGCCACGGCGAGGGCGGCGAACAGGGAGGAGCGAACCATCGGCATATTTACGGTCTGGGGGAGGGACGGGGATCTGTGCAATCTCGGCGCTGCGGGCGGTTCCGTCCAACCCCGGTCAACCCCGAGGCGCTACTGTTCAACAGTGCCCGCCCGTTGCTACTCCCCGACCCGTCATTTTATGAATGCTGCGCTGCTCATCATTGACGTTCAGCAGGGCCTCTGCGAAGGGGATCACGCGGCCTACGCGTTCGCGGACGTGATCACCAACATCAACGTCGTCTCGGCGAAAGCGCGCGCCGCCGGCGTACCCGTGATCTTTATTCAACACGAGTCGACCGACGGCTCCCTTGGATTCGAGACGCTGGCGTGGCAATTGGCGCAGGGACTACACGCCGAGTTTGCTGACCTCCGGGTGCGCAAGACGACGCCCGATGCGTTTCTGCGGACGGAGCTGGAAGCCACGTTGCAGGCCCACAAAATCGGCGAGCTCATTGTGTGCGGCATGCACTCGGAGTTTTGCGTGGACACGACTGCGCGCCGGGCCCTTGCGCTGGGCTATCCGGTCGTGCTCATCGAGGACGGTCATACCAGCGAGGGCAACGCGTTCGTGTCGGCGTCGCAGGTGATCGCACACCACAATGCCACGCTGGCCAACATCACGAGCTTCGGCCCGCGCGTACGTATTGTGACGGCGGCGGCGCTGCAGTTCGAGGCGCCGTGATGCGCCGCGCGACGGCCAGCACTCCGTGGGCGATTGGCGCCTTGCTCCTGTTTGCGAGCACGACTTCCACCGTCAGCGCGCAGCCCGTGCGGTACAGCATGTCTGCCGGCGTGGCGGTACCGGCGGACGACTACGGCGCTCGGGGCATCGGCCCGCTCGTCCGCGCGTCCGCGACGTGGGGTGAAGTGCCGCGGCACGTACACCTTCGGGCGGACCTCGAGGCGGCGATACTGACGTCGCAATCCGCTGCCGGCGCGGTACGTACGGTGAGTGCGACACTCAACTATCTGGTTGGTGGGAAGAGTGCTCGGTTCTCGCCCTACGGATACGTGGGCGGTGGAGCGCAGGTCATTGCGGTGTCCGGGGCATCGTCCGCGACGCAGTGGGCTGTGGGCGTGCGCGCCGGTGTCGGTGTTCGTGCGCGCATACGGGAGCGGGAATGGTCGGCGGAAATCGCACGACATGTGGCGCTCACCGACTACGGAACCGGAACAGATTTCGGAAGAGCGTCATATTTGCCGATCGCCATCGGCGTGAGCTTCTAGTACTGCGACCGCTTAGCGAGTGGCTTTTATAACCGAACGTCCGGCGCGCGTCTTGGCGGGTGAAGCGCCACGTCATCGTGGTGCGGAGGCAGTACGAGAGGCTCCGGGCTTGACGCGTGAGGCCGTGGGTTTTGGGTTCTGGGTGATTCCGCTCGCGATTCGGCGAGATCACAACAGCATGACCACAAATTCACGCGGAAAACGACACGGATAAGCTCACGAACACGCACGCCAAGGATCGTTTGCGTAGAGCAGTTCGCTTTTCGTTGTTCAACAACA
>JANLVC010000093.1:0-3099 GCA_031363815.1 Gemmatimonadota bacterium
GCCGTGTGGCAGCGCGCGCAGACGCTCGACCTCGCCGCCCTGATCGACGCGCACGTGGCCGCGGGGCCGGCGGTGCACGATGGCCTCACGGTCGGCCAGTCGTTAACGCTCGCCGTCGTCGGGCGCGCGTGTCACGCGACCAGCAAACGCGGCTTCGCGCCGTGGGCGGCCACCACCTCGCTCGGCGCACTGGCCGGCGTCGACGTCACGCGCCTCACCAGTCAGCACTTCTGGGATCAGATGCAGCGCGTGCCCGTCGCGGCCCTCGCGGCCCTCGAGACCGCGCTCGTCGCGCGCGTGCTGGCGCAGGAGGCGATCCCGCTCGACACCGTGCTGTATGATGCGACGAATTTTTTCACCTTTCTCGCCACCACGAATGCCCGCGCCGCGCTCCCCGCACGCGGCCACAACAAACAGAAACGCCACGACCTCCGGCAAGTGGGCGTGGCGCTCTGTTGTACGCGCAGCGATCCCGCGATCCCGCTCTTCCATCAGGTCTACGGCGGCGCACGCCCGGACGTGCAGGTCTTTGCCGAGGTCCTGCCCCAGCTGCGTGAGCGCTTCGTCGCGCTCGGCGGCGACCTTGAGGGCATCACGGTGGTCTACGATAAGGGCAACGTCGCACGCCACACGCAGGCCACCGTCGACGACGGCCCCTTGCACTACGTGGCCGCGCTCACCGCCGCGAGTCAGCGGGCGCTGATCACGGAGGCGACGCCCGCGCTCACGCCCTGCGTGCTCAGTCCCGACGAGACCCTCGCGGTGTATCGCGTGCGGCGCGTGGTGTGGGGCGCCGAGCGCACGCTCGTCGTGCTGGTCTCGCCGCGCCTGCAGGCAGGGCAGCGCCGCGGCGTTGAGCAGCATGTGGCCAAAGCGGTCGCGTGGCTGGACCAGCTGCAGGCGCTCTTGGCACGCGGACGCCAGCGCCGCGTGCGGGCCGCGCTCGAGGTCGAGATCGCGGCGCGGCTCCGCGGGCAGCACCTGCGCGACGTGCTGACCGTGGACCTTCAGGAGACGGATGGGGCGCTCCGGCTCACCTACACCGTCGACCCCGACGCTCTGGATCGCCTGGAGCGCGAGTGGCTCGGGCGCGTCGTGCTGATGACCGATCAGCATGCCTGGAGCACCGCCGAAATCATTCGCGCGTATCGCGGCCAATCGGTCGTCGAGGGCGTGTTGCGCACGCTCAAGGATCCGCTGCGGCTCGCGCTGCGTCCGCAGTATCACTGGACCGATCAGAAACTGCACGTGCACGCGTGGCTCTGCGTCACGGCGTATCTGCTGGCCACGCTCGTGCATCGCACCGCCGTGCGCGACGCCGACTACGCGGGCAGTGTCGACACCCTCTTCACCGAGCTCACGCAGATCCGACGCGCGACCGTCGCGCGCGCGTCGACCCGCGGCCGCGCGCGCCAGACCCACCACCTCGAGACCCCGACCCCGCTCCAGACGCGATTGATCGACGTCCTCGGCATTCCCACGACGTAGTTAGTATATACAGCGACTCAACGGTATCTCTTGACCGCACAACCGCTTAGCACCGCTATCGCCCACACGGCGGGAAACTCCCGCTAGCGCGGCTTCCCGTAGCCGTTGCCGTAGCCGACGGCGGCACCGGCCGACCGGCGGGCATGACGACCGCGACCCAAGAGGTCGTCGACTTCTTTGTCCAGTACACGCGGCAGGCAGGTCTGCACTTGCTCACCAATGAACCTCTCAAGCATCGACCCGGTCGGGCTTGACGTGGTCGCGGGGTTGTCGATCTTTATTGATGGTGACGTCTCCCTTTCGATGCCGAGCTTCTCCCGGGGGTGATTGGCTTACCCGAGACGGTGCCACCGTCTGCCATTCATTTTCACACCATTTGATTGTACCCGTGAGAGACGTTCGTATTCGTGTTGCAACATAACGCGCGAGGTTGCGCGCTATGTTGACCAAGCGAATACCCGTTAGACATCGACTCGATCCGGTGTGAGTCGCCGTGATGCGTCGGGGCCGATAATCGTGCCGGATATCGCGGAGTGGGGTACGAGGATCACGGAGCGTCCCGTGCCATCCAACGCACGCGGGTTGATGGATCTTTCTTGATGGAGTGCACGATGACTACGAATCCGATGCGGGTCATGCGCCGCGCTGCAAGCGCGGTGCTCGTCGCGGCCAGCGCGCTGCCCGCCGTGGCCTCTGGGCAAACGTGGACCGGGGTGCTCTCGGGCCAAGGGGCGGTGCCGGCCAGCGAATCGTCGGCCAGTAGCACCGTGACGTTGACGCTGTCGGGCACGACGCTCTTGGTGCAGATGTCGTGGCAAGATTTGATGCACTTCCCGCAAAGCCTGCTCCTCTTCGCCTCCCCGCCCCAACACGGCGCCGATCGGAGCGCCGTCGCCCTCGGACTTCGTGGGTTCTCGCCGACGCAAAGCGGGAGCCACAGTGAGCTCATCAACCTCACCGAGGCCTCCGCGTATGCGGGGAATTTTCTGCGTGCGCATGGCGGTCGGGCAGAGGCCGCGCGGGCGGCCCTCGTGGCGGCGCTCGATAGCGGGTACTTCGCGATTGAGACACAACCGGGATCCCGCATTGAACTCGGTGCGCCCCTCGCGAAGGTCCACCTCGTGCGTGGCACATCTTCGCCCGACGGTCGCTAGTCAGGGCGACATCACGCACCGCACGGGGCGACGACCCGTCGACGTCTAACCGTCCTAACGAGTTTCCTGTCAAGGGCACGCACGTGTCCTCGGTGCGTGTTTGGGGCTGCTGCGCTTCCTGCCAGACCTGGTGATGTTCGGCGATCGTGTCGTCGCCTCCACCCTGCAGTTTTCGTTGATTCGCATGCGCAATGCGGGCAGCGCGGTCTAACGAGCGTTGCTGCAGTCAAAGGCGGTGAGGTGCGCTGTGTAACTGCGCCGCGCTCCGCGCGGCTCCGTTCACAGCTATTTTATTAGCGCCTTTGCAGCAGAACGCGGCGTTATGCGAACGAATCTGGGATCGATTATTGTTCAGGTAATCGGGAGGAAACGCCGTGACCAAAGTAGAGCAAATCGAGCACGAAGTTCGCCAGCTTTCCGAGCGCGAGCTGGCAAGCTTTCGCTCGTGGTTCAGTGA
>JANLVC010000099.1:0-17708 GCA_031363815.1 Gemmatimonadota bacterium
TCTACGCAAACGATCCTTGGCGTGCGTGTTCGTGAGCTTATCCGTGTCGTTTTCCGCGTGAATTTGTGGTCATGCTGTGGTGATCTCACCGAATCGCGAGCGGAATTACCCAAAACCCACGGCCTCACGCGCCAAGCCCAGTGCCTCTCGTACTGCCTCCTCACCACGATGACGTGGCGCTTCACCCGCCACGACGCGCGCCGGAAGTTCGGTTATAAAAGCCACTCTCTAAGCGGCCGCAGTACTAGTGCCTCGACGGCACGCTCCAGTGCGCTCCGGGCATGGAAGGCGGGGAGTCGTTCCGGCCTGCCGAAATGCATCTCGTTCCCGTGAACGTCACCACGTGGGGACCGCTGGTGTTCGCCAACCTTGATGGCAAGGCGCCGCCCATCACGGACATGATGGAAGACATTCCGCGCCATGAGAACGGCGTGCATCATTTCCATTCGCTGCTGCACGAATTTCTGACCTGATGCGGTGTCCCTTCGGCAGCTGATCAATGATCCGGAGCGCCCCGCCTGGACAACAGGCGGCGTTGGAAGCGTGAACCGTCGGCGACGTATCAGTCGCCGACGGTTCACGCTTCTGCACTCCAACGCTTCGTGTGGGTTCGCGCCCTTGCCCTGACGCTACCGCGCGTTCGCCCCGTTCACCGGGCCGCCGTTGAAGAAGGCCTCGGGTGTCATCACGCCGTCTTTCTTGAACACCATGCCGTTCTTGAGCACGAACTTCACGTCGCGCAGCGCATCGATAGACTGGAGCGGGTTGCCGGGCACCGCGATCAGATCGGCCCACATGCCCGGTTTGATCGGCCCGCGCGTGGTCGTCGTCTCACTCACCTCGTAACCGGTGGTCGTCATGGCGCGCAGAATGTCGGGCGCCGGAATGCGGGCGGCCTTCCAGGTCTCGATGAACTCGATCGCGACTTCTCCGCGCGTCTTTCCCGGCACGTAGTAGTCGGCGTCGGTGGAGAAGGTGACCGGCACCTTGTTCTCCCACGCGTTGCGAAGCATCGCGACCGATCGCGTGTAGCTCGCCTCGGTGGTGTGACCGACCAGGGAAATCGGCGTCTCGGTGCCCGCCCGGAAGATCCGCTTTTCCGCCATGATCTTGTGAATCGTGTCGTTCATGCCGCTATCGTGTGCGATCGACCAGATACCGGCATCAACGGCACGATGCGCGCCGGCCACGGACTGCACATGCCCCTCCACCTTGAGGCCGGCCTTCGCCGCTTCGCGGATGACCAGTTTGATTTCGTCGGTGGAGTATCCCCACAGCTTGCAGTCCACACAGATCTTGATCACACGCGCACCAACCAGCGCGTTCTGTCGAACGGCTTTCACAATTTCGTCCGGTGTGTCGGCTTCGAGGTACTCGGGGTACACGATCTTCCGATCAAAGGCCATCTCGGGATTGGGAGAAAACTGGCCGCCCATTCCGCTAATAATGAGTCCCGATGGAATGATGGTAGGGCCGGGCACGAGTCCCTGCTCAATACCTCGCCGCAGTGCGATATCGGCGTACTTGCCGTTGTTTCCCATGTCCCGCACAATCGTGAATCCGGACGACAGCATCTGAATGCCGTTGGACACCGCTTGAATCGCGCGGAGCGGCGTGTCGTCGAGAATGGTCGTGATGTAGTAGCTGTTGCGCTCCGGCACGTCTTTGTACGTCAGCGCCAGGTGGTTGTGCGCGTCAACGAGGCCCGGCAACACGGTCAGCATCGACAGGTCGATCACCTGCGCACCCTTGGGTATCGCGATCGAGGGTCCAACGGCAAGAAAGCGACGGTTCTGCACCAGAATGATCTGATTCAGCGCCACCGTTCCCGTTGCCGGATCGATCAGCCGACCAGCCTTGATGGCGGTGATCGGGGCCGCGTTTGCCGACTCGTTGGGCACGGCGGCGGCTTGCTGCGCCATGAGCGGAAAGGCCGCGAGCGGAAACGCCGTCAGCGCGAGAACAGCGACGGCACGGAGTGCGTGAGCACGTATCATGGCCTGTGGGGTGAGGGGGCTGGGCAACACGGCGGCGTATCAACGAATGGTCGGACACGCAGTCCAGCCCAGTATGGTGCGGCGTGAAATGTTCCGCCATGGCCGCGCCGCAGTCCGGCGACACTCGCTGTCGCGTGGGTACGGCATTATTATCGCAAGTCGCGCAGTGATCCCTTCAACCCCGATGAATGTCCGCGCTCTTCTCCCCGCTCACGCTCCGGTCACTCACGCTGCGGAATCGCGTGGGCGTGTCTTCGATGTGCCAGTACTCCAGCACCAACGGCTTCGCCTCCGACTGGCATCTCGTGCACTTGGGCGCGTTCGCGACCGGCGGCGCTGGGCTTGTGCTTACCGAAGCGGCGGCCGTCACGCCGGAAGGGCGCATCAGTCCACAGGACTTAGGAATCTGGGATGACGCGCACATTCCCATGCTGCGACGCATCACGGAGTTCTGCCGCGCACAGGGCGCCGTCATGGGCATTCAACTGGCCCACGCCGGTCGCAAAGCCAGCACGCGCCGGCCGTGGGAGCAGCCCGGCGGCACGGTGCCGGAATCGGACGGTGGCTGGGACAACGTGATGGCCCCGAGCGCCGTGCCCTTCTCGTCAACCTATCCGCAACCGCACGCGCTGTCGCTGCCCGGCATTGCGCACGTCATTGCCGCGTTTCGCTCGGCGGCGTTGCGCGCCCTCGAGGCCGGATTTCAGGTCGTGGAGCTGCACGGCGCGCATGGGTATCTGCTCCACCAATTCCTGTCGCCGCTCGCGAATCAGCGCACCGATCGCTACGGTGGTTCGTTCGAGAACCGCATTCGCCTCACGCTCGACGTCACCGATGCCGTGCGCGCCGTGTGGCCGGGCGACCTGCCGATGATCGTGCGCATCTCGGCCACCGACTGGGCCGAGGGGGGCTGGAACATCGATGAATCGGTGCAGCTCGCAAAGCTGCTGAGCGCCCGTGGCGTCGATCTCATCGACTGTTCGTCGGGTGGACTTGCGGCCCATCAGCAGATCACGATCGGCCCGGGATATCAGGTACCGTTCGCGCGGCGCATTCGCGCGGAGTCCGGCATTCCCACGGCCGCCGTCGGTCTCATCACCGATGCCGCACAGGCGGAACAGATTGTCGCCGAGGGCAGCGCCGACATGGTGTTGCTCGCCCGCGAACTGCTGCGCAATCCTCGGTGGCCGCTCATAGCGGCCCACACACTCGGTGCCAGCATCACCTGGCCGCCGCAGTACGAACGCGCGCGCCCCCGATAGCGCGTCATGATGATCAATCGACGAAACCACTACCGGCTGCTGCACGTGCAGTCGGATGCCCCGCCCGAAGTCATCAAGGCGGCGTATCGCGCGTTGATCGCCACGCGTCATCCTGATGTTGGTGGTGACGAATATCAGGCGATGCTGCTGAACGACGCGTATGCGGTGCTTGCTGATCCGGCGAAGCGGGCCGCGTACGATGCCCGTCGCGTCGCACGCGCCGCCGCACGGCCGGGGGCGCCCCCCGCATCGCCCGCCCCACCATCGGCGCCGCCCGCGCACGTCTGCCCGATGTGCCGTCTCGGTCGGCCGGTGCAAATCGGCCGGGACACCCGATGCGCGCGCTGTCGTGCGCCGCTCGCCCCCGTGCATGCGGTCGGACCGCAAGGAACGCCGATGGATCGCCGCGGGATCCCGCGTGTCAGCAAGTCCGATTGGGCAGTCATGTACGTCGACTGGCAGTCTGACGCGATTGATGTGCGAATGCGCGATCTCTCGCTTGATGGCATCAGTGTGTACTGCGGCCTCCAGCTGCCACTGCATCGTATCGTGCGCATTGTTGGGCACTCGTTCGATGTCGTGGCCACCGTGGTCGGTTGCCGACGGCTCGACGCAGTGTTCACGCTGCACGCATCGCTGATGACGGCAATGTTCGCGGAATCGACGGGTAGCTTCGTGTCGGCGATGGCCTGACGCTGCCGCCTCCCTCCGCGAGGGAACGCGCCGGACAGCGTTAAACGAAGGACGGATGGAGCGTTGGCGGGACGCAGGGACGAAGCGAATGGAGCACCAAACTCCGCATTCCAGAAGACCGATAAAATGGCTGGGCCTTCGCGCGACCGATACATAGCTCTTCGCTACGTTCGTATCACGCCATGGCCCCTGATCGACGCCACTGCATCATCATCCGTCCATGTTCGGCCACATGAAGGAAGACAGCGTGGCTGGATTCGTTGTGTTCCTCGTGGCGCTGTCGCGCCCGGAATGGACCGCCCTTCTGAAACCGGCGGTCTGGATCGCCGGCGCCACGATCGCCGTGGCGGCAAGCATCGAAACGCTGCTGTCATTGCAGGCCGTCGATCGACTCGATCCGCTCAAGCGTCACAGCCCGCCCGATCGCGAACTGCTGGCGCAGGGTGCCGTCAATCCGGTGTCCGGATTCCTTGGCGGATTGCCCGTCACCGTCGTCATTGTGCGAAGCAGCGCCAACGTGGCGGCAGGTGGACGCGAGCGCTTCTCCGCGCTTGTGTACGGGGTGCTGCTGCTGGGTACCGTGCTCTTCGCCAGATCGCTGCTCAACCGCATTCCGCTCGCGTGCCTCGCCGCCGTGCTCATTCAGGTCGGTCTGAATTTGTGCAAGCCGGCACTGTTCACGACGCAGGTCAAGCTTGGCATGACGCAGGTGCTGCCGTTTGCGATCACGATCGCCGCCGTCCTCGCTTTCGACCTGCTGAAGGGTGTGATCGTCGGCATCTTCGTATCGAAGCCGGGCATCGTGTCCACGCTCGAGGAAGTGGACGACGGCGACACGGTTGTCATCGATGGAACGGGCGAGTACATCGATCATGATGTGAAGGAAGTGCTCGCCACGTTTATCGCAGATGCGCAAGTTCGGAACATCAACGTGATCGTGCGCGGCATCGATCTCATGAACGCGGCGGGCGGCGGGGGTCACTGACCATGTCGGCCTCTGCGCAGCACGGCACGTCCGACGCACACGAGGCTGATCCGGTTTCGCGCGCCCTCGCCGCAGCACACGGGATTCTTCCCGATCAGGGACCAATCGGCGTGTTCATTCACCACAACACGCTGCACGCCTTCCAGCATCTGCCGTTCCACAAAGGCGTGCAGGAGGGCACCGCCGCGCTCGGCGCGCGGCCCTACTTGAGCCTGCGCGAGTTCCGTGCGGCGCTGGCGGTCGATCGCGTCGCGGCGTCGGATGTGCGCCACGAGATCAGCCGCTGGCTCGGCGCACGCGCTGACGCCGCGGTATTGCCGGGCTTGACGCGCGGCGAACTGTGGGCGCAGCTCACGCTCACCGATGCCGACAGCGACGACGCGGCGGCACTCCAGTATCTCCTTCGGTCAGGTTCGGCCCTGCAGAGTCGAGTCGCCGTGCTTTGGGCGGCGTGTGTCGAGCGCGTGGCGCGCGGCCTGCGCCTCATCCCGCTGGATACGCGGCGCAGGCAGCGCCTCCGGGACATCCTGGTGGCGCTCGATCTTTCCGACACCGATGTCGCGGTACATGGCGAGTTGATTCGCCTGTCATCAGGCTTCCTCGACCAAGGGCAGGCGCAGGTCAGCGCACCCTATCGCGAAAAGGGATTCCCGCGTGCGGTGGCGGAGGGGTACGCCGATGGTGCTTCGCCTCCGCGCGCCTGCCGTGGCGTGGATGATGATATGCGCGCCGTCTTCGCGACCAACGAGGCGCCCGGTACGGTGATTCGCCGCACGCTCACCGCCCTCGGTGTAGTTGGCGATGCCGTCGAGCCGTTTCAGCTGGCCACGGCGCTCGCCCTGCCAGGCTGGACCGGCATGTTTGCGCGTCTGCAGCGGCATCCCGAGGAGCATCCCGACGGGTCCGTGGTATTACTCGAAGCGTTCCTGGCCGTGCGGTTGCTGCTCGAACATCGCGCCGTGTTGCGCGTCTGTGCCGCGGCGGGGCTGCCGCACGAGTGGCCGGCGCTGCAGCGCCTCATGGGCGAACGGCAGCCTCGCCGCCGCTAGTACTGCGACCGCTTAGAGAGTGGCTTTTTATAACCGAACGTCCGGCGCGCGTCTTGGCGGGTGAAGCGCCACGTCATCGTGGTGCGGAGGCAGTACGAGAGGCTCTGGGCTTGACACTTGAGGCCGTGGGTTTTGGGTTCTGGGTGATTCCGCTCGCGATTCGGCAAGATCACAACAGCATGACCACAAATTCACGCGGAAAACGACACGGATAAGCTCACGAACACGCACGCCAAGGATCGTTTGCGTAGAGCAGTTCGCTTTTCGTTGTTCAACAACAAAAAACCGGATCCGTCGAACTCGCGCCGTCGCGTGTCGTCAACCCGGAGCACATTCGCGTGCTATCCGTGTAATCCGCGGTGAAGCAGTGCCTGGTAGGAGCGATCGGTCGGTCGCCACCACCGCAGCCGATCAAACCCCCCACCCAGTACCCACCACTCACGGCCTCACGCCCATCGCCCACCGCGAGCGGCTCTGGGCTTGACGCGTGAGGCCGTGGGTTTGGAGTTCTGGGTTCTGGGTGATTCTGCAGCCGATCAAACCCACCACCGAAACGACAAGGGAGGTCTGGGCATACCGGCCAAGGATAGGAGCCGCCCGGATTCTCCGACCCTCTGCTTACCTACTCTTTAACCGGTCGCCGCCGCTAGGCCATTCGCCTGCACATATTTATGCATCATACGCGCATAACCGGCAGGGTTATCGGGAGAAGACCGTCCCATGTGGAACGGCCGCGCCGGTGGCTCCGTGGGGCCAGGTCGCACGGTCAAACCGCACGCCGGGCTTGTGCGAACCTCGGTCATGAAAGGCGGTGTCGACCGCGAGCACGCCGGTCTTTGGCTGCATCGTGAGCAGATGCAACTGCGAGCCACCATCGTTCACGATCAGACGGCCCGATGTTGTGTCGTACGCCATCCAGTGCGGCTTGAACGTGCTGTCGAAGGTGACACGCGACAGCTCGCGCGGCTTCATGGCATCGCGTACGTCGAGAGCGACGACGGCGTGTTCGTCGGGAATGGTTTGCACCCAGATGTTGCCGACAAGCACAGGCACGGCGCAGTCGATCCCGCCGAATGCCTTCACGAAGTCCACCTTGGGCTCCGGCGAGTCGATCGCACTCACCCGATAGAAGCCGCAGGTGAAGGTGGCGAGCAGCACCGTCCGGCCGTCGGCCAGTGTGCGTGGCTCACCGGGAAAGAGGTGATGCTGTTCGTTGAATCTCCCCGAGGGAGCACCCTCGTGGCGGTGCCCGTCGCCGGTTTTCGGCAGGGGAATGGTCTTCAGCAAGATCAGGTCGGACAGTCGCCAGATCTGCAGATGCGCGCCGTAGTCCGCACGCATGTCGGTGCTGGTGGACACCACGCGATCGATGGCCGGCAACACCGCCAGACTGTACGGACGCATATCACGCGTGTCGAACCCCGCGGCGCGGGCGCTCGACGAGCGCACGAGCCGTCCTTCCCGGTCGAGTTCGACCAAGCCGCCCGGCGGCATGTTCGTGGTGCCGTGTCCCTGAAAAGTGCCCAGCAGATGTCCGCTGGCGACCTGCACGAACGAATGCGGGAAGCTGTAGTCCCCGACCTTCGTGAACGAGCCGAGCAGCTTGGGAGACGCCGCCCGATTCACGTCGAAACGGAAGGTACGGCCCGCGCCGAAGCCGTTGGCGAACAGGATGCCGTCGCGCTCCACCTGGTGCTCGGTGTGATGCGGCCCCGTGCCTTTCGCGCCAACCGGTACCGTGGAAATCACGTCCGCATACGTCGCCGACCCTCGGCGCACGTCGATGACGGCGAGAAAGTCAGCGCTTGCACTGTCGGCATCGCCCGTCCAGACGTACAGGAATGACGCAGGACGTGGCGTCTGCGTGAAGGCCCACATGCCGAGCACCGCGGTGGTACCGACCAATCCCGCCAGTAGAGTCCAACGTAGCGCACGCCGCATGCACACCCCCCAAAGAATTGACCCGCGGGGTGAGTGGACGATTCCTCTCCCCACGGGTAAGCTCTCCCCCATGACCTCCCCCGCAAGACCCGTCTGCCTCATCACCGGTGCCGCCACCGGTATCGGCGCCGCCTGCGCCCGCACCTTCGCCGGCCACGGTTGGGATGTGGGCATCTGTACGCTCGACGACGACACCCGCGCTGCCGCCGAGGCCGTCGCGGCCGAATGCGTGGCGCTGGGTGCGCGGGCTGATGTCGTGCTACTCAACGTGACCAGCGACGAAAGCTGCCACGCCGCCGCGGCGGCGATGCGCGAACAGTTCGGACGTATCGACGCCCTGGTGAACTGCGCTGGCACCACCCGGTTCATTCCGCACGCCGATCTCGACGCCCTGAGCGAAAGCGAGTTTGCGCGCACCTACGACGTGAATCTTACCGGCACGTTTCGCATGATCCGCGCCTGCCGCGACCTGCTGCGCGAGTCGGGTCGCGGGGCGGTGGTGAATCTCTCCAGTATTGCCGGTACCGCGGGGCTCGGCTCGAGTGTAGCCTACGCCGCGTCGAAGGGTGCGGTCAGTACACTCACACTGTCCTTGGCGCGCGCCCTCGCGCCGCACATTCGCGTGAACGCGATCGCACCGGGTTACGTGAGCGGCGGTCTTCCCAGTCGCGTACTCGACGGCGAACAGCTGAAGGCGGTGGAAGCGAAGTATCTCGTCACGCAGGCACTGCCGCGGTTGCTCGACGTCAACGAAGTGGCGGCGCTCGCCTTCTTTCTTGTGGTCGGCGCGCCCGGCATCACCGGCGAAGTGATTCGCATGGACAACGGGTTGCACCTGTATGCCTGAGATCCTGCCTGCTATGAACACCGCATTGCGCATCGGATTTATCGGCACGGGACTGATCGGCGCCCCAATGGTGCAGCGGTTGCTCGAGTGCGGCCTGTCGGTGTCGGTGTGGAATCGCACGCGCGACAAGGCCGCGCCGCTCGTGGAGTTCGGCGCCACGCTGGCCGACTCGCCGCGCGCGCTGGCGGTGTCGTGTGACATCGTGTGCTTGTGTCTCACCAACACCGCGGCGGTACACGATGTGGTGTTCGGCGCGCAGGGCATCGACGCGGTGTTGCGTAGCGGCCAGTTGCTCATCGACCTCTCCAGTATCGCGCCCGACGGCACGCGCGACATGGCGGAACGGTTGGCGAGCGCGTGCGGCGCGCGGTGGATTGACGCCCCGGTGTCGGGTGGCTTGCCGTTGGCGCGTGCGGGCCGGCTGATCGTGTTCGCCGGTGGTGAGGCCGAAGACATCGCGCGTGCGGCACCGGTGTTCGAGGCGCTGTCGCAGCGCGTGACGCACATGGGTGGGCCTGGCGCCGGCCAGCTCGCCAAAAGCTGCAACCAGATGATCGTGGCGTGTAATCTCGTCACGATCGCGGAGATGCTGGCCTTCGCGAGCAGATCCGGTATCGATGCCACGCGGCTGCCCGGAGCGCTGGCCGGCGGCTTCGCGGATTCGCTGCCGTTGCAGATTTTCGGAACGCGCATGGCCGCGAGTATCGACACGCCGCGCATCGGTGGGCTCGGCACCTTCCGCAAGGACATCGACCAGGTCGTGCGCCTCGCCGGCGAGTGCGGTGCCTATGCGCCGATGGCGACGCGCGCCGCCGAGGTGATGCGGGAAGCCAGCCGCGTGGAGAGCATCGGCGCGGACCCCGATGTATCGCGCATCATCAAACTCTTCGCGGAGCACGCGACCACCGACGACGCCACCAGCGACGCCACCGGCGACGCCACCAGCGACGCCACCGGCAGCACGTCATGACCAAGCGCTTCCGCTCGGCGAACATTCACGAGGGGATGCTGCGCGCCCCCACGCGCGCCTTTTTGCACGCGCTCGGGCAGGACGACGACGAGATCGCCCGGCCGCACATTGGCGTGTTCCACACGGGCGGCGAGATGAGCCCGTGCAACATGCTGCTGCGCGAGCAGGCGTTGCACGCCAAGACGGGCATCTACGCGGCGGGCGGCATGCCGCACGAGTGCCCGGTGGCCTCGGTGTCGGATGGCTTGTCGATTGCGCACAGCGGGATGCGCTTCTCGCTGGTGTCGCGTGAGATCATCGCCGACAGCGTAGAAGCCTCCACGCGCGGCCATCAGTGGGACGGCATCTTCGCGATCGGTGGCTGTGACAAGAATCTGCCTGGTCTCATGATGGGCATTGTGCGCTGCAACGTGCCCGGCGTGTTCGTGCACGGTGGCGCGGCGCTGCCGGGTCATTTTCGTGGGCGCGATACGAACATTGGCGAGACCTACGAAATGGTCGGCAAGGTGCTCGCCCATGAGGCAACGCCGGCCGACCTGCAGGCGATCACGCAGGCCTGTGTGCCCACCGCCGGCTCGTGCGCCGGGCAGTTTACGGCGAACACGATGGGCATGGTGTCGGAAGCGTTGGGGTTGGCGCCGATCGGCTCGAGCATGATTCCGGCGGTGTACAGTGAGCGCGCGCCGCTCATGCGACGGGCCGGCGTGGCGCTGATGCGGGCGGTGATGGGCGATGGTCCGCTGCCGCGCGACATCGTGACGCGCCAATCGATCGAGAACGCCTGCGCCGTGGTGTCGGCCACCGGTGGCTCGACCAACGCCGCGCTGCACCTGCCGGCGATCGCCCACGAGGCCGGGATCCGCTTCCATCTGGACGACGTGGCCGCGGTGTTCGCGCGCACGCCGTTGATCGCTGATCTGCAGCCGGGCGGCCGTTTCCTGGCGCGCGACCTGTACCACGTGGGCGGCGCCGGTGTGGTCATGCGCGCGCTGCTCGAGGCGGGCGTGCTGCACGGTGCGTGCCTGACGTACACCGGACGCACGCTGGCGCAGGAGCTCGAGAGCGCCGCGCTCCCCGACGGTGAGGTGGTGCGCACCGTGGAGAACGCCCGTTCGGCCGACGGCGGCATCACTCTGCTGACCGGCAACCTCTGCCCCGACGGCGCGCTGCTGAAAACCGCCGGACTGACCACGCTGGTACATCGCGGCCCGGCGCGGGTGTTCGAGTCGGAGGAGCAGGCGCAGGCCGCGGTGCGCGAC
Organism: Gemmatimonadota bacterium; assembly: GCA_031363815.1. Taxonomy (GTDB): domain Bacteria; phylum Gemmatimonadota; class Gemmatimonadetes; order Gemmatimonadales; family Gemmatimonadaceae; genus Gemmatimonas. Next base: position 11,004 of record JANLVC010000099.1, read on the forward strand.
CGGCGCTACGAGCGGGGCGACGTGATCGTGATCCGCAACGAAGGCCCGCGTGGCGGCCCCGGCATGCGCGAGATGCTCGGCATCACCGCGCTGATCTACGGCCAGGGCATGGGCGCCGACGTGGCCCTCCTTACCGACGGACGCTTTAGCGGCGCCACTCGCGGCCTGTGCATCGGCCATGCGGGGCCGGAAGCGGCCGATAGAGGCCCGATCGCCCTGCTGCGCGACCGAGATATCATTGCGATCGACGCGCGCCCTGAGGCGCGCCGTATTGCGGTGGAGCTCAGCGACGCCGAGCTGGCCTCACGCCTTGCCGCGCTGCCGACGGCGGTCGCACCGCGACTGGGCGGGGTGCTGGAGAAGTACACGCGCCTAGTCGGACCGGCCAGTCAGGGGGCCGTGACGCACTCAGGCGCTGTGGAGTGGCCCGCCGACGGGTAGGGGGCTCGTGGAGCGCGCCGCCGTATGTACCGCTACCGGGGTGCTGCCGGCATGGCGGGCATGCACATCACGAATATTTGATAGCGCGTCTGCCCGTGCGGTAGCTGCAGACGATCGTTCACCCGCTGCTCGACGTCGGTACCCAGTAGCGCCTCGGCGTTGATGTTAAACAGGCAGTCTGCCTGCGCCCAGCGGAAGCGCAGCGATCCCTCGCTGGGCGAATCCCGCGGCTCCGGCGTGCGTACCCACGTGGCAGCGCGCAGCAGCTCGTAGAAGTGGACCGCTTCCTTGTTGACGCCAAGCGCCGTGCCGCCGGCGGCGGTAATGCGACATCCGGCCACCTTCTTCTTGGTGCGCCAGTCGTCGATGGTGTCGACTTCAATCTCGGCCAGCATATGACGCTCGTCGCGCAGAAAGCGCGCGGCGGCCGCACAATGCGACGTGTCGGCAACATGTGGTGCCACCATGAGCGCCAGGAGAGCAGAGATCACCATCGAGTCGAGCACCTCCGCACCGCAGCAGGCGGTGCTAGAATACGCGGAACTTTCGCCAGCGCCGCACGGCGCGGCTCGTGTCATCATGTGGAGTCTAATACCATGCCCGTCGCCGGACGTGCCACGCTCGCGCAGTTTCTGATTGAGGAGCGCCGCCGCGCCCCGGAAGCCACCGGTGATTTCGATTCGTTGGTTGCCGATATCGCGCTCGCCTGCAAAGCGATCGGGCGGCGCGTGGCACATGGCGCGTTGCAGGGTGAGGTGGGTGGCACCGGTTTGCACAACGTGCACGGGGAGGAGCAGAAGCCGCTCGACCTCGCCAGCAACGAGATCTTTCTGCGCGCCACCGAGTGGGGTGGGCATCTCGCCGGTATGGCATCAGAGGAGCTCGAGCAGCCCTATGCCATTCCGTCGCGTTATCCGCGTGGCAAGTATCTGCTGCTCTTCGATCCGCTTGATGGCTCGTCGAACATCGATGTGAACATGTCGGTGGGCAGCATCTTTTCCGTGCTGCGCGCACCCACGCCCGGCGCGCACGCCAAGCTCGTGGACTTTCTGCAGCCCGGCACGGCGCAAGTCTGCGCCGGCTACGCGTTGTACGGGCCCAGCACCATGCTGGTGCTCACGCTTGGCCTCGGCACGCACGCCTTTACGCTCGACCCGTCACTCAGCGAGTGGGTGCTCAGTCACCCCAATATTCGCGTCGGCCCATCGACGCGGGAGTTCGCGATCAATGCGTCGAACAGTCGCTTCTGGGAGCCGGCGGTCAAGCGCTATGTCGACGAGTGTCTGGCTGGGGTGTCAGGCCCGCGTGGCGTCGACTTCAACATGCGCTGGATCGCGTCGCTGGTGGCCGAAACGCATCGCATTCTCATGCGCGGTGGCGTGTTCCTGTATCCGCGCGACGGCCGACCGCACACGAAGCACGGTCGCTTGCGCCTGCTTTACGAGAGCAGTCCGATCGCGTTCCTGATCGAGCAGGCCGGAGGTATGGCCAGCACCGGTCATAGCCGCTCCATGGAAGTGCTCCCCACCGCCCTGCATCAGCGCATCGGTTTCATTTTCGGCGCCCGCGAGGAAGTGCTGCGCATTGAGCAGTATCACCGGGAGATGGCTGAACTCTAGATCAGCAACAGCAACAGCCAGAACACGGAGACCGCGGAGCGCACCGAATCAACACGGATAAGATAAAAAGCGCTTTCTGCGTGTGCTGGCCATGGCCTTACTCGCCGATCACCGCTTGACTCGCCCGCGCCAGGCCGATCGTCGCGAACGCGGCGGCAATCTCACCCAGAGTAGCCGGTTCATCGATGGTCGGCGGCATGATCCACGCATCACCGTCGGCGATCGCGCGCATGGTTTTGCGCAGCACCTTCCCCGAGCGGGTCTTCGGCAAGCGCGACACCACCAGCACCTGCTTGAGATTGGCCACCGGTCCCACCTGATCGCGCACCAGCTGCACCAGCTCAGCCGCGAGATCGGCAGCGGGGCGCGACACGCCAGCCTTGAGCACCACGAGCCCCACCGGCAGCTGCGTTTTGAGCGCGTCACGCACGCCGACCACCGCGCACTCGGCCACATCCTGGTGACTCGACAGCGCCTGTTCTATCGATCCGGTGGAAAGATTGTGCCCCGCCACGATGATGATGTCGTCCACGCGGCCCATGATGAACAGGTAGCCGTCTTCGTCGATGTAGCCGCCATCACCGGTGAGGTAGTAGCCAGGATAGCGCGTGAGATAGGTGTCGATGTAGCGCGCGTCGTCTCGCCAGAGCGTGGGCGACGTGCCGGGAGGCAGCGGCAGCTTGATGACCACCGCGCCCTCCTTGTTGGGCGGCAAAGGCTGCCCGTCTTCGTCAAAGATTTCGACCACGTAGCCCGGCACCGGCTTGGTGGGCGAACCGGGCTTCACCGGAAAGCTGGTCAGTCCGAGACAATTGGACGCCACGGGCCAACCGGTTTCCGTCTGCCACCAATGATCGATGACCGGCGTTTGCAGCAGCGCGCGCGCCCAGTGATACGTGTCGGGATCGAGGCGCTCGCCCGCCAGGAACAGTGCCCGCAACGACGACGTGTCGTACTTCGCGTAAAACAGCCCTGTCGGATCTTCACGCTTGATGGCGCGGAACGAGGTGGGCGCGGTGAAGAGCACGCGCACGTTGTGCTCCTGGATCACGCGCCAGAAGCCGCCGGCATCGGGTGTGCCTACCGGCTTCCCTTCGTGCACCACCGTGGTGCAACCGGCAAGCAACGGCGCATACACGATGTACGAATGTCCCACGGCCCATCCGAAGTCGGAGGCCGCCCAGAACACCTCACCCGGCTCCACGTTGTAGATGTGCTTCATCGTCCACAGCAGCGCCACAGCGTGCCCACCATTGTCGCGCACCACACCCTTGGGCTGACCCGTCGTGCCGGAGGTGTACAGGATGTACAGCGGATCGGTGGCCAACACCGGCACACACGCCACGGGCTCGGCCGTCGACATGGCCTGCCCCCAGTCAATGTCACGGCCGGCCGTGAGACCGCAGCGATGCACGTCGCGCTGCAACACCACGCAATGGGCCGGCTGGTGCGTAGCCATTTCGAGCGCCTGATCGAGCAACGGCTTGTACGGCACGATGCGCTGCACTTCGATCCCGCAGCTGGCCGTAAGCACCACTTTGGGTTGCGCGTCATCGATGCGCACCGCCAACTCGCGCGGCGCGAATCCCCCAAATACGACCGAGTGCACCGCGCCGATACGGGCGCAGGCATACATGCCGATCAGCGTCTCGGGCGTCATCGGCATGTAGATGATCACGCGATCGCCCTGCTGTACACCGAGTGCGCGCAACACACCGGCAAAGCGGGCGACCTCATCCTGCAGCTCCGCGTAGCTGATCGTGCGCTTCGTGCTGGTGACCGGGCTGTCGTAGATCACCGCCGCCTGGGCGCCTCGCCCATTCAGCACGTGCCGGTCTATGGCGTTGTAACAGGTGTTCATCTGCCCACCGCTGAACCAGCGGTACAGTGGCGCGGCCCGATCGTCGAGCACCCGCTCCCACGGCGTGTCCCAGTGCAGCGCCCGCGCGGCTTCGCCCCAGAACTCCTCGGGATTCGACCGGGCCGCAGCATAGGCGGCGTCGTAGGCGGTTGCGCAATCGTTCGGCGTAGTCATGTGCGTGAACGATTGCGCACGAGGCTATCGCGCGCCAGAGTGATATGGCCCCATACTTCTACGCATGGCCGGATTCCTCGAACGACTCGCCGCGTTGCTCAGACCAGCCGCCGCTACCTCCGACAACACGCGCGCGCCGGACACCGTGCGCACCACGCTGCACGGCGTACCGGTCGAGGTGATCAACACACGCCCCGACATCGCCACCGCCGACGTGCTGGCGCGCCTCAACGATGCGCTGGCGCTGATCAGTACGTATCAGCCGTGGCGACTGGCGCACTTGCAACGCGACATCCGCGGCATCCGCGTGGAGCGCTTCGCCTGCCGCGGTGCATTCATACCACAGGACAACGTGATCATCACCGAGCTCACGTTCCTCGCACGGCGCGACATTACGGCCGCGCCGGTGGCGTCGTCGATTTTGCACGAGGGTGTGCATGCCCGCGTGCATGCCATGGGCGTGTATCGCACGGAAGACGAACTCCCGCGCGAAGAACGGCTCTGTCGTCGGGCCGAGTTGGCGTTTGGACAAGCGCTGCCCCCGGCGCTCGGCGCGCCCGTTGTGGAACGCGCGATGGCCAGTCTCTCGCTCGACGATCGCGGTGTCGCTCCTATCGTGGATTGGCGCGAAGCGCAGCGGCGACAAGACGCCGCCGACCGGAACGCGACCGGCTAAACGCGGCCTGAGGGAACTTCCCGCGCCGATTCCGGCTATGTTCTGCAGCCTGCTGTTGGCGTCGGTGCGGGCATTCCTTTCGGGAGATGTGACATGGTTCGCTTACTCATCGCGGCGGCGCTGCTCGCCACCCTCTCGTTTGCGCCAACCGCGGGCGCGGCCACGCTGCAGACCGCGTACTTCGCCGGCGGCTGCTTCTGGGGCGTCGAGGCTGTGTTCGAGCACGTGAAAGGCGTGAAGTCGGTCGTGTCCGGCTATGCTGGTGGCACGGTGGTCAACCCCGACTACGAAACCGTGAGTAGCGGACGCACCGGACACGCTGAAGCCGTGAAGGTCACGTTCGACCCTGCGGTGGTATCGTACGAAACCTTGCTGGCCGTGTTCTTCACCGTGGCACATAATCCCACGGAGCTCAACCGTCAGGGCCCCGATGTGGGCACCCAATACCGCTCGGCGATCTTTTTCGCGAATGCCGAACAGCAGAAGAGTGCGACGACAGTGATCGAGCAGCTCACGCAGGCCAAGACCTTTCGGCGGCCCATCGTGACGCAGGTGGCATCGCTCCCCACGTTCTACGATGCCGAGTCGTATCATCAGAATTACCTCTATAGCCACACCGATCAGCCGTACATCATGTACAACGACCTCCCCAAGATCGACGCGCTCAAAAAGCAGTATCCGGCGCTCTGGGAGAAGACGCAGGGCAAGTAGGCAACCCTCGCGCACACTCGGGGCTGAGCGGTACTTTGGAGTGTTGATTCCTCCAGCCCCGACTCCGTGACCTCGTCCGATGTACACGCGCGCCTGACGACGGCGCTGGCCGGCCGTTATCGCCTCGAGCGCGAGCTTGGCGCCGGCGGCATGGCCACCGTGTATCTCGCCCGCGATGTAAAGCACGGGCGCGACGTCGCGATCAAGTGACACGCTAACAACGTTCAAGGCGCTCAATCCCGGCGCCATGACGGTCACGCCTGACAAGGACGGCAACCTTGCCATGAAGATCACCGTCAATCCGCTGGACACGGGTGATGAGTGGGCTATGCTCACCGACGGCACCATCGCGATCGTGCGCGCGCACGATTATCACATCGAATGGCTCGATCCTGACGGCGCGCGTTGCAGTACGCCAAAGCTGCCGTTCGACTGGAAGCGCCTCACGGACGAGGCGAAGTAGTTCAAGATCGACTCCATTCGGCCAATCATGGACAAACAATTGGAACTGCAGCGCTCACAGCTGGCGCAGATTCCGACGCCGAATGGACCACGCAAACTGCTGCCGCAATTCGACTTCGTTCCACTCAGCAAGATGCCGGACTATGAGCCGCCGATTTCTCCGGAATCGGCTCGTGCTGATTTGGACAATAATTTGTGGATCGTGCCGCGGACCGCGATCGGCGGGGGCACTGGTGGCTTGATCTACGACGTCGTGAATCGCCAAGGTGAGATCGTGGAGCGGGTGCGGTTACCGAAAGGCCGCGCGCTGGTTGGCGTCGGCCCCGACGGTGTGGTATACATGGTCAACGCCAACGAAAAGACCGCGTTGCTGGAGCGTGTCAGGCTTCGCTGATTCCCAGTAGACTCGCAAGGACGGTCCGTCCCGCCCCGCACTTCCCACGGAAGACCAATGAAACATCTAGACGCTCGCCGGTTCGCCATCCTGGCGCTGCTCATCCTGCCCGCATCGCCTGCGTTCGCGCAGAGTGGCCGATTCGATCTCCAGAAGACGAAAACGGTGTTGACCGGCCTGGTCGAGAAGACCCTCCGCGACAATGGCATCCCGTCGATGTCGATCGCGCTGGTTCGCGGCGACTCGATCGTCTGGACCGCAGCGTTCGGATACGCAAACATGCGCACCAGAACACCGGCAACCACTGAAACGATCTATAGCACCGGCTCTTCGTTCAAGTCGGTCACGGCAACGGCCGTGATGCAAC
>JANLVC010000105.1:0-88731 GCA_031363815.1 Gemmatimonadota bacterium
TCTACGCAAACGATCCTTGGCGTGCGTGTTCGTGAGCTTATCCGTGTCGTTTTCCGCGTGAATTTGTGGTCATGCTGTGGTGATCTCACCGAATCGCGAGCGGAATTACCCAAAACCCACGGCCTCACGCGCCAAGCCCAGAGCCTCTCGTACTGCCTCCTCACCACGATGACGTGGCGCTTCACCCGCCACGACGCGCGCCGGAAGTTCGGTTATAAAAGCCACTCTCTAAGCGGCCGCAGTACTAGGCGGCGTTTCGCTGTACGGTCAGCGTTACCGGCGCTGACAGCGCGGACAGTAGAACGTGCTGCGTCCCGCCTGCGGCAGTCGTTTGAGCGGCGCACCACAGCGACGGCACGGTTCGCCATCGCGTCCGTACACGCGCCAGATGTCGTTCTCGTTCACGTCCTCACGGCCGTAGGAGCGCTCCGTCGGCGCCGTCTCGAGCACATGGCGAATCGCATCGCGCAGTCGCGTCACGCGCTGGCGCGACAGGCCGTTCGCCGCGACGGCCGGATGGATTCGCGCTTCCCAGAGCGCCTCTGACGCGTAGATGTTGCCCACGCCGGCCACGATTTTCTGATCGAGCAGCACCGGTTTAATCGGTCCACTTCGTCGCGCGAGCGCCGTGCGAAGGCCATCGGCGGTGAAGTCGTCGGTGAGCGGCTCGGGGCCGATGGCGGGGAGCACCAAGGCGCCCGGTGCGTGCAGCCGCACGACACTGAGGGCACGGCCGTCCACCAACGACACCCGCACCCCGTCGGCCGTTTCCAAGCGTACGCGCTCGTGACGCGGGGGGGCGTCGCCCACGCGGGTGAACGCCCAATCGCCCGTCATCCGAAAGTGGACCTCAAGAATCGCCCCGGTATGAAGGTGCACCAGTTGAATCTTGCCCCGGCGCTCCACCCCCGCGATCGTGAGCCCCTCGGCAGCCCGACGCGCCGCCTCGGGCAACTGCTTTTGCTGGGCGGGGTGCAGCGGTTCGAGGCTGGCGATCACGCGTCCGGCGACGGCCTCCCGCAGCCGCTTGGCGGCGAATTCAACTTCGGGCAACTCGGGCATGCGGAATGAGTGAAGAGGCGGCTGGGCGAATTCCGGGACGAATGGCGATACCCGGTGGCACTGTCGCAGCACCATCCCAACTGTAATGCCGAAAGACACTTGGCGGTTCTCGGATCACAAATTCGTCCGTCATTTCCTCTTGCGTTCCTGAGGTTGACGCCTACGTTGTCCACATTCCATCCACACCTGCGGGGCACCGTTATCCATTCTCCCCGATCGCTCAAGTACGAGTACGAGTTGTACGTCGAACGAGAAATCGAGGACTACAAAGACTCGGTGTCGCGTAGCGCGCTGCTCAAGATCGGCGATGAGGCCGTTGAAGTGCTGTGTACGCAGGATCAGATCGCCCTTACCGAGATGGTCGTGTGGCAGGAAGTCGACCGGCTGATCACCCAGCGCCTGCGACTTCCCATGTACGCCACGTGGAAGCGTCGTCGCCTCAAGATGCTCGCGCAGTACCAGACGCCCGAGCACTGGGGCATCGACCCCAACGCCATGCTGGTGCGTGCCCTTGCCAACTCCAGCGACCGTCATGTGCTGGTGGCTGGCGCCGAGCGTGAAGGTCCGGCGCTGTATCTCGCGGCGAGAGGGTGCGCCGTCACCGCCGTGGCGCCCGCGGAAGACGCCGTAGAGCGCGTCGTGCGGGCGGCTGAAGCGGCCGGGCTTACCGAGCGCGTTCGTGGCTACTGCGCCGATCTGGGCCGTTGGGCACCTGATGTGGAGCTGCATGCCGTGGTCTGTTCGCCCACGGCCTTCGCCGGCCTCAGCACGCAGGATCGCGCACGCGTGATCGAAGTACTGCAGAGTGCCACCGCCGACGGGGGCGTGCATCTGGTGGAGACGATCGCCGCCGGCACGGGAAGCATGCACGACGGCTTCCCGCTCGAAGAGTTGCGCTCCCGTTACCGCGGCTGGACGATCTCGGTGGAAAACACCGTTGGACTACGCGAGACGTTTATGGCGCGCAAAAACGTCGCCGTCGCGTAAGGGGACCAGATCTCGACCTGTGTCGTTTACACACGCACAGATTGAAATTGTGACGTGTCAGTAGGACACCGCCGACGTGGCTTACGTCGGCGTTTGTTTTTCAAGTCATTCAGTACCAACACGTTGCAAATACCTACGGACTGGCACTGGGCGTGCTATTAGGATCAGCGATAAGTCGCGTTCTGTGCGACACCGTAGCGTCCACATCAGGGGTGGAGGATCACCCGCCATGCGTTTAAAAGAGTCAAATCTCGTTCCGCAACCGCGCGAGCCCATGGGGATCGTGATTGCCGATGGTGGTCCCGGCGATCGTCCGTCGCGTTTCGCGGCCTTCGTGTGGGGCCCGGTGCCCGACGACGATGTGCTCGTTCCCGACCGCGTGCCCGACCGCGTGCAGGAGCTCGTCGCGGCCTCCTGATTGCGTGAGCGGTACGAATAGCGGTACGAACTAGTCAGGGAAACGTGAAAGGCGCCGGCAGACATGCCGGCGCCTTCGCGTTTATACACCTGCAAACGGCACGAACGCGTAATTACGCGGCGACCGGCGCCGGAGCGACAACCTTCTTGGCGCGCTTGGTGGCCTTGCGGGCACCCTTCTTCGCAGCCTTCTTGGCGCCCTTCTTCGCGGCCTTCTTCGTGGCCTTCTTAGCACCCTTCTTTGCAGCCTTCTTGGCAACCTTGCGGGTCGCCTTCTTGACGGTCTTACGGGTCGCCTTCTTGGCCGCCCGCTTCACCGACTTCTTCGCGGCTTTCTTGGCGCCCTTCTTTGCGCCCTTCTTCGCGACCTTGCGGGTCGCCTTCTTCGCGACCTTACGGCCACCCTTCTTTGCCGCCTTCTTGGCGGCCTTCTTGGCAGGAGCCATTTCGAAAATCCTCTCGAGGAGGTTTGGATCGCACTCCCTTTCCCCCGGTGGAAAGGTGAGCTCACACAAGGCGCGGCGCATGCACCGCGGGCTTATGCGCTACACGGTCTCCAGAGGAGTCGTGCAGGTGGGTGTCCGCGTTGACGAGCGACGGGACCAGGCAGCAGCAGCGCGCAGCGCGTAGCGAGCAACGCGTAGCGCGGCCGCACGATGCGTTGACGAATGACGGGGGATATGCGCGCGAGGCAACGAATGCCAATGGTGTCGTGGGAAGAGCCGACACGAAGTCCGCACGGCTCACGCATCGCCATCGCGACAGCGGAGCAAGCCGTCGCTCCGCGCTTCAGCGCGAGCAGCGACGACGAAACCGTGGTCTGAACCGAACGAGGGTTCGCCACGCCAGAGGTGGTCGCCTGAGCGACCGTAGACTTCTCGAGGAACTCGTGCCGTTCTATGGCCACGCGTTGCCGATGAGGATTGCGCACCCTGTTGCCGTGTTGCGAGAACCACGGAGACCCGGATGTGGACAGAACACGCAAGTCGTTGAATTCACGCGAATATACGCGTGGATAATTCAAGTGCGCAATAGCGCGTATAAAGAACGCGCGCGATTACATGACGCGATCTTTCCGGACCGCCGAACTTTTGGCCTTCCACGCGCTCCCCGCGCGTGCGACTTTTCGCGTTCCAACGGCACGACGATCTCTCCGGCGGCGCGCGGCCAACGCGGCGTTCGCCGGTTCTCCTGGGAGCGACATGAAAGCGCTGGTGAAGCAAACGGCCGGGCGTGGTTTGACTCTGACCGACGTTCCTGAGCCCACGATCCGCGACGACGAGGTGCTTATTCGCGTGCGCAGCGCCGGCGTCTGCGGCACCGACGTGCACATCTACGAGTGGGACGCGTGGGCCTCCGGTCGTTGCAAGCCGCCGTTTATCTGCGGCCATGAATTCGCCGGCGACGTGGTCGCGGTCGGCAGCTTCGTCGAAAGCGTGGCCGTCGGTGACCGCGTCACCGCCGAGGGACACATCGTCGACGAGCGCTCGATCTTCAGCCGCACCGGCAATGCGCACGCCGACCCGTCCACCAAGATCATCGGGGTCGACCGCGACGGCTGTTTCGCCGAGTACATCGCGATGCCCGCCACAAATGTCTGGCACCTCGACGATTCGATCAGCTACGACATCGGCGGCATTCACGATCCCATGGGCAACGCCTTCCACACCGCGCTCACCGCGAACATTCCAGGCGCCGTCGTGCTCATCACGGGCTGCGGTCCGATCGGCGCCTTCGCCGTGGGTATCTGCAAGGCCGCCGGCGCCGCACGCATCATTGCCACCGACGTGAACCCCAAGCGTCTCGAGCTGGCCCGCATCATGGGCGCACACGACGCGGTGCATCCCGACGACGCCAAGGCCGCCGTCATGAAAGCGTCCGACGGCAACGGTGCCGACGTCGTTCTCGAAATGTCGGGCGTCCCCGCCGCGGTCCACCAGGCGTTCGCGCTCTGCCGCCCGGCCGGTCGCGTCAACATGCTCGGCATTCCGTCCAAAACGATCGACATCGATTTCGCCACCGAGATCATCTTCAAGGGCCTCACGATCTACGGCGTGGTCGGCCGTCGCATGTACGACACCTGGCACCAGATGTCGCGCTTCGTCGCCTCCGGCAACTTCGATCCGACCCCCGTGATCACGCATCGCCTTCCCCTCGAAGCGGTCGATGACGCGATGCACCTGATCAAATCCGGCGACGCCGGCAAGATCATCTTTCAGCTGTAGACCGGGCTTCTCCATGTCACTCAAGACTGAACTGCAGGCCGAGCTCGACGCCCTGAAGGCCGCCGGCACCTATAAGCGACTCAACTACCTCGAGTCGCCGCAGGGCGCGCGCGTGCGCATGGAAGGACGCGGCGAGGTGATCGTGCTGTCGTCCAACAACTACCTCGGCCTCGCCAACGAACCCGCGGTCGTGCAGGCCGGCATCAAGGCGCTCGAACAGTACGGCGCCGGAACCGCCTCGGTCCGCTTCATCTGCGGCACTTTTGCCCTGCACCGCGAGCTTGAAACGGCGCTCGCACGGTTTGTGGGCACTGAAGCGTCGCTCTCGTACGTGTCGGCCTGGAACGCCAACGAGGCGCTCACACCCACGATCGCCCGCGAAGGCGACTTCGTCGTATCCGACGCTCTCAACCATGCTTCCATCATCGATTCGGTACGTCTCGCCAAGTCGATTACCAAGTGCACGACGGCCGTTTTTAAGCACAGCGACATGGACGACCTCCGCGAGAAGCTGCGCGGCGCGAAGGACGCCAAGCGGAAAATCATCTGGACCGACGGCGTGTTTTCAATGGAGGGCTCCATTGCCAAGCTCCCCGAGATCCTGCAGATCGCCCGTGACCATGACGCAATCGTGGTGATGGACGACTCGCATGCCACCGGCGTGCTGGGCAAAACGGGACGTGGCACGGCCGAGCATTTCGGCGTGATGGGCGAGGTCGACATCATCACCTCGACGCTCGGCAAGGCACTGGGCGGTGCCGCTGGCGGATTCATCGCCGGCCCAGCCGCGCTCTGCGACATGATGACGCAGCGCTCTCGTCCTCAGCTGTTTTCGAATGCGCTTCCACCCACGGTGGCCGCCAGTTCGTTGGCCGCCGTGGAATTTACGGAAGCGCATCCCGAACTGGTTACCAAACTGCACGACAACGCGGCGTATTTCCGCGCGGCGATTCAGGAGGCCGGTTTCCATCCGCTTCCCGGCGAGACGCCGATCATCCCGATCATCGTGGGCGAGACGTCGTTGGCCATCAAGGTCAGTGAGATGCTGCTCGACCGCGGCGTGTTCGTGACCGGCTTCGGATTCCCGGTGGTGCCGCAGGGTCAGGCGCGCGTGCGCTGTCAGGTCAGCGCGGCGCACAGTCGTGAGGATCTCGACGAGGTTATTTCAGCCTTCAAGGAAGTGGGGCGGCTGGTTGGCTTGATTTCGTAGTTTCCTCTGCGGCCTCTGCGTTCTCTGCCTCTCTGCGTGATCGGGCACCCGCGAGGAACTGATCACGCAGAGAAGCAGAGGGCGCAGAGAACGCAGAGAAATGCGTTGTTGTGATCGGATCACCTGAATCGGTAATGCCGTGTCCCCAGCCTCCCTCCTGCTGGCCAGTGTCATCCTGTCGCTGTCGGTAGCGGCGCTCGTGGCTTACTTCCGCGCCCGTGAGAACGCATTGCAGCGCGACAGCATCAGGCAGCGCACGGAACTCGACGACACCATTCGCGCGCTTGGAGCGGCGCGCGATGCCGCTACCGAGGCGCAACAGAAAGCCGAATCGGCGAGTCGGGCCAAAAGCATGTTCCTGGCGAACAGGAGAAAGATCACCGGCGCCGGAACGCTTCTGTAAGAGGTCTGATTAACGACGTGCGCGACGTCTCGACGATCGAAGCCTGGCGCACAGGCCTCAATCCCGAAACGGTCGATGTCGCCACGCTCATACGCAACGTGGAAGGCTGCCGGCGCTTTCTCTTTCCAACCTGTCTCGCCATGCAGCTATCGCTCACGAACAGGACCACGTCACGATCGTGGCCGTTACCGGCAGTATGGATGCGCTCACCGCCGATACGCTGGTCACCGCACTGTTTGACGACGCGGTGGCCGGCCGGACGCGACTCGTCGCCCACTTCGGCGCCGTGGAAATGCACGAGCAGCGCCGAGCGGCGGGTGTTGTTGTCCACACGCAAGGAAGCGCGCCCGCGTGGCGGCGATCTGCGGATCGCCGATATCCGGGTACATGTGCGGCCGGTGCTTTCGTTGATCGGATTCACCAGCCTCCTCAAGTGCTTGGCGGACGTGGACAGCGCTGTCGCGAGCTTCGCACGGGCGGCCGGCACCAAGGCGAGCGCCAGCACGTGAGGCGTGAAGGGAACGGCATTGCGCGGGGATCGGTTCGGGTGGCGTGAAGTGTGCCGCCGCGGTCGCCTTGGAAGAGAACGCCGAAGAAGCAGCAGGTTGAGCACATCGTTGACGATCGCGACCAATCATCTGCTCCGCGCCACCTTCGCCTTCTATAAGTACGGCCCATGATGCCGAGGTGCTGCCGATCATGCCCATGCTCGATGTCCACATCGGTCTCACCGAGACGCCGCACTTCCCGTATCTCATCGAACAGGGCGAACGCGCCGCCGAAGCACAGATGCCGTACGTACGACGCGTGCTGCAGGCATCGATGGACGGCCCGCTTCCGACACCCGGCCTGTGACCAGTTCGATGACCGAAGACCGGTTGGCACCTGGTACTCCCTACACCCTATGCCTTACGCCCTACGTCGCAGGAGGAATCTCAGCGGCCACTCCACCGCCTTGCTTATCCCTACCCGCGGACCTACCACGACTTCATCGTTCGGCACCGGCACACCGGCGTGAATCGTGAGCGACGAGCCGCCGGTCAGCATCGTGCCATCGAGTGTGCGATCGATCCCCAACGCCGCGCATAATTTGGCGGGTCCATCGCAGAGCTGCGCGTCACACCGCGCCGTCGGGCGGCGCGTTCGAATGCGCTCGAGGCCTTCCAGTGGCTCGATGGCACGAATGAGCACGGCGCTGCCGAAGCCCTCTTCGCGCGTCACGGCGTTGACGCACCAGTGCATGCCGTACACGAAGTACACGTAGGCGGTGCCCGGTGGCCCGAACATGTGCCAGGTGCGCGCCGTGCGGCCCACGGCCGAATGCGAAGCCGGATCGTGAGGTCCGAGGTACGCCTCGGTCTCCACGATCCGGCCACTGACTGCTCCCAGTTCATCCTCGTGGCGCAGGACGGCGCCGAGGAGCTCGCTGGCCACCACTGCCGGATCCCGGTCGTAAAACCCGGCCGGCAGTGGGGCGCCGAACTGCATGTTAGCGCTTCTTCGCGACTTTCTTGGCCGGGGCCTTGGCGGTCGCCTTCTTGGCCGCAGGGGCCGGAAGCTTCACCGCTGGCTTTGCCGCCTTGGCAGGGGCCTTGGTGGCCTTTGGCGCGGGCGTCGCCGGTGCCTTGGCCGTCGCCTTCTTGGCGGCAGGCGCCGGCGCCTTGGCCGGAACCGTTTTGGCCGGAGCCGCCTTGACCGGAACCGCCTTAGCCGGAACCGCCTTGACCGGAGCCGCCTTGACCGGAGCCGCCTTAGCCGGAGCCGCCTTCTTGGCGTCCGGCTTGGCACCACGACCACGAACCGGAGCCGCCGGCACTTCGACTACCGCCGCAGCGACCGGAACCGCCACGGCCGGGTCGGCAACCACGGGGACGACCAGAGCCGCAGCACCGTTGGTAGCAGGAGCGACCGCTCCCACCGGACGGGCACCGACCACACCGAACATCAGCAGGTCAGCCGGCGGACCGGCTGGGGCACGTCCACGTGATCCACTACGCGGAGCGACGCCACGGGCACCCATGCCACGCGGCGCCTGCGGCAGCAGTGCCGCGGCCGCCTTGGCCTCGGCCTTCTGCGCATCGTCCACCGACTTGAGCTGCTCCACGATCGACGCGGCATCGGCGGCACGAGCGACTTCAAAGTCGTTGCCACGACGACGGAGGTCGATCATGTTCGCGTCATGCGCGTCCTGCAGGATGCGTTCGAACATGCGTGAGCTCAGGGACTCGCTGTCGCGGCCGAGGAGTTCGAACGCCTTCGTGCGCGCTTCACTGGCGCTCGTCGCATCATCACCCTGCACCAGTGCTTCGACAGCGCGGCGCACGAGGTCAAACGCCTCGCTGCGGGTGAGACGCTCACCGCTGCCGCCGATGTGGCCAGCCACCGCCGAGCCGAAGCTCTGAGTCGCGGCCGGCGGCGCGGTTGCCCGCGTAGCTGCTGGCGCGACAGGCACCGGAGCGACAACGGCGCGAGCAGCCGGCACGAAGGCCGGGGCAACGACTTCCGCCATGTCTTCCGCGACGGCATCAGCCGGAGCTGCCGCGTCGGTCTCAACGCGCGGTTCACGGCCTTCACGATCGCGGAACCGGTCGCGGCCACGGCCACGACGGTTGCGACCGCGACGCGCGTCACGCTCGCCTTCGCTGGCAGGATCGGCCGCCACCTCAACACCCGACGTACCCGTCGCATCGGCCTCCGCCGGCACGTCGACCGCCGACGTATCGAACGTCGTATCAAACGTCGTATCGAACGTCGGCGCGAAGCCGGCCAACTCGGCCGCTTCCACCGCCCCGTCGTGGGCGTCATGCTCGGCGTCGGCCGCATCCTGCGCCGCGTCACGCACGTCACCTTCCGCCGGCGTGCGATCGAACCGATCGCGTCCACGGCCACGACGGCCACGGCGTCCACGATGTTCGTCGCGCTCACGATCGCTTTCTTCACGACGCGCTTCCGTCGGCGCGGCCGCACTCGGCGTCGAAGCCGCGGCGATGCTGCCATCGGGCGTGTCGATTTCGAGTTGGCCGCTCTCGAGCTTCGTGACCTTGAGGAGCCCCTTGTGGGCGGCATCCTGCACGAAACGCGAGAACTTCGGCATGCCGAGGTTCTTCTCATCAAACGACGAGTCGATTTCCTGCATGACCTGCTTGAGACGATCGGAGCGCATCACGTCGCCGTTGCGCTTCATGCGATTGACCGACTCGGTCACGAGCTCCCACGGATCCCAGCGGGTGGACTCGTCGTCGCCGGTTTTGGTGAGGCCGGCGAGCGCGTTGTACGAGTAGTATTCGTCGCAGTTCATGACAAGCAGGTCGCTCGACGACTCGCGAATGCCGACGCCAATCACGTACTTTCCGTACTCTTTGAGCTTGATGACCATGCTCGAAAAATCGGAGTCGCCGGAGAGGAGCACGAAGGTGCCGATCTCGGGGCGCGTGAACACGAGCTCCATCGCGTCGATCGCGAGTCGGATATCCGTCGCGTTCTTCTTCGACGAGCCGTACGCCGGCGCGAAGATCAGATCGATCGACGATTCGGTGAGCGGCACGATGTACTGCGGGTAGCGACGCCAGTCGGCGTAGGCGCGGCGCACCGCGACCTTCCCCTTGACGATGTCCGACGAGAGGAGGTTGTTCAGCTCTCCCTGCAGGTCGGAGCGGATGCCCATCGTGACGTTGTCAAAATCGATGAGCAGCGCGGCGTTCGGTGCGTGGGACGGCGGCGCGGCATTGGGAGAGGTCACCGGAGTGACGGCCTGCGGTCCACGATGGAACGGCGCGATGGTACGGGACGGTGCCACACTGCGGGATCGGGTGTCATGTCGACTCATGTACTAGCCTGGATACGAAACGGAGTGATCGAGCGCGTTGCCATGCAGCGCCGAGGCGCTCATCGTGTTCGCACTCAGCGCGATTGCCCGCGCGAGTTCTCGCCGCCGCACTTTGCCACTTCCCGTCATGGGAAAGACATCGAAGAAGCGGACGAAATCGGGAACCTTGTCGGCAGCCATCGTTTCTCGGGCAAAGCGTTTGATTTCGCCGCCTGTGATGACTGCCCCTTCTACTGGCACGATGCACGCGCACACCAGCTCTCCCATGACATCATGGGGCACGCCGATCACGCAGACATCGTCCACTGCCGGATGCGCACGCAGACGATCCTCGAGTTCGCGCGGGTGGAGCTGCATGCCCCCACGCGAAATCGTCTCCTGCCGCCGCCCGACAATCTTCACATAACCATCCTCGTCGATGATCCCCAGATCACCGGTGAGGAAAAATCCGTCCGACGTCAGGACCTTGGCGGTCTCGGTCGGCATGCGGAGATAGCCCCGCATGAGATTGGACCCGCGGACGGCGATCTCGCCGACCGCTTCGGGTCCGTGCAACTCACCCGTGATCAGATCCATCGCCATAATCTCGACGCCGGGAAGGGCGCAGCCCACCGTGCCCAAACGACGTTCGTCGTTGTCGGCGAAGCGGGTGATCGTGACGACCGGTCCGGTTTCCGTGAGGCCGTACGCCACGAGCACATCGCACCAGCGACGCACCCGGCGCACCAGCGCCTCGTCCACCGAACTGCCGGCAATGACGCCGACCCGCAGCGAGGTGAGTCGCGACGGGTCAAACGACTCCTCACGCATGAGGAGGTGATACTGCGTGGGCACGCCGTGCAGCACCGTGACCTTCGCGTCGGCGATGAGCGCGAGGGCGCGCGCCGGGTCGAAAGACGGTTGCAGCACGATCGTCGCGCCACGTGCCATCGTGCCCAGCATGACGCCGAAGCCGAAGATGGCAAAGAACGGGACCGCTCCAAGCACGCGGTCGTTTGGCGAAATATCGAGGATCTCCGCCACCCGCACCGCGTTTTCCACCAGCGCCCGGTGCGACAGTGGCACGCCCTTGGGCTTGCCCATCGTTCCCGACGTGTACATGACGGCCAGGTCGGCCGTCTCGTCATACACCGCTGGCCGCGGAACCGGTCGCCCGGTGCCGCTTGAGACAAGATCTTCGAACTGGAAGATCCGGTCGTCGTACCACAGGTCCTCGTCGCCTACCGTGACCACGTACTGCAGGTCGGGCAGATCGCCGAGCAATTCTTCGAAACGCTGCAGAAAGTCGACGCCGTCCCATTTTTCGATGGTGACGACGGCACTCGCTTCGGCGTGTCGCAGCTGGTAGCGCAGATCGTGAATGCTGAGCTGCGGACTGACCGGCACCACGACGGCGCCCAGCTTCGCGGCGGCCAACGTGGCGATGATCCACTCGACGCCGTTTGGCAGGTTGACCGCGATGCGATCACCCGTGCCAAGTCCCAATTCGGAGAAAGCAGCAGCAAGCGAGGACGCGTCGGCGTCCACCTGCTGATAGGTCCACGTCCGTTCACCATTCGTGGCGAGTACGCGTGCGGGATGCTCCTGCGCGCGTTGCTCGACCAAGGGGGCTAAGGACCACGACGTTGCCATTCCACTCCGGGACTGGGTACAGCCACGTAAATTACTGATGATGAACGAGATGCGGAAGCCGACTGTTGACGAAAGCGCGTCAAGTGCCCAAATGGGCGCCGGAGAGAAACCCTCCCCGGAGCGCTCCCGTAGGGAACGGCGTCGACTCGCGCGTACTGGGTCCCGGGCGCCGTTCCGGTCTCGACTGTTCGCGATGCTCATCCTCTTTGCGCTCGTTCCCACGGTGGCCGTCACGTTGGTAGGGGTCGGCACGGCCAGTCGGGCGCTCTCAATGTTGTCGGCCCGGTCGGCGTGGGAACGGATCGCGCTCAGCGGCGAGCAGGCACTCGCCGCCACGCGGACGGCTCCGCTCACGATCGAGCAGCGGGCCGCAGTAACGGGTCATGAAACCGAGTTGCGCCAGTCGATCGAGTTGGCGCGACGCTTCGATTTCGTGGCGGGACGCTCGATGCGGTTGGTGGTGGCGGGCGCGGTGTTGGTCGTGCTTCTGGTCGCGATCGGTGCGTCGCGGGTGGCGGGACATCTGAGCCGTCAACTCAGCCGTCCGCTTGATGAACTGGTAGGATGGACGGGACTGATCCGCACCGGGCGGCCCATCCCAACGCAACCGGAGCGCCGCGGCGCCCCGGAATTCGAAGTCCTGCGAACGGGGATGCGCACGATGGCACAGGAACTCGAAACAGGTCGACGACGGGCGCTCGAGGCCGAGCGCGCCGAGGCGTTTCGCGAGTCCGCCCGCCGGTTCGCGCATGAGCTCAAGAATCCGCTCACGCCCATCCGCTTCGCGGTCGATCGACTTCGGCGTTCTGCTCCCGACGAACTGCGTGACACCGTTCACGTGCTGGCCGAAGAAACGGCACGGCTCGAAACGATGGCCAGAAGCTTCGCGCAATTTGGCCGCCTCCCAGATGGCCCGGCCGCGGATATCGATGTGACGGAGCTGGTAACGCGCGTGGTGCGCAGCACCGTCCCCGAGCGACTGCTGGTGTCGATCAATGGCGACGACGCGTTGCCGCTGGTGCACGGCTTTCACGAACCACTGGTCCGCGCGGTGACGAACGTGCTGATGAACGCCGTCGACGCCTGCGGTGCGTCCGGCCAGATCGCTATCGGAATCCATTGCGCGGCCTCGCAGGTGACGATCACCATTCGTGACAGCGGCTGCGGCATCGCCCCCGAGGCGCTGGCGCGCATGTTCGACCCGTACGTGACCACCAAGCCGGGCGGCACTGGGCTCGGGCTCGCGATTGCCCGCCAGACGATGGAAGCCCATCAGGGATTCATCGACGCCACGAGCGCCGTCGGCATCGGCACGACGATTATTTTACGGCTGCCGGTCCAGCGGCCCGCAGCGAACACGGAGACCTGATGCAGCCACCGAATGCGCCATCGACGGGTACGGCGGAACGTGGGCAGCGCCAACGACAGCGCTTCACGACGAAGTGGCTTTCGGATCGAATCAAGCGTGAAGCGGAGCGTGTGTCATGACAGCGGTGCAACAACAATCGACACCACAAGCGCCACTGCCTCCAGGCACGATCGTGTTCACCGGCGACGGCAGCGGAGAGAACGTCAGCGTCAACGTCAAAGGCGGGAACGTCATCCTGACGCAGGGCACCAATACCACGACGATTCCGCTCAATGACGTCGTCCCCAAGGGAATGGTACAGATGTCCTGGGCCCTCGCGGCCTGCGTGATCGCGGTGTTCATCGGCTGGCCGATCGCCCGGGCCGTCGCCCGTTACCTCGATCGCCGCGGCCACGCCGTGCGCACGGACAACGTGCTCGACGCGCAGCGGCAGCAGCGCTTCGATGCAATGGAGCGCAACATTGACACCGTGGCGGTGGAAATAGAGCGGCTCAGCGAATCACAACGATTCACGTTCAAGCTGCTGGCCGATCGCCCCACCGCCGTTGCGGTGCCGGTCGACGCGAACCGGTAGTCGAACACCGCGATGCCCAGTGTGCTGATCGTCGACGACGAACCGAACATCCGACGCATGGTCGGCGCGTTGCTGAGCGCCGAAGGGTACGACGTGCGCGACGCCGCCGACGGAACCACCGGACTCGCGCTCGCCGAAGCAAACGAGCCGGATGTCGCGCTCGTCGACCTGATGATGCCGGGCGACCTCGACGGTCTCGCGCTCTTACAGAAGCTCCGGGAACGGCGACCCGAAATGCCCGTGGTCATGATGAGTGGACGGGCTGCGCTCACCGATGCGGTGCGCGCCACCAAGCTCGGCGCCTTCACCTTCCTTGAGAAGCCCCTCACGCCCGAGGGCGTGCTGCTCGCGCTCGCCTCCGCCTTCGAGCTGCGGCAGGCCCGCCGGGCCGCCGCCGCGCTGCGCGAAGACCTCGGCATCTCGGGCGAGATGGTGGGCGACTCGCCCGTCATGCATGACGTGCGCGCCCTCATCGCACGGGTCGGGCCTACCGATGCACGCGTACTGATCACGGGTGAGTCGGGCACCGGCAAGGAGCTCGTGGCGGCCGCCTTGCACCTCGCCAGTCCGAGACGCGACCGCCCGTTTATTCGCGTGAACTGCGCGGCGATTCCGCGCGATCTCGTGGAGAGCGAGATGTTCGGCCACGAGCGCGGCGCGTTCACCGGCGCCACCGACCGACGCCTTGGCCGCTTCGAACTCGCGCACACCGGCACACTGTTTCTCGATGAGGTCGGTGACCTCGGCGCCGAGGCGCAGGCGAAACTGCTGCGCGCGATTGAAGCGCGCGAGATCGAACGCGTGGGCGGCGGCAAGCCGATCAAGATCGATGTGCGTATTCTCGCCGCGACGAACAAGGACCTCGGGCGCGCCGTCGCCGATGCGAGCTTCCGCGAGGACCTGTTCTTTCGACTGAACGTGATCCCGATCCAGCTTCCGCCACTGCGCGACCGCCCCGGCGACCTGCCAGCGCTGGTGCGACATTTCTCGGCGCGCCATCGTACGCGCACCGGACGGCCGCTGGTGCAATGGCACGAGGACGCGCTGGGCGCGCTCAGCAGCTATCGCTGGCCCGGTAACGTGCGCGAGCTCGCCAACATCGTCGAGCGACTCGCGATCCTGCATGCGGGTACTGTGGTGGGTCGTGGGGAAGTGTTGCAGGTGCTGCCCACGGTGGCCACGGATCCGTTCAGTGTGCCGGAGATCGACGCGCAGGGACGCGCACCCGAGACGTTGCCGTCGCTTCCGCTAAGTGATGCCCTCGACGCCTATGAACGCCGACTCATCTCGGCCGCGCTGGCGCAGAGCGATGGCAACATCGCCGAAGCCGCGCGTCGACTGCAAACCGACCGGCCGAATCTGTATCGACGCATGCGCCGACTGGGATTGGCGTCGACCGGCGAGTGACGACGCGAGTGATGATACGAACGTCGTGGCCCGTTCAAACCTTCGGCGTACTCAAAGTGTCTGTCCTCGATTCGCGTCCGGCGATCACGGCGGGACGAGTGGTACATGACGTGCCCTTGGGGGGCCGTGAACCTCAGCAGGAGAAACGGATGAAGGCAGCCATGACCCGGCGTGGTCAGGCACGAACGGTCCTCGCGATGCTCTGTGCGGCGATAAGCGCGACACCACTGGCATCGGCGTCGGCCCAGCGTGATCGCGACTCGGAGCAGGAACGTTCTCGACGGCTCGGCGGGGTGCCGCGTGACGTGGCGCTCGAGGTCACGTCGGTGTGGAACGCGCCCGCGACCCGACGCGTGCGCGGCGACTTCGCGCTGGCGCCGACCGATACGGTGCGGGGTGATCTGGCGGTACTGGGAGGCCGCACGCGTCTGGCCGGCGTGGTCACCGGACAGGTGGTAGTCCTCAATGGCGACGCGACGCTGGTCGGCGACGCGCGGATCGAGCGCTCGCTCACCATTATCGGCGGCACCTTGGAGTCGCCCGAGCGCCCCAATGTCGGTGGAGAAATCCGTGTGTGGAGCGCGGCCTATCGCTACCATGAGGTGGGCGACACGCTCGTGGCCGAGACGGATTTCTTTTCCCGCTGGTCGCGCTGGATGCGCGACGACGAGCGCGGCAGCACCGGGAGCACGAACAGCGACTTGCTGGTGACGACCGCCCACACGTACACTCGCGTGGAAGGGTTGCCGATTTATGTCGGTCCTCGCGTTCGCACCCGCAGCGGCGACACGCGCGTGCGCGCTGAACTGTTCGGCATTTTCCGCACGGGCGATGCACTGCGTTGGAAGCGCGAAAACCTCGGCCATCGCGTGTTGGTCGAAGTGCGCCAGGGCAACAATGCCGGCGTGGCGATTGGCGGCCGACTCTTCGACGAAGTGGACGCGGTCGAGAAGTGGCAGCTCACCGACACCGAGGTGGGACTCAACGCCTTCCTGTTCACGCGCGACTATCGCGATTACTGGCAGCGTCACGGTGGACAGGGCTACGTAAGCCTCTTCGCGGGACGCGGGTCGGAGTTGCGCGCGTCGTACGGCGAAGAGCGATGGAGCTCGCGTCGCGCGCGGAACGTGTTGTCGATTGTGAACGATAACGTGCCCTGGCGCGTGAATCCGCTGGCCGACGAAGGCGTGATGAAGCTGCTCACGCTATCGGCCACCTTCGACACGCGGAACAGCCCCAAGGATCCGCGCTCGGGCTGGTACCTGCGCGGTGAGTACGAGCACGGCGACGGGATGCTGTCGCGAGTGCACTCCATCGGAGCCGCCGCACCACTGGAGACTGATGCCGTGTACTCGCGCGCGCTGCTCGACTTGCGTCGCTACAACCGCCTGGGCCCGGGCGGGTCGCTGAACATGCGTGCCGTACTTGGTGGATGGATCGACGGCGATCCATTGCCGGCGCAGCGCCGATTCTCGGTGAGTGGTATCGATGCGCTTCCTGGCTTTGACTTCCGCCGTCAGCTGAACGACGCCGACGTGGGCACCTGCGCAGTCGGTGACGAGCAGGCGTACGCCGCGCGCGGCCGCCCGTCATTGTGCGATCGCATGGCGCTGCTGCAGATCGAGTGGAAGGGCGACTTTCGCATCGACTTGTTCGGCAACGACGAGGATTTTGGCGATCGTCGTTGGGTGTTCAGTCGCGTGAAGGCCGATGGCGCGTGGGTGGTGTTCGCGAACTCGGGTCGCGGATGGCTCGTGGGACCGCGCGGCACCAACAACGTGCTGTATCCCAAGGGATCGGTGCCCGACCTGAAGTCGTGGCGCACCGATCTTGGCGGCGGCTTCGATTTTGGCAATTTCGGCGTGTACGTCGCACAGGCGGTATCGCAGAGCGGCGTGTCGCCGAATGTCTACCTGCGGCTCAGTCGCCGCTTCTGATTCACGTCATGCCCGATTTGATTCGTTTGGCTTGGCCCTCCGTGCGCCCGCTGGTTCGTCCAGCGGTTCGCGCGCTGATCGCCATCCTGCTGCTCCTGCCCGGAGCCGGCGGGATCGCGTCGGCGCAGTCGCGTCCGGAGATCGACATCCGCGTGGCGCCGACATCGTATCCGCCGCTGGTGGCCGTTCGTGGGGTGCTTCTGCAAAAACCGTTCGACGAATTGCTGCGCAGTGGCTTCCCGGCGCGCCTGCACGTGCGGGCGGAGCTGTGGACGATCGGTCGTTGGTTCGACGACATCCTTGGTCGCGCCGAATGGGACATCGTGGTGCGCTACGACGCCATCGACCGCACCTACGAAGTGGCGCGCTTCGTGGCGGGGCGCCTCATGCCGCTGGGCAGTTATGTCCGCTTCGCTGATGCACGCGCGGCCAGCGAACTGCCGTATCTTCCCGCACTCGCCGCGCCACCACGCGGGCGAAAGAGCTACGTGGCGGTACAGGCGGAATTGCAGACGCTCGACGTGAGCGATCTCGATGAACTTGAGCGATGGCTCCGCGGCGAAGTGGCGCCGGCGGTGCGCGGGAAGCGCAGCCCGGGCACGGCGCTCACCCGCGGCGTACGATCGCTTGCCAGCCGCCTGCTTGGCGGTGAAGTGCGACGGCTCGAAGCGAAGAGTCGGGCCGTGACCTACTGATCACGTGACGAGAACGGCGCCTTCGATTTTTTCGAGTTCGCGCAGCGTTTCTTCGCCGTAGAACATTTTGATATAGTGCGCCTGAATTGGCGTCAGGCGACGTACCGCCCAGCTGAGATGCACAAAGTGCGGCTCCGAGGGGGCGTGCAGCGGGGTCATCCCGATTTCGTTCGGCATCCGATTGGCCTTCTTCGTGTTGCAGCCACTGCAGGCCGTTACCACGTTCGTCCACTCGTTCGAGCCGCCGCGCGAAATCGGGATCAGGTGATCCCGCGTGAGCGACTCGCGCGGCTTGAGCTCCGTGGAGCGGCGCCCGCAGTACTGACACTGGTAGTCGTCGCGAGCGAACAGAAATGTGTTCGTGACCTGTCGGCGGAATCGCCTCGGCACGTGCACGAAGCGGGTCAGGCGGATCACCGCCGGGCGCGGAAATGCCTGTCGCTCGGAGCGCACGGGCATGCCCGTGTCGGCCTCGACGATTTCCGCCTTGCCGTCGATCACCAGCCGCAGCGCTCGCCGAAGCGGTACCATGGTCAGGGGTTCATACGACGCATTCAGTGCAAGACATCCGGCGATCACGCCCTACCCTCCACTCTACAGTGCCAAGGTCGATGGGTCCGCTCCATGAAGCTTACTCTACGGTGGAAGCCCGTCGCCACTTTTGCAGGCGATCACGCCACGCGCCGACACGGAACGACAAGGTCTCATCATGAATCGTGATGACGCCGGACTGGACCAGTTCACGACCTTGCACCGTGACCAGACACGCCTCGACCTTTCCGGCCAGCGCATGGACCAGTGCGACGGCGGGATCGAAGAGGGGCTGCGCATCCTCGTGATGCAGCGGGAAGGCCGCGAGGTCCGCGTCCTTGCCCACGTCAAGCGTGCCGATGCGACGACCGAGCCCCAAGGCATCGGCGCCACCTTGCGTCGCCAGCGCCAGGGCCGCGTGAGCCGAGAGGGCATCGGGCGTGGCGGCCCGCAGCGAATGAAACAGCGTGGCCTGCCGCGCCTCGCCCAGCAGGTCCATCCGGTCGTTGCTGGCCACGGAATCGGTACCAAGTCCGGTACGGATGCCGTGGGCGAGCATACGATCGAGTGGCGCGATGCCGTGGCCGAGTTTCGCATTCGAGATCGGACAGTGCACGATGCTCGCGCCGGCATCGGCAATGCGCTGCAGGTCACGATCGTCGGCCTGGATCACATGGATGAGCAGAGGCTTCGCCGCCAATACACCGGTCGCCTCGAGCAGCGCGATCGGCGACTCGGCCTGGGGCGCCACGGCGATTTTCCGCGCCCGTAGCTGGTCGGCAAACGGGCCCGCGCCATCGCGCACGAACAGCATCTCGGCCGGACTCTCCGCCACGTGCACCGCCATCGGCAGCGACTCGCGACGCGACAACGCCGCCGTGGCGGCGAACAGATCGCGCGACACGGTGTACGGCGCGTGCGGCGACACTCCCACGCGCACGAGTGCGGTATCCTGCGCGCGAGCGGCGAGCACACGAGCCCTGAGCTGACCGATCGCCCCGTCGCACTGCGCGGGATCGGGGCCGAACACTTCCAGATATCCGACGCCCCGCACGCCGTACTCGCGCATCGCGGTGAGCGGCGCACCGGAGTCGGTGGTGTCGGCAAGACAGGTGATCCCGTTACGCAGTGCCTCACGAATGCCGGCGCGCGAGGCGTCGAGCAAGACGTCGTCGCTCATGAGCTCACGTCGGACGGTCGTGAGGGTGCGTAGCCAATCGCGGAAGTCGAGCCCTTCGAGAAATCCGCGCAGCAGCGTGAGTTCAAGATGCGAATGGGCATTCACGAGCCCCGGCATGAGCGCCACGTTGCCCAATGCCACCGTGCGTAACGCGCCCGGCGCGAAGGTCATGACACTCGCCGCACCAACGAATTCAATGCGCCCCCCATGCACGAGCACCGCACCGTCACGGATCGGCGCCGAGGAGATCGGCAGCACCCAGTCCGCGGTGTACAGCGTCCGCGCACTCACGGGGACGTCACGTGGGCGGAATTTTGAATGGGTTGGCCGAGTCCGCCTTCGCGCGCAGCTTGGCGGCACTGTCGCTTGATAGCATCAACGGCGGCGCGGCATCGGTGCACGTGCCGGTCGGCTCGGTGCCCTGCACGAAGAATTCCGTGGTGAGGGCCGTCATGCAGCTGCTATTGGCAAGGCGCCCGCTCAGCGCATCAATTTCGCGCACGATGACCCCGTCGGGTCGCGGCCAGTCGGGTGGCGGCGGCTTGCGGCGATACACCTCGGTCATGAACGACGCCCACGCTGGCGACGCCAGCTCACCACCCTGCGCGTTCGCCTTGATCTTCTGCGGCTTATCGAAGCCCATCCACACACCGGCCACCAGGTCGGCCGTATAGCCGATAAACCAGACGTCGGCGCCATCGTTGGTAGTGCCCGTCTTGCCGCCGGCGGGCACGTGGAAGCCCGAACTCCAAATGCGCGCGCCGGTGCCGCGCACCACCACGTCTTTCATCATGCTCACCATCAGCCACGCTTCTTCAGGTGACAACACGGCCTCGCGCTCCGTCGCGGGCTGCCAGACCACCTTGCCCTCGGCATTCTCCACTTTCAGAATGGCGTGCGGCGTGGTGCGCAGTCCGAGGTTGGCGAACACCGAGTACGCGGCGATCATCTGCACCGGATACACGTCGGCCGATCCGATGAAGATCGACGGATACGGCGGGATCGGCGTGGTGATGCCGAAGCGCCGCGCCATCGAGATCACACTGCCGGCGCCGACGGCCATGCCGGTTCGAATCGCCGCCAGATTGCGCGACTGATACAACGCCTTCCGCATGGGCATGTTGCCCTGGAACTTCATGTCGTAGTTCTGCGGCGTCCACGTTTCGCCGCTGACCTGATCGAGCGAGATCGGCGAGTCGTCGACGATCTGCGCGGGACCGAAGCCTTCATGGACGGCGGTGGCGTAGACGATCGGTTTGAACGTCGAGCCGGGCTGGCGCAGCGCCTGCACGGCGCGATTGAACTTCGAGTCGCCGAAATCGCGACCACCGACCATCGCCCGCACCGCTCCGCTGCGCGGATCGACGGCCACGAACGCTCCCTGCAAATACGGCGAATTGGCCGCCCCTCGCTCGCCGCCCTCGGCCGAGCGCGCGAGATACCCTTCGTACGTCAGGTGCGAGTACTTGCCATGCCGTCCCGCTTCGATCGCCTGCAACTGATTTTCCAGCGCGCGTTCGGCGGCGCCCTGCATGTCCACATCGAGCGACGTATAGATTTTGAAGCCTTCGTCGTAGAGACGCTTGCCGAAATGCTTTTCGAGTTCCTGCCGCACCCACTCCACAAAGTACGGGGCCACGTCACCCGACTCGGTGCGTTCGGCCATCTGCAGCGGATAGGCCTTGGCAAGCGAGGCGTCGGCGTCGTTGATGGCCCCTTCGCGGCGCATGAGCTCGAGCACCGTGTTGCGACGCAAAATCGCGCGATCGGCGAAACGGCGCGGATTATAGCGCTCCGGTCCCTTCAGCAATCCGGCCAGCACCGCGGCTTCGGCCACGCTGACGTCGCGCACCGGCTTGCCGAAGTAGCGCTGGGAGGCGGTTTCCACGCCGTAGGCGCCGTTGCCGAGATACACCTGGTTCAGGTAGAGCTCAAGAATCTTGTCCTTCGTGTAGCGCTGCTCGATGGCGCGGGCCACGCGCGCCTCCTTGATCTTGCGCAATAGCGTCTTCTCGCGAGAAATGCGATCGGAGAAGACGTTGCGGGCCAGCTGCATCGTGATCGTGGAGAAGCCTTGCACATAGCGGCCGGCCTTCACGTTGCGCGCGAGCGCGCCGAACACGCGGTAGTAGTCGATCCCGGAGTGCGAATAGAACCGACGGTCCTCGGTGATGACGACCGCGTCGCGCACATGCTTGGGGATGTCCTGCAGCCGGACGAGCGTCCGGCGCTCGAGACCGAGTTCCGTGATGAAGCGGCCGTCGGCGGCGTAGACCTTGGACGTCTGGCGGGGCACGTACTGCTCGAGCGAGGCGATCGACGGGCAGCGCCCGTCGCGGCAGATAATGCTCCAGGCGCCAAGCAGCCCGCCGGCACCGACCATGCCGCCGAAGATCCCAGCCACGAGCAGCCACCCCAGCCACGGGCGCCGCGAAAGAACGGAGGAGAGAGCCATAAGTTGTCTGAAGGCTACCCGGGTGCGCGGGGGCGCGCCAAGAGCCGGACCCACGATACCTTGTGAGAATGTCCGAGCAATCAGCCCCCATCTCCGAACTCGCCTGGCGCGAGCTGCTGTTCCAGCACACCGAGGGTCTGCAGGCCGCCTTGGCGGCGGGGCAGGTCACCGGCTACTGCGGATTCGACCCGACGGCGTCGAGCCTGCACGTGGGCAACCTGGTCCCCGTTATGGGACTCGTCCACCTGCAAAGGGCCGGCCACCGTCCCATCGCGCTGGTGGGGGGCGGCACGGGCATGATTGGCGACCCCAGCGGCCGCAACAGTGAACGCACGCTGCAAACGTTGGAGACGATCGCCGAGAACGCCGAAGCGATCCGGCGGCAGCTGGCGAAGTTCCTCGATTTCGAGGGACCGAATGCGGCCCGGCTGCTGAACAATGCCGACTGGCTCACCAAACTGTCGTTGCTGGATTTCCTGCGCGATACGGGCAAGCATTTTTCGATCAACTACATGCTGGCGAAGGACTCGGTGAAGTCGCGCCTCGAGAGCGGGCTGTCGTTCACCGAGTTCTCGTACATGCTGCTGCAGGCCCACGACTTCCTCGAGCTGCATCAGCGCGAAGGCGTCACGCTGCAAATTGGCGGCAGCGACCAGTGGGGCAACATCACGGCCGGACTCGAACTGATCCGTCGTACGACAGGCGGTGACGCCCACGCACTCACCTTCCCGCTGATCACCAACGCCGACGGCTCGAAGTTCGGGAAGAGCACCGGCGGAGGGTCGGTGTGGCTCGATCCCGCGCGCACGTCGCCCTACAAGTTCTACCAGTTCTGGATCGGCGCCGACGACCGTGACGTGTCGCGGTACCTCCGCTTCTTCACGCTGCTGGACCGCGCCACGATCGAAGCGCTCGATCAGGCGGTACGTACCGCGCCCGAGCAGCGCGAGGCGCAGCGCGCGCTGGCCACGGAGGTGACCACGCGGGTTCACGGTGCCGACGCGGCGCGGGTGGCGCAAGAAGTATCGGCGTTGCTGTTCGAGAAGGCCGACCCGCAGGCGTTATCCGACGCCGCACTCGAGGCGCTTCGCCTGGAGATTCCGTTCGCCACGTACGCCGCGTCGGTCGATGGCCCAGCGCTTTCTGAGGGGGTCGACGTATACGAGTGTCTGACGGCGCTTGGCGTGGCCGCGTCGCGCGGGGCGGCGAAGCGGCTGCTCGAACAGGGCGGCGTGAGCGTGAACGGCACGAAGCTGTCGGCCGCCGATCGACTGATCGGTCAAGAACGGCTGCTGCGCGGCCGTCATCTGCTGCTTAAAAAGGGCGCCCGCGAGTTCGGGTTGGTGCAAGTTCCGTAAGCGTCCGGCTGCTGCAGCGCGCAGGTCTCCACCCCTCCGAGTACCAAACCGCATGGACAAGTCGAAGCTCCCGAGTCGTCACACGACCGTAGGCCCAGAGCGTGCGCCGCATCGCTCGTACTACTACGCGATGGGCCTCGACGAAACACAGATCGCGCAGCCCATTGTCGGTGTTGTCTCGAGCTGGAACGAGGCGGCACCGTGCAACATCTCGCTGCGCCGTCAGGCAGCCGCCGCCAAGCGCGGCGTGACGGCGGCAGGCGGTACGCCGCGTGAATTCACCACGATCACCGTGACCGACGGCATCGCGATGGGGCACGCCGGCATGAAATCCTCGCTGGTGAGCCGCGAAACGATCGCCGACTCCGTCGAGCTGACGGTGCGCGGTCATGCGTACGACGCGCTCGTCGCGATCGGCGGCTGCGACAAAGCGCTGCCGGGCCTTATGATGGCGATGGTGCGACTCGACGTGCCCTCGGTGTTCCTGTACGGCGGATCGATCATGCCGGGACGCTATCAGGGACGCGACGTGACGGTGCTCGACGTGTTCGAAGGTGTGGGCAAGCACTCCGCCGGCAAGATGACTCTCGAGGAGCTCACGGCGCTCGAGAAAGTGGCCTGTCCCGGCGCTGGCTCCTGCGGCGGACAGTATACGGCCAACAGCATGGCGTATGTGTCGGAAGCGATCGGGCTCGCGCTGCCCGGGTCGGCGAGTCCGCCGGCGGTGCTCGAGTCGCGTGACGTGTACGCCGAACGCTCCGGCGAAGCGGTCATGCGACTGCTGCGCGACGGCCCGCGTCCGCGCCAGATCGTGACGCGCAAGTCGCTCGAGAACGCCGCCGCGGTGGTGGCGGCGACGGGCGGCAGCACGAATGCCACGTTACATCTGCCAGCGATCGCGCACGAAGCCGGTATCGTGTTCGATCTGTTCGACGTGGCGGAAGTGTTCGCGCGCACGCCGCTGTTGGCTGACCTCAAGCCGGGCGGCAAATATCTCGCGAAGGATGTACACGACATTGGCGGCGTGTCGATCATTCTTAAAGCGCTGCTCGACGGCGGTTACCTGCACGGCGACTGCATCACGGTGACGGGTCGCACGCTGGCCGAGAATCTGGCCGATGTGGTGCTGCCGGAGGGGCAGGATGTCGTGATGCCGGTGTCGCGCGCCCTCTCGATGACGGGCGGATTGGTGGGCATGCGCGGCAACCTCGCGCCGGATGGCGCAGTGGTGAAAGTAGCCGGTTTGCACACGCGGGTGTTCAGCGGCCCGGCGCGCGTGTTCGACAGCGAGGAAGACGCGTTCGCGGCGGTGACCGAGCGCCGCTACGAGGCGGGTGATGTGATCATTATCCGCTACGAAGGACCGCGCGGCGGTCCCGGCATGCGCGAGATGCTTTCTACGACGTCAGCGATTTACGGTCAGGATATGGGCGACAAGGTCGCGCTCATCACCGACGGCCGGTTCAGCGGCGCCACGCGCGGTTTGTGCATCGGCCACGTGGGCCCAGAGGCAGCGCTGGGCGGCCCGATCGGCCTCCTGCGCGACGGGGACATCATTGACATCGATACGAACGCCGGCACGATGTCCGTGCGCCTGCCAGACGAGGAACTCGCCGCGCGCCGCGCGTTGTGGGAGCCACGCCGTCACAACTTCCAGTCGGGCGCGATCTGGCGCTATGCGCAAACGGTAAGTCCGGCGCGGTATGGGGCGGTGGTGCACCCAGGTGGGGCGGCGGAGACGCACAATTACATGGACAGCTGACGTGCCAACGGTGTAGTGCCAACGGCTTAGTGCCAACGGCTTAGTGTGCAGGGAGGAGGGTATCAGGGAGCAGGAGGCAGGAACTGCGCGAGCTTCCCCTGCCTCCTGCCCCCTGACACCCTCCTCCCTGCTGCCTAAGCTTTGGGCAGTCTTTCAAAACGTGCGACACCGTACCTCGACAGAGCAGGTTCGGACTCATGCGCCAATGCGCATATTTTCAATCGTCAAGAATTTTCAGTACGCGTTCGATCTCCTCGCCGGTGTTGTAGCAGTGCGGCGAAAGCCGGATGGCGCCTTCCCGCACGGTATGGGTGACGTGGGCCGCCTTAAGCCTGCTGGCCATCGCTCCGAGCGACTCGGAGGCGAAGGAGATCACACCGGCCCGCCGTGCGGGGTCAGCCGGTGTCACCAACCGTACGTCCGGGCGCGACTGCGCCCACTCGACGATCCGCGAGCCGAGCGACGTGATGTGGTCGGCCACGACATCGACGCCGATGTCGAGCAGTATGCGGGTGGACGCATTGGCCACCGCAAAATCGTGATAGGCCAGCGTGACCACCTCGAAGCGTCGCGCATCATCAAAGAAATTGAACTCGTAGTCCGTAAGACGGGTATAGTCGGTAGAGGACTTCATGCACGCCCACCCCACGTCGATCGGATCGATCGCTTTCACCAATTCGCGTCGCACGTACACGAAGCCGGTACCCCAGGGACTGAGCTGCCACTTCTGGGCGCCGCTGGCAAAGATGTCGATCGGCAGCGCGTGCAGATTAATCGGGCGCACACCGCACCCCTGGATGCCATCCACGATGAAGAACACGTCGCGCGCTCGACACGCCGCGCCGATGCGGGCGAGGTCCGCGACGTAGCCAGTGGCGAACTGCACCCAGGACACGACCACGGCCACCACGTCGGGGCGTTCGATGGCGGCGACCAGCGCGTCTTCGTCGGGCAGTCCGTCCTTACGCGGAATCAGTTCGAGGTTGATGCCGCGCGAACCGAGTGCCTGAAACGGATACACGCAACACGGAAACTCACCGTCGAACGTGAGAATTGTGCCAGGACGCAGGGGCAGCGCCCGTGCCGCGAGATTCAACCCGTACGTCGTGTTCGGCATCAGTGCGATCTCGTCGGCGTCGGCACCGACCAGCGCGGCGAACTGCGCGCGCGCCGTCGACGCGGCATCGAGCATCCACTGAAACGGGAGCAGATGCGGCTGCGCACGCAGCCGGCTCCACGTGTTCGCGACCTCGACCGCCGCCGCCGGCATCGGACCCACGCTGGCCGCATTCAGAAAAATCGCCGGATCGTTTGCCATCCAAGCGTATTCACGGGTGCGAAGCGCGGAGACATCGTGCGGTGTGGTCATCGGGAAAGTCCGAGTGCGTGTGAGACTACGGTTGTGCCTGCAAAGCGGCCTGCGAATGCACCTACGGCATGCACCTACGGCATGCGCCGCGCGCCGCGCGGATCGAGCGCGTCACGCAGGGCATCACCCAGCAGATTAAACCCGAGCACCGCGACACCGATCGCCAGACCAGGCGCCAGACTCGTCCACGGCGCATTGCGCAGTTGCGAGAGATCGCGGCCATCGGCAATCATGGCGCCCCAACTCGGTGTTGGCGGTTGCACGCCGAGGCCCAGGAATGACAACGCCGCTTCGGCCATGATCGCGCCGGCAATGCCGAGCGTGGCCGCGATCACGACGGGCGCGATGACGTTCGGCAACACATGACGCAGGAGGATGCGACGATCGCGCGCACCAAGCGCCCGCATGGCCTGCACGTACTCGAGCTCGCGCACCACCAGCACCTGTCCGCGCACCAGCCGTGCCATGCCCGCCCACCCCACGACACCGATCACGGTGCACACCACCGTGAGCGACGGCTCGAAGGCGGCGGCCATCGCGATCAGCAGCAGCAGCGACGGAAACGCCAGCGTGACATCGGCGAGGCGCATGATGACCTCTTCCGTCCAGTGGCCGCGGTAACCGGCCACCAGTCCAAGCACGAGACCGATCGACAGAGAAATCCCCTGCGACGCGAGCCCGACCAGCAGGGAGATACGGGCGCCGTGGACCAGCCGCGACCACACATCGCGTCCCTGGGCATCGGTACCAAGCCAGTGTGCGCCGCTCGGTGCCTGCAGTGCGGTGCGCAGGTCGATGTGAATCGGATCGGCGCCGTCGATGAGTGGCGCCAACAACGCCGCCAGCATCAACAGCGCGATCACCCCAAGCCCGATGCGCGCGCGGCGATCCTCGCGCAGGCGCGCCCACGCGGCGTTCTCGGCCACGCCGTTCTCGGCCACGGCGGTCATTGTCCGGCCGTAGGGAGCGCGTGACGGATCGCCGCCGACGGCACACGCGTGCCCGAGGCACGCGACAGCACGTCGGCCGCGTCATCGACGAACTGCTGCCAGCCGTGCAAGCGCGTGGCGCGCGCCCTCGCGGCATCGCCCATCGCGTCATACTCGTGACGATCCGAGATGAGTCTCGCCAGCTCTGCGACAATCGTCGAAACATCGGCATCGGCCATCACGAAGCCGGTGATGCGTGACGCGACCAGGGACGAGAACGGCAATGCACTTGGCACCACAACGGGAATTCCGCGCTGCATCGCCGCGATGGTGGCGATCGCGCCCGCGTCGCCATCGGCGGTGACCCACACCGCTGCCGCATCGACGTCGTCTGCCATCAGCAGCGTGTCGATCGACGCGACCTGCACGAACGCGGTGAGTCCCAACGATGCCGCGTGCACGCGCGTGGACTGGAGCGCGGCGAGCTCACCCAGCAACACGATACGCAAGGACGGATGTCGGCCCACCAGCCGCGTCGCGGCCCGGAGCGCGACGGCCGTGCGTTCGTCATGTTCGGCCGGCGGGACGATCCACAAGGCCGTGGGCACCGCGTCGTTGAATTCCGCATGGCCCTGGGAGGCCTCACGCCGCTCGGGGCCCGGCCAGCTTACCGCGATCGGATCGCGTCCCCACGAGGAGAGGCGTGCGCGGGAACCGGCCAATCGCGTGCGCCACGTGCGCGGAGTGGGATGAGGGTTGGGCGCATCCTCGCCGACGGACCAGCGCCGCACCACGCCTCCGCGACGACCCGTGGCCAAGGCCGCCAGCAACGTATCGGATTCACTCTGCACCAGCACCGCATCGGGACGCAGCGCGGCCACGATGCCACGCGCGCTGTAGATGCGCGCCAGCGCGCCTTGCCCCGTGAGGCCTCGCACCGGCAGGCGCGGGAAGGTGGCTTCCGTCGCGCGCTCCAGCACACCGTGACTGAGACAGGCCACGGTCACGATATCACCGCGCGCCGCGAGCTCCGCGCCGACCGTGATCAGCAGCCGAACACCGGGCGTCCACGACGCGGCCGTAGTGAGCACGAGAACACGCACCGATCACTCGCTGCCGCGACTGAACTGCAACGCATGCAAGCGGGCATACGCGCCATTGCGCACGACCAGGTCGGCATGCGTTCCTTGCTCCACGAGCTGACCGCGCTCGAGCACCAGAATGCGATCCGCGTGCTGAATCGTGGCCAGACGGTGCGCGATCACGAACACCGTACGTCCCGCCAGCAGCCGGTCGATCGCTTCCTGCACCAGCCGCTCGCTCTCAACGTCGAGCGCGGACGTTGCTTCATCGAGAATCAGGATGGGCGGATCGGACAGCAGGGCCCGTGCGATCGCCAATCGCTGTCGTTGTCCACCGGAGAGACGCGAGCCGCGCTCACCAAGATTCGTATCCCAGCCCTCAGGCAGTTCCTGAATAAACGACATCGCATTGGCGGCACGGGCGGCGGCATCGAGCTGCGCCTGAGTCACGTACGTGCGCCCAAAGGCGACATTGGCACGCACCGTGTCGTTAAAGAGCACCGTGTCCTGACTCACGATGCCGGTCAGCGAGCGCAGCGCGTCGAGGGTAATGTCGCGGAGGTCGACCCCGTCAAGCGTAATCCGTCCGGTGGTGGGCTCGAGGAAGCGCGGCAGCAGATCGATCAGGGTAGACTTGCCCGCGCCACTCGCGCCCACGAGCGCGATCACCTCGCCCTTCCGCGCCGTGAACGACACATCGGACAGTGCCGGCGCGTCGTCGCCGTACGCAAACGTGACGTGATCAAATTCGACCGACGCCGCGCAGCTCGGCGCCGTGATCGTTCCCCGATCGGCCGCCGTTTCGGTGGGAGAGTCGAGCACTTCGAAAATGCGCTCAGCACTGGCCAACGACTGCTGGGCCGCCGCCGGCACTTGCGACAGTTGCTTGAGCGGCTGCAGCAGACGCATCACCCAAATCAGGAACGTCACCAGCAGCGCACCGTCCAGCGACTTCTCGACCAGCACGAGACGCGCACCGAACCACAGAATGGCCACGGCCATCACGGCGCCAAGCGTTTCGGTGACCGGACCCGACATCAGCGCGAGTCGCCCGATGCGCACGTAGCCTTTGGCGAACGCCGCATTGCGAGTGACGAAGCGCTGCTGTTCGCGCACTTCGGCGCCGTACGACTTGATGAGCCGGATGCCGCTTACCACTTCCTGCACCATGCTGGTGATTTCGCCCTGCTCGTTACCCATGCGGCGATGCCCCTTGCGCAGTTTGCGAAGGACGGGCTGCAGCGACAGCACGGTAAGTGGCACCACGACCAACGAGGCCAGCGACAGCTTCCACGACACGGCAAACATGATCGCGATCGTCGCGACCACCTGCGCCGTGCTCCAGATGGATCGCGTCACGAGCTCGGTCACGACGGCCTTCGCGTTGGTGGTGTCGGTGAGCATGCGGGAGATGACCTGGCCCACCTTGTTGGCGGTGAACCAGCTCATGGGCAGGCGCAGCAGGTGCGCATACAGCGCATCGCGCAAATCACGCACCACGAACTCCTGCAGCTGCGCACCGATCTGCCCGCTCAGCCACACCAGCACATTCTTGAGCGTGACCGCCAGCAGCACCAGAATGATGACGTTTCGCAACGATCCCATCTGGTCGGACGGATCGAGCAGAAACCCGATGGTCGTGCCGAGAATGGCCGAGATGACCTTGTTGCCCGGAATGAGCTGAGGCTGCTCAAAGAGCGCATTCAGAAATGGGATCAGCAGCGTGAACGAGAACACATCGAACACGGCGGCCAGCAGGTTGAGCGACACGACACCCACCAGCTTCGAGCGGTGCGGACGGACGAAGCCCCACAACCGTCCCCACAGTCCCTTCGACTCGCTCATCGCTTGGGCGTGAGCAGTGCCACGGGCAGAATGCACTCCTCGGGCGTCACGCCGCCGTGCAGGAATGATCCGCGGTAGCGACTCTGGTATTCACGCAGTTTGGTCGGATACACGAAGAACGTGTCACCGGCTGCCATCAGTGTGTTGTGGTGAGGACCGCGATGCGGCAGGCGCAGATCATCGGGATTCGTGAATAACAACGCCTGCTCGGGACGCTCGGCGCGCAGGTCCTCGCCGAACTTGTAGCGCAGGTTGGCCGTGGCGTCGCGCTTCGCGAACACGGTGGCGGGCGAGTTGCAATGCAGGGCACCGTGATCGCTGGTGATCACGACCGAGATATTCCGACGCGACGCTTCCTTGAGCAGCGTGAACAGCGACGACCGCTCGAACCACTGCTTCGTGATGGCCCGCAAGGCGATTTCGTCGCGCGCGACTTCGAACAGGATCATCGACTCGCTTCGGCCATGCGTGAGCATGTCCACGAAGTTGAACACGAACGCGTGAATGCCTTCACCGGCGATCGCACCCGGCAAGTGTCGTTCGAGATCGTCGGAGTCGGCGGCGGTGGTGATCTTGCGATAGCGCACGGGTGCCTGAACCTTCAACTCCTGCAGGTGCGCCACCAACAACTCGCGCTCGTGCATGTTCAGCGTTTCGTCGTCCTTCTCGCCCCACCAGTCGGGGAAACGCGCCGCGATCTCGCCCGGGAACAAACCGCTGAACAGCGCGTTGCGTGCATACGGCGTCGCGGTGGGCAGAATCGAGAAGTAGTGCGTGGTCTCCACGTCGTACAACGGCGCCAGCAGCGGCTCGAGCACGCGCCACTGATCCACCCGCAGGCAATCGATAACCACAAAGATCGCCTTGCGATCACGCGCCAGCACCGGCATCACAAACTCGGTGACGACGTCCACCGAGAGCGGCGGCCGGTCGCCTTCGAGCTCACGCAGCCAGCGCGGGTACTCGGTACGCATGAACGTGGCGAACTCGCGATGCATGTCGGGATACAGCCCACGCAATGACTCGTGCAGCCCCAGCTCGCCCGCCGCCGCGAGATCGACGTCCCACTGCATGAGCTCCGCGAACCGCTCGATCCAGCCACGCCAATCGAGCCCGGCGTACCGCTCGGCCTCAATGGCGCGAAACCGCTCCACGAACGCGCGGGCCAGCGCCTGCGAGCGGATGAGCGGCCCCTCGAGAATGCGCGTGATGACCGAGAGGACCTGGCGCGGCGTGACCGGCTTCACGAGGTAATCGCGGATGTTCGCGCCGATCGCTTCCTTGAGCGTCGCGTCTTCTTCGCTCTTGGTGACCATCACGACCGGCATGGTCGGCAGCATCTCGCGGATGTCCTTGTAGGCATCCAGCCCGCGGGTGCCGGGCATCTGCTCGTCGAGCAGCACCAGATCGTACGGGCGCCGTCGCAGAAGCTCGAGCGCGTCATCCGCGTTCGTCGCCGTTTCGACGTGATAGCCCTTGTCTGCGAGTAGGAGTCGATGCGGCTCGAGAAGCTCCGCTTCGTCGTCCACCCAAAGAATCGTTTTTGCCATCAGCGCCATACCCGTAAGGTACCTGAGCGGCGAGACCTCGGTCCAGCGGCGTCCGCCGCGCGGCGTCGACAGCGCGACGATCGCCCCGCACCGGACGCAATCGGACGCGTTACATTCGGTTTGTGCACGCTGAATCCCTTCCCTACGCGCTCGAACCGCTCCGCTTCCCTTTCCCTGCCCTCGCGTCGCTGGCCGGACGCTTGCCGTTGGGCGGAGGACGTGAAGTCGCACTGGCCGCACTCATGACCGCCCGGCTCGCGCAAGGGGTGATGACCGGCGACGCGCTTCATCCCGGCGAACGGGGGGCCCGCGCCGCAGCCGCCAAGGTATGGCTGGCCTCACTGGCACTCCCGGCGACCACCCGCATTCCGTTTGCCCGCTGCCTCGAATCGACGACCGGCACGCCACTGCAGGTCGCCGGCGCGATCCGCAGTCTCGTGGCGGCCGCCGGCACGCATCTCGACGGCCCGTCGGTGCAGGAGCTCGAGAAACTCGCGCGTCAGCTCGCGGGGTCGTAGTGCATCCCACCGACATCTCGCCGCTCACCCGAGTCGTAGCCCGACTCGATCGGGCCAGCCTCGGCGACGTGGACCCGGGTATCGTCCCCACGCGGTTCCCCTCCATCGACCGCGCCATCGGCGGAGGCTTCCGTCGCGGTGACCTGATCGTGGTCGGGGGAGACGACAGCGCCGGCTGCTCAGCCCTTGCTCTTGGGATCGCCCTGCGCGGATCTCCCCGTGCGCTGTTGCTCACGGGCGAAATGCACGCCGAGCGCGCCTACGAGCGTGCTCTCGCGATGGGGGCAAAGGTCTCGCTCGAATCGCTTCGACTGGGAGCAGTATCGGAGGAAGAGCGCGCCAAGCTTGCCTTGGCGGCGGTGACACTGCGAGACCGCGCGCCGGTCATCGAAACGATCACGTCAGGCACGCTGGCCGCCATCGATCGCGCCATCGAGGCAACGCCGGACGCATTGCTGGTGGTGGTCGACCCGCTGGAGTGCCTGCTCGATCGTGACTCGGGACGCGACGAGGCACTGGGCTTCGCGGTGCTCGCGCTCAAGCGACTGGCGTTGCAGCGGAACGTGGCGATCCTGCTTACCACGCATCTTCCGCAGCTCGACCGCCACCGACAAGATCGCCGTCCCCGCCTCACCGATTTCGGACTCGGCGGCGCGATCGGGACGCACGCCGATCTGGTATTGGGACTGTACCGCGAGGAGCTGTACGAGGCGGATCTGGGAGTTTCAGGTGCGGCGGAGCTGCTGCTGCTTAAAAACCGGGATGGGGCGAAGGGATACGTGGACCTGTACTTCGACGGTCGGTATAGCCGGTTTGAGGATGTACTGGAGGAGTGAGGACTCCGCCGCCTTTCGCACCCAGTACCCAGAACCCAGTACTCATTGCCTCGAGCCCGCAGCCCACAGCCCACAACAGCCCACAGCCCAAAGCAGCTGCGGGCTGTGGGCTTGAGGCGTGGGGCCGTGGGTAATGGGTAGTGGGTAATGGGTTGAATGGGTTACGACAACCCACCGCTGCAGGGTCGAGGTGAGCAATAAACGCAGCACGAAAGGCGAAGTTCACCGAGACCCAGATCGTGGCGATCTTGCGAGAAGCGGAAGCCGGCGCGGTTGTGGCGGACGTGCTGCGGAAGCACTAGATCAGATTGATTGGGGTGATTGAGGAGCGCTCGGCGCTTTGTCACCCAGTACTCAGAACCCAGGACTCATTGCCTCGAGCCCGCAGCTCGCAGCCCTTGGCAGCTAACCCAAAGCCTAGAAGCCCCACGCGTGGGAGCTGTGGGCTCTCGTGCATTGAGCTTGAGGCTCTGTGCCGTCGGCCATGGGCTTTTAACACCCCACCCCCTCGCAGCAGTATTTTCCTCGGCATCGGTTCGTTACACCCATCCGCATCAACGGGGCAGGGCGATGGCAGGACATAGCAAATGGAAGACGATCAAGCGCGCGAAGGCCGCCACCGACAACAAGCGCGGGGCGTTGTTCACCCGGCTCATCCGCGAAATCACCATGGCCGCCAAGCTGGGCGGGGGTGATCCGGGCGGCAATCCGCGACTGCGCACGGCCATCGACAATGCAAAAGCGGTGTCGATGCCCAAGGACAATATCGACCGCGCCATCAAGAAGGGCACGGGCGAACTCGAAGGGGTGGATTACGTCGAAGTGCTGTACGAAGCGTATGGCCCCGGCGGTGTGGCCATCATGATTCAGGCCGTCACCGACAATCCCACTCGCACCGTGGCCGATGTGCGGCATAAGCTCTCGCGCAACCACGGCAACATGGGTTCGATCAACTCTGTGGCCTATCTCTTCGAGCGGAAGGGACAGATGTCCGTGGTTGCCGACGGCGTGCACGAGGATACGCTCATCGAGGCCGCGCTCGAAGCCGGCGCCGATGATGTCGTGCGTGACGACACCGAGTTTACCATCACGACCGATCCGGGTGCGCTGCACGCGACGAAGGAAGGCCTCGAGTCCCAAAAGTACAAGGTGGCCGATGCCGAACTGGCCTGGGTGCCCAAGAGCACGGTGAAAGTGGAAGGACAGGCCGCCCAACAGCTCATGAAGCTGCTGGAAGCACTCGAAGAGCTCGACGACGTGCAAAAAGTCGATGCGAACTTCGAGATGGACGACGACGCGATGGCCGAGGCGTGAGCCCGTCGCTGGTGCTCGGGATCGATCCGGGCACCGCCGTCACGGGGTACGGCGTGGTCGCGTTCGACGGCCGCATCGCCACCCTCGTGGAGTGCGGCGTCATCCGCACCACCGCGAAGGACCCGCTCCCGCAGCGGCTGTTGGAGATCCACGAAGGCGTCGAGGAGATCATCGCGCGCCACCGTCCCGACACGATGTCCGTTGAAGACGTGTTCTACGCCAAAAACGTGCGCACGACGATCGTGCTTGGGCACGCGCGCGGCGTGATCCTGCTCGCTGCGCAGAAGGCCGCGCTAACGATTTATGAGTATCCGCCCGCCGAGATCAAGAAGACCATCACCGGCACCGGTGCGGCTACGAAGGAGCAGGTGCAGTTCATGGTGGCGCGCCTGCTGCGTCTCAAGTCGGCACCGCAGCCCGCCGACGCCGCCGACGGCGTGGCCGCGGCACTCTGCGCTTGCCTCATGTCATCGCGACCGAAGCTTCCCGAACTGCCGCCGATGCGCATTCCCCTCTCTACGCTCGTAAAATGATCGCACTGGTATCCGGCACCCTCGTTCATCGCGAACTCGATCGCGTGGAGATCATGACGGCGGGCGGCGTGGGCTACGAGTGCCTCATCCCGCTCTCCGTTTTCGAGTCGCTACCGCAGCAAGGGGCCACCGTCACGCTGCACACGCACCTCGCCGTGCGGGAAGACGCGTGGCACTTGTACGGGTTCTCCGATCGCTACGACCGCGCGGTGTTTCAGCGGCTGCTCGTGGCCAAGGGCGTGGGTCCGGCGCTCGCACTCGGCATTTTGTCGGCGCTCACGCCGGAGCGCGTGGTGCGGGCGCTGCGCGAAAAGGACATTACGACCCTCATGCGTGTGCCGCGCGTGGGTCGGAAGAAGGCCGAGCAGATCATTCTCGACTTGGCGGATAAGATGGACACCATGGGCTCCGCTCCCACGACCGCCGCCGCGGCAAGCCCAGTGGCCGACGACGCCATTCGTGCCCTTATCTCGCTTGGCTACAACCAGCTGGAAGCCGATCGCGCCGTTCGCGGCGTCATCGACGGCGGCGCGACCGGGGATGTGAGTGTGGTGGTGAGGGCAGCGCTGGCTCGGTTAACAGCGAAATAGGGAGCAAGGAGTAGGGGCCCCTTACTCCCGACTTTGCTGTTACCGGCGATACTGCGTCGCATCCCGCTGCGGCTTTCCGCAGCTCGGGACGGTGATCACCTGCCCCGGCCGGCCACCGGGAATCGGATCGACCAGCACGCGTGAACTCTTCTCTGTGTCTTCGCTGGCCAGATACACGAACATCGCGGTGAGCGTCGCGTTGTGCTTGAGATCATCGACGATGATCTTGTCGAACGAATCGCGATTCGTGTGCCAGGTGCTGTTGCTGTAGTCCCAGTTGAGAGCACCGAGACCGACCGCCGGCGCGCCCCAGCATCGGAATGACGCATCGTCAGAACCGGCGCCGATGCCCGACGGGCCCGAGAGCCGGATGTACTGCGTGAGCTGCGACGGCATCTGGCCCATGTACTGCGCGAGACGCGGGCCATTCTCTGGGTGCAAACCCGGACCGGTGCTCACCACGCGGCCCGTGCCATTGTCCTGATTGAAGGCGAACTGCAGCCCCTTCACAACTTCCGGATGATCGACGGTGAACGAGCCGGATCCGTTCAGTCCCTGCTCTTCCCCGCTCCAGTGACCCACGAGAATGGTGCGCGACGGCTTCGGATACACCGTGCGCAGAATGCGGAGCGCTTCCATCATCGTAATCGAGCCCGTCGCGTTGTCGGTTGCGCCCGAGTGACCTTCCCAACTATCGAAGTGCGCCGATAACACCACGTATTCGTCGGGCTTCGTGGCACCCTTGATCTCGGCGATCACGTTGAACACCGGCTTGTCGCCGAGTGCTTCCGACTCCGCCATCAGGCGCACCTTGGGACCCTGCTTGTTCTGCGCGAGGCGGAACAGCATGCCGTAGTCCTCGCAGCCCACGTCGAACGTAGGCAGCGCGGCGTTGCGCGGCGAGCCGAAGATCTTGTTCACGCCGGGGTACTGCGAGTAGTTCGATTCGAATACGGCCACGGCGCCGGCGGCCTTCAGGTCGCTATAAAACGTCGGCACGCGCTGCGTCACGCCCTGATACATCGCCGAGAGGTCACGCTGCATCGAGTCGAGCGACGACTGCGTGCTGGGCATCGCGAACTCCGCGAGTTGCGAGGCCGGACGGCAGGTGAGTCGCGGCGCCGACGCCAGCACGATTTTGCCCTTCACGCTCGGCAGCCACGCCGTGAATTCCTCGGGCGACTGATACGGCTTCACGACCACCACGTCGCCCTCGGCCCACTTGCCGGCCGTGTTGCCGCTCCACGACAGCATGTTGATCTCGAGCGCCTTCACCCGCGGCGCCGTGAGCTGCGCAAACGCCGCGCCCCGCTTCCACGAATTCCACGTGCCGTACTGTTCTTTCCGCGCCGACACGCCGAACTGCTTGTAGGTGGCCAATAGCCAATCCTGCGCGCGATTCATGTTCGGCGACCCGGTAAGCCGCGGGCCGACGGAATCCAGCAGCTGCTGGGCCAGCGTGCCGGCCTGCGAACGCTGCATGCCCTCTTCCCACAGCTTCAGAATGACCGGATCGGTGGGCGCATCCGTACGGACGTACGACGGCGCTGGATCGACCGGCAGCGCCTGAATGTTTTTGGCCACGGGTGACGGGCCGCGGCCGGGTTGCGCCGACGCGGAGACCGACGCGGAGACCGACGCGGCGAGCAGAAGGGCGAGAACAGAGGAGGGACGCATACGAGGCTGTGGTGTTCAGTGAAATAGTGAAAGCGCTGGTTTAGGCCCGCGGACTCAACCCGTCCACGAGCGAGGTGCGGTATGCCTTCCACGCCGGCACGAAGCCGATCACGAGGCCGGCACCCATGACGACGGCGAGATACGTCCACTCCGTGGCGCGAAGCGGATGCAGCGCGAGATGCAAACCGAATCGTTGTTCGATCGGCCCCTGCGCCACGAACAATCCGAGATACACAGCGGCCACGCCAATAATGCAGCCCAGCAGCGCGAGGAGGCCGCTTTCGAGGACCAGCAGCGAGATGATCATGCGCGGACCCGCGCCAACGGCGCGGAGAATCGCCATCTCGCGACGACGCGCTTCCAGCGACGAGTACAGCGCGACCAGCATGCCGGTCAGTCCGATGGCCACCGCGAATATCGCG
The DNA here is from genome assembly GCA_031363815.1 of Gemmatimonadota bacterium. Lineage (GTDB taxonomy): Bacteria > Gemmatimonadota > Gemmatimonadetes > Gemmatimonadales > Gemmatimonadaceae > Gemmatimonas. The sequence goes on from JANLVC010000105.1 coordinate 37,696, forward strand.
ATCACCCGTAGTCCGACTTCCGCACTGCTGATGTTCTGCCACAACTCACCAAGCGCAACCCCGGGAATGACCGCCGTGAGCGGCTCCTTGAGATCGGTATTCATCTCGCGTTGCAACATCAGCGCTTCGAACCGGTTCTTGGTCCCGACAAAAAACGCCGTGATCTGATCGTCGCCATGATCGTGCGCCGGCTCAGTAGCAACGGGCTCCACCACGGCCGGCTCGGCCCCCGGCATCACCAACGGCGTCCCCGGCGGCGGCTCGGCCCCCGGCATCACCATCGGTGTCCGCGGCGGCGGCTCGGCCCCCGGCATCACCATGGGCGTCCCGGGAGGCGGTGCCATCGCCGCCGCACGCTGCTTGTTCGCCGCAATGATCGCCGCAGCCTTCGCGCTCTTTGTCGCAGCCGGCTTCTTCGCCGTTTGCGGTTGCGCCGTCCCCCCCTGCCCCCTCCCCCCTGATACCCTCCCTCCTGCTCCCTCCGCCGACGCCATCGACGACCCAGCGATCCCAGCAACCTCCGGCTCATGCATCGCCTCGATGCCGCCAAGCGTCACATACACTGACCGATCAATCGGCGTGAACGTGCGCCCAAGAATCCCCACCACATGGAACGGATGCGCTTCGTGACTCGACGTCCCGATGTCGCGAAGCCCGTGCACCACCACCACCGGCGTGCCGATGCTGTACCCGAGCTTCTCGGCCGCGTCGCTGCCGATCACCACTTCCGTATCGGCTACCGCGGCGCGTCCGGATACGAACACGATCCGTCCGTCCTTCCGGAAGCGATAGCGATCGTAGAACTCGGGCGTCGTGCCGACCACGCGGAATCCGCGATGACTGTCGCCCAGCGAATACGGAACCACCCACTTCACCGCCGGATGCGCCTTCCAGCGCTCCATTGTGGACAGCTTCACCGAGCCGGACGGCGAGCCGATACCGAACACGGCGCTCAGCAGCACCTGCAGCGTACCACCGCGTGCGCCGACGATCAGATCGACGCCGCGAATCGTGCCGGCGAAACTGTCGCGCACGCCGGCCCGCACATTCTCGATGCCAACCAGCAGCGTCACGCTGAGCGCGATCGACGCCACGGTCAGCGACGTGGTAAGCAGTCGGCTGCGCAGCGACGTGAGTGCCAACCGCACGATCATCAACATCGCGTGGCCCCTTGCCGCGTGACCGTCATGCGTCTGCTCCAACCGTGGCCGCGCGATTGATGTCCATCAACTCCACTGTCCGCGAGAACAGCGGCATCAGCGTGTGGTCGTGGCTTACGAACACCAGCGTGGCGTTGGCTTTCTCGCAGGATGCGAACAACAGTTCGAGAAATCGTTCGCGCCGGTTGGTGTCGAGCGCGCTCGTGGGTTCGTCGGCGATCACGACTTCAGGGCTCCCCATCAGCGCGCGCGCGGCGGCAACGCGCTGCTGCTGCCCCACGCTTAACTCCGCAATCGGCGAATCGAGATACTGCGCAATGTCCAGCTGCGTCGCGATGTCGCGTACCGCATCGTCAAGCGACCGGTCGCCGAGGCGCGCCCGTCGTGCGGGTTCGAGTCGAACGGGGAGCAGGATGTTCTCGCGCACCGAGAGATACGGAATGAGGTTGAACATCTGGAATACGTAGCCCAGATGCCGCGCCCGAAACGCATCGCGTGCGCCGCCCGACATGATCGAAAAATCCTGACCCAGCACGCGCACGCTCCCGCTGGTCGCCTGCAGCACGCCTGCGAGAAGGCCGAGGAGCGTGGTCTTGCCACTGCCACTCGGCCCATGCAGAAACACCGTTTCACCGCGGGCGATCGTCAGCGAGTCGATCGCGAGGACGTCGCGCCCTTTTTTGTAGGAAAAGCGTAACGCGGACAGCTCGACCGCCGGCGTGCCGGCGGGCGCTGCCACGGTGGCCCTCTCACTCATTTCGACGAATACGGTTCGACCTTGAGTCCTTCCAGCTGGTAGCCCACCGTGCCGTACGGGCTCTCGACTGAGGCGATCTTGAGACGGCCCGACATCCAGACCGCGTCGAACAGATTGAGCTTCACGGCCTTCTTGCCCGTCATCTCGACCATCACGATCTGATTGGGCGGCGGTGGCGGCGTATGCACGCAGGCGCCGTAGTACGGCACCAGCAGGAATTCGGCGCCCTCGTCCTGGAAATCGTCGAGCGGCACGACAAAGCCAGGAATCCGGACCAGCTTTCCCTCGAGCTTCTTCAGGGTGTCGGTCGACTTGCCGTTCGTGTAGTCGAGGCCGGCCAGCACACGCCAGTCAATGTTCACGGCCTCTTCCACGAGCGCCTTCGTCGCGGTCGCCGTCGTCGTTTTGGACGCGGCAGGCGCGGGCGCGACGCGGGCCGGCGGCGTGGTATGCGTGGGGCGAGCAGGCGTGGTGAACGCCGTCGTAGCCAACAGCACGACGGAGATTCCGGCCAGCGAAAGCACAGGCGAACGACGGGACATGGCGAATCCTGGGAGCAGGACGAACGGGAGCCTTCACGACGGCGTCGTGGGTCACTCCCGGAAATTTACGCAATGCGAGCGGGAACGCTGAGGCAGGCTGCGGCAGGTTGAAGCTGGGAGACCGCGGCCGTCCCCGACAGTACCCCCCGTCCGACGGCTCGTGCCCACGCGGCACGGTATATTCCCCAGCATGAGCCGCGCCGAAATCACCACGCCGGAAGCCCTCGCCGACGAGAGTGTCGTCGAGCTGTCCCTTCGTCCCCAGCGACTGGCCGAATTTATCGGTCAGAAGAAAATCAAGGACAGCCTCGGTATCGCCATTGCCGCGGCCCGCGCGCGCAAGGAGCCGCTTGACCACACCCTCTTTTTCGGACCGCCGGGACTCGGGAAAACCACACTCGCCGACCTGATGGCCCGCGAGCTGGGGGTGAACCTCACCACCACGTCCGGTCCCGCCCTCGAAAAGCCCGCCGATCTCGTGGGCCCCCTCACCAATTTGCGTGAGGGCGATGTGCTGTTCATCGACGAAATCCACCGGATGCGCCCGATCATCGAGGAGTTCCTCTATCCCGCGATGGAGGACTACCGGATCGACATCCGGCTGTCCGATGGCCCCAAGGCCCAGACCGTGACGATGAATATCGAGAAGTTCACGCTCGTCGGGGCCACGACGCGGCTGGGCATGCTGACCGCCCCGCTTCGCGCACGCTTCGGCATCGTGCAGCAGCTGGGCTTTTATCCGGTCGACGAACTCGAGGTGATCGTGCGTCGCACCGGAGAAGTGCTGAAAGTGGAGATGGACCCGAGTGGCGCGCACGAAATTGCGAAGCGCTCGCGCGGCACCCCTCGCGTGGCCAACCGGTTGTTGCGCCGCGTGCGCGACTACGCGCAGGTATGTGCCGACGGGCGCATTACGCTCGAGGTCGCGCAAGCCGCGCTCGAGCTGAACAACGTGGACCACTTCGGACTCGACGATATGGATGCGCGCCTGCTCAAGACGATTATCGAGAAGTTCGACGGGGGACCGGTTGGACTCAGTACAATTGCGGCGGCGATTGGCGAGGATGCTGGGACGATCGAAGAGGTCTATGAACCGTTCCTGGTTCAGCATGGATTTCTGCAGAGGACGTCGCGTGGCCGCGTTGCCACGGCGCATGCCTATCGCCATCTTGGCTATGTTCCTCCAATCGGTGCGTTCGGACAGCCCACCCTGTTCTAAGCTCAAGGAAATGGTCACAATGTCTGGTATCGTAGTGCGAGCTCCACGGCTTGCGTTCGTATTGCTCCTGCCCCCGTTTCTCGCGGCGCACCTGCTTTCGTCCCGCGCGCTCCCGGCGCAATCGATGGCTCCGCGTCTGTCCGTGGCGCAGATCGCCGACTCCGTTGCGACCAACGGCGACACCGCGCGCGCCGTGGCTCTGCTCGACTCAGCCGTCCGCCGCGATAAGCGTGACGCAGCGGCGTGGCACCAGCTCGGCCTGCTGCAGTGGAATCAGGCCCGCAGCGCGCGGAATCCAAGTTTCATGAAGGATCCCAAGAAGATCCGCCTGCTCATCGCGGCCGATACGGCGCTGCGCCTCGCCACGCAGCTCGCACCCGACAGCGCACGGTACTGGCTCAGCCTGAGCCGATTCAACATCCAGTCCGGCGTCTCCACGATGCGTTTCGCCTCAAGCGGGCAAGCGCGCGACGGCATGTCGGCCGCCGTGCGCTCGGGCGAACCGCTCCTGCTGGCCGAAGCAGCGGACATGGCCGGCATGGCGGCCTGGCGCAGCTATGACGCCCTGGCGAATCGTGGCCTGCCGAGTGGCACGTCGAAGGTGCAGTTGGAGAGCAACAATAATTGGAATCGGAAGAACGCCCGCGACTACGTCAACTCGATCGCCAGCAAGATCGAACCGCCCACCGGCGACGACGATCATGCGTCCGCGCTCGGGTTCTTCTCGCGCGCCGTGGCCGCCGACTCCAGTAATCTCCTCTACAGTCGCCATCTGTACATGGCGTATGCGGAACGCAAGAAGTGGCAGGAGCTCGCAACGGTCGCGGCGCGGCGTGCGCGTCAGTTTCCGCTCGACTTTCAGGCACAGCTGGCGCTCGGTCTCGCGACCCATCGACTGGCGAACGAGATGGGCGCGACGCGCGCCTTCGACAGCGCCTTCGTGCTGATGGACGAGACGGAGGCGAATCGTCTGAAAAATCTGTCCCGCATCATGCGCCCACGCGCGCGCAAGGAGTCGAAGGGGCAGATCGGCGACTCGGCCAGCTGGTCCAAACTGCCGTCGTCGCAGCGTGAAGGATTGGAAGCGATGTTCTGGATGATGAGCGATCCGCTCGCGCTCACGCAGGAGAATGAATTCCGTCTCGAGTTTTTGGCACGGGTCGTCTTCGCCGATTTCCGCTGGACGATCGATGAGATGGAGCTGCGCGGTGCCGACACCGACCGCGGCGATGTGTATGTGCGATACGGACCGCCGGATTTCGAGATGACCATTCCGGGGAGCACGACCGACAACCGTACGCGTCTGGATGGTGGCGTCACGCTGGTGTGGGACTACAACAACAAGCTCACCTTCTTCTTCGACCTCCAACCGGGATTCGCCACCGGGCGGGTGTCGCTGTTCGACCGCAATTATGTAGAAGCGCTGCGCGACGCGGTACCGGTCTCGTTCGCCAACGTACCGGCCGCGCGATTGCTCGATACAATCCCGATCCGGATCACACGCTTCCGTTCGGGTGCCGATTCCAGCGACGCCGTGATCGCGGCCCTGGTGCCGATCGACTCGCTGGTGAAGTCGAATGCGCTCGAACGCGTGCCGGTGGATATCGACCTGCGGATCTTCGACCAGTTTGTGAAAGTGCGTGGTATGGAATCCGACCAATCGATATTCAGCCGAGACAGCAGCAACGCGCCGCTTGATCGGGTCTGGACGCGCCGTGTGGGGCCGGGCATCAATGTCGTGCGCGTCGAAGCGTTGCAGCCCGACAGCAAGCGTGGCGCGCGCGCCATGACACGACTCGATCCGACCACCAACGTGGGCTTCGGGATGAGCGACGTGCTGCTTGGCAGCAAGCCGGAACTGCGCAGCGGTGTCGCGCTCCCGTCGCGGTGGCGCGATATCGCGATCACACCGAACGCCGGAAGCGTTGCCCGCAACAGCTCCGTCGGTCTGCTCTGGGAGATGTACGATCTCGTACCGCGCGATGGCATCACGCAGTATCGCGTAGCGATCACGGTGGAGCGGGAAGACCGGATGGGCGCCACGGGTTTCGCGGTGCGCGTACTCGATAATCTCGGACGTGCCGTGGGTCGCGCGCAACAGTCCCGCGATCGCTTCACGATCTCGTTCGACCGGCAAGCGGGCGCACTACCGGTACTGGTGGAGTATCTCTCGCTCGACATGACGCAGGCGCCAGCCGGCGGGTACCGACTGCAGGTCGAGGTCACTGACCTCTCGAATCAGAAGAAAACGGCTCGTACCACCGCATTCAGGATGCGCTGAGGAATAAAAACGCGCCGGACTGTTGCATTGCGGCGTCGATGCGGTTGTCTTTCTGCGCATTCCATGACCGCAATGCCAGACTCCGCCGACGCGTTGCCCCGCAAGGGCAGCCGCACATCCGACTATGACTACGAGCTCCCCGAGGAGCGCATCGCGCAGCGTCCCGTCGAGCCGCGCGATGCGAGCCGTTTGCTCGTGGTCGATCGACGCAACGGCAGCATGGCGCATCGCACGTTCCGCGATATCGTCGAGCTGATTCCGGCGGGTGACGCGATCGTGGTGAACACCACGAAGGTGTTTCGCGCGCGACTGCTTGGGCATCGGGAAAGTGGCGGACCGGCGGAGATTCTGTTGCTTCGCCCGGTGAACGACGACCACTATGAAGCGATGATCCACCCGGGCGGCAAGCTGCGTCCCGGACGTATGGTCACGATCGCCCCCGACTTCCGCGTCGAGATCGTGGATACGACACCGCGTCGCACGCGCATCGTGCGCTTGCATACCAATGGAGACGTGGCCGGCACGATCGAGAAGTACGGGCATGTTCCGCTGCCGCCGTATATCGAACGCGCCGATGAGTCGAGTGACAGCGCCCGCTATCAGACCGTCTACGCCGAAACCGTCGGCTCGGTGGCGGCCCCCACGGCGGGGTTGCACTTCACGCCTGGCCTGCTCGACACGCTGCGCTTGCGCGGTGTGGAAGTGGCGAACGTGGTGCTGCACGTGGGCGCCGGCACGTTCCGCCCGGTGAGTGACGAGGACCCGGCGCAGCACGTGATGCACGAGGAGTGGTGTGAAATCACCCCCGACACCGCGAAGCAGTTGAACGCGGTGCGCGCCCGCGGCCATCACGTGTGGGCGATCGGCACCACAACCGTGCGCACACTCGAAACGGCCTCCGATCTGCACGGCGCCATCCACCCGTACAGTGGCGAGACGAACATTTTCATCCGTCCGCCCGCCACGCTTCGTGGAATCGACAAGCTGATCACCAACTTTCACCTGCCCAAATCCACGCTCATCATGCTTGTGGCCGCCTTCGCCGGCTACGACCTCACGATGCAAGCGTACCGAACCGCCGTGGCCGAGAACTATCGGTTCTATTCGTACGGCGACGCCATGTGCGTCCTATAAGTAGAGTGTTGCACCTTCGGAACTGATCACGCGGGGAGCGCAGAGTCCGCAGAGAACGCAGAGGGTTGCCACGTTTGCAGTGGTTCATTTTTTGAATTGTTGTCGCGGTTCTCTGCGCACTCTGCGTCTCGGCGCTCCCCGCGTGATCAGTTCTACGCCCCGTCAGCTGCCCCCGACCTTCCGCGAAGCCCCAGAGTGACCGCTCCGTTCGCTTTCCAACTCGAATCCACCGACGGCCACGCCCGCGCCGGCCAGTTCACAACGCCGCATGGCGTGATGAATACGCCACAGTTCATGCCGGTCGGCACGCTCGCGTCGGTCAAGGCGCTCGACCCCGAAGATCTGCAACGCCTCGGCGCGACGATGATCCTGGCCAACGCCTATCACCTGCGCCTGCGGCCCGGCGACGAGATGATCCGCACCATGGGCGGCCTGCACCGCTTCATGCACTGGGACGGTCCAATGCTCACCGATTCCGGTGGCTTTCAGGTGTTTTCCCTGGAAGGGCTGCGCACGATCAACGAACAGGGTGTCGAGTTCAGGAGTCATCTGGACGGGTCGCTGCAACGGTTCACCCCCGAATCGGTCATGCGCATCGAGCGCAACCTCGGCGCCGACGTGATCATGCAGTTCGATCACGTAGTCCCCGGACAGACGGAGGCGGGGCTGGCGCGGGAGGCCATGGAGCGCAGCATCCGCTGGCTCGAGCGGTGCCGCGTAGAGTTCAATCGGCTGCTCCGGGAGGATCCCGACGCACCAACGCCGGTGCAGGCGCTCTTTCCCATCGTGCAGGGCGGCATCCACGCCGATCTGCGGCGGGAATCGGCCGCGGCCATCCGGAGCGCCGCCGACTGGGTCGGCGTGGGAATCGGCGGGCTGTCGGTGGGCGAGGCCAAGCCCGACATGTACGCGATGCTGGACGTGGTCAACGAAGCGCTTCCGACCGACCGTCCCCGTTACCTCATGGGCGTCGGCTTCCCGGAGGATCTGGTGGAAGGCGTGGCGCGCGGGGTTGACCTGTTCGACTGCGTCGCCCCCACGCGAATGGGGCGGACCGGCGCGTTTTTCACGACCACCGGCCGCCGGAGCATCAAGAACGCCGCCTGGCGCCTTGACCCCTCCCCCCTGGACGAGGAGTGCACCTGTTCGGCCTGTGCTCGCTTCTCCAAGGCCTATATCCGGCACCTGTTCGTATCGGAAGAGATTCTCGGACTGCGCCTCCTGAGCCTCCACAATGTACATTTCGTTGTTGCGCTGATGCGCGATGCACGCGCCGCCGTTCAGGCCGGCACGTTCCAGGGCTGGAGCCGTGACTGGCTCGCCCGCTATCACTCACGATCGACGTCAACATGAGCTTTCCCGTCCTTGCCAGCCTCGCCGCCCTTCAGTTGGGTGGCAACAGTCAGATCGCTTCCATGATCTTCATGTATGGCGCGATTTTCGCGATTTTCTATTTCGTGCTCATCCGCCCACAGCAGCGTCAGCGGAAGGCGCACAACGCGCTCGTCCAGGCGCTCAAGAAGGGTGATGAGATCGTCACCGCCGGTGGACTCGTTGGCGAAGTCGTGCACATTGCCGCCACCGGCAAGGATGGTGCGGTGAGCATGGAAGATCGCATTACGATCAAGTCGGGCGAGTCGAAGGTGATCGTCGAGCGAGGCCGCATTTCGCGCGTCGGCTCCTCCACCCCGGCGGCCTGAGGTATCCGTGTCGTTGCTCGATATTCACGTCCTGGGTTCGCCGATCCTCCGCCAGGACACGGAACGCGTCGAGCAGGTCACGCCGGAGTTACGGCGGCTCGTGGACGACATGTTCGACACGATGGACAAGGCGAAGGGTGTGGGTCTCGCGGCTCCGCAGGTCGGGCGTCGCGAGCGGGTAGCGGTGGTCGAGGTCGATGAGACACGGCTGGTCGTCATCAACCCAGAGATCATCCTCAAGGAAGGCTCGGTGCGCGGCGAGGAAGGCTGTCTGTCGATGCCCGACCTGTACGCCGAGGTCGACCGGTTCTCGCGCGTCATCGTGCGCGCCCAGGACATCGATGGCGTCTGGTACGAAGTCGACGGCACCGAACTGCTGGGACGGTGCCTGCAGCACGAAATCGACCACCTCCACGGGCGATTGTTTACCGACCGTCTCAGTCTGCTCAAGCGTCGTGCCGTGATGCGCGAGTGGGAGTACGAGAAGGCGAAGTACCCGAAGCTCCTGCGCGTGCTTCCCGTCGGCGATCTGCCGAAAGAGCGCGACGCCATAACACCCGCCACGAAGACCTAACTGGAGACCGCCCCACCCGTGCGCATTCTCTTCTGGGGCACTCCCGATTTCGCCGTTCCGCCGCTTCGCGCGCTCATTGGCGAAGGACATGACGTGGTCGGCGTCGTCACGCAGCCCGACAAACCACGTGGCCGTTCGCGCACGCAGCTCGATCCGTCGCCGGTCAAACGTGTCGCCATTGAAGAAGGCATCCCCGTGTTGCAGCCGGAGAAGCCGCGCGGCGACGAATTTCTCGACGCCATGCGTGCGCTCGCCCCCGATCTGTCGGTGGTGGTCGCCTACGGCTGCATTCTGCCCAAGGCCGTGATCGATCTGCCGGCACTTGGCACGATCAACATTCACGGCTCGATCCTGCCCGCCCTGCGCGGCGCGGCGCCCATTCAGGCGGCCATTCTCGAAGGTTTAACGGAAACGGGCATCACGATCATGCAGATGGTGCCCGCGCTCGACGCCGGCGACATGCTGCACGTGCTGCGCACACCGATCGCATCCGACGAGAGCTACGGCGAGCTGCACGACCGGCTATCGGAACTCGGCGCGCTGGCCATCGTGCAAGCCCTGGCCATGATCGACGCGGACATCGTACGGCCGGTCGCGCAGGACCATTCGCAATCCACCTACGCGTCGAAAATCGACCGTGAGATGGCGCGTCTCGACTTCACCTGGTCGGCGGAGCGGGTTTCGCGCGTCACCCGCGCCTTCGATCCGCGGCCAGGGGCGTTCGCCAGCCTCCGCGGCGTCGAGACCAAGCTGTTCAGCGTACGTGTCGTTGGCGATGGCACGAACGACGATCTCGACGAGCCCACGTTGGCGAGCCCACCAGGCACGGTGCGCTTTGCCGACGACAACGGGCTGCTGGTTCGCTGCGGCGAAGGCGCCGTGCGATTCATGGATGTACAGCCCAGCGGCAAGCCGCGCATGACCGCCGCATCGTTGGCGCGCGGCCGTGGTGTCTCGGTGGGCGATCTGCTCGAGTCCGCGTGAAAACTGGTATGAACCCCGCCGTCACGAGAAAATTGCTCAGCATGCCGGGCGTGACCGATTCACGCGCTGCTGCGGCCATGGTGCTGGCCGACCTGCGCAACGGCGCCATGCTCGACGCCGCCTTCGAACGCTACGTGGCGCCGCTCGAGGCGCGCGACCGCCGCTGGGTACAGGAACTCCTGTGGGGTATGCTGCGCACGCGCAACCGCCTCGATGCGATGCTCGCCGAACGCGTGCGTGGCGGCATGGCCAAGATCGACGTCGACGTGGCCGATCTGCTGCGCCTCGGTGCGTACCAGCTGCTCAGTATGGGCAGCGTACCGGCCTACGCCGCGATCGGACAGACGGTCGAACTTACCAAGCGTCGACATGGCATCGGTGCCAGCAAGCTCGTGAACGCCGTTCTGCGTCGTATCGATCGCGAACGCGACACCATCGAGCCCCCGGTGCCGGCCGAGGCGCTGGAAGCACTCGCGCAGCAGTATTCGCATCCGCGGTGGGCGATTGCGCGGTGGGTCGATCGCTGGGGCACGGAAAACACCGAGCGCCTGCTGGCCGTGAACAACGAGCCGGCATCAATCACGGTGCGCCCGTACGGCGTGGATCGCGCACAGCTCGACGAGATGCTGACCGGCGCCGGCGTGACCACGCATGAGGTGCCGCTGGTGCCCGACTCGATCCGGCTCGGGCCTGGCGTGGCGCTCACCGAGCTCGACGCGTTCAAGCAAGGCCTGTTCTTCGTGCAGGATCCGGCCGCCACGCTCGTGGCGCAATACGCGTCTGTGCCCGAAGGCGGTGTGGTCATCGATCTGTGCGCGGCGCCAGGCGGCAAGGCGCTCGAGCTCTCGCGTCGCGCGCGGTTGGTGTTCGCGGCCGACGCGAAAATGGCGCGCGTGGAACGCATGCTGGCCGGCTTTAAACGTCTCGATGCGACCAACCTTATCCCGATCGTCTGTGATGCGCGTCATCCGGCCATTGGCGAAGCCGACGTGGTGGTGATCGACGTGCCCTGCACCGGCACCGGCACGTTCCGCCGGCATCCTGACGCGCGCTGGCGCCTGCGCGTGTCGGACTTCGCCGTGTTGCCGGCGCTGCAACGCGAGATTTTGCTGGCCGCCGCCTCGATGGTGAAGCCGGGCGGATTGCTGGTGTACAGCACCTGCTCGCTCGAACTCGAAGAGAACGACGATCAAATCGAATCGTTCCTCGCGACGCACGCGCATTTCACGTTGGAACCACCGCCGGCGGGCACGGTACCGGAATCCGTGTTGGATAACGGACTCCTCCGCGTGTTGCCGCAGCAGCACGGCACCGACGGCGCCTTCGCGGCGCGGTTGCGGAGAACGGCGTAGTGACCGCCGCGAAAAAGCCCGGCACGCGCACACCGCGCACACCGATGTCGCGCACCACGCGCACATGGCTCATCCGCGGCACCGTGGCGGCTGTGACCGGCGTGATTATCGGCGGCGCCGGCGGCGTGGTCACCGTGCGGACGCTCGAACCGGGGCGCGCCAACGCGGTGGACTCGGTACAGGCGGTGCTCGACAGCATTGCGCGCGGCACGATCCCCGAGCCAACCGCCGCCGCCGATCGCGATCAGGAATCGAAGCGGCAGGCCGATAGTGCGTCGCGAGCCCAGCAATCAGCCGACAGCGCCGAGAAGGCAGACGTGCTCCTTCCCGTCCCCGATGTCGTTGGACTCGAAGAAGGCCCGGCCCGCGCCAAGCTGCTCGAAGCCGGGCTGCTGGTGGGCGAGGTGCAGTTCCGCGCCAGCAGCAGCCCGGCCGGTACCGTGCTCGCGGCCACGCCGCCCGCCGGAAGCCTGCTCGCCGCGAGCGGCACCGTATCACTCGTGATCAGCGACGGACGAGCGCCCGCTGACACGCTCCTTACCCCTCAGCTTCAGCCGGCTCCATGACCGTTCGTATTGCACCCTCCGTGCTCAGCGCCGACTTTCGCAAACTCGGGGCTGAGATTGCCATGTGCGACGCCGGCGGTGCCGACTGGATTCACGTCGACGTGATGGACGGTCGCTTCGTACCCAGCTTGTCATTCGGCGCGAAGGTGATCGAGGCCGCCCGTCGGTCGAGCACGAAAGTGATCGACGTGCATCTCATGGTCGTCGAACCCGAGAAGTTTTTCGACGACTTCGTGAAGGCGGGCGCCGATGTGCTCACCATTCACGCGGAAGCCGCACCGCATCTCGACCGACAGCTGTCGCGCATTCAGTCGCTGGGCTGCAAGGCGGGCGTCGCACTCAATCCGGCCACGCCGCTCGCGGTGATCGAGGAAGTCGCGCACATGGTTGACCTGGTGCTCATCATGAGCGTCAATCCGGGCTATGGCGGACAGCAGTTCATCGAGTACTCGATCGACAAGATCGCCCGCGCCCGTGTCCTGCTCGACCAGGCCGACAGTAACGCCGTACTTCAGGTGGACGGCGGCATTTCGCGCGAGACGATTCGTCGCTGCTGGGAAGCGGGAGCCGATACGTTCGTGGCCGGCAACGCGATCTTCGGCGCAGCGAATCCACAGGCGGAAATCGAAGTGCTGCGCAACCTCTGCGTGGAGCAGGTATGACCGTAAAGCAGCAGTGGCTCGTGGTGCTGGGCATCGTGGCCGTGCTGGTGGGTGGCGCGTTCACGGCGTCGCATTTCCTGAAGGACGAACTGACCAGCGTTTCCATTGGCTCCGAGGCGCCCGGATTCGCCGCGAAAACGCTCACGGCCACGCCGGCCATGAAGACACTCACCGACTATCGCGGTGAAGTCGTGCTGCTGAACATCTGGGCCACGTGGTGCATTCCGTGTCGCACCGAAATGCCCAGCATCGAGGCCGTGCATCAGACGCTCGGGCCGAAGGGGCTCAAGGTGGTCGCCGTGAGCGTCGATGATGAAGGCGCGGAGCAGAAGATTCGGGACTTTGCGAAGGAGTTCAACCTCACCTTCGAAATGTTGCACGACGCCGCCGGTTCGATTCAGGGGATCTATCGCACCACGGGTGTGCCGGAAACGTTCGTGATCGGACGCGACGGCGTGATCCGCAAGAAGTGGATAGGCGCGGAAGACTGGAATTCGGAAGGCAACCAGCGACTGCTCCTGGCGCTGCTGGCCGAACCCAAGCCGTAGTGCCATGGCGCGTGCTCGGCATCGAGACGTCGTGCGACGAAACGTCGGCGGCCGTGGTGTACGGCACGCCCACCGACATGCGTCTCGAATCGCTGGTGATACTGTCGCAGGACGTGCATCGCCTGTTCGGCGGTGTCGTGCCCGAAATTGCCAGCCGACAACATCTCACCGGAATCGTGCCGGCCGTGCGCACGGCACTACTCGATGCCAACGTCACCCTTGGTGAGCTCGATGCGATCGCGGTAACGCACGCGCCGGGTCTCGTGGGCGCGCTGCTGGTCGGCACGAGCTACGCCAAGGCGCTCGGCTTCACGCACAACGTGCCTGTCGTGCCCGTACATCATCTCGAAGGGCATCTGTTCGCCACGCTGCTGGAGCACCCCGAAGCCAAGCCGCCGTTCACCGCGCTGCTGGTAAGCGGCGGACACACGTTGCTGCTCGACGTCGAGGCCTGGGGGCGCTATCGCCTGCTTGGTCAGACGCGCGACGACGCCGCCGGCGAAGCCTTCGACAAGGTCGCCAAGCTGCTTGGCCTACCCTATCCCGGCGGTCGACTGCTCGAAGAGTTGGCCCGCACCGCCGATTCACCGGTGCATAAGCATCCGCATCGCTTCGCGAGACCGATGCTGCGCAAGTCGGCCGAGCCGGGTGATGATGATTATTACGACTGTTCGTTTAGCGGTCTCAAAACCGCCGCGATGTACGCCGTGCGCGACGCCGAAAAGGCCGGCGTGCTCCCCGAGCAGCGGGCCAGCATCGCTCGCGGGTTTCAGGATTCAGTGATCGAAACGCTGGCCGAAAAGGTGGCGCGGGCCGTGCGTGGCCATCGTCGCACGCGCGTGGTGCTGGGCGGTGGCGTGGCGTGCAATCGTGCGCTGCAAGAGGCCATTCTCGAGCGCGTGTCGCCGCGCGGCACCGTTTTCGCGCCGATGCCGCGGCTGGCCACCGACAACGCGGCAATGATCGCCGCGGCAGGGCTGTTCCGTTTCGAGGCAGGTGAGCGGGCTGATCCGACAATGACCGCGCAGGCGTCGTTGCCGATTCCCGGTATCTTTTCGTAAGGGCCCGCCACACCGTCAAATCCTACTCCGTACTCCCCACTCCGACCTCCGCTTGAACCCCATCATCCATCACCCCACCGTGTTCAAGTTCGGCTTTCTCGAACTGACCGGATTCGGACTCGCCGTCCTCATGGCGTTCGTGATCGCGCAGATCATCTGTCAGCGCGAGTTTTGGCGCCGCGGACAGAACGCCGAGGCGAACGCGATGCCGGACATCGTCCTCGCCGCGCTGATCGGCACGCTGATCGGAGCGAAGACGTACTACGTGGTGCTCACGGGCAATCCATCGGCTTTCTTCAGCCGCGGCGGCTTCGTATTCTGGGGCGGCTTCATCGGCTCGGTCGCGCTCTGCTACGCCACGATCAAGTACAAGAAGCTGAGCTTTCTCAAGGTCGCCGACGTGGCCGGGATTGGGATCGCCGCCGGCTACGCCGTGGGTCGCACCGGCTGCTGGGCGGTCGGCGACGACTATGGCCGCCCCTTCAATGGGTTTTTCGCCACGCAGTTTCCCGAGGGGGCCCCGCCAAGCACGGCCGCGGTAATGGCGCAGCAGTTCGGAGTGCAGTTCCCCGCCGGTACCAGTCCATCGGACGTAATCGCGGTATACCCGACGCAGCTCTACGAGACGATCATGGGGTTCATGATGTTCCTGATCCTGTGGCGCTTCCGGAAGCACGCGCATTTGCCCGGGTGGCTGTTCGGTTTGTATTGCATTCTGGCCGGCATTGAGCGGTTCATCGTGGAGTTTTTCCGCGCCAAGGATGACCGTCTGGTGATGGGTTTTTCGACGGCGCAGATTATCGGCGTGGCGATTTTGACGATTGGGATTGGGTTGGTGGCTGCCCGCACCAAGCGCGCCGATCCACTGTCCCGAGCCTAATTCACTTTTCCTAAACCCAAAACCCAAAACTCAGTACCCAGTACCCCAAGCCCAATAGCCCAGAGCCCGCAGCCTTCAAGTCCGAGGTCGCGGGTCCCCAACTGGCTGCGGGCTCTGCGCGATCGGGCTTGGGGTTTTGGGTCTTGGGTACTGGGTTTTGGGTCTTTTGGGTCTTGGGCTCTGGGTTTTGGGTCTAAAAGCCGATCCAGTCTCTCCCCATTGCGGATAGCGGCCCGCGCTGTGTATACTCCAATACACGCTTTGAGAAACATTCTCATCTAACGCTGTGGCCTCGATTCAGCTCTCCACCCTTCAGTCACAACACACCTCCGCCGCGCGTACAACGTGCGCGCTGAACGCGTGTGTTGCCGGCACCCGGGTAACCGTTGTCGATATCGAATGCTCCGGCGACGAGGCCTGCCGTCTCCGCGCCCTCGGCTTCTGCGAAGGCACGAGCGTGAACGTGATCGACGCGCGCGATGCCATGCTGCTCGAAGTCCGGGGCACCCGCCTCGCGCTGGGGTCGGCCCTCACGGCCGGCATCACCGTTCAGCCCGTCAATACGCGCGAGTAGCGCGTGTGGCGAGGCGCCCTCTACGCGGCCACGGCGTCGCGTCCGCGTCAGAATCCGGTGAGTACTCTGCACAGCCCCCTGGCGCCCGACGACTCGGCGACCGTTCCCCGTCACACGAAAGGCGAGGCGAACAGCGAAGCGCTGCGAGTTGCCATTATCGGCAATCCCAACACGGGCAAGACCACGCTCTTCAACGCCCTGACGGGGTTGCGCCAGCGTGTCGGCAACTTTGCCGGCGTCACGGTCGAGCGCGTGGAAGGCGGCTTTAAGGGCCCTCAAGGACGCCGTGTGACCGTGTTGGACCTTCCGGGCAGCTACTCCCTGTCCGCGGGCTCCCCCGACGAGCAGGTCGCGCTGGATGTCCTGATGGGCCGCGACGCCGACCGCTGGCGTCCCGATGTCGTGCTCGTGGTCGCTGACGCTTCGCACCTCGAGCGCAATCTCTTTCTGGCCAGCCAGGTCATCGAGCTTGGCGTGCCGGTCGTGATCGCCCTGAATCAGTTCGACGTGGCCGAAGCCGAGGGACTACGAATCGACGTCCCTGAGCTGATTCACGAGCTCGGCGTGCCGATTGTGCCCACGGTCGCGAAACGCGGCGAAGGGCTTGAGCCGCTGAAGAAGGCGCTCAGTATTGCCGCCGGTCTGCCGGCGCCGACGCGTCAGTTCTCGATCCCCGCGCCGGCGCAGAACGCCCTCGCGCCGCTGGAGGCCTGCCTTGTGGCCGACGGCCTCTCGGCGACCGCCGCGCGCATGGAAGCGCTTCGCCTGCTGGGCATGCAACGGGTCGGTTCGCATCTCGAGCGCGTGCCGGGGCTTGCCCAGGCGATCAAGGCCGCGTCCGACGACCTGCGCAGTGCGGGATTCGTGCCGACGCGTCTCGAATCGGAAGTGCGCTACGCCTGGATCGCGCAGGTCATCGAACGCACCGTCACGCGCGCGCGACCGGCCGGCTACAACGTCAGCGATCGCATCGATCGGTTCGCGCTGCATCGCGTGTGGGGACCGCTCATCTTTCTCGCGCTCATGATGGTGGTTTTTCAAGCGGTCTTCTCGTGGGCCACGCCATTGATGGACGGGATCGAAGCGATCATTGCCGCGGCCGGTGCAGCGGTGGGCACCGCCCTGCCCGAGGGCGATTTGCGATCGCTCATCGTGGACGGCGTCTTCGCCGGTGTCGGCTCGGTGCTGGTGTTCCTGCCGCAGATCGCGATTCTTTTCGCCTTCATCGGCCTGCTCGAACACTCGGGCTACATGGCGCGCGCCGCGTTCCTGATGGATCGCATCATGCGCCGAGTAGGTCTGCACGGCAAAAGCTTCATCCCGATGTTGTCGGGCTACGCCTGCGCCGTTCCCGGCATCATGGCCACGCGCACGATCGAAGACCCGAAAGATCGCCTCGCCACGATCATGGTGGTGCCGCTCATGAGCTGCTCGGCGCGACTGCCCGTGTACACGCTGCTGATCGGCGCGTTCGTACCGGCGACCTCCATCGTTCCGGGGCTCACGCTGCAGGGCGCGACGATGCTGATCATGTATCTGCTTGGCACCGTGGTCGCGCTCGCGGTGGCGGCGATCTTCAAGCGCACGCTTCTCAAGGGCCCGGTGCGTCCCATGATCCTTGAGCTGCCGCCCTATCGAGTTCCGAGCCTCAAGTCGCTCGGTGTTTCCGTGGTGCAGCGTTGTCAGCTGTTCCTGCAGCGCGCCGGTACCGTGATTCTGGCGCTGTCGATTGTGCTGTGGGCGATGGCCACGTATCCAAAGGCCGCGGTTGATGCGTCGCTGCCGGTCGAGGTGCAGCAGGAGCAGCAGCTTGGGCACTCCGTGCTGGGCCGCATCGGTCACGGGATCGAACCGTTGGTGCGCCCTCTGGGGTATGACTGGAAGATCGGCGTTTCGATCGCGGCCAGCTTTGCCGCCCGCGAAGTGTTCGTGTCCACCATGGGCACGATTTACGGTGTGGGTACGGACAGCGAGCAGGCGCTCACTGAGCGGTTGCAATCGGAGCGCAATGCCGTGACCGGCGAGCGCGCGTACACGCCGCTGATCGCTGTCGGTCTGATGGTGTTTTACGTGTTTGCGCTGATGTGCATCAGTACCATCGCGGTCACCGTTCGCGAAGCAGGTGGCGGTCGCATAGGGTGGCAGTGGGCCGGCCTGCAGTTCGCGTACATGCTGGCGCTGGCGTGGGGTTCAGCGTGGCTCGTGTACGTTGGCGGTACGGCCCTTGGCTTTGGAGGCTAGCGATGGACACGCAACTGATCGTCGTCGCACTGATCGTGGCGGGCGCGCTGTTCTTTGTGGGACGTCGTGCGTGGCGCTCGATGGCCGCGGCGCGCAAACCGAAGAGCGGCTGCGGATCGGACTGCGGCTGCGGCTAACGGCGCGCGCAAGCGGAGTTTGCTAACGGCGCGCGCGAACGGAGTCTGCTAACGGAGCTCGGCCGCGATGCCGGTCCAGGCGTCGTCGGCGGCCGCGAACACACCACGTAGCGTCTCTATCCATTGCCGCCAGTCGGCGATGCGCGTGTCGAGTGCGCCGCCGCACAGCGCATCCCCGGCCAGCCCCAGGATCTCGATGGCGGTGAACATTGCCTCGGCCTCTTCCTCGAGGGCCGCCACCACAGCACGCTGCTCCGCGGCATTGCCGGGCGCTTTTGCGGCGGCGATTTCGCCGATGGCCCGTTCCATTTCCTTGGCCAACGTGGCGGCATCGAGCAGCATCACCTGACGCGCCGGATCACTAACGCCTTCCACCGACCGACGCGCGGCCAGCAATGGCGCGAACCAGCGATCGTGCGCTTCGGCCGGCGTTCCTCGCGAGGAGCCGAGCGACTTCAGTCCGCGCGTCAGCTCCGGCATCGCGCAGGCGCGATCGAGGAGCTGTCGCCCGAGCGGCCGCAGCTGTTCGTCACCACTGAGCTCGAGCACATCGTTGCTCACGAGGTACACCGTGAGCGACGATGCGCCACCGGCGATCCCGTCAATGCCGCTCAACGACAATCGCCATGGGGTCGCGTCTTGCCATACCAGCACGAGCGTGTCCTGATCGATCGTCACACTGGCCGACGTATCGATCTCACGGCCGCGTACGATGCCGACGACGCGCGCCTGCGCCATGATCACCGCCGTCATCAGGCGAGGATCGCCGACACTACAGCGTCGGTGTCCACAAGGTTGGTGAACACGGCAGCAGGATCGTGCGCCGCGAGATCGTCGGTGCTGTAGCGCCCGGTAGCCACGCCGATTGCGCGCACACCCAGCGACCGTCCGCAGTGGATATCCGCTGGCGTGTCGCCGATGATGACCATACGATCGCCCGCGATGCCGAGGCCCAGCAGGTCGAGCGCACGACGCTGCGCGACCGCCGGCAACTCCGGACGCTCTTCGTGATCGCATCCGAAGGCGTTCGCGCGGAACTGCGCGAAGTCGATCTGCACCGCATCGAGCTTGGCGCGGGCGCCGCGCTCGATATTGCCGGTCAGTAAGCCCAGCGTGACATCATTGCGATCGCGCAGCGCATCGAGCAGGGGCGGAATGCCATCGCACAGGCGCGCCGGTGTGGCGCCTTCCCGCGTGAGCTCCTTGCCGAGTCCGTGCACGTACTCGTTCAGCAGGTCGTCGAGCCGACTGGAGATGGTCGCGTCGGTGAAGCCCGCTTCGCGCATCTGTTCGCGTGCAATCTGTCGATCGGTCTTGCCGTCGTAGCGATAGCTGGTGTCACCGGTCGTGCCGAACACGCGTAGCAGGGCGTTTTCCATGGCGCGGCGACCGGCGCCATCGGACAAGAGCAGAGTGCCGTCGATATCGAACAAAACGAGCTTCACAAGGTGTGGACTGAAGAGGAAATGGAGGCGGAGCGCGCCGCCAGGGGTGATGCATGCGCCGTGCGCGACAGGAGCAGCCCCGCCATGATTAACGCCGCACCGAGCAACTGCCACATGGTGGGTTGCTCACCCAGCATGAGCCAGGCGAAGGTGATCGCGACGATGGGCTGCAGGTTGCCGTACATGGCGGTGCGCGTAGCACCGAGCACTCGTACCCCGCGATAGAACAGCAAATACGCCACCACCAGCGCACCGATGCCGGCGTAGGTCACAGCGCCCCACTCCACCAGCGACACGGCACCCCAATCGAGCCTGATGAGGTCGGGCAACGCGATCGACACCAGCACGAGCGCGCCGCTGGCCATGGTGATCGCCGACAGGTGCAGCGGATGCGCAGTTTTGGTATAGGGCTGTAGCAGCACGCTGAAGGTGGCCCAGGCAATGCTGCCCAGCGCGATCAGCCCGGCGCCCAGCATGACGTCGTGACTACCCTCGAAGCCCTGCGCGCTGCCCACCACACACGCCACGCCAAGCAGTTGCAGTCCAATGCCACTCCACCCGCGCAGCGGCAGATGCTCACGTCCCATCATTCGAGAAATGATGGCGATCCACGCCGGGCCGGCCGCCACCACCAGCGCCGCCACTCCAGCGCGCGTGCGCGACATGCCGAAGATGAAAAACAGCTGATACACCCCGTTGCCGATCAGGCCAAGCAACGCCAGCGTGATGATGTCACGGCGCGACGGGAGCTTGGTGTCGCGCACGAAGGCCGCGATAACGAACAGCACCATCGCCGCCAGCGCGACCCGCAGCCCGTTGAACGTGAGCGGCGAGAGCGTGCGCAGTCCCGCCTTCACGACGCTGTAGTTGATCCCCCAGATCAGCGACATGAACACGAGCCCGAGGTCGGTGGTCCCGAATCCCGGACGGGATGCCGGAGCGGGAGTCTGGGATGATGTCATGATCCCTGAAATCTAGGCACCTCGCCCGCAGTGGGTGGAATCCTCGCGGTGGGACCGGTAGCTTCCCCGCATGCATGTCTCCTTTGCGCTCTTTGCCGACGCGGCGAATATCTCCCAGGAAGGGAAGCTGAACATTTTGGGCGTGTTCGATGCCGTCCATGTGGGTCAGCTCCCTGCCCTGCACCCACGCGCCACCTTCGTGGTGCGCATCAAGGCCACTCCCGGCGATGCCGGCGATCATCCGATGACACTGCGTTGGGTGAACCCGCGCGGCGCCGAGCTGTGGGTGTCGAACGCCGAGCTGTCTATCGCCCCGCCGCCCCCTGGCACCACCGAACTCGATATGCCCGTGATCGTGCAGCTCGATCTGCCACTCGATCTCACGGGCGACTACCGCATGATCGTGGAACTGCGCGACGAAAAGCGAGGGGAAGCGATGCTGCACGTAAAAGGGCAATCGATGGCTCTTGGTGCGGCGACAAAAATGGTGTCTTAATCACTGATAAGGGGCGCCAGGAATAGACGGCGCTAGGAATAAGCGGCGCCAAGAATAAACGGCGCTAGGAATAAACGGCGCCCAGAATAAACTGCGCTAGCAATCGAAAGCGAACCGGCAAACTGCGCGACGCCGTTTGCGGGCCTGTCGGAAATTCTGTGTATGAGTCATAACCTTGTAGGACGGACGTGGTTATGGCTCGACGGAAACGGGCGGCGGAGCCGCTGCCCGCAGGGCTGACGCCCGAGCTACTCGACCGGCTGGTGGCGGGGGTACAGACCTCCGCCGATTTTCAGCTGGTGTGGCGGCAGCTGCAGAAGGCGATGGCGGGCGGGTGCTCAAGGCCGAGCTCACGCATCACTTGGGCTATCCCGAGGGCGGGAAGCGCGGGCCGGATGGCAATGCCCGCAATGGCTTTCCCCCGAAGTCGTTGTTAACCGAGAGCTGGGCGATTTCGCTCGAGATTTCGCGGGATCACGACGGCAGCTTCACGCCACAATTCGTGCCCAAGGGGGCGCGCCGCCTGCCGGGCTTCGACGAAACGGTGCTGATGCTCTACGCGCGCGGCCTCAGCACGCGGGAGCTCCAGGCGTTTCTTGATGAGCGCTATCAGATCCCGGTCTCGCCCGACTTGATCAGCACGATCACGAGCGAGGTGCTCGCCGAGGTCGAGACGTGGCAGCAGCGGCCGCTCAAGGCGACGTACGTGGCCGGCGCCTTCGATGCATTGTGCGTGAAGATTCGCGACGAAGGCACGGTGTTTCCGCACACGGTGATCCATCAGTGCGTCGTGCATCTCGTGCGCCAGAGCCTGCACCATGTCTCGTGGACGGATCGCAAGGTCGTCGCCCCCGCGCTGCGCGAGATCTATCATGCCTCGACCGAAGCGGCGGCGCGTCTCGCCTTGCAGCGGTTTGCCGCGAGTCCGCTCGGATAGCGCCACTGGGAGCGGATCGCGCCCGCCCTCGCGTACCCGCTAAAAATTCGTCGCATGCTCTACACCACGAATGCGATCGAAACTCATACACAGAATTCCAGACTGGTCCCGCGCTTTCAATTCCTAGCGCCGTTTATTCCTGGCGCCGTTCAAGTGTTCAGTACCAAGTACCGCGCGCCCATCCTACCTTACGCGCCGTATTCCCATTCCTTGTTCCTTCAGCTTCCCTGTCATCGCCGCTTCCTCGTATATCCCTCCTCGCGCGAGTGAGCTGTGGATCATGCCTCCTTCGCCGTTCGCGATGCCCACATGCGTGATGCGTTGGTCTTCGTGATCGGAGAAGAACAGCAGATCACCTGGTGCGTGCGCTGCGGTCACGTCGCTGGTTATCAGCACCGTATCCTCAGATTGCTGCCACGCGTCGCGACGCAGCGGAACGCCATGCAGCGCGAAGATCCGCTGCACAAAGCCTGAGCAGTCCACGCCCCACGGTGTGACGCCTCCCCACAGATAACTCGCGCCGGCGAACAACGAGCGTGCGCTGCGCACGATGGCGTCGCGGTCGCGTGGAAACTGTGCGGCGCGAGCCTCGGGGTCGATCGCGACGCCCTCGACCAGCTCGAGCCCCGGCGCCACGCGCGCACCAAGCGGCAGCGCGCGTCGTGGTCCATCGGCGTCGCGCGCGACGCAACCCAGCGAAATGCGCCACGTGGCTTCTGTGCCTGTAAACGGCATCAGAAAGCCGACGTGTGTCCATCCCTCGTAGTCATCGGGGCCGCGCACGTGCAACCAGTCGCCGCGGCCGTCCACCAACTGCAGCACGTCACCGGCCAGCAGCTGCGACGTGAGCGGCGCAGCGATACGCGCATCGCTGAGGAGCGGAGCGATGGCCGATCGGACCGTGAATCGGTCGGCGGTGGCGAGCGTGAGTGCAGTGCCCAACGGAGGACTCTCAGCAGAGGGGAAACATCGTGAATGACGACGGTCGATCAGGGGCGGGTGTCGGGCACGCCGGGAATGCCGTCGCGACCATACGCCGTGACTACACCGCGCTCCCTGGCGCGCTCCCTGGCGCGCTCCACCGCGGCACCGGCGATGGCTTCGATGCGGGCCTGCGGTACCTCGCAGGCGCCGGCGAACCCGGCGATCGCGTGACGCGGCTACACCGCAAACGCACGCCCCCATCGAACGAGGTGCTGCACGGCGTGATCCAATAAGGCATGGCCGCCATCAGCGCGAACTCCGCCGGTGCATCCTGTTCACGCCGCAAACACAGCGCGTCGAGAAATCCGCCGGTCCCCTCACGCGCGCCGGTGCCGGCCATCCAGCGCATCACACCGGCCGCAGCAGCAAGCCCGCCAAGCGGAATGCTCCCAAGGGGTCATCCCCCAAAGCTAACGCGCCTGCTGGATCAGCTGGGCCACGCGGGTCTCAAGTTCGACCAGCGTGAACGGCTTGGCCAGCACCGGCCGACCAGTCGTGCGGATGAACCGCGATGCGGTGGCACTGTGCAAGTCGCCCGTCATAAACACCACGCGACGGGCCTGATCGGGATCACGCGACTCGATCAGTTCGAACACCTGCTCCCCGGAAAGCCCCTTCATACGGAGATCCAGCAGAATGAGATCGTACGAGCGCTCGGCGAGCAGGTCGAGCGCGTCGGAGCCACCCTCGGCCACATCCACCACGTAGCCCGTGTTCCGCAGAAAGCGACTGATCGCACTGCGCAGCGTCGCCTCGTCCTCGATCACGAGCAGCGACCGCGTGGATACTGGTGCCGGGACCGCGGTGCCGGTGTCATCGGTCGTGGCCGGAAGCGCCATCGGCTTCGCCGCCGAGACCGGGAACGAAAGCGTAAACGTGGCCCCTTCACCGACGCGCGAGTGCACGTCGAGCGAACCGCCGTGATCGCGCATAATCGCGTGCGAAATCGTGAGACCGAGTCCGCGATTGCCGTGTGCGGTGCGTGTCGTGAACATCGGCTCGAAAATGCGAGAGAGATGATGCGACGTGATGCCGGGTCCGGTATCGCTGACCTGCAGTTCCACACCCTTCTCGCCGTCCCGCGTGCGTACGCGGATCCGACGCTCGCCGTCGTATCCGATGAGCGCCTCCTCGGCATTCACCAGTAGATTTGACATCGCCTGCTGCAGCTGGATCGCATCGCCGGAAATCGCCGGGAGGTCGTGTGCCGCAGCGAACTCGACGACGATGCCATGCTCGCGCAACCCGTAGCCGTGCAGCTCGATGGCGCGTCGGATCAGCGCGTTCACGTCCACCAGCTGACGCTCGCCGGCGGTTTGCGGTGCTTCACCAGTGGAGTCCAGCAACTGCGACACGATCCGCGAAGCGCGGCGCGCCTGTTCGCAGATCTGCTCGATGGCCAGACGGTCCTGCGCCAGCATGGTCGTGGACGTGGCCTGCAACTCGGCGACCGCCAACAGACTTGCTAACGGGTTGTTCAGCTCGTTCGCCACGCGGCTCAACGACTGGCCCACTGCCGCCATGCGCGCCTGTTGCGCATTCGTCTCGCGAAAGATTTCGTCGTCCGTCACGTCACGAATGATGCCGAGCGCGCCAACGACTTCGCCGTGCTCGTGAATCGGCGCGGTGGTGATCATCCCCATTCTCAGGCCCTTCACGCCCAGGAGACGCAGCTGCAGCCCACGACGTTGGCCGGCCAGCGTATCGGCCACCAGGGTGATCGCGGCCTCGCGGTCGGCAGGATGCACCAGCACGGAGAAGTGCTGTCCCAGTACCTCCTCGCGCTGCACACCGGCTTCTTCGAGCAAGGCCGCGTTCACTGAAGTGAACAGGCCGTTCAGATCGCAGGTGCAGATCGCGTCGGTTGCCGCTTCCACGAGACGCCTGTTCAGCGATTCGGAACGCTCGCGGGCACGTGAATCGGCACGACGGTCGGTGATGTCGTGAAGACAGGCCACCGTGCCCGTGACTTGCCCCAGTTCGAACAGCGGCGTCGAGATCACGCGCACCAGTCGCCGCTCGCCATCTGCCCGCACGACTTCGCATTCGTACTGCTGTCGTTCGCCTTCGCGGGCCAGCCGCTCGAACGCCTGCACGCTCTCGATCCAATCGGACGGCGTGAGGTTGGCGACCGCCTCGCCCTCGAGATTTGCACGATGGAAGAGCAGGTGCGATGCCGGATTCGCGAACGTGATCCGACTTTCGAGGTCGGTGATGACAATCGCGTCCGATACCGTGTCGAGCACTTTGCGATGCCGCTCGGCCAGACGGTGTGAATCCGTGACGTCGTCAAACGTGATCACACAGCCGCCATCGGGATGCGGTGCCGCCAGCAGCGAGAATAGCCGGCCGGTGGTATCGTCACGCACGAGTTCGCGGATCGCCACGCCTTCTGCCATCGCGCGCGAAATGAATCGATCGACCGCGTTCGCGTCGAGCGATGCTCCACTGCCGACCAGCGCATCGCGGAACCTGCGGCCCAGCAACCCGGGAACCGTGGTGCCGCAGAGCTCCGCCGCACGCGTATTGCAGCGACTCACCGTGAGGGATTCTTCCAGCACCACGATACCGCTAGCGGTGCTGTCGAACGCCACTTTCCACTCGCGCGTCGCCTTCTCGACTTCCTCGAACAGGCGCGCGTTCACAATGGCGACCGCCACCTGATCGGCCAGACGCTGCAGCACCTTGGCATCATCCTGATCGAACTGGCGCTCGCGATTCATCACGGCAATCGAACCGATCGTGCCGCGGCCGGTGATGAGCGGCGCGATCACCATGCGCTGAATCGGCGCCAGGTGCTGCACCATGCGGTGGAGCGCCGTTTCCGTGCTCCCTTCGTTCAGCACGATCAGCTCGTTCGACACGACCGAGCGACCGATAACGCTTCCGGTGACCGGGAGATGCACGCCGCTGAGCACATCGGCGCTGCCGATCGCCGCCACGATGTGCAGATACTCGCCGTTCCGTAGCGCCACACAGGCACCTTCGACGCCGAGCAACGAGACGGTATGACGCAGGATGAGACGCAGCACCTCGCCGAGGCGCAGCGACTCGCCGACGGCGCGCGCCACATCGGCCAGCGCCTCGGTCGTGCGCCGTTCGCGCTCGCTCTCGGCGTACCGACGGGCGTTGGCGATGGCGGTTGCGGCCTGCGACGCCATCGTGGCCAGCACTTCTTCGTCTTCCGCCGTGTAGACATCGGCATGCGTGGAATGCACAGCGAGCACGCCGAGCAGCCGAATGCCGACGCGCACCGGAACCGCGAGCACCGACGTCGCTGCCCCCGACTCACCGACGATGTCGTACATCGACAGCGGCGGCGCGAGGCCGGTGCGTTCACGGGCGCGGTCGGCATCGCGATCGCCCACGCGCACCGGACGACCCGTGCGCGCGACTTCCGCCACGATGCCTTCGCCCAGGCGCACCGGACCGCGTGCCCGTTCAGCACCGCGCACCATGCGCAGGCCGGTGGTGAGAATGTCGGCGTCGAGATCGGGGATCAGCACGGCCACGCCGTCGGCGCGCACGGCAAGCTGTACCTGACGCGTGAGCTCGCGCATGATCTCGTGCTCGTCGAGCGAGCGCGTGAGCGAGGCACCGGCCTCCTGCAGTCGCAGCAGTCGATTATGACGCTGCTCGGCCAGCTCTCGAAGGGCATCGTAGGCCACGCGGGCCGCGAGATGGCGCGTGAGCGCACTGATGTCGCGTCGCCGCACTTCGTCAGGACGACGACCATTGCAGGAGCCGGCCAGCTTCACGATGCCGAGCAGATCGCCGTCTGCTCCGCGCAGAAGCGCGACGATCAGGTCGGTGGGCAGCCACGTGTGGCCATCGCCCGCCGGCTGCGCCTCCGTGCCGAAAAACTCGCGCGACACCCATGCATCACTGCCGTCGAGCAGGTGCAGTTCGCCAACGCGGAATCGCTCCAGGTGCGACAGGCGGCGACGCCACACGGCGCCCGGCAGCGGCTTGAGGGCGAGTCCCGTGAGCGACGACGTCTCCGGCAGGCCAGCCTGCACCACCATCGTCGGATTGAGCGAGGCATCGCGTAGCGAGATCACGACCCGGTCGAAGCCCATCCCATGCAACAGCTCCGCCGCGACCTGAAGGCGCGCGGCGGTCGACTCGGCACGATCGATTGCGTCGAGAGACTCGGTCAGCGAAAGCGCCGACAGACTGGAGGGGGGAGTCAGTATTGGTGACATCTGGCACTTTAAGACGAACGTGTAGCGGCGGTAGAAACAAGATACTGTCCAGCTCGCCCAAAGTCAGAATGTCCAACTTCTGAAGAAATCGATGCCGATCTGCGGCGGCGTCTGCTGGAACGTGCGGCTAAGCCCAAGTCGTCCGCAGGTCTGCGCGCTGGAGCCCGGTTCGAGTCCGAGCGCAACGCTTAGACCCCCCTCGAAGCGCCGCTCCACCTTCACGCCGAGGCCCTGCGCAAACAGGGACAGGGCGTCGCCGCCTCCCGACGTCTGGCTCGATAGCCCGCAGAGCCCCGTGCTGAACGTAAAGTACGTATTTCGGGCAATCTGACCGCCCAGTCCGACTCTGGTTGAAGCCAGGATTCCCAACCCGTTCTCACGCAGATTGGCGGCGTCACCTGGATTGAGCGCCGTGGGCTCAACCTGCACTACGTCAAAGCGGCCTCCGGCCAGACGGCTCGACAAATAACTGCCTGCTAAACGGAGGGCGAGCGTGGCGCCCTGTTCGGCGTACGGCGTGCCCAGCAGTGCGTAGGCCGGCTCGCCGGTCACGAGGTAGCTCAACATGTCGCTTTCGGGGAGCGGCGGGTTGTCGGCACTGGTGAGGGCAAGCGAGGGACGGCCGATCGTGCCCCCGATGTTCACGCGGATGCGGACGTCCTGCCGGTTCGAGTTCGCGCGCGTCTCGCGGATCGTGTGCAGCGCGGTGATATCGAGTGTGGGCTCGAGGTCCGGATCGCCGAAAAAGCGGACGAGGCCACGCTCGACTTCGAAGCCTGGGCGGGCGATGCCCAGATTGAGCTGATAGGTACCGCGACTGACCGTGAGCGAGTCGGCGAGCGCGAGGCGCGGCACCTGGCCATCGCGCGACAACGCCCGCGTGACGCGCAGTCCGCCGCCAAGTTTGAGATTCGCTTCAGGAGAGCGCAGCCACACGTCGTCGCCGATGCTCACGCGCACGTCATCAAGCTGCAAGTTCTGCATGATCGCCCGCGGCGCCGACGGCAGCAATCCGTTCACGCCGAAGCGCGTGGTGTCGACAATGTCGATGTTGTCGGTGAGATCGAGCGCGCGGCGTTGCGCCAACGCGCGGATGTACACGCGACCGCGATCAATCCGCACCGAACCCCGCACGCGCGGCGCATCGCGCGACCCCGTGAGCGTAATCGGCGTGGTGGTGGTCAGCACGATCGACGCGGTGCGCGGCTTGTCGATCGCCTGAAACTCGTTGGCGGCCAGTCGCAGATCGAACGTCGGATTGGCGATTTCCCTGATACCGATCGAGCCACTGATACCGATCGAGTCCTTGGGCGCGCCACTGATGGCACCGACGCGGCGAATCAGAATACTGTCGCCGAACAGACCGATGTCGGCCCGCGCCTTTTCGAGTCGGATACCCAGATTGTTGAGCGACAGCGAGGCGCTGTCGAGCCGCATTTCGCCGCGCAGCCGCGGGCGATCCCAGCTCCCGGTGAGCGCGACATCGGTGAACAGCGTACCGCGAGCGCGCGTGACGTCAGGAAATACCGACTCGAGCAGCGTGAGGTCGGTCTGTTCGGTCACGATACGTCCGGTCAGCGGCTCGGCCAGCTGCCGCTTGCGATTGGCCACCAGTGCGAGGTCGAGCGGCAACGAGGCGGAGGCCTGCAGGGCTGGCTTGCCGCCCAGTCGCAGCTCGCCATCGACATGTAACCGCAGGGAGTCGTAGTGCGCCTTCGCGAACAGATCGCCGAAGCGCACGCGCCCGGCAACCGCGTCACGCAAGTCGACCGAGCCATCGAGCCGCGGCTGCTCACGTGTACCGCTCACGGTCATCGTAACCGATGCCGTGCCGCGCGTGAGTGCCGAGGCTCGCAGTAGCCGACCGATGTCGGCGAGGGCCACGCGGTCGGCGTCTACGCGTCCGCTCACGACACCACCCGCCGCCAGACCGCCGCGAAGCGAGATGCGGCCGGTATCCGTATGCTGCAGCACCAGCGAGTCGAGAGAGCCAAGCGTACCGTTCGCACCGGGCATGAGACGCAGCATCGCCGGCGCCACCAGCGCAAAGCCACGCGCGCGCACGGACGCACTATCCACGCGCAGGTTGAGTGTGTCGATGGTCACCACACTCACGTCACCGTTGCGTGCCACCCCACCGGCAATCGCCACGCGCGACTCCGACGACGTCCGCATTTGCACGGCGAAGCGTTCGGCGAGTCCACCGCGCAGCGTGGACTGACCCGCCGCCGAGGCCACATCGATGCCGGCGAAATTTGCGGAGTCCATCGTAGCCGACACCGACCCGTTCGCGTTGCGCAGCACATCGCGCACGGCGAGGTCGATCGAGGCCCGCTGCGCGCGCGATGCCGCCACGATCACGTCGCGGGCATCGCCACGGAGTCGGAGATCAAGGCCGCGCGCATCGGTGGTGTCGATCGAACCGGAGAGTTGACCCGATAGTTCGATGGATCCGCGCAACGTGTCGCCAGCAAGGACGAACACTCGCTTCGTGGAGTCCGTGGGCGAAAGCCAGGGCCGCAGTCCACCAAGCGAATCCACAACGATCGAGATCGACAGCGAATCGCGCCGGGCTTTGGTGATGCCAAGTCCGCCCAGCGCGGTCAGTCGGAAGGCAGAACTTTCGATCGTGAGCGTGTCGACGCGCACGTGACCCGAGTCGAAGAACACGGCGACCGTACCACCGAACAGGCGGGCATCGGCCACGCGCGAGAACTGGTCGACCGACGCGCGCAACGAGCCGCGCAGCGTTTCGATAGTGGACGCGCTCATGTCCACGGTGCCAAGCATCGAGAGCGACGTGATCGGAAAGCGACTGTCGCCGAGCAGGCTGCGCAGATTGCCGCTGCGCAGGCGCCACAGCCCCGTGGCGCCCATCGCGGGTTCGAGCGCATCGGCACTGCCGTTGAACGACAGCTCGCCACCCTCCCCGGCAAGGGTGGCCTGCAACTCGAACTTATCGGCCATCCCGGCCGCCTTGATGCGACCGACGGCCGACCCGCGCAGCGGCAGCGACGGATACGAGCGCGACATCGTGGTGTACGACAGCGGTACCACCTGCATGTCCGCGTCGAACTTCACGCCTTCGGGAAGCAGCGTGAAATGTCCGTCGCCGGTGAAGCGCGACGGCAGCCCGGGCCCGTCCAGGTGCTCAAGGTCGGCCTTCGTGAAAAAGGCGTCGTACCAGAGCGAGTCGAGTCGCATCGTGCCGCGCAAGAACCCATTGAGATCGGGGAAGAGCGGATTCACGAAGCGCGGGGTGCGCAGGTCGAGCTGCTGCAGGTCGAGATCGACTCCCTTCAGAATTGCTTCAGCCGGCGTGAACATATCGAGCACGCCGCGCACGCGGGCGCGCGAGATCGCGCCCGGCACGTGCGCGTCGGCAAACGTGAGCTGGGCGTCGTCGAGCCGCCAATTGGTAACGGGTCCGCCGCGCGCGATCACGCGGCCCGTGAGGTTGCCCTGCCAGTTGTACGGAAACGGCTCGCCGTTGAACCAGCGCAGCAGTTCGGTGTTGGCCGGCAGCAGCTCGAGATTGACGCTGTTCACGCGCAGTACCGGTCCGCCCACCGCGAACGTCATGTTGCCCTTGAGTCGCGATTTCAGCGCGCGCGCGTCCATGTCACGCAACCCGTACTCAAGAATCGCGAGATTGTTCGGATCGTTCTTGATCGTGATGAACGTGCGGCCACCACCACTCCACGGAATGGTCTTATTGATCCAGGCCATATCGGCCATCGCCACGCTGTCGCCTCTCAGCTTCACGTCGTAGCGTACCGGCAGTCTGCTGCCCCACACCACCTTGGCGGCGCCGCGCGCGCGCGAGTTCGCCAACTGAAAGCTGACGTCGTCCATCCAGAGCGAGTCGGCGACTTTGCGCACCGTGCTCTTCATGTTGCGAAACCAGAACGGCGGATAGATCCACACGACGTCCATCTTCCGCATCGCCAGCATGACGCCCGCCGAATCGGGGTCGGCAAGCCGTGAACGGCCAAGGGCGAGCCCACCACGCACGAAGCGATACACGCGCACGAAGCGATTGCCGTCGCGGCGCACTTCCCCGTCGAGTCGCGTGAGATTGAACGTGAGCGCGCTATCGCGCTTCGCCCCCTTGAGCGTATCGGAAAGCGTCCACGGCAAGCGCACCGTCAAGGTGAGTTCGCGAATGGTGGCCGTATCGATCACCACGAACTCACCGAAGCGGCTCTTCGCCCTCCCCGACAACACACCCTTCCTCCGCAGCGCGCGCTTCCAGTTCCAGTCGTCGTTGCCGTAATCGATCATGGTGATCGTTGGCCGAGTGACCTCCAGCGACTTGATCACGATGCGGCGATCGAGCAGGTCGCGCGGATCGTAGCGGGCGCTGATCGGACCACTGCTCAGAAACGGCGTACCATCGGCGCTGCGGATATCGATCGAGTCGATGGTGATGTCGGTAAACAGCGTGCCGCTCACCGTGCCCACGTACAGCGTGCCCGGGATCGCGGCCGAAATCGCCGGCACCAGCACGCGCATGATCGCCGCGCGACCGCGATCGGTTTGCGTCAGCGCGGCCACGCCGCCCAGGATCAGCGCCACGATCGAGAGCAACACCGCCGCGGTGGCGAGCACCACCGTCCGTCGCCGGATACGACGAGGCCCGCGCTTTCCCGGCAAGGCATCGTTTACCGCGCCATCGTCCAGCGGCGCGGTGTCCAGCGGCGCGGTGTCCAGCGGCTTCTGGTGCGGCAGGTCGTGGGGGGTCGATTGGTCGCGGTTCAAAACGCCTGCCCGATCCAGATGCTCGGATTCAGACGCCGCAGGAAGCCGGCCCCACGGGTGGGGCGGAAGCTGTTTGGACAGCCGCCCGCCTCCTGCTCCGGCGGCGCTCCGGTTGTGCCCGCGGCGTTCACGGACAGCCCGTTGCCGGGACTCACGCAATACAGCGGTGCCACGCCCGCTTGCAGCGGCGCGTTATAGTATGCCGCGCCCGCCGGCAAGCGATACCCGTTGTAGCCCAGGTCCACGCGAATTGCGCCGAACGGTGACGCAATGCGAATGCCCATGCCCGGTGTGATCTTCACCGACGGCCCTTCATCGCTGAGTGACGCGGCCCGGGAGGTGGTGCCGCGATTCCACAGCTTACCGGCATCGGCGAAAACGGCCACCTGCAGCAGCTTCGGTGCGAGCGGACTGGGGACCTGGGCTTCGAGGTTGCCCACGATAAGCGTGTTCCCGCCGGTCGGCACGACACGCTCGGTGATCGACGTGGAGTCGGCCCGGTAGAACGTGCGGCCGTTCGCGCGGACGGTGTCGTAGCGACTCACGATGTAAACCGCCGGCCCAAGTTCATTCTGCCGGAAGCCGCGCACCGTGGTTGGACCACCGGCGTACAGCCGCTCCTGCGGCGGGATGAATCCGCCCGTGCGCGGCGTCGTACCGCCACCGTACACGACACCGGCACGCAGGTGCGCGACCAACGTCGCCCCACCACGCAGCGCCCGGTACCACGACACGTCACCGGTGCCGCGATTGAACTGTTGCGAACGATCGGAGCCGATCAGCGTGCTCGCGTGCCGCACGGTGAGCCGGACGGTGCTGCGCCCGGTGGGACGCAGCGGATCGTTCACCCGCTCGCGCACAAGCGAGTATTCGAGCGCCGCCAACCGGTTGTTGCGCTGCAGAAAGGTGCGCGACTCGATATCGCAGGCGTTGAACACCGCGCAGAAGAACGCGGGCTCCGCCTCGGTGCGTCCCAGCTCCACCTGATACGACAACGTGCTCGGCACGCGCGCGACAGGAAACGGATCGGTCACCGACAGCGCACCACCGATCGGCGTGCGCCGTAAGAATGCCTTGTACTCGGATAGCGTGGAGCTGAACAGCGTGAGCGACGGCACGCGCGACTGATTCGCGCGCACCGGCTGCCGCACGGTCATCGACGTGTAGTAGTTCAACGTGCGGCTATAAGGATCGCTTCGCGCCTGACCCTGACAGAGATTCGGCGCACCGTCGAGTGGAGCACCGATCCCGATCTTGCTGACGCGACCGGTCAGTTCGAGCCGCTGCGCGACCGGCAGGAAGTCGCGATCGACCAGCGAGCCCTGCATGCGGAAGCAGTCGAGCGTGGCCCACCCCAGTCCACCGCGTGCCGCCCACCGGTCGCCTTCCACCAAGCGCACCACGAGGTTCACAATGGAATCGCCCGCCGGCTGAATACTGTCGGGTTGCAGGTCCACGCGCTGAAAGGCGTCCGTCTGATAGAGATTGCGCTGCGCGTCGATGATCGCGCGCGCCGAATACCAGTCGCCCGTTTTCAGCGCCATCGCACGCCGCACCGTGGCGTCCGACACCCGACGATTGTCAGTGCCGGCGTCTATTTCGAGTGCGATTCGCCCGAGTTTGGCCCGCACACCCGGCACCACCGACACGTCGACGTCAACGGTACGGGTCACCGTATTCGTGGTGTACGCGACCAGCGCTTCGGCCTGCGGCCAGCCCTTGTTGCGCAGCCGTCGCACGAGCGTGTCCCGACCGGCTTCCAGCGCGCCGCGATCGAACACGCCACCGACAGCCAGCGGGAAGTCGCGCGCCGCCTCACGCACGTCGGGATGCGCGTCGAGCCCAAGGAGCGCCAGCGCCGTAATGCGCATCGGCTCGCCTTCGCGAATCGTGAACGTGATCTCGATCACACCAGGCTTCACGATGGTAACCGTCGTATCTACCTTGACGTCGAGGAAGCCGCGCCGACGGTACAGCGTCTCGAGCCGTTGCACGTCTCGCAAAAACTCGACAGGATCGAGGCAGCGCCGCTCACCGATCACGGGTCGCCCGGCGAAGGTCGACGGGGTCGTGGCCACGGTTGCCGCGAGGGCCACGGCCGGATATTCGCGATTTCCGACGAATTTGAGCGCACGAACCTCACGGTCGCCGCGATCACAGGAGAGATCCTGGGCGGCGGCCGAACGCGCGACCGAAAGTATTGCGAGCGCGAAGAGGAGATGGACGAGAGGTCGCACGTTCTATAGCGTTGAAGCTCACGTGGGATCGCCCCTCAGTCAACCGCACATGCCATCGATTCGCCCGTCACGTTCGTCGTTCTCGCTGCTCTCGCGGTGCGCCATGGTATGCACCATGCTGGCCGGCTGCCGCAGCGGCGAGGCGACCCCCGACCGTCACGCGCTCATCGACTCACGTGATTGGTACGATCCACGTTCGCTCGATCCGGCCAAAGCCACCGACGTGCCCAGCGGACGCGCCGTCGCCTATCTGTTCGACGGGCTGACCAAGTTCACCCCTGCGGGCCAGCTGCAACCGTCGATCGCGCGGTCATGGGACGTCTCCCCCGACGGCCTGCGCTACACCTTCCACCTGCGCGCCGACGTGCGCTTTCACGACGGTGCGCCGCTGCGTGCCCGCCACGTGGCGCAGTCATTCCGCCGTGTGCTCAACCCCGCCACAAAAGGCGGCACGGTATGGCCGCTGTATCCCATCAAGGGCGCCCGCGCATTCGCCGACGGCAAAGGCACCGCACTTGGCATCGAAACACCCAACGACACGACGGTCGTGATCACGCTCGACGAGCCGTTTGCGATCTTTCCGAAGTTGCTCGCCATGCCCGTGGCGTCGATACTGCCCGACTCAATCGGGGCCGACTTCAGCGAGCACCCCATCGGTACGGGCCCGTGGAAGCTCGTGGAGTGGAAGCACGACGATTATCTCAAGTTCGCCCGCAACGACACGTACTTCGGCGGCGCGCCGTCCATCGACACGCTGATCGCCCGCATCATCCCCGAGCCCTCCACCGCCGTCGCCGAGTTCGAGGCGGGCACGGTCGACATTCTCTACGTCCCCGAAGACCAGACGCGCGACTGGGAAGACACCGACACCAAGAAGGCCACCCTCGTGAGCGCTCCCGCGCTGCGACTGTGGTACATGGGCGTAAACGTCACGCGCGGCCCGCTCAAAGACGTTCGCGTTCGACAGGCGATCGCTCATGCGATCGACGTGCCCACGCTCCTCGCGCAGCTGCTGGCCGGCCGCGGCACCATCGCCGCCGGCGTGATTCCGCCCACGCTTGAAGGCTTCGACAAATCGCGTCGGCCGTACGCGTACGACACCCTCGCCGCGCGCAAACTGCTCGCCGACGCCGGCTACGCCACGGGTATCGATCTCGAACTCTGGAGCTCGCAAACGGCTCCGATGCCGCGCCTCGCACAAGCGATGCAAGCCTACCTCGCGGCCGTCGGCATTCGCATCAAACTCGTGCAGCGCGACGCCAGCTCCATGCGCGCCGCCGCGCGCGCCGGCCAAACGGATCTGGTAGTCAAGGACTGGTACGCCGACTACCCCGACGCCGAGAACTTCCTGTATCCGCTGCTTCACACCGCCAACCGCGGCGC
The DNA here is from genome assembly GCA_031363815.1 of Gemmatimonadota bacterium. Lineage (GTDB taxonomy): Bacteria > Gemmatimonadota > Gemmatimonadetes > Gemmatimonadales > Gemmatimonadaceae > Gemmatimonas. Next base: position 73,478 of record JANLVC010000105.1, read on the forward strand.
CGGCGGCAATGTGTCGTTCTTCAGCGACACGACCTTCGACCGCCTAGTCGATCGCTCGCGGCGGGAACGCGATGCGGCGAAGCGCGCGGTGCTGTACGCGCAAGCAGATTCGGTTGGCTACGCGAACGTTGGCATCGTCCCACTGTTTTTCTACAACGAAGTGTACGCGGTGCAGCCGTGGATCAAGGGGTTTGAAGTGCCAGTAATTTTTAGTGGGCAGAGATGGGAAAAGGTACGGATAGGGACTGATGAACGGCGCTAGGAGTTAGGGGCGCTAGGAGTTAGGGGCGCTAGGAGTTAGGGGCGCTAGGAGTTAGGGGCGCTAGGAATTAGGGGCGCTAAGAATTAGGGGCGCTAAGAATTAGGGGCGCTAAGAATTAGGGGCGCGGACGGCGAACGGCGTTGAAAAGCGCGGGGTGGCGTGATTTTGGTGAAGGTGGTTTGGCGTTCCCGCTTTATCGTGCGCCATGCCAAACCACTTCAACCTTCGCGTGTACGACGCGGCGTGTGAACTCAGCCGCGTGGTTCATGATTCCCTCGAGGCGTACAGCGTACATCGAGTACCGGGGCTACGTGCGCAGCTGCTCGAAGCCGCCGGCTCGATCGCCGCCAACACCGCCGAGGGCGCCGGTCGTGGATCCACCGCCAAGTTCTTGAATCATTTACGCATCGCACTCGGCTCCGCCAACGAAACCCGCACGCACCTCCACCGTGCTAAGGACGAAGCAAGACTGCCGATAAAGCTTTACTTTCAGTGCGACGCAAAAGCCCTCGTCACCGCAAGAATGCTAGCGTCGCTAATCCGCCGCATCGAGCAAGACGAAGCCCACCGCACCAACGCCAAGCACGCCGAACGCCGTTAATTATTGGCGCCGTTAATTATTGGCGCCGTTAATTCCTAGCGCCGTTAATTCCCAGCGCCGTTAATTCCCAGCGCCGTTAACTCCGAGCGCCGTTAACTCCGAGCGCCGTTCATTCCTGCTTCTCCCCTCGCCCCTGCCCCCATACTACCCGGCGTAGGAGACAGGAGTATCGGCGCGACTCCCGCCGCGATTAACGTTGCAGACATGCTGTTCCTGATTGCCCGTCGCCTCCTGCTCTCGCTGCCGACCCTCGCTGGCGTGCTGGTGGTCGTGTTCCTCCTCCTGTATGTCGCGCCCGGCGATCCCGTGCAGGCAATGGTAGGCGAGCGCGCCGACCCCGCGACCATCGCGCGCCTGCGGGCCGAGCTCAAGCTCGACGAACCACTGCCTGCGCAATTCGTGCATTACGCCAGCGGCGTGTTGCGGGGAGACCTTGGGCGATCGTACGTCACGAACCGGCCGATCGTGAGCGATATCGCCGAACGGTTTCCTCGCACCTTGCTGCTGGCCACGGCCGCGATGCTGCTGGCCACGATCAGCGGCGTCACGATCGGGGTGCTGGCGGCCGTACGCCCCAACGGCTGGTTTGACCGACTCGCCCTCGCCACGACCTACCTCGGCATTTCCTTCCCGGTGTACTGGATCGGCCTGCTGCTCATCGTGCTCTTCGCGGTCACGCTACGCTGGCTGCCGGCCTCAGGATACGGCCGCATCGAGTTTCTCATTCTCCCCGCGCTAACACTCGGTTCGCGCTCCATCGCCTACCTCGCCCGCGTCACGCGCTCCTCCATGCTCGAGGTCCTCGGCGCCGACTTCGTGCGCACCGCACGCGCCAAAGGGCTGACCGAGTCTCGCGTGATTGTACGCCACGCGCTGCGCAACGCGCTCATTCCGGTGATCACCGTCATCGGTCTCGACTTCGGTGCCTATCTCACCGGCAGCATTCTCACCGAAACGATCTTCAGCTGGCCGGGCATCGGCCGCTACGTCGTCATGGCGATCTCGCGTCGCGACCTGCCCGCGGTGCAGGGGGCCGTGCTGTTTCTTTCGGTCGTGTTCGTGCTCGTCAATCTGGTGACGGATCTCGCGTACCAGAAAGCCGATCCCCGCGTGCGGGCGTGAGCGGTGTGAATCCCACTCGGCGCCTGCACACCAACAGCTAGTCGTCCTTCTGCCCGAACACCGCAAGGTTCGACGAATGGCCCGGCGCGACTTTCTTGTCGGGATAGATCCAGTGCACGGCCTGATTCACGGCGATTGCCGCCTCCGAGAAGCCGGACGCGATCAACTTCAGTTTGCCCGGGTACGTCGTGATGTCGCCGGCGGCATACACACCGGCGCGACCGGTTTCCATGGCCGTCGAGACCTTGATTTCGTTTTTCTCGATGTCGAGCCCCCACTCCAGTAGCGTGCCGAGGTCGGAGACGTAGCCGAGCATGGGGAGCACCGCGTCGCAGGCGATGTCGCGCGTTTCCTTGGTCTTCACATCTTTGAGACGCACGCCCGTGATGCGATCCTCGCCCGTGATCGCGTCGATTTCGTGGAACGTGTGCACCGCCACCTTGCCGTCGTTTGCGGCGGCGGCTGCCTGCACTTCCAACACGGTGGCCGCATGCGCGCGGAACCGGTCGCTGCGATGCACCAGCGTCACCGACTTCGCCTTGTCGCGCAGCTGCGCGCACCAATCGAAGGCGGAGTCGCCACCGCCGATGATCAGCACATCGCGATCACGATACGCTTCCGGAGTGGACACCAGCGCGTCGACGCCGCGGCCATACCATGCTGCGGCGAACGCCTGCGGCAGCTTGCGCGGGCTGAACGCACCGATGCCGGCGGCGATCACCACGGCGCGCGTCGGAAAACGGTCCGTCTCCGTGACCAGCACGAGATGCTCGTCCTCTTCCTCAAGGCCGACGACGCGCTGACCCAGGTGAGCCGGGATGCCCGTGTCCAGATGGAACTGACGGGCCTGCTCTGTAAGATTCCGGACGAGATCCTTCGCGAGCACCCGCGGGTACCCCGCCACGTCGAAGATGTACTTCTCCGGGTAGAGCGCCGTGAGCTGGCCGCCCAGTTCAGGCAGGGCGTCGACAATCTGGGCCGACGCGCCGCGCATGCCGGCATAGAACAAGGCGAACAAGCCCGTGGGGCCACCGCCAATGATGGTGAGGTCGCGCATTTGATGGGTCGTCATTCTCCAAAGATAATGGCCGTGTGGGAGTAAGGAGTAAGGAGTAGGGCGTAGGGCGCACGGACACATTACCCCTACTTCTTACCCCCTACTCCGTACTCGCTGACGCCGCCGAAAGCACACCGTCGTTATTATGGATTATGAAGATCTACACTCGAGCAGGTGACGAAGGCGCGACCGCCCTCTTCGGTGGCGGCAAGGTCGGCAAGGACCACCCCCGCGTCGAAGCGTATGGCGACGTGGATGAACTCAATGCCGCACTTGGCCTCGCGCGATCGATCGACATGATGCCGCGCATTGACGAAGTGCTCGTGCCGGTACAGCGCGACCTCTTCGCGATCGGCGCGTTGCTGGCAACGCCCGATCGCGAGAAGATGAAGGAGCAGCTCACCAAAGCGCGGATCGACGAACAGCGCATCGCGGAGCTTGAGCGGGCGATCGATGCCTGCGAGGCCGAGCTCGAGCCGCTGCGCAGTTTCATCATTCCTGGTGGCACACCAAAGGCGGCCGCGCTGCACGTGGCGCGCACCGTCTGCCGACGGGCCGAACGCCGCGTGGTACATCTCGCCGCCGAAATCGAACTGCCGGCCATGGTGGTGGTGTATCTCAATCGCCTGTCCGATCTCCTCTTCATGCTCGCTCGCGTCGCCAACACGCGCGCCGGAGCGGGCGAGGTGACCTGGTAGTGGCCGGCGCGCACCCCGAATCACTGCAGCTGCCGCTGCCGTACCCCGTCTTTTGTCGAGCCGGGGCGCGGCAGTCGATCGGGGAGATTGCGCGCCTCGCCGCCCCCTCGCACCGCGTGGCCGTCATCAGCGACAGCACGGTCGCGCTTTTACACGCCAACGCGATCGCCGCCCAGTTCCCGGCCGACCGTACCCGCGTCTTCACGATTCCTCCCGGTGAGCAGGAAAAAACGCGGGCGCGGTGGGCCGAACTCACCGATGCCCTGCTGGAGTGGGGCGCGGGACGCGACACCACCGTGGTCGCCGTTGGTGGCGGCGTGATCGGCGACCTCGCCGGGTTCGTGGCGTCCACCTACATGCGCGGACTTCCGGTCATTCAGGTGCCGACCACCCTGTTGGCCATGGTCGATGCCTCGGTCGGCGGCAAGACCGCCGTCGATACCCCGTTCGGCAAGAACCTCGTCGGCGCGTTCCATAACCCGTCGGCGGTCGTCATCGACCCCGAAGTACTCGTCACGCTGCCCGACGATATCCTGCGCAGCGGTCTCGCCGAAATGATCAAGCACGGGGTAATTGCCGACGCGCCGTACTTCGACGCCGTCCTACGCGTCGCCGACACCATTCGCGATCACGGTGCCGCAGCCCCCGACTTCGTCGCGACGATCACGACGCTCATTGTCGGCAGCGTTCGCATCAAAGCCGACGTGGTCGCCGAAGACAGCCGCGAGGGCGGGCTGCGCCAGATCCTCAACTTCGGCCACACCATCGCCCATGCGGTGGAGCGCGCGCTCAACTTCGAGCTCCTGCACGGCGACGCCGTCGCGATGGGAATGGTGGCCGAAGCCCGCATCGCCGAGGCAGTCGGCCTCGCCCGCGAAGGCCTCGTGGTGGCGATTCGCGATGCCGTGGAACGCGCCGGACTCCCATCACGGATGCCATCGCATATCAGCCTCGATGACGTCATCTCGGCCACCCACGGCGACAAAAAGGCGCGCGGGGGAGCAGCGCGCTACTCCCTCCCCCGCGGAATCGGCGAAATGGAAGCCGCCGAAGGGAAATGGTCAGTGGCAGTCAGCGACGAGGGAGTGAGGGCAGCTCTCTCCCCCATCCCTTAAAACCCAAAACCCAAAACCCAGTACTCAGTACCTCAAGCCAACAGCCCAGAGCGCTGGGGGTTGTGGGCTATCGGGCTTGGGGTACTGGGTAATGGGTAATGGGTTCTGGGTAATGGTCGGTGGTTGTCAGCGACGAGGGAGGGAGGATCCGCCCTCCCCCTATCCTTGTGAAACCCAAGACCCAGTACCCAGAACCCAGTACCTCAAGCCAACAGCCCAGAGCGTTGTGGGTTGTGGGCTATTGGGGTTGGGGTAATGGGTGGTGGGTTCTGGGTAATGAGGAATGGGGTAATGGTCGGTGGCAGTCAGCGACGAGGGAGTGGGGGGGTCCGCTCTCTCCCCCATCCTTGTAAAACCCAAAACCCAAAACCCAGTACCCAGTACCTCAAGCCAACAGCCCAGAGCGTTGTGGGCTGCGGGCAGTGGTGGGTTGTGGGCTATTGGGCTTGGGGTAATGGGTTCTGGGTAATGGAAAATGGGGAAGGAGTGAACGGCAAAACACCGAAACCTGTTGCGTGGGCACCACGCGTTACAGCTCAGCTTCCTCGTCTTAAGTGTGACGTACCCTTCACTTGGTGACATTCGAGCAGAGCACTATCGCGATAGTGTCGCTTAACTGCCGTGTAAATGACCCATTTCCGCGCCCCGTAAAGATTTCCATTGACCGCTCACTATCCCGCCATTATCGTGGCCTTCCCACCCCCCTGACGGGGCCGCGTCTGGCCGCCGTCGTTAAGGCACATGTTCGGCGAGGGAGTATGCAGGCAGCTGCCGCTACCAGAACCACCGAAGCTCGCTCCAAGGGCTTTTTCCGTTCGTCCCCTTCCACCGCCTTTGATCAATACCTTCACGATATACAAAAACTTCCGCTCATCACCGATGCCGCCGAAGAGCGTCGACTCGCGCGGCTCGCCCAAACGGGAGATGAGGCCGCCGCCGAGCGTCTCGTAACCGCGAACCTCCGGTTCGTGATCAGTTACGTCAAGAAGTATCAAGGACACGGCCTCGACCTCTCCGAACTCGTCGCCATCGGCAACGAGGGCCTGTTGAAAGCGGTCCGCAAGTTCGATCCCGACCAAGGCGTCAAATTCATCTCGTATGCGGTGTGGTGGGTGCGGCAGGCCGTCCTCAAAGCCCTTGCCGAGCAGACGCGAAGCGTCCGCATCCCGCTCAACCAGAATTCGCAGCTCATCCGCATGGCCCGCGGTGAGATGGTGCTCAATCAGGTGCTCAATCGGGAGCCCACTGATGCGGAAATGGCCAAGCTCCTCCAAGAGCCCATCGAGCAGATCCGCAACGCCCGCCAGATTACCAGCACCGAAGTCTCCCTCGACGCCCCCATCGATCGTCAGGATCGCGAGGCGTCCACCCTCGGCGAACGCTTCGCCGGCGAGACCCACACCGACATCGAAGAAAGCACCGACTTCCGCCTCATGCGGGAGTTTATCGATCGCGTGTTCCGGAAGTACCTCACCCCGCGCGAACGCAAAATCCTGTACCTGTACTACGGGCTCGACGAAGGGGCCGAAGCCATGACCCTCGAGCGCATCGGTGCCCTCATGGGCGTCACGCGCGAACGGATCCGCCAGATCCGCGAACGGGCCTTCGAGAAGCTGCGCGAGTCGCCCGACGGCCGTGCGCTTTCCGGATTCTGGGGCGCGGCGTAACGCATACGTCATACCGATCGGAATCTCCACGGTCCCGATCACGGTCCCGATCACGGTCCCGATCAGCGTATTCTGTATCGCCGCTGAATGATTCGCTTGGGACGGGTGTTCGTATGGCTACGAGCACCCGTCCGTTTTTCCCTCCTGGTTCTCCTGGAGCTGCAGTTGCCTCGCGTACTAGTCGTTGACGACGAGCCGGGCATCCGTTTCGCGCTGAAGCGGTGGTTCGAGCGTCAACACTGGACTGTTTCCGAAGCCGGAGATGGCCAGACGGCGATGACAATACTTCTGGCGAGTGACGACGCGAGCGACAGCCGCGTTGATCTCGTCATTTGCGATTTGCACCTTCCCCTCGTGTCCGGGGAGCTGCTGCTGCGTACGCTCATGGCCAGCCGGCCGGAGATCGCCGCGCGCCTGATCCTGTCCACCGGCGATTCCGTGTCCGACGCCGCCCCCGGCTCCACGCTCGCGACGCACCCGCACGTGCTGCAAAAGCCGTTCGATCTTGCCACGCTGAAAGCGTTGGTGGCAACGATCGTGAGCGAGTAATCAGCGGGTAACCAGCGGGTCACCAGCGAGTTCGCGTTTCGCGCCGCTATCTTTCGACATGCGCGATGCTCTGCTCGCCACTCTCTCCGCCATCGTCGGCCCTCGCTGGGTGAAATCCCGCGCGTCCGAACTCGTCGCGTACGATGCCGACGGGCTGCCGGGCTATCGCGCGCTTCCCAATCTGGCCGTCTTCCCCGGCACCACCCATGAAGTGATCACGGTGGTGCTGGCACTCGCCAAGGCCGGCGTGTCATTCGTGCCGCGTGGTGCCGGCACCGGCCTCTCCGGTGGTGCGCTCGCCGACGATATCGTACTGATTGGCCTCAACCGGCTCACGCGCATTCTCGAAATTGACGCCGTGAACCGCATCGCGCGCGTAGAACCCGGCGTCGTCAATGCGAAACTCTCGCGCGCCGTCGCACCATTCGGCCTGCAGTACGCCCCAGATCCGTCCAGCCAAAGCGTGTGCACCATCGGTGGCAATGTGGCCGAGAATGCCGGCGGACCGCATTGTCTCAAGTACGGCGTCACGCTCAATCATGTGGTCGCCTGCGACGTGGTGCTCCCCGACGGCACGTGCACGCAATTGGGCAACGCCTTTGGTGAATCGGACGGCTACGACCTGCTGGGCCTGTTCGTTGGCAGTGAGGGATGCTTCGGTATCGCCACCGAGATCACGGTGCGACTCGTGCCACTGCCCGACATGGTGCACACGTTGCTCGCCGATTTCCCAAGCGTCGATGCCGCCGCGCGCGCCGTGTCCCGCATCGTGGCCACCGGTATCGTACCCGCCGCGCTCGAGATGATGGATAACGCCACCATTCGTGCCGTTGAAGCATCGATCTACGCTGCCGGCTATCCGATCGATGCCGCCGCCGTATTGCTTTGTGAGGTCGACGGCATCGCCCACGGACTCGACGAAGACGTGGCGATCATTCGTCAGTGCTGCACGGACGCCGGCGCCCGCCATGTGCTCGTGGCCACTACCGACGCCGATCGCACCCGCCTGTGGCAAGGTCGCAAGAAAGCGTTCGGCGCCATGGGACGCATCGCCCCGTCGCTGGTGGTGCAGGACGCCGTCGTGCCTCGCACGCGTTTACCCGACGTACTGGCCACCATTCACGAGATTGCCACGCGACACCGCGTGCAGGTGTGCAACGTGTTCCACGCCGGCGACGGCAACCTGCACCCCAACATCCCCTACGACGCCAACGACGCCGACGCGTCCGCCCGCGTACACGCTGCGATGTCGGAAATCATGTTGGCCTGCATCGCCGCCGGTGGCACGATCACCGGCGAACATGGCGTGGGGCTCGACAAGCTGCCGTACATGGACCGCCTGTTCACCGCCGAATCACTGTCGGCCATGTGCAGCGTCCGCGATGTGTTTGATCCCGACCGCCGCGCAAATCCGGGCAAAGTCGTGCCGGTGCATTCGTGCAAAGAGTGGCGCGGTCGCAACCGTGCGTAATCACACCGGAAGCGACACGGTGGCAACCGTGTATTCGACCAGCGGAAGCGGCGCGTCCGGCCTACGATCTCCTCGCCGCGGTGATTCCCCCTGCCCCACACACGTTGGCACCCAAACAGCTTCCCTCGTGAAATGACATGGTGGTAACCGTGTATTCGACCAGCGGAAGCGGCGCTTTCGGCACGATTCGCGAGCCGCTACGTCTTTTCAACCCCTCGCAGCGGTGATTCCCCCTGCCCCACACACGTTGGCACCCAAACAGCTTCCCTCGTGAAATCACATGGTAGCCACCGCGGATGACATCGCCCACGCCATCGCTCACGCGATCGCCAGCAACACCGTGGCCCGTGGCGTCGGCGCCGGTACCTGGCTGCACGGCGGCCCCGTGGTGAACGATCCCGCGGCCACCGTGGTCCGGCCATGTGGCGGCGTGATCGAGTATACGCCCGGCGACCTCGTGATCAGCGTGAACGCAGGCACCACGCTCGAGGAGCTCTCGGAGGTATGCGCGGCCGCCGGCCAGATGCTGGCCATCACGCCGTACGGTTCACCGCGATCCACTATCGGCGCCGTGGTCGCGACGGCATCAGCGGCCCCGTTGTCGTACGAAGATCTCACCATTCGCGATCTCGTGCTCGGTCTCACCGTGGTCACGGGCACTGGCGACGTGGTGCGCGTGGGCGGCAAGGTGGTCAAGAACGTGGCGGGATTCGACCTCGTGCGACTCAACACCGGCGCCTTCGGTACGCTCGGCATCATCACCGAAGTCAGCCTGCGCCTGCACGCGAAGCCGACCATGGATCATGTCGTAACCGGCACCCTCCACGACGGGCCATCACACTGGGTGCCGCGTCTCATCGCCAACCGGGCACCGCTGCCCATGCTGGTGCGACTGGCACCGGGCGAACCGGCACAACTGTTTGCGCGCTGCACCGGCAACGAGGCGCGCGCGTCGGCGTTGCGTGGCATCGTGCAGTCGTACGGTGCGCGCAGTGCATTCACACTCGGACCGTCGGATACCAACAGCGCGAGCGCGGCCACGTCGCCCGTGGCAGCGCTGCGCCACGTGCCGGCAAACGCGCTCGTGCTGCGTGCACGTGCGAAACCCCAGGAGGGAGACCTGCTCATCGCCGCCGCGTGTCGCACATTCCCCGACGCCACGATGCTCTATCAGCCAGCGCGCGGTTCATTGCGGATCATGACCAGCGCGGCCAACGGAGGCGACGCGCAAGTCGCCGACTTCGTGAAGTCCATATCGTCCGTCTGGAATGCCGACGACGCAGTGGTCGTCGAGCAGGGTGCCGCACCGTTGCAAAAGGCGCGCGCGCTCGAAACGTCAATCAAGCGCGCCTTCGATCCCCATGGCATCCTGAACCGGCGACGTCCGGGAGTCGTATGAGCGAGGTATGAACAGCGTCGCCGGCAGTGTCGCGTTGCGCAGCGCCGCCACGCCCACGTGTGCGTTGGTGGGCACGCCACTGGCGGGCACGCCGTTGGCGGGCACGCCACTGGCGCTGGCCAGCAAGGGACTCGATGCCTGCGTGCATTGCGGTTTCTGTCTGCAGGCCTGTCCCACGTATGTGAATCTCGAAGACGAGAACGATTCGCCGCGCGGACGACTCGTGCTCATGCGTCGCATGCTCGAAGGCGCCATCGCACTCAACGACCCCACCACCGCACAGCACATCGATCGCTGCCTCGGCTGCCGCGCGTGTGAAACCGCCTGTCCGTCGGGTGTCCCCTACGGTGATCTGCTGGAAGCCACGCGCGCCACCATGGCGTCGGCCCGCACCATGCCGTTCGTAGCCCGCGCCATGCTGGCCGTGTTCAAGCATCCGCTGTTGCTGCGCACCGCGCTGCTTGGCGCGCGCGCATTCCGCGCCACGCGGCTGCCGCACCTACTCGCGAGAATACTGCCTGCGCGCCTCGCCTTCCCGATGGCGATGATCGCGTCGACCACGCCAACGAATTTGCGTGCACGCAGCGCGAGTCCACCACGTCGCCACACCACGCCGACCGCGTCGTCAACGTTCACGACTCCATCGTCCACGTTCATACCCACAACCGCCACCTGCCTTACCGGGTGCGTCATGTCTGGACTGTTCTCGCATGTGAATCGTGCCACCGAACGTGTGCTGATGCACAATGGCTTTCCGCTGCGCACCACAAGCGGCCAAGGCTGCTGCGGCGCCCTGCATGCACACGCTGGCGATCTCGAAAGTGCCCGCGAACTGGCCCGCATCAACGTGGCGGCCTTCGAGCAGTCGGGCGCCGACGTCATCGCCGTCAACTCGGCCGGCTGCGGCGCGATGCTCAAGCAGTACGGTCATCTCTTGCACGACGACCCGGCGTGGGCGGAACGAGCCGAGCGCGTCAGCGCACGCACCCGTGACATCGCGGAGCTGTTGGCGACCGTTGGGCCAACAGCCGGCACCGCGTCGGTGGGACTGCGCGTCACGCACGATCCGCCCTGTCACCAGATGCACGCGCAGCGCGTGGTATCGCCGCCGCTGGCGGTGCTGCGCGCAATTCCCGGACTTTCGCTGATTCCGCTCGAAGACGCCGATCAGTGTTGCGGGTCGGCCGGCATCTATAATCTGGTGGAGCCAGCGACCTCCGACGCCGTGCTTGCACCGAAGCTGGCGCGCATTGCCGAGAGCGGCGCGGATTGGGTGGCTACCGGGAATCCCGGGTGCATGATGCAGATCGGCGCCGGCTTGCTGCGCAGCGGCTCGCGGGTACGCGTGGTGCATCCTATCGAACTGCTCGACGCGTCGTACGAGCACGGAACGTGAATGAAGATGGTGCTGGTCGCGTCACGATCGTCGCCTTCGACGGAATTGTCGCAAACACATTGCCCCTGCGCACGACGGCGCTGGCCGATGCCATCGCGTTCGAGTGTGTGACACTCGGCCTCAGCGTGCACGCACACGAACTGTTCCCGTTGGTGCTACCGCTGTTGCCCGGGCGGACGTTCAACGAGACGATGGCCGTTGCCGTTGCGGGACTGCCCGCGCTACAACACGAACAGATTCGCGACGACCTCACGTTGCACGACCTCATCGCCATGCGTGCGCAACGTGCGTGGTCGGCCATGGTGGCGCACGGCGTGCCCCTTCACGACGGGGTATTGAGCCGCCTACAGGCACACGTGGGTCGTGGCCTCCGCATCGTGTTGCGCAGTGATTCTCAGCGCCGGGAAGTGGAACCGCTTCTGCGCTTGGCCGGCCTTGAAGACAGCATGCTATTTCTGCGGTGCGCCGATGACCTCCCGCGCCTGGCAGGGGTTAGCTCGTGGCGTGCCAGTTATGAAGCGATCGATGCCCGGCTCGATCGTCACCGACTTCCCCACGCGCAACGCATCGCCGTCGAGGTCAACGCCGAAAAGGCCACGTTTGCGCTCGGCTTTGCCGCCACGAGTCGCACATCACTCTAACGTGGTGGCGGTCTGGACTGGTGTGATTCAGGGGTGCGCGCGCTCACAGACTTCGAGGCGGAACCGCATGCATCTTGCTTCCATCCGTTGGTCCCCGATAGCTTCTACAGGCTGATCTATTGCTGCAGTCCTTGAGAGGTGTGCTTTTGTCTCATTCTGACGCGATCTCCCCCGACATCACGGGTCCGAAACCACCGGAGCTGGTACAGCCGGTAGCGCCGCCTTTAGCGCGACCATCGCTCGTGTATCCAGAACCGCTGTCAGCCCAGGACGCTACGGCCTATCTCGACCTCCGACGCGAGTCGGCGTGGTTTGAGTCGGCCGGCCAGTGGAGCACCTTCCGTGGCCCCAAGGCAGCTGAAGCGCTCAATGGGCTCGTCACGAACGACGTCACGCAACTGCGTCCTGGTGAAGGTCTTCACGCGGCCGCACTGACACCGAAGGGCAAGGTGCTCTGCGACATGCTGGTCTTCCGCATGGACGAAGAGACGTTCATGCTCACACTGTTGCGCGCCTGTGCGCCGCAGTGGCTGGCGATGGTTCACAAGTACGTGAATCCGCGTCTTGCGAAAGTTGAAGACGAGTCGGACAAGTGGGCCACGTGGATGATTTACGGCGCACAGGCGTTGAAGGCGGTGGCCACGCTCGGTGGAGCCGCGCACACCGTCGAAGATTTGGGCGACGTGATGATGCAGGGGCTCGCCGAGTGGAAGCTGTGGCAGCACGGACTCTGGAACATCGGGCCGGTCACCGTGCGGCTTATTCGCGCGCCGCTGATGGGATCGATGCCTGGCTTCATTCTCATGGCCGATGCCCGAGACGCCGAACAGGTGCGTGAACGGCTCGAGAATTCGGTCTATCTCAAGGCGACGCGAGCGGTGTGGAACATCGCGCGCGTAGAAGGCGGGCGTCCCGCGTGGGGCGTCGATATGGACGACACCACGATCCCGCAGGAAGCGAATCTCGATACGCTGGGCGCGATCTCGTTCACGAAGGGCTGCTATACGGGCCAGGAAACCGTGGCGCGCATTCACTTCCGCGGCCATGTAAATCGTCGGCTACGCGGACTGCTGGGCTCGTCGGCGCTGCCGCAACACGGGCAGGTTATCGATGCCACCGGGAAACTGGTGGGCGATGTGCGCAGCTCGGTGATTTCGCCGCGACTGGGCCCGATCGCGATCGCGATGCTCCGCCGGGAAGTGGAGGAAGGGCATACGGTAATGGTGGAAACAGCAAACGGTCCGATCACGGCGGAAGTCCGCGAGCTGCCTTTCCCGGAGTAAGGCCAACGCGCTTGCCTGGGCGCCTGCTGGTGGATCTGGCGAATCTCCGGTACACAAAAAAAGGCGGGCGACTTTCGTCGCCCGCCTTTTCGCCTGCAGGATCAAAGCTTAGTGCTTGGTCGTGTCGGCAGCCGGGGCGGCCTTCGCGGCCGAGTCAGCCGGCGGCGGCGTCATCGCGGCCGAATCCATGGCCGGGGCGGCAGCGGCCGGAGCAGCGGCGGCCGAATCAGCGGCCGGGGCAGCTTCCTTGGCGGAACAGGCGGCGAGCACGAGTGCAGCAGCGACGAGAACGATGCGCTTCATAGTGGAGGACTCCATACGGTGCGGTGGTTGCCCCGTGCGTCCTATAAAAGCGCACGGCCCCCCGGCAGAACGCCGACGGGGTTCAAGCAGCGTAAATCTACATTTTAAAGCTCAGCTGTCAAGAGCCACCCCACCCAGGCTGCGGAGTTCCGGGAAGGTCCAACCGATTGTGACACAACAGTTTCCCTGATCAATCGTGGTCGGTGAACGGGCGGCGCTCACGATGGCGCAACCCTCGCCTCACCCTTACCGTTCCGCCGTGCTCCTCGCCCTCGTTCTCCTCGCCAACGCCGCGTTTGCCATCCTGGTGCTCGGGTGGGTGGTTTACCCGTACAGGGCCGCGAGAGCGGCGGGCTCTGGCGCCGGCGTGATCTCCGCCCGTACCGCGGGTGTTGTCGAAACGCCGATCAGCGTGATTCTCGCCACCCGCGAATCCGACGATGCGATCCTGACGCGTATTGAAGATCTTCGCCGTGGAGACTATCCAACGGCCCTCATGGACATCGTCATCGCACTCGATGCGACGCGCGCGAGCGGGTTGAACAGCCTGCAGGAAAAGCTCCCAGCCGGTACGCGAGCCGTTCACGGGGCAGTCGCGGGAAAGTCCGCCGCGCTAAATGCCGGAGTCGCGTCGGCCACGCACGAGTTTCTGTTCTTTGTCGATACGGCGCAGTCCTTCGAACACGACACGATCTCCAAACTCGTGAGCGCCGTGAGCCGCGACGGATGGGGCGCCATGACGGCGACACTCGCGCCAACGAGCGGCGACGCCCTGATGGATCGCTATTGGTCGCGAGAGCTGGCCATCCGGCTTGGCCAAGCCACACGGCACAGCATCATCTGCGTGACCGGTTGCGCGTACATCATGCACCGGCGCTTCTGGCGGGACATGCCAGCCAAGCTCATTTGCGACGACCTTTGGAGTACCTACTCCGTCGTCATCAACGGCGGTCGCGTGGGCATCGTGACCGACGCGCGAGTCAGCGATCCACGTCGTTTCACGCGTGATGCCGAATACGCACGGCGACTGCGCACGATGACCGGCATGCTGCAGTTCGTACGGTGGTTTCCGGATGTGCTGAGCCCGCGTAAGAACCCGATGTGGACCGATTTCCTGCTGCATAAGCTGACTCGACCCGCCACCCCCGTCCTGCTGCTGATCGGAGCGTTTGCCGCATGGGCAGCGATCATGATGCTAAGCCCCCTGATCGCATGGATACTGCTCGCGATCGGAGTGGCCATGTTCGCGCTCGTCTGGCTCCTTGCGCAGCTCGCGCCTGGGCAACCGGGCCAAAAGGCCAAGGCACTTATGTTCGCGCTGCGCCTGCTCGCCATGCCACTTTCAGCGATCAGCCGGGCGGCGCGATCCGACTGGGACGTCTGGAAACCACACTGCTAGTACTGCGACCGCTTAGCGAGTGGCTTTTATAACCGAACTTCCGGCGCGCGTCGTGGCGGGTGAAGCGCCACGTACTCGTGGTGCGGAGGCAGTACGAGAGGCGCTGGGCGTGGCGCGTGAGGCCGTGGGTTTTGGGTGATTCCGCGCGCGATTCGGCGAGATCACAACAGCATGACCGCAAATTCACGCGGAAAGCGACACGGATAAGCTCACGAACACGCACGCCAAGGATCGTTTGCGTAGAGCAGTTCGCTTTTCGTTGTTCAACAACACAACCCGGATCCGTCGAAC
>JANLVC010000153.1:0-63660 GCA_031363815.1 Gemmatimonadota bacterium
CCGTCGTCTTCGGTCGCGACGGCATGTATCGGCAGCACCAGATGCGCGAACTGCCCACTGACCGATGCGCCCGCCACTCGCGCGAGACCTTCGACCTCGGCGAGCGTGACACGGTCGGTGTCATAGTGCATACAAAGCATGGGGCTCGTGACGGCTCGTGTCTCACCCGGCTCCGTTTCACCCACGTCGAGCACGTGCGCCCGCACGACACCCGGCTGCGCCTGCAGCATCGACGTGAGGCGAGCGATGCACGCATCGCGGACGTCCGGAATGTCCGGGAGCACGAGCGGGAGATCAAGTCGCGTCGTGTGTTGCATCGAGTCCTCGGTTGGAGTGTTTCTCAGCATCCGCGCGTCCTCGGCGGCAGCTGTTGGCAGCGCTCGAGAAGCGTCGGCTCGTGAGACGCATCGCGTCCACCCTGTGCGTGGAATCGCGTCAAGGCGTGAGCAGCGGCGAGCCGAACACGCGCCGAGGAATCCGTGAGGAGTTTCACGACCTGTGCCTGCGTTTCCGCCAACGCGAGCGTGTCCCGTCTGAGTTGCATGACTGCTGCCCGACGAACCGCGGCCGACGAATCACGCAAGGTGAGCCGAAGAGCCCCACGCCACGCTGACCCGGGTATCGCACCCAGTGCTTCCACGGCCCGCAGACGTGTTGCCGCCACCGAATCCCCGACCAGCGTCGTAAGTGCGCGCTGAACAGTTGTGTCGGTCGCGACGCTGCTCGTGATTCTGCCAAGTGCGTCGGCCACAGCGGCACGCACCGCAGCGTTCCCATCGCGGTGAGCCGGAACGAGGGATGCCAGCAGCGTCAAGCGCTCCGCCGCGTCGCTTGACATGAGCAGGCGTCCCATCGCGCGCACTCCTTGTATCCGCACGGCAGCGTGTGCGGAATCGTTCAGCATCTGCGCCAGCCCAGGTAGCGCGTCGATGGCAACTACGCCGGGCTGTGCGAGCGCGAGGGCGGCGTCCTCACGTTCTTGGGCATCGCCTTTACGCAGCTGTTCGATCCAATCTCGGCTCGCACGACCCGCGTGCCCGGGATCCGCCTGACACGCCGAGACGATGGCGGTGCAGTACAGCGTTGCAGCGGCGCGTAACGCGCGGCTGAGGAACACCCTCCTTGTCATCTACAGCTAGGCAGCCAACAATCGAGAAGGGCGGAGCTGCGGCTCACCGATCACGCTCGGTGGGATCCCGTCGGATTCACGTGCCATGACCACCGTTACGGCGTCGACCCGGACGGGAATGGGATGTCTGACTGTAAGCGTGCTGCCGTGCGCGTGAGCGCAGTGACACAGATGAAGCCTATGCCCATCTGGAACCGTCGACCCGTCACGCGGCGATTCGGAGTCGGCGCGCATTACGACCGCCGGCGGGGCAATGCCCCCCGAACTCGCGTCGGCCGTGAGCTGTGTCGTCACCTCGTCGCATTGGTCAGCAATCATCGGCTCTGCGAACACGGCACTCAAGCACAGCCCGAACAGCACCGCGATGAGGCGGCGCAGCGTTGGAGCCAGCGAGGTGCGACGAAGAGTACGGAGCATGCGGGGCAGAGGTGGCGGGCTCCCAATCGCATTACCGCGAAGCTGATCACGCCGCGATTGCTTGCAAGCCAGGTTGCTGCTATCCATAATGAACACCTGAAGAACTGTTCAGATATTCATTTAACCTAAGACCCCCATGTCCGGCGTGCAATCCCGCCCCTCCACCCGTCGCACCTCACTAGCGAGCGCAATCGCGTCGCCGACAGAGGAGAGTGTATTGGCGCGGATGACCACCGACGCACAGCCGATCTCCGGAACGGCGGATCTCTGCGAGATCGTCTGTGTCGATCAGGAGAAGGTCGCACGGGCCCTCCGCCTCGCGCCGGCGCGCGCCGCTCTCTCAACGCTTGCTGAGATGTTCCGGGCACTGGGCGACCCGACGCGCCTGCGGATTTTGACCGCGCTGTCCCATGAGGAGCTGTGCGTGTGCGACTTGGCCACGCTCACCGATGTCTCGGAATCCGCCGTCTCGCACTCTCTACGGACGCTGCGCCAACTGCGGCTCGTGCGCTACCGGAAGGCCGGGAAAATCGCCTACTACAGCCTCGACGACGAACATGTGGGACGGCTGATTTCGGAGGGGCTGATCCACGTTGGCGAATCGCCACGCGCTCCCGTAACCACAGCCGTGTCGCGATGAGCGACGCTGTCCGCTTACGTGCTACGTACCGTGTACTCGGAATGGATTGCGCGGACGACGCGGCGGAGTTGGCAAAGGCGGTGCGCGCCGTGCCCGGGATCGAGACCATGACGGTGTCGGTCGCCACGGGGCTGCTCACTGTGACCACGTCGGGTCCCGTCTTCTTGCTGCACGCACAGCAAGCGGCCGCGGCAGCGGGCTATACGTTGCAATCGGCGGCTACTCCGCCCGAGATCAACCCCGCATACCGGCGCGCCCTTTGGATCGTCGTGGTGCTGAACGTCGGGTACGGAATCGTCGAAGCGTTCGCCGGCTTCATCGCTGGCTCTCAGGCCCTGAAGGCCGACGCACTCGACTTTCTGGGCGATGGCTTGATCAGCTTCGTCGGCCTGGTGGCGCTCGCCTGGCCGCTGGCACGCCGAGCGAGAGTCGCGCTTGCGCAGGGATTCTTTCTCGGCGCCCTTGGCGTCAGCGTTGTCGGCTCCACGGTCTACCGCGCACTCGTTCGGCAACAGCCCGAGGCCGAACTCATGGGCATTTTCGGAGCGCTCGCCCTTCTCGTGAATGTGCCCGCCGCCGTCGTTCTCATTCCGCATCGAACCGGTGACGCGAACGCGCGCGCGATCTGGTTGTTCTCGCGCAACGACGCGCTGGGAAATCTCGCCGTCGTGATTGCCGCGGGACTCGTCGCGTGGACAGCATCACCGTGGCCGGACTTGCTCGTTGCATTGGTGATCGCTGCCCTGTTCCTGCAGTCGTCATGGAGCATTGTGCGCGACGCACGGCGGGAACTGGATTGAGCGTCGCTGGCGAACGCAGCTGCTGAAAGTGGTGTCCGGCACGCCCAACTTGTCGGCGCCGCCGTAGACTCCAATCATGCGCATCCTCCATTCGCTCCTGCTGTTCCTCGTCGCCGGTCTCATGGAGATCGGCGGCGGTTATCTCGTCTGGCTGTGGCTCCGCAACGACCGGAGCATCTGGCTTGGCGCGCTGGGCGGGTTGCTGCTCTTTCTCTACGGCGTACTGCCAACGCTCCAACCCGTCGGCTTCGATTTCGGACGGGTCTACGCCGCATACGGCGGCGTGTTCGTTGCGCTATCGGTGCTCTGGGGCTGGCGCGTCGATGGGATCAAGCCGGACGTGGCCACCATCGTTGGCGCGATCATCTGTTTGATCGGAGTTGGTGTGATCATGTACTGGCCCTATCGGGGCTAGTGCATTGCAAGATGCATGATCGCTATGACCGAACCACGCGACGCGACGCGTGCCGACGGCGCTCTCAAAAGTACGTGGCGAATCCCACGTGGTAGCCGCCCAGTCGCGTAGTCGGGTTCCCCAGCAAATCCCGCGTCCAGTGTCGCCGGTAATTCGCCTTGAAGACCGTGCCCTGGGTTGGCCGAAAGCTAAGTCCGGGAACGACAGCGGTCACCTCGTCGAAGATTCGTCGTCCCGTCGAGCTGAACGTGCCGACGTTGTAGGCAACATGCTTGAGTCGTAGCGCGGCACTAAGCGTCGCATTCTGCAGGCCCAGCAGGCGCGTCCGCCACACCGGCACGACAACGTCAACATGTCCCCCCCACTGCCGCTCAACGAACAGCTCCGCAAGATCGCCTGGTATGTCGACCCGCGTGACCGCGAGCTCACCACGGATGCTGATCGCCCGAAGCGCGGTGCTGAAGTCGAGCGCCGTGATCGATAGCCGGCGCTGCTCATCGAGCGTCTCGCCCTCGGATTTGAAGCTGTTGTACACCGCGCCGTAGTGGGAGAAGCCGATCTCGCCGAGCCGCCGCTGTTGCAGCGCGACGCGTCCGGAGAGCGCGGGAGAGCCGGTGTTGTCCCCCGCGAATTGTTGCTCGCGCTTGCCAGCGGACAGACGCGTTCGGCCGGCATCATTCAGGATTACACCGTCACCGAGCCCGTTCGTCAGATACTGTCGTGGTTCAGATTGAACACGCCAATGGGCGGGAGCAGGACGCCGGCACGCAGGACCAACGCGGGGTCGAGCTGAAAGTCGAGCTGCGCGGTCTCGATGGCGATCTCCTGCGTTCCGTGTTCGAACTCCAGCTCCGAGAGGAACCGCAAGCGCCGACCCACTGGCGCGAACAGGAAGATGTTGAATCGCCGGAGCTCCATTGAGAACCCGTCACCGACGCCACCTTTGACGCAGTAGTTCGTGTTCGCCTCGGCGTAGCCTCCGATGCTCGTACGCCCGACCGACGTGATGAACGGACGGTTGTCGACTCCACCTTGAACCAAGGCAGTGTCCGGCGGCGCCTGACGCGGAGGGGCTGGTCGCGGAGCGCGTGCGGAATCTGCGCGGACCGAATCGACCTGCGCGTTTGCGGGCACGGCGAGACCGGGGGATACCAGTAGTCGGAGTACGACGCGAGCTCGAGCGAGAGCTTGGTCGGCGCACGCCCTGCGCCAGCGGATTGCGCATAGCACATAGCGCAACCCGGCCACCATTCACGGATAGCCCGCCGCCGGTCCCGGTGTCGACCCGCCGGTGCGTTGGGCATACGTCATGTACGACAGGAAGTCGAGCACGTCAGCGAGTGCCTTGACGTCGTAGGCGCCGCGCCAAGAGTCGGCCATCCATTGGTGAAACGGCAGGGCGCCACGGGATTCACTGCTGCGCGGCACCACGGCGGCGGACAGTTGGCACCCTGCCCCGTGCACCAACTGTTCGCGACTACGCGTCGCCAGACGGTGTGCCCACACGACAGGATACGGATCGCCGCCGAACGCCTACTGAAACAGGATGGTGGTTGGCAGGCCAAGCTTGGCGGCCTTGGCACTGAACGCTGCCAGCTCATTCGCGACCAGCTGACTGAATTGCCCCTTCAGCCCATCGAGTTGCGTGCGCAGCATGCCGTAGACCGCACCCTGCTGATCGGTGGGACGGAAGTCGGCACTCGACGCGGCCACATCGCTGCCAACCGACGACAGCTTTTCGTACAGTTGATTCGGCGTACGGAATGCGTCCTCTCGCGCCCCGGTGAGCGCGACGTCGAACAGTTTGCTTTCGATCGCGATGACCCGTTTCTCGACGGCATCGATCTCTTTCAGAAACGCTTCGGCGTCGGCCAGCTTCGGATCGCGTCCCGGCGACGGCCCGAACTCCTTCGCGTCCTTGATCTTCTCGCGCAGCATCGCGCGCAGCTGTTCGAAGCCACGCCGGCTCCACTCCGACTCGTCGATGAGGGCGACCGTTTCCGTCAGGGCATCGCGAATGCGCAGCGCCAGCGTTACCTGCGCGATGATATCGGCGTCGGTGCCTTCGCTATTGGGATCGCGACGCACCTCCAGCGATTGCCGAAGGGTGTCGCGACCCCAGACCATGGCGATGCTAAAGGTGCCCGGAGCCACCAGCGGCCCCACCTGTCCGCCAACGAGATCGAGATCCCAGGGCACCAGCGGTCGGGAGTCGAGCACGCGCAGCGCCGTGTTGCCCGGTGGTGCGGTGCGCAACTTGGCCTTGCGCGGCCCTTCATGTCGGAGGTCCCACAGGGCGCGGTTGAGGCCGCGCTGCGGCGGCGCCGAGGCGAACTTGCGAATCATCGCGCCTGACGCGTCGTACACGCGGAAGCGCACCGAGTCTTTTGCGGTGGAATCCTTGGGCATTTCGCCGATCGAGAAATTGATCGTTGCGGCGAGTGGCGGATCTTCGCCGCCCACCAGCGAGTTGGTGGGCACCGCCGGCGTGGCGATCTTGCGGAAACGATAGGCCGCGCGCAATGGCAACAGGGCCGCGCGTTTCGTGGCGAGTGAGTCCGCTAACGAGCGTAGATAGCTGATGTCGTCGGCAATCCAGAACCCTCGCCCGTACGTCGCGACCACGAGGTCATGGAAATGTCCCTGAATCTGCAGCCAGCTCACCGGCGCGTGCGGCAGTGATCCGTTGATTTCGGTGAAATGCACGCCGTCGTCGAGCGACACGTACAACCCGTTCTCCGTGCCGGCGTACAACATCCCTTTTCGGACCGGATCCTCACGCACCACATGCACGTAGCTGAAGACGCTCTTGGGGATGTCGCCGCCAAGCTTCGTCCACGTCTTCCCGAAATCGATGGTCTTGTAGATATACGGATCGCGATCGTTGATCAGGTGCGCATCCACGGCCACGTAGGCCGTGCCAGCGTCGTACTTGCTCGGCTCGATCGCCGACATCGTGCTCCACTTCGGCACACCCGGCATGTTCGCCGTCACATTGGTCCACGATTTCCCGCCGTCACGCGTGATATGCAGCAGGCCATCCATGGTGCCCGCCCAGATCAGGTCCTTGACCAGCGGCGACTCGGCGATCGCGAAGAGCACCGTCACGTTTTCGACGAACAGGTTGTCGGTCACGACGCCACCCGATGACTGCTGCTTCGTGCTGTCGTTCGTGGAAAGATCGGGAGAGATCAGCGTCCAGCTCTGCCCACCATTCGTGGTCTTGTGCACGAACTGCGATCCTACGTACACCGTGTTGTGATCGTGCGGCGAGATAGCGATCGGGAATGTCCATTGGAACCGGTACTTGAGATCCTTGGGCGGCACGCCATATCCCGCTTCCGGCCACGGCTCCACCGCGCGCGACATCTTCGACTGCAAATCAAAACGCTCGAGGCCGGCGTCGTAGCACCCGCTCCACACCGTGCGATTGTCGATCGTATCGGGGATCGCCCACCCGCTTTCGCATCCGCCAACGGCGCTCCACACGCCGATGGAACGGGATCCGCGCGAGTTGCTCGGCCCACCATACGAATAGCCGTCCTGTCGGTTGCCGTACAGGTTGTAGGGGATCTTCGTGTCGGTGGCCACGTGATACATCTGCGCATTCGGCAGGGCGATGCGCGTGAATGATTTGCCACCATCGACCGTGATGCCGACGCCACCATCGTCACCAACGACGAAACGATCGGCGTCCAATCGGTCCCACCAGATGTCGTGCAGGTCCCCACCAGCGCGCGGCGGGTTCGGCATCTTGGTGAGCCCGCCATCGGTGGTGCCGACGAAACGCACGCCCACGAAGAACACCTTGTCGGCGTTGTTCGGACTTACGCCGAAGCGGGTGTAGTACTGGGGCCGTTCCAGCAGGTCGTGATCGCGATTGACCGAACGCCACGACTTTCCGCCGTCGTCGGAGCGATAGAACGCCGGCTCTTTCATTTCAATGAGCGCGTAGACGCGCTGCGGATCGCTGCGCGACACGCCGAGCCCGATCTTGCCCATCGTACCGGTCTTGGGCAACCCCTTACCGAGTCCCTGTCCGTCGGGGCCGCCATCCAGTCGCGTCCACGTGTCGCCCGCGTCGCGCGACATCCAGATGCCGCTGCCGTTGCCTCCGGAATGTTTATTCCATGGCACGATGTACTGCTGCCAGCCGGCAGCGAAGAGCACGCGCGGATTCGTCGGGTCCATCGCGACGTCGATGATACCGGTACTGTCGTTCACAAAGAGGATGCGTTTCCACTGCTTGCCACCATCGGTCGTGCGCCACAGGCCACGATCGGCCTGCGGACCATACCCGTGCCCCTGCGCGGCGGCGTAGACGATGTCGGCGTTCGTGGGATGCACGAGTACGCGCCCGATGCGGCCCGTGTTTTCGAGGCCCATGCGGGCCCAGTGTTGCCCGGCGTCGGTGGACCGATAGATGCCGTCCCCGATGGACACATTGCTGCGCAGAAACGTCTCGCCGGTGCCAAACCACACCACGTTCGGATCGCTCGGCGCGACGGCAATGGCACTCACACTCGACACGCGCAGCGAGTCGGTAACGGGCACCCAGCGTATACCGCCATTGGTGCTCTTGAACAGTCCGCCGCTCGCGGCCCCGGCGTAGTACGTCTTGTATTCACCGGGCACGCCGGCCACCGCGATGACGCGATTGCCATCGGGGCCAACGAAGCGCCACGAGGGCACTTTGATGAAAGCGGAGTCGATGCCGGACTCCCTGGAGGCGGACGGTGCGTTCGTTGGACGCTGGGCCGGGCGCTGGGCCGGGAGCAGACTGGCCGTGGCGACCAGGAGCAGGCTGGAAAGTGCGAGACGCATGGACGGTACGGCGGAAGTAGGACAACGGGGAGCCCGCCCAATGTGGCGAGCGCCAGCGTTGGACGCGAGACATTCTGGCGCAGAGTCCGGCGTCGTTTCGTCGGCGGGCGGTTTCCTACCTCGCAATCCGTCTAAACACCCGGGCCCCGGTGGTCGCAAACCGGCTGTCGTAGCTCCCCACCAGCGAATCTCCCGCCAGTCGCGCCGTAAGCACCGACACCGTATCCGCACTGGAGCCGGCGGCCAGTGTCACCAGGCGCAGGCTCTCGCCGCGAAGCGTTCCCAGCACATAGCGCCGCAGCGCCGTGACCTCTCGCCCACTCACCGAGCTCACGGTCGGCCCTTCCACGTCTACCCAGAGATCCATCTCCGCGACAGCACCCGCCCCCGTGACCCCGCGCCAGCGCGCATCCAGCGGGAAGCGCGTGCGGTCTTGGAGCACGCGGCTCGTAGTGGTGTGAGCGCCGCGTAAATGCGTGTTCTGTTCGATCAGGGCACCCCGTCGCCGCTCCGCCGTGGACTGCTGCTGCATGCTGTAGAGACTGCCCACGAGCGCGGATGGTCGACGTTCCGAAACGGAGCATTGCTGCAGGCAGCCGATGACGCCGGATTCGAAGTGATGATCACCGCCGACCAAAACCTGCAGTATCAGCAGAATTTGGCCGCGCGGCGCATCGCGATCATCGTACTGAGCACAACGAGCTGGCCTCGTATCCGTGCAGCGACCGATGCCGTTGCGAATGTCGTGGCACGATGTGCGACAGCACACGTCAGCGAGACTAGCATTACGTGAGGACGCCGCACACGGCGTTTGACCACGGCGGCCAGCTTTGTTAGCAACTTGTTGTTCCGGAGGAAGCGCCTTGACGCCACGCAATTTGTGCGGCGTATTCTGCCGGGCACCTTCTTCGCACTATGGACGGGGGCGAGCGCCCGCGGGCTTCTTCACGCCGTGAGCTCCCAGCCGTTCGCGCTGCCCCTCGCGGTGGAGTTCACGCTTGTCGCCATTTGGTCGATGGTTGATGCGTGTGTCCATGTGGAACCAACGTGGTCGCACGCGGGGAGCTAACCTGCGCGTCAGCCAGAAAATGGTGTACATTTCGACGGTACCCGGAGGTTACTGATGAGCGTGCAACCGCTGCCGATTCTGAGCCATCCTGACATCATGGGCGGCACGCCCGTGTTCGCTGGGACGCGTGTGCCAGTACAGACGTTCGTTGAGTATCTCGAGGCTGGGGACCCGCTCGACGAGTTCTTGATCGATTTCCCGAGCGTCACACGGGAGCAGGCGGTGGCCGTCCTAGAACTGGCTAAGGATTTGTTGCTCGCGCGCGCGGTTGCCTAGTGCGCGCCCTGCTCGATGAGTGCGTGCCGCGTCGTTTTCGCTCCGAGCTACCGGGTGTGCCGGTATCCACCGCCCGTGAGCAAGGTTGGAACAGTCTCCGCAACGGCGAACTCTTGGCCGCGATGCGCGCCGCGGGCTTTACCACGTTGGTGACCGTTGATCGCAACCTGACGTTCCAGCAGCACATTGCGGCGTCGGGTATCGCGGTCATTGTCATGCATGCGATCACCAACCGGCGGCCTGGAGATAGCCACTCACGGTCTCGCAGCGCACGTCGGTCGCCCCTTCGATGCGCCGGAGCGACCAGCCCAGTCGCCCCAACGCGATCACCTGCTGCTGTTTGGCTTCGTCCAAGACATTGCTCATGGCCGTAAACCCCACCGGGGGCCTACCGCCGTCAACGACTCAGCTCATCGGTCGTGGTGGCCGGTTTTCAGGTGTCCACGAATGGCTGGATTTGGGTGTCCACCGCGGTGTATGACACGTTCGGAGTCGATGCCGACGACGCCATAGAAACCGATCGTCGCCGGCGCTCACTGTACACGGCCATGCTTCGCGCGGGGCACTCGCTCGTCCTGACGACGGTCCGCGGCCAGGAGTCGCCGCTGCTCAGCGAGCTGGATCAAAGCGCGGTTGAATGGGTGGGCTCGCGTGAATGACAGGTGTCCTGCCTTAACGGGGGCCTCTTCGCGCCAGCTGGCTCAGTCCAGTACCGCCAGCCCGTGCTTCTTCACGACCGCCAGCATCTTGAGCGCGACCCCGCTCGGTCGCTTGGCGCCGGTCTCCCATTTCTCCACGGTGCTGGCGCTGGTGTTCAGCCGCCGCGCGAAGACCGCTTGACTGACCTTGGCCTGCTCACGGAGCCTCTTGATCTGCCCAGGCGCGAGTGGCTCCGGGGCACTCAGCGCCGCCTCGTCGAACTGCCGCATGGTGGTCTTGCCGATGGCACCCACCTGGTGGAGCGCGGCAGCGGCGGAATGAATCGCCTCGAAGGCGTCGCTCTTGTACTTACGACTGGTCGCCATGACAGATCTCCTCGAGCTCCTTGGTCTTCAGCAGCGCCGCGAGCTGCGCCGCCGTCGGCTTGTCGTATCCTTTCGCCAGCGCTCGGAACGCCGTCAGCTCGGCGGCATCGATGTTGGCCCGGTCCTTCTTCGCGAAGAGGTAGGTCAATATCCAGTGCCGACCACCCTTTGCCAGAATGATGCTCCGGTACAGGTTCCGGCTCACCCGCTTCTTGTACACGCCGCCGCCCAGGTCGTCGCACTGCCCCGCTTGGGCCTGCTTTACGGCCCGGCACAGCTCCTCGTCACTGATCGCCGCCTTGCGAGCCGCCTTGGCGAACCAGGCAGTCTTGAATACGCGGGAGGGTCGGGGTGCGCCAGCCATGCATATACTGTAGCACTGAGTGCTACACCTGACAAGACGGCCAAGGTCCCGACATCGTCACTACGGAGAACGTCGTCGATGACGACCTCCCACCCAAGATATTCCCAGATGCTATCCCAAGATCGGCGTCACCGCACCATTCTGGGTGTCGCGGGTGTCGCCCGTTTCCTTCTGAGGTGACGCATGTGTCGCCGCCCCGAAGACCGCTCTCCGGCTTCGGGAGCAGGAGGTCGCAGGTTCAAATCCTGTCGACCCGATTGACGATTCTAAAAACCCCACCGGGTGCTTTCCCAGATTTCTAGCAGGAAATCAAAAACGCGAGCGGACTGGCCCCACGACAGATTGGCCAAGACATTTGCGCTTGGCACGGCGCGAGCTTGGTAATGACACCACCCTGGCCGGGCTCATTTGGACCTGACTCGGTTTCCCGGACACCAAGCTAACTGTATGATGACACCGGGCAACATGTGCGCATATCGGCCACATGACGCCCGGTGGCAGCAGGCGATCAGATCGAGGGGCCGAAAACACAAAAGCCGCTAACTCCAGAGGAATTAGCGACTTCGGTGTGCACCGTGTGGTGCGTTGTCAGTAGCAGGAGAGAGACTCGAACTCTCGACCTCACGATTATGAGTCGTGCGCTCTAGCCAGCTGAGCTACCCTGCCCCACTGCTCAAACGTTCTCACAATCCCCACTCGATCCCAAACCCAAAACTCGAGTACCGGGACGCAAACGGCCGGCCCTTGCGGACCGGCCGAGTGCAGATGGCGGGGGCGGGATTTGAACCCGCGACCTTCGGGTTATGAGCCCGACGAGCTACCAGGCTGCTCCACCCCGCGTCAGAAGGAAGAAGCTAGCGCCAGTACGCCGAGAGTCAACCCCGACTACGCGATTTATGGCGCGCGCGAGCTGTCGGTGCGCATCCGGTACAGCAACTCTTTCTCGCCCCGCACCATGCCCCACTCTTCGCGCGCCATGCGCTCAAGTCGCACGGGATCGCTCGTCACCGCTTTCAACTCGGCGCGCATCACGTCGACATCCTGCGCCAGTTCCTCCACGTGCCGCGCCAACGCGGTCTGGCGATCGCGCTGCGTCAGCAGGTCGGAGGTGCCGTACTCACCGCCCTCGATCGCATACACGAGAACGGCGAGCGCACCAACGCCCCACGCCACACGCTTCATGAGGAGCGTCACCGGTTATCAGAGACCGAACAGCGCGCCACCGGGATACTCGGCGTAGCCTTCCAGCTGTTCTTCGATACGCAGCAGCTGGTTGTACTTCGCCACCCGATCACTGCGCGACGGCGCGCCAGTCTTGATCTGACCCACCTGCGTCGCCACCGCGAGATCGGCGATGAACGTGTCTTCCGTTTCACCGCTGCGATGCGAGATGATCGCGTTGTAGCCCGCCGCGCGCGCGAGTTCGATGGCCTCGAACGTTTCGGTGAGCGTGCCGATCTGGTTCACCTTCACCAGAATCGCGTTCGCCACTTCGGCTTCGATGCCCTTCGCCAAAATTTCGCTGTTCGTGCAGAACAGGTCGTCGCCCACCAGCTGACAGCGATCGCCCACGAGCTCTGTGAGATACTTCCAGCCGTCCCAATCGTTCTCGGCCATGCCGTCTTCGATCGAGACGATCGGATAGTGCTCGAGCCAGCCAGCATACTTGTCGGCAAGCGCCTGCGGGCTGAGCGACTTCGCACCGCTCTTCTTGAAGTGATACTGACCACCGTGAAACATCTCGCTGGCCGCGACGTCGAGTGCGAGCGCAATGTCATGGCCGGGACGGAAACCCGCCGCCTGAATTGCTTCGATGATGATCGTGAGCGCTTCTTCGTCGCTGGAGAGATTCGGCGCAAAGCCACCTTCGTCGCCCACGCCGGTGGCGAGCTTGCGCGCGATCAGCACTTGCTTCAGCGCGTGAAACACCTGCGTGCCCATGCGCAGTCCGTCGCTGAACGACTCGGCGCCAACCGGCACGATCATGAATTCCTGGAAGTCGACGGTGTTGGTCGCGTGCGCGCCACCGTTCAGGATGTTCATCATCGGCACCGGCAACGTGCGCGCCATCGGACCACCAAGATAGCGATACAGCGGCAAGCCAACTTCGAGCGCCGCCGCGCGCGCCACCGCCATCGACACACCCAGCAGCGCGTTCGCGCCCAGTCGCCCCTTGTTCTCGGTGCCGTCCAGATCAATCAACGCACGGTCGATCGCGATCTGATCGGTCGCGTCCATGTCCTCGAGCGCTTCGTTGATCTCGGTGTTCACGTTGTTCACGGCCGTGAGCACACCCTTGCCGCCGTAACGCGCCGGATCGCCGTCACGCAATTCCACCGCTTCACGCTCGCCGGTGCTGGCGCCGCTCGGCACGGCCGCGCGACCCGCGCTGCCCGTTTCGAGAATCACATCCACTTCAACAGTGGGATTGCCGCGGCTGTCGAGAATCTCGCGCGCGCTGACGGAAACGATGGAAGCCATATAAATCAGTCGTGGGTTGTGAGTATCGAGTCGTGAGTGCGGACTGGTCTTACGCTAAGGCTTGCTCGGCCTCGACGGGTACTGCACGGCGCGCCGGTTCAGTGGCCGGAGTGACGCCGTAATGTGCACGTAAACAGTCGGCCATGCGCTGGCGGACGCGCTCGGCGAGGACATCGCGGTCGGCATAGGTGAGCCCCTCGGTGGGAACGGGCTCCAGCAAATGCACGTGCACCGTGCCGGGCGACGCGCGGAATGCGGTGCGAGGGTTCACTTCAAGCGTGCCGTAAATGACCACCGGCACGATGGGGGCGCCCGATCCGATGGCCAGCACGAACGGGCCCTTCTTGAACGGGCGCAGCACGTAGTCAAAACCGCGCGTGCCTTCGGGATACACGAGCACAGGGTGCCCGGCACGGATTCTCGAGGCGGCGTCGTCGTAGGCGCTGAAGGCGGCCTTCCGATTCTCGCGGTCGATGTAAATCACGCCTACCGCACGGGCCGCCGGGCCGAAGAACGGGATCTTCTCCAGCTCACGTTTGGCCACGAACCCGTAGTGCGGAAGGGCGGCGATCATGGTCGGGATGTCGAACCAGCTCACGTGATTGGCCATGAACACGCGTGGCGCACCCACGGGTAGCTCGCGCCCACCATGCACCACCACCTTGACGCCGGCCGCACCCAGCAGCCACGACGCCCACCAGCGGGGCGTCTTCTCGTAGATGCTGTTTGGCCCGTGCGGATGCCCCAGTAGCTCGGCAAGCAGCGTAATGCTGCCGAACAGGACCGTTCCAACCAACAAGGCTAACGCCGTGAATGCGGTGCGCATCACTTCAAGGTTACCTATTCGGAACCCGAATTCAACGCGACGGCGATTCCGGAACGAAGTGATCAAAACCGAGCGCAACGGAGGCTCCCGCTGAGGCCGCCTCGCTGGCGCGTGTCGCGCGTACGACCCCGACCACCGTGAGCGGCACCGCCGTGATCGTGTGCCACCGGGCGGCGAGTTCCGCGTATGCCTCAGGCGGTATCGTCGCCAGCAGCTCGTACTCTTCCCCGCTCTGCATGGCCGCCTCGGCTGAGATTCCAGGACCGAGGGGCACCCGCGCGACATCGATGTCGAAACGCACGCCGCTGGCCGCCGCCACGTGCTGGGCGTCACCGGCCAGCCCATCGCTGACATCGATCATGGCGGTGGCGCCGGCCAGCGCCAACGCCTCGCCTTCGGCCCAGCGCGGCACCGGGGCCGCGAATCGCCCCCGCGACCATGCCGTGGGCCTCTCGCCGGCGTCCCATGCCCCTATGGCCGAACCAGGACCTCCCAGCAGGCCGGTGACCACCACCAGATCGCCGACGCGGGCTCCACTGCGCGGCACGACCCGCATGGAGCAGCCGATCACCGTGGTCATAATCGAGAACACGGTACCGCGGCTGAGATTCCCCCCCACAATGCGAGCGCCAGCGTCGCGGATAACGGCGCCCATGCCGTCTGCCACATCGCAGAGCTCCTCCCGCCACCCGTCGGGAATCACGAACGCGATCAAGACGTACTCGGCGCGGGCCCCCATCGCCGCCAAGTCGCTCAACGCGGCGACGGCCGCCCGTACGCCCACCTCTCGCGCCGAGATCCACGCGCGGCGAAAGTGCACGTCTTCCACGCACGCATCCACGCTTACCACGCGCGTGCCGTGCGTTGGCGGCGCCAGCACGGCGGCGTCATCACCGATGTCGACGGCGAGATCGCCCCACCGCGCCATCAGCGCGCGGATCGTGTCGAACTCGGCCCCCTCGCGCATGGCCTGATGCGGTCGCGGTTCGAGACTCATACCGGTCTCACGGCAGACCGCCATCACCGCGACGACGCAGGCGAATCAATCCCTGCGGCGTGCCAAGCCACAGGTAATCGCGATCGACGGCGATGTCGAGCACCGGCCCCGGCACATCCCCGGGCACGCGCAGCACGCGCGAGGCGCCATCACGACGCGACACGATGACCACGCCGTCCGTGCCGGCCAGCCACATGGTGCGCTCGTCGATTGCCACCTTGGTCACGCGCCCCACTTGCCGCACGTCGAGCGCGTCCACGCGCACCGGCTCCACCCCACCGCGCGGAGCGAGCCGCAACACCGCATCGTCGGTGGCGGCCAGCAGTACCGTATCGCTCCACGCCAGCGCACGCACCGCTCGCCGCAGCGCCGGATCGCTGGCCGCCGGACGCGACACCACTCCACCCACACTGCCATTGGGCGACGCGATCGCCATCAGCCCCGCTTCGGTACCGATCCACAGCGTGTCGCCCGTGAATTGCAGCGCATGCACCGGCATGTTGTCGAGCAAGCGCACGCCGAGGCCACGGGTGCGCACGTTCCGCGTGTCGTTGCTGTCGCTCACGTAGACGAGTCCACGCGCGGTGCCGGCCCACACGCCGTCGTCGCGCGTCGCGACCGACAACACGCGTGCGTCGGGGAGACCGTCCAGTACGCCCCAGCTCTGCATAGCCTGTGTGCCGTCGAGCCGCACGCGAACGAGCCCGCGATCGGTGCCCAGCCAGGCGCGTGACGCGCGCGTAACGAGCGAGAGTGCGCGCACGCCGACCAGCGGCGCCGCGATCGTGCCGTCGATCCAGCGGAAGCGTTGCAGATCACGGGCTACGAACGACAGGCCGCCACGATCGAACGACTGGCCGAGTCCGGCCGCCCACACCCCGTCGGCGGCCAGCGCAAGCGCCCCGACGCCGGGCTCCATGAGTCCGTAGGGCAGCGGCGTGGATTGCATGAACGCCGGATCGAGCCGGAACAGTCCGTCGCCGGCCGTGCCGAGCCACACGTCACTCGCGCGTTCGGGCGACGCGGCGCCACTGATGATCTGCACGTTGCGCAACGGGCGATCGCTTTGCTGACCGCGCAGCAACAACGACGGCTGCGTGCGCAATGTCGGGAACTGCGTATACAGGTCGTTGAGCGTGCGTGGCAGAATGAGCGCGCTCGCCAATGGCGGCCGTATCATCGGGGTGGCGATGCCGACCCGCGAGATGCGCGTCCACTCACCGCCGGCGCGCACGATGGCATCGCCGGTGCCGGCGCGATCGAACGCGATGAGTTCCGGTACGCCGGTCACGATCGTGCGCTGCAGCTGTTCCGTGAGTGGGCGATACATGATCACGCCGCCGGGTACGCCCAGCCACAGCGCCTCTTCCACGGGGTCGCCGGCAAGCACGGTGATTTGCTGATCGGACAGGCCATCGTCGCGCGTGAGCGGCGGCAACCAACTGTTCATGAGGCGGTCGTAGATCGCAATGCCACTGCTCCCCGCCGCGAACACGTAGCGGCGCGACACCGCCACCGCCTGCACGTTGCTGAAGCTACCGATGCGCTGCCGTTCGTCGCGTCTGCCAAATCCATCCAACGGCCCCGACGACCCGCCGCTGCTGGCGTTGCCGTTGGCGTTGCCCTTGGCCCCGCTCGCCGCACACGATGACCACAACAGCACGCCGACCGACAGCGCCGCCAGCATAGCGGTAAAGCGAAGAGAGCGCACAATCACGCGGGCGAAGGAAGTTCGGCGAGCACACCGGGAGGAAAGGTGACGGGATGCTCGAGCAGGCGCCACGCCGCCGGCAACGATTCGAACACCGCCTCGAGTGTACCGCCGCGAATACCACCCAGTCGCGCGGT
Organism: Gemmatimonadota bacterium; assembly: GCA_031363815.1. Lineage (GTDB taxonomy): Bacteria > Gemmatimonadota > Gemmatimonadetes > Gemmatimonadales > Gemmatimonadaceae > Gemmatimonas. Next base: position 17,112 of record JANLVC010000153.1, read on the forward strand.
CGCCAACTCCGCCGCCCGCCCATGCACGGTGGCCGCGCACACCGCCGCCTCGAGCGGCGCGAGTCCCTGTCCCAGCAGGGCCACGATCAACCCACTCAGCACATCACCACTGCCACCAGTGGCCAGCAGCGGCGTTCCGTAAGGCACCACCGTGATCGGACCATCATGGGGCGTGGCGATTAAGGTGGGAGTGCCCTTTAACAGCACGGTTACGCCTCCGCGCGCCGCGAAGTGCCGCAGCGCGTCGACGCGTGCATCCCACGTTGGCGGCACTACGGTACCGAGCAACTTCGCAAACTCGCCCTCGTGTGGCGTGCATACCACGGCGCGCGAGTGGCGTGTCCAGTGCCGCAACAGCGCAGCGGCATCAGTACCGCGCGCGTGGGCGACGTCGGCCACGAGCCATAGCGCATCGGCATCGAGCAGCAGCGGCGCTTCGCGATGCTCGTTCACCATGCGCTCCAGCAGGTGCGACGACCGCGTACCGCGGCCGAGTCCGGGGCCGATGGCCAACGCATCACAGCGATCCAGCGTCGCCTGCTCGGCCCGCTCACCGACCGACGCCGGGTCGCGCACCGGCCACGGTTCGGCCAACGCCTGCGGCACCGTGAGCTGCACGGCCGCGACGCTTGGGGCGTCGACAATCGCGTGCGCAAGTCCGGCGCCGGCGGCCAGCGCAGCGCGCGTCGCGAGAATCAGCGCGCCGGCCATGCCCTCGTGTCCACCCACAATCGCCACGCGGCCACGACGCCCTTTGTGCGCGTTCCAGGCAATCGGCGGCAGCCATCGCGCGAAGTCGTCGGCGTTCGACAGATGCCACGCGCTGTCATCGCGATCAGCCTCGCCAGCCAGTCCGATATCAAGCAGCACGATGCGTCCGGCGTGCGCACGCGACAGCAGCAGTCCGCGCTTGATCGTGCCAAAGCACAGCGTGGCGTGCGCCGCCGCACTGCCGTCGGCGATCTCACCGGTGGTCGCATCGAGACCACTGGGCACGTCGAGGGCAATCACGGTGGCGCCGCCATCACGCGCGAGCGATACACGCTGGCAGGCGGCCAGTACCGGTTCACGCAATGCATGGTGATGTCCGGTGCCGAGCAACCCGTCCACGACCAGGCGTTCATGGCCGCTGGGGGCGCCGTGCACCAACGCCGGCGCCGCGAGCGCCATCGCGCGCGCGGCATTGGGTGAGCGCGGCGGCGCCGCGGCGTGCAGTCGCACCGCGACGCCGGCCCGCGCCAACTGCGCGGCCACCACGTATGCATCACCACCATTGTTGCCGCTGCCGGCGAACAGGGCGACGCCGTGGGAGAGTTGCGCCGCGTAATCGCGCAGGATGACCGCGGCGGCTGTGGTACCAGCCTGCAGCATGAGGTCGAACGAAGCAACGCCGGCGGCGATCGCCGCGCGGTCGCGCGCCGCGGCTTCGGCGGCGGTGGTGACGCGCAGGGCGTTCACCGGCGTGTCATCACGCTTGCACGCCGTCGGTCAGACGTGCGCGGTGCTCCACGGATACTCGCGACCGAACGCATCCTCGAAATTAAACACGCCGAAGAAGTCGTCTCGCGAGTCCTGCGGCTGACTGATCAACAAGCCTGTATCCACGAGCGTGAAGACAATGTCGCCGATGTCACTCGTGGCTTTGAGGCCCCAGTGGTCAAGCACCAAGCCCGCCATTACGCCGAAGCGCTGCAACGCGAGTTCGCGACACGCGTGCGCGAGCTCCGGGCCGCTAATGTGGCGGCGCTCCGTGAGACGCGCCTGGGAATGCTCGAGTGACGCGAGCACGAACAGATACGCGCGCTCGTCGAATCGTTGCTCGCGTAAACGGATCTGATCCATGATGCCTTCACGGAACGCCAACTCGGTCACTGCTGCTGCTCCTGATCGTATCTGTGTCGTATCTGTACTCTGGACGAATGGCCGAAATACAGCGGGCCTCCAGTGCAAGAATACTGGAGGCCCGGGCACCACCTGACAACTCCTTGCGAACCGCGCCGCGGGATGTCCTTACACCCGCGTCACGGCCCGATATAGCGGATACGCATCGGCCAACGCCTTCACGTCGGCCTTCACTGCCGCGATCGTGTCGCGATCCCCAGGCGCGGAGAGCACGCGGTCCATCAGCACCGCGATCTGGCGCATGGCTTCCGGTCCCATGCCACGCGTGGTCACCGCCGCCGTGCCGAGGCGGATGCCGCTCGTCACAAATGGCGACTGCGTTTCCTTGGGCACGGTGTTCTTGTTCACCGTGATCCCCGCCTCGTCGAGCACCTTTTCCGCCACTTTACCCGTGAGCCCCTTGCTGCGCAGGTCGAGCAGCATGAGGTGATTGTCGGTGCCGCCCGACACAATGTGATAGCCGCGCTCCATGAGCGCCGCGGCGAGCACCTGCGCATTCTCCACGATCTGCCGGCAATAGACCGGGAACGACGGCTGCAGCGCCTCGTGAAACGCCACCGCCTTGGCGGCGATCACATGCGCGAGCGGACCGCCCTGCATGCCGGGGAAGATCGCCTTGTCGATGGCCTTGGCATGTTCGGCCTTGCAGAGAATGAAGCCGCCGCGCGGACCGCGTAGCGTTTTGTGCGTCGTGCTGGTGACCACATCGGCGAACGGCACCGGCGACGGATACGTGCCCGTGGCGGCGAGACCGGCGAAGTGCGCCATGTCCACCATGAAGATCGCCCCGACTTCCTTCGCGACATCGGCAAAGGCCTGCCAGTTGATGGTGCGCGAGTACGCGCTGTAGCCGGCGATGATCATCTTCGGCATGTGCTCGCGTGCCCGCGCCCGCATCTGCTCGTAGTCGATGATGCCATCTTCAGTCACGCCGTACGACACCGCCTTGTACAGCAACCCGGAGAAGTTCACCGGCGAGCCGTGTGTGAGGTGCCCGCCCTGCGAGAGGTCCATGCCCATGAACGTGTCGCCCGGCTTCAGAAAGGCGAGAAACACCGCCGCATTGGCCGACGCACCGCTGTGCGGCTGCACGTTGGCGTGATCGGCACCGAACAGCTGCTTCAGGCGGTCGATCGCCAGCTGCTCGATCTTGTCCACGACTTCACAGCCGCCGTAGTAGCGCTTTCCCGGCAACCCTTCCGCGTACTTGTTGGTCAGCGTAGACCCGACTGCTTCCATCACCGCCGGCGACACGAAATTCTCGCTGGCGATCAGTTCGAGGCCGTCGCTCTGTCGTTGCGTTTCCTCGTTGATCAGATGCGCGATCTCCGGATCCGCCTGCGACAGGGCATCCCCCGGCGGCAAACGATCCCACTGCGACCAGTTCGCGCTGGCTCCACCACTCATGTCGTGCTCCCCGAGGCGTCAGCCTCACTGTCGTTCCGTTCAATCTTCGCCACGCGACCTTGGTGGCGACCCCCTTCGAACGGTGTGTCGAGCCAGGCGTGCAGTATCGCCAAGGCGTCTTCGTCGGACACGAAACGCGCCGGCAACACCAGCACGTTGGCGTCGTTGTGTTTACGAGCGAGCGCGGCCACCTCAGGGTTCCACGCCACGGCAGCGCGCACTCCCGGATAGCGGTTCGCGACATACGACATACCCAGCCCCGTCCCGCACAGGAGGATGCCGCGGGCAGCCTGCCCCTCGGACACCTCCTGCGCCAAGGGATGGGCATAGTCGGCATAATCCGTGCTCGCGGTGCTATGCGTGCCGATGTCCTCCACCGCATATCCCATTTCGGCAAGCGCCAGCCGCAGGCGCTCCTTCAGCTCGAAGCCGGCGTGGTCGGACGCGATTGGGATCCGCTCCCCCGGCTTTGCCACATCCACCATGGTCGTGTGCTCCGTTGACTGCTCAGGATTCCTTGTTGGGATACTGCGGCCACGTCTTGATCATACCGCGAACGGCGTGGATGCGCTGCTCCGCGACACGATCGGCGGCCTTGTACGTGGGAATGCCCGTGTCCTTGGCCAGGCGGAACACGCTCAGCACGGTCTGGTAAATTTCGTCGGCCTTGCGCAACGACCGCTCCCGGCTCCAGCCGGTGAGCTCGCTGTACACGTTGATCACGCCGCCGGCGTTCGCGACGTAGTCGGGCGCATACAGAATGCCGCGAGCCTCAAGCGCGTCGCCATGACGGTCTTCGAGCAACTGATTGTTGGCGGCGCCGGCCACGATCTCGACGTTGAGCTGCGGGATGGTGTCATCGTTGATGATGCCGCCCAGCGCGCAGGGCGTGAAAATATCCGCCTTCGCGCGGTAGATCTCGTTGAGTGCCACCGCCGTGGCTCCCATCTCGTCGACGACACGCTGCATGCGCCGCGCGTCGATGTCGGTGACGATGAGCTTCGCACCCGCCGCATGCAGCTCTTTGGCAAGGTAGTAGCCCACGTGCCCGAGTCCCTGAATCGCAATCGTGCGGCCTACGAGGTCGTCGCTGCCCCACTTCTGGCACGCCGATGCCTGAATGGCGCGAAACACACCATGCGCCGTCACACTTGACGGGTCGCCCGACTTGGAGCCGATACCGGTAACATGCTTCGTTTCCATGTGCACGAAATCCATGTCTTCCACCGTCGTACCCACATCTTCCGCCGTGACGTAACGACCGCCGAGTGAATCGACGAAGCGCCCGTGCGCGCGGAACAACATCTCGCGATTGGTCGTCGTGTTATCGCCGATGATGACCGACTTGCCCCCGCCGAGATTGAGACCGGCAACGGCATTCTTGTATGTCATGCCGCGCGACAAACGGAGCGCATCCACGATCGCCGCGTCTTCGGAGGCGTAGTTCCAGAAGCGACAGCCGCCGAGCGCGGGTCCAAGCGTCGTATCATGAATTGCGATGATACCACGGTAGCCGGACGCTTTGTCATGGCAGAATACCACCTGCTCGTGACCCATCTCGGCGATTGTTTCGAAGTAGTGCATAGGGAGGAACCGGAAGATTAGTCGGGAAGAGAGCCGTCGTTCGCCGCCGCCGCGGCGAGTGTTTCGCGGGCGATCACGATGCGCTGAATCTCGGACGTGCCTTCATAGATTTCAGTCACTTTCGCGTCGCGGAAGAAGCGTTCGACGGGGTAGTCGGTCACGTAACCATAGCCGCCGAACACCTGTACGGCCTGCGTCGTGACCCACATGGCGGTCTCTGTTGCGAAGAGTTTCGCCATGCTGCTAAAGCGCGTGATTTTCTCGCCGCGCTGCTTGGCCGCCGCGGCCGCATGCAACAGCGTGCGGGCGGCGGTGATACGCGTCGCCATGTCGGCAAGCTTGAACTGGATTGCCTGAAATTCGGCGATCGGCTTGTTGAACTGCTTCCGTTCGCCGGCGTAGCGTACCGCGGCTTCAAGCGCGGCGCGCGCAATGCCAATGGCCTGCGCGGCGATACCGAGTCGTCCGTGATCGAGCGACCGGAGCGCGTAGATGAAGCCCTGCCCTTCTTCACCAAGCAGCCGGTCACCCGGCACGCGGCAATTGTCGAGAGTGATTTGCAGCGTCGGCGACGCTCGCAGCCCCATCTTGTTTTCCTTTTTCGCCAGATGGAAGCCGGGCAGATCGGGGGTAAGGATGAACGTCGAGATGCCCTTGCTGCCCTTGCGCGCGTCGGACGAATCGGTGCGCGCCATGCAGAGGATCACACCGGCCTCATTGCCATGCGATACCCATGCCTTCGTACCGCTCAAGAGCCAGTCGTCGCCATCACGTACGGCCTGACAGCGCAGGGCGGCGGCATCGGAACCGGCTTCCGGCTCCGACAGGGCGAACGCACCGAGCAGTTCTCCACGCGCCATCGGCGGCAGGAAGCGCAGCTGCTGCGCCTCGGTGCCGAAGTTGAGAATCATCTGCGTAGGCAGCGAGTTGTGCACGCTGAGCAACACGGCCGCCGACGCGTCGGCGACCGCAATCTCCTCGAGCGCGAGCAGGTAGCTCTGCACATCGAGATCGAGGCCGTCGAAGCGTTCCGGCGTGAGCATACCGAAGAATCCGAGTTCGGCCATCTGCCGAACCATCTCGCGGTCGAAGCGCGATTCCTGATCGCGCTCACCGGCCAGGGCCACCAGTTCGCGCTGCGCGTAGGCGCGCGCGAGCGACTGGATTTCCCGCTGCGTGTCGTTGAGATCGAGAAGCGACATGGCGGTCAGTATTGGTAGAAGCCACGGCCGGACTTGCGTCCGTACCAGCCGGCGGCGACGTACTTGCGGAGCAGCGGGCACGGACGGTACTTCGGATCCCCGAGTCCGTCGTGCAGCACGTCGAGAATCGCGAGGCAGGTATCGAGGCCGATGAAGTCGGCGAGCGCGAGCGGACCCATGGGATGATTCATGCCGAGCTTCATGACCGTGTCGATAGCCTCGGGCGTGCCAACGCCCTCCATAACGCAGTAGATGGCCTCGTTTATCATCGGCATCAGGATGCGATTCGCCACAAAACCCGGGAAATCGTTCACTTCCACCGGCGTCTTGCCGAGCCCCGTGGAGAGGCTCATGACCTTCTCGGTGGTGGCATCACTCGTGGCGAGGCCACGAATGACCTCCACCAGCTGCATCACCGGCACCGGGTTCATGAAGTGCATGCCGATCACCTGTTCGGGGCGCTTCGTACGGGCCGCGATCTCGGTGATGGAGATCGAACTCGTGTTGCTGGCGAGAATCGCGCCCGCCGGAGCGAGGCGATCGAGATCTTCGAAGATGCGGAACTTGAGATCGAGGCGTTCGGTAGCCGCTTCCACGATAATGGCGGCATCGGCAACGGCCTCGAGCGACGTGGACGTCGCGATGCGCGCCAGCGCGGCCTCCGCGGCACTCGCCTCGATCGCGCCCTTTTTTACCTGACGGTCGAGATTCCGGGCGATCGTGTCGCGACCCTTCGCCAGCGCGTCGGCGTTCACATCGATCAACGTCACGGCATGCCCGCTGGTCGCGAACACATGCGCGATGCCATTACCCATCTGCCCCGCGCCGACCACGGCGGCGCGATCCAAAGCTGCCTGCATATCGTTTCGACTCCGAAAAGTTAAATCTGGGCCCGTGATCCGCGGCGTCGAAGTCCGACGGCCAGCGATCCACCCAACACCAACATCGCCACCAGCCCGCCTTCGGGGCCCCAGGCGCCGCCGGTAATCCAATCCGACCCGTGCAGTGTGGCACGATAGCCCGGTGTCGCGAACGGCAGTCCGCTCACGGGCACGTGCAACACGGCCGCCATCACCCAATTCCAAGCCAGATGCGCGCTCCACGCCGCCGGCAGACTGGCGGTGCGTTCCCGCACGAGACAGAGACAAAATCCGGCGAGCATGACCACCACCGTGGTGCGCCCATTCGCCCCGGGATTCATGAGGTGTACCGCCCCGAACGCCACGCTCGAACTCAACCGGGCAACCCAACGACCCGCGGCCTCATCGGCGACGGCGTACAGGTAGCCACGGAATACGAGCTCTTCCCACAACGCGGCCGGCCCCAGCAACAACAGCAGCCGCAGCGCGGTCCCCCCCCAACTGTCTTCCACCACCGCGGCGCCGTCGATGCGGCCAGTCGGCATGCCTTCAAATTGCAGCGCGCCGATCGTCCACAGAATCGCGGTGGTGCCGAGAATAGCCGCCGTTCCCAGCAACGCACCAGCGGCCAGTCTCTTCCACTGCCACGACCCGTCGCCCAACCCCAGTACCGACCACGGCACATCGTCCACAAAGCGCAGTGCCACATAGCACGCCGCGCCCACTCCGATGAGCGTACTCCACGGGTACGCTGGCACCGATTCCCCGACGCTGCGGGAAATGAGCCCGAAGATCGGTCCGAGAACCGACTCGGCGATCCCCTGCGCGAGAAACCACGCCACGCCGAAGCTCAGGAGCCGCCAGGGAACCCGCAATACCGTGTTCACGAACAGTGTCGCTTGAAGACGTCTGCTAGTCGACGCGCTCCACCGACAGCGCCACCGCGTCACCGCCGCCCAGGCAGAGCGTGGCGATACCGGTCTTCTTCCCGCGATCGGCCAGCGCATGCAGCAGCGTGACGAGCACGCGGGCGCCGCTCGCGCCGATGGGATGACCGAGGGCGATAGCGCCGCCGTTTACGTTCACGCGATCATCGTCCCATGACAGCCCGAGTCCGTCGGCGAGCGCCTGCGACGCAAACGCTTCATTCGCTTCAATGAGATCGTAGTCGGCGATGGTGGTGCCCGCCTTGGCCATCAGATTCTTCATCGCCGTGATCGGCGCGAAGAAGAGATCCTGCGGCTCGCCGGCGCCCGTGGCATAGGCGGTGATGCGGGCCAGAATCGTGAGGCCATGTTCGCGGGCGTAGGCTTCCGACGTGACGACCACGGCGGCCGCGCCATCGTTTAATGACGACGCATTGCCGGCGGTGACGGTGAGATTGCTGTTGTCACCCTTGCCCGGAAAGGCCGGACGCAGGCCGGCGAGCGAGGCTTCGGTGGTGTCGGCGCGCGGGCTTTCGTCGACCGAGATGATGGTCGGTCCCTTCCGGCCGGGAATCTCGACGGGCACGATTTCCGCCGTGAACTTTCCGGCGTGCTGCGCCGCCACGGCCTTCGCATGCGAACCCGCCGCAAACGCATCCTGCTGCGCCCGCGTGACGCCGGCCTTGGTGGCCGTGTATTCGGCATGCACACCCATGTGCACGTTGCAGGAGGGGCACCACAGGCCGTCCTTGATCATGCCGTCAACCATGGTCTGATCGCCCAATTTCACACCGCCACGCATGCCGAACACATAGTGCGGCGCGTTGCTCATGCTTTCCTGACCACCAGCCACGATCACCTGCGCATCACCCGCCTTGATAGCCTGCGCGGCGAGCATCACGGCCTTGAGGCCGGAGCCGCACACCATGTTGATCGTAATAGCCGAAGCAGTGGCGGGTACGCCCGCCTTCAGCATGGCCTGACGTCCGGCAGCCTGGCCTGTGCCACCCTGCAGCACATGGCCCATGATGACTTCCTGCACCGCATCGGGTGCAACGCCGCTTCGCTGAAGCGCGGCGCGGATTGCGATGGCGCCAAGCTCCGGCGCAGAAAGGGGCGAGAGGCCCCCGAGATACCGCCCAATCGGAGTGCGCGCGGCACCGACGATGACAGGCTGGCGAGTGAAGTCGCTCATGTATGACAAGGAGTGGCGGGAACGAGCAGCTGCAACTCCTAAAAATAACCGATCTCACCGCAAAATCGGCGCAATGTGAGGTTCCTGGACCCCAATTGCGCCGATTTCGCTGCGTGTCAGCTTAGCGACCGGTCATTCCTTTGATCTGTTTCACGGCATAGTCAACCTTCATTTCGAACAGCTTTTTCCCAAGTTCCTTGCTGGCCTTCCGGGCGTCGCCGCTAATGCCGTTGTTCTTGCGGGGCGGCGCGTTGGGGTCGGGGGCGGCACCACGCGGGCCAGTCGGCACGGGATCGCCGAGGGCATTCGGGAGCTGATCAAGCCGCACCCACGTGCCATCGCCGAGATAGAGCATCGTCGAGGTGTCGGGAATACCAGCGTGCGAGCTGGACGGAAACCCGTTGGCCTTGAGATAGGCGTCGAAGTCGGCGTTGGCCGTGGAGTACACGGCGTCGCAGTACAACACCTTGATGCCTTGCGGGGTGTATTTGTCACTCATCGACATGGCCACCTCGGCGTACACGTTCGGCTGACCACCACCGTGATCGCCCATGAGGACGACGGTCTTGAAACCGGTCGCGATCGCCTGCTCACTGATCCGTTCGAGTATGCCCTTCAGCAACTCGGGCGTGAGTCCGATAGTGCCGGGCAACGTGGCACTCGCGTTGTTCGGTGTATACGGCAGCACCGGCATGGCGATGGCGTTGCCGAGTTTCTCGGCGATGGTACGCACGATGACCCGTCCCATAAGATTGTGGCCGCCGTTCACGTTCTGCGGGCCACGCTGCTCAGTGCCACCCGTGTAAAAGAGCGCGGTCGTCTTGCCGGCGGCGAGCGCGTCCTTCACTTCGGGCCACGTCATCATCTCGAATTCCACGAGCGGCTTACGTGGCTGCGCCTGAACGGCGGCAGCGGGCGTGATCAGTGTGGCAGCGAACAGCGCGGCCAAAGTGAGGCGACTGGTCATGATAGCGATTTGCGGTGGGGAGTGTGGCAGGGGGCTACGGGTATGCTACGCCGTCGAGGCCTGCTTTGCTGCCCGCGTAGGGGGAATCCGCGGCCGGCCGGCGCGCGGGTCGGGCCGAGCTCGCGTGGGAGAGAGCCGCGGCCGGCATGCGGGTCGGGCCGAGTTCGCGTGGGTGAGATCCGCGGCCGGCATGCGGGTCGGGCCGAGTTCTCCCCTTCGCGGCTTTTCTGCGGCGGGATGGCCGCGCGCGTCGCTCCGCTCCGGCGCCGGCCCCTCCTTCGCAGAGAGCCGCTGGGGGGAGACTCGGCCCTCACCGCGGCCGGGCGGAGTTGGGAGGAAGTCGCGCGCGTAACAGCGCGGGCGATCCGCGCGGCCACGGATTCGGCGAGCGAATCCGCTGCGGTCGAGCGCTTCGTCAATGCGTTCCTCACTGATGTTCCGGTTGCGCAGCAGGCGGCCCTGCGCGCGCAGCTCTGGCCGCAGTCGCGTGCGGTGCTACAACCGGAGATCCTGAGCCTCCTGCGTACCGATGCGCAGGCCACCCTTCGGCAGGTGGGCGTCCCCGTGCTCGCGATCTTCGGCGAGACGGATTTTCAGGTGCCGGCGCAATCGAATCACGCGGCCATCCGCACGCCAAGAAGCGGCGAAAGGGATCCACCCGGCACGGCCGAGCGCCACACCAGCGCTGTTCCAGAGCAGTTCCAGCGCTGTTCCAACGCGGCGAGGGCGAGGCACGACACAGATCTCTCGCGTTCGCTCCAACCGCCGCGCCCCCGGCGCCCAGTTCAGCCGGTCGGGTCGGGTGGTCCCTGCAGCCGCCTCTGCGTGCGAGGGGCCGGCGCCGGAGCGAAGCGACGGGCGCGCGGCCATCCGCGCGCAGCAAGCGGCGAAAGGGATCCACCCGGCACGACCGAGCGCCACACCAGCGTTGTTCCAACGCCGGACCAAAGCGAACGATCAGTCGTCGTAGCCGACCACGAGGTTCATACCGGCTTGCTGCGCCCGCTGTACCGCCGTGCCGGTGGCCGCAAGAAGACCGTCCACGCTGATGACCGAATCAGTGACCTCGGCCACACCCACCGAGAGCGTGCAGCGCACGCCCTGCACGTCGCCGCTGAACACATGACGCTGCATGCGCTCGCGGATGCGCTCGGCCAACACCAGTCCGCCGGAAAGTTCCGTGCTGGGCAGCAACACCGCGAACGCCTCACCGCCCACACGACCGACCACGTCGGTGGTTCGCGACTCCTGACGGCACACCCACGCAATCGCCCGGAGCCACTCGTTGCCGAAGGCTTCGCCGTGCTGCTCGTTGATCTTGCGGAAGTTGTCGGGATCGACCAACAGCATGGTCAGCGGCTGTCCGTAACGGCGCGCGCGCGCCACCTCGGACGAGGCAACGTCGAAGAACGCGCGACGGGCCGAGACGCCGGTGAGGTAGTCGGTGGTGCTCGAGGCATCGTCGCGCCGGTTTTCCTCGAATCGGCGACGCTCCGACACATCGTTCGTGACCACCGAGAACCCATTTGCCGTGCCATCGGTGGCGCGGAGCGCCGTGACAACGGTGCTGGCCCAAAACAGCGATCCATCCTGTCGCTGACGATGTCCCTCCTCTTCGCACCACCCGTTGCGGGCGGCGAGCGCCAGCGTGTCCTGCACATACGCGTCACTGCCGCTCTCCGGCGGAAGCAGTAACGTCATACGCTGACCGACCACGGCCGCGGCGGTCCACTGGTGCACGCGCTCGGCCGCTTCACTCCACGAGTCGACCACACCCTCGGCGTCAACCGTGAAAATCGCGTAGTCGCGCACCGCCGCCTCGACTGCGCGCAGCCGCTGGTCAGCGCGCGACAATTGCCCGCGCGCCGCCGCCAACGCGCCGGCGTCGTTCACGACGGCCACAATGTGGCCCGGCGCCACCTTGACCAACGACAGATGCACACCCCGCTGCTCGCCGGGGGCAAGCAATTCGAGCGCATCGACAATCACGCCACGCGGTGAGTCGAAGCCACGCACACGTGCCGCGAGCTCAGGAGCCACAGCCCCCAACGCCACGAACAGATCATCGAGCGAACCCGCGCGCGTGAACGGCGTGAGCAGCGTGCGCGCCGCCAGATTGGCGACCTCGACCCGCCCCTCTTCGTCCACCTCCACGAGGCCGACAGGCGCCAGCACGAACAGGTCGAGCAGCGCCTCGGGGGTCACGTGGTCGCCTCCGGCTGTTCCGTTGGCACGGCGGCGGCGTTCGTTGCGGCGGCGACAACATCCGCTGGGATGGCGAGCGTGCGATCGGCGATCTCATGCCGCACGCGCGCGATGAACGCGTCGACCGACATGATGTCCTGCTTCTTGCCGGCGCCGCGCGAACGGAGCGCGACGGTGTGCTCGTCTGCCTCGCGTCGACCGATCACACACATGTACGGCACCTTGTTCACTTCGCCCTCGCGCACGCGGTAGTTCAACGTTTCGTTGCGCGCGTCGAGCGTGGCGCGAATACCGGCCGCCTTCATGCGGGCCACCAGCGCTTCGGCGTGCTCGTTGAAATCGATCGCGATCGGAATCACGCGGACCTGTTCGGGCGAGAGCCACACCGGGAAGACACCGGCGAAGTGCTCGATCAGGATGGCGATGAACCGTTCGAACGAGCCGCTCACGGCACGGTGGATCACCACCGGGCGATGCGGCGCGTTGTCATCACCCGTATAGGTGAGATCGAAACGCTCCGGCGCGTTGTAGTCCAGCTGGATGGTACCCAGCTGCCAGGCGCGGCCAATGCTGTCCATGACGTCGAAGTCGATCTTTGGGCCGTAGAACGCGCCGTCGCCTTCCTTCAGCTCGTAGGGACGTCCGGTGCTCTCGAGCGCGGCGCGCAGCGCGGCTTCGGCACGATCCCACAGCTCGTCGGAACCGATGCGCTGCTCCGGACGCGTGGCGAACTTGAGCTTCGCCGTAAGGCCGAAGGTGTCGTAGTAGGCGAGGATGAAGTCCATGAGAAACTTCACTTCGTCGGCGATCTGATCTTCACGCAGATACACGTGACAGTCATCCTGCGCAAACTGCCGCACGCGCGTGAGCCCCGACAGCGCGCCCGACAGTTCGTTGCGGTGCAGCACGTCGAACGTGACGTAGCGCATGGGCAGGTCACGATACGAATGCTTGCTCGACGCGAAGTACAAATGGTGAGACGGACAGTTCATCGGCTTCAGCGACATGTCATGCTCGCCCGTCTCGTTGTCGAGAACGAGGAACATGTTCTCCTTGTACTTGCCCCAGTGCCCCGACTGCTCCCAAAGTGCCTTGTTATACAGCAGCGGCGTCTTGATTTCCTTGAACGCTTCCTGTTGGCGCTCGCGTACGAAGGCTTCGAGCGTGTTGTACAACGTCGTGCCCTTGGGCGTCCAGAATACGGCGCCGGGCGCGACGGGAAACAGCTGGAAGAGGTCGAGCGACTTGCCGAGCACGCGGTGGTCGCGCTTCTTCGCTTCCTCGAGATTGTGCAGGTGCTGCTCGAGTTCGTCCTTCTTGAAGAACGCCGTGGCGTAAATGCGCTGCAGCATCTGGCGCTTCACATCGCCGCGCCAGTACGCGCCGGCGGTGGTCAGGAGCTTGAAATGCTTGAGGTATGAAGTATCCGGCACGTGCGGGCCGCGACACAGGTCGACGAACGGACCGTCGGTGTACGTGGAGATGACTTCGTCGCTGCCCTCAAAGTCGTCAAGGCGCTCGAGTTTGAGCGCATCGGCGGCGAAGCGCACACGCGCCTCGGTCAGCGACACTTCTTCACGCACAAACGGATATTTCTCGCCCACGACCTTTTTCATCTCGGCTTCGAACGCGGCGAGATCGTCGGGCGTGAACGGCTTCGCGACTTCGAAGTCGTAATAGAAGCCGTCGTCGATCGCGGGCCCGAACCCGATTTTCGCATCCGGGCGCAGGCGTCGCACCGCGGTGGCGAGGATATGCGCACCGGAATGACGCAACACCTGAAGCGCGCGCGGGTCCTTTTCCGTGATCACCACGAAGGAACCCGATGACCGCAACGGGGTCATGAGATCAAGTACCTCTCCATCCACCGCGACCGCCAGCGACGCCTGCAGCAGGCGCGCCCCGATCGAGCCCACCACGTCGCGCGCCAGCGTCCCCACCGGGACTTCGCGGGTGGAACCGTCGGGGAGAGTCAGGACGATGTGCGCGCGGGCAGCAGCGTCAGCAGCAGAATGCGAACCGGCAGTCATCAGGAGCGGGCAGAAAGGTGAACGCCCTCGCTGAGCGAGGACGGTCAAGTTATCCTTGAACAAGGAATCACGCCAAGATCAGTCGCGATCCTCTTCTCGATCGTGGTGGGCTGGCGTCGGGTCACGGAGATGGCATCATGGCACAATCCCCATACAGAAAGCGTCCGACGCGTACCTCGTCGGTGCTGTTCGTGGCGCTCGGCGCGGTGGCCGGTGTCGCCCTCGGCTTCCTCGTGGCCGATCGGATCGGCGGTGTGGACGGCCTGCTCCGCCGCGGTGGTCACGGCAGCCGTCGCGAGCCCGGCCCCGAGGGCTGGCGTGGCGACGAGCGTCGCACCGATTCGTTCGACGGGCTGGCCGACGACGATTCGGAGCTTGCCCCAGAGACAATTGCCCACCTGCACGTCCGCCGTCGCGAAGAGTCGCACGCCGCGATGTCTGGGGCGATGCCCAATCGACTCTCCACTCGCGAGCGCCTCCGGGATCGCATGCGCGACCGTCGCACGCGCTCGTTGGAAGCCGAGGTCGCGGTCGAGGTTGAGGTCGCGGTCGCGGTCGCGCCGCTCGCCGACACGGTCGTGATCCTGATGGGCCCGTCGGTGCCCACGCACGAAGAGCTGGAATCCCGCGTCCTCGAGGCCTTCCGCAACGACCCGGTGCTTGAGGCGCGTGCCATCGATATCGGAGCCGTGGGAGCGGGCACCATCGAACTCACCGGTTGGGTCGACAGCACGGGAGAGATCGCCCACGCGCTCACTCTTGCCCGTGGCGTCCCCGACGTGATGGCGGTGGTCGATCAACTGGCAGTCCGGGGGCCGGGGTCGATCCAGAGCCACCGGACTGCGCAATACGAAACGCCACACGGACGGTGAGCCCGGCGTGGCCAGTCGCCTGAGCACCCGTGTTATCTTGGGCCATGACTGCGCCCGACACGAATCCGCTGCCGACCACGTACGACGCTACCGCTACTGAGTCCACCTGGTACGCCCGGTGGACCGAACACGGGGTGTTCACGGCCAATGCCGAACGCGCCGCGACGCGCGAGCCGTTCGTAATCGTGATACCGCCGCCCAATGTGACGGCGGTATTGCACATGGGGCATGGCCTCAATAACACGGTGCAGGACGTGCTCATCCGCTGGCGCCGCATGGCGGGCGATGAAGCGCTATGGCTGCCCGGCACCGATCATGCCGGCATTGCCACGCAGAATGTCGTGGAGAAGCAGCTCGCCGCCAACGGCCAGACGCGCTTCGATTTGGGCCGCGGCCCGTTCGTGGAGAAGGTGGCCGAGTTCGTGGAGCACACCGGCGGCGAGATCCTGAATCAGCTCAAAGCGGTCGGATCGAGCGCCGACTGGTCACGCACCGCCTACACGTTCTCCCCCGCCCTCTCGAAGTCCGTGCGCGAAGCGTTTGTGCGCCTGTACGAGGATGGTCTCGTGTACAAA
This sequence comes from Gemmatimonadota bacterium, assembly GCA_031363815.1. GTDB lineage: Bacteria > Gemmatimonadota > Gemmatimonadetes > Gemmatimonadales > Gemmatimonadaceae > Gemmatimonas. Next base: position 32,837 of record JANLVC010000153.1, read on the forward strand.
GGCCACCGCGTGATCCACTGGTGCCCGCGCTGCGGCACCTCGCTGTCGGATGAAGAGGCGGAGTTTGCCGACACGGCTGGCAAGCTCTATTACCTCAAATATCCGCTCGCCGACGACCCGACGCAGTCGATCAGCGTGGCGACCACGCGCCCGGAAACAATGCTCGGCGACGTGGCCGTCGCGGTAAACCCCGAGGATGCGCGTTATGAGGCGATGATTGGCCGGGATGTCGTGCTGCCGATCAACGGCGTGCGCATTCCGATTATCGCCGATGCGTTCACCGACGCCGCCTTCGGCACCGGTGCCGTGAAGCTCACGCCGGCGCACGACGCCAACGACTTCGAAGTGGGCAAGCGCCACGGTCTGCCGATGCCGGTCGTCATCGATGCCGAAGGGATCGTACGTGAAGTCGAAGACGCCGCCGGACGCGTGCCGGCAGCCCTGTCGGGTCTTGATCGCACCGCGGCCCGCACCGCCATCGTGAAAATGCTCGACGCGGCCGGCGCGCTCGTGAAGGTCGAGCCGCACGCGCACGCCGTGCGTCATTGCTACCGATGTGACACGGTGGTCGAGCCGCGCCTGTCCGATCAGTGGTTCGTGCGCATGCGTCCGTTGGCCGACAAGGCGCTCGACGTGTTACGTGGCGGACAGCTGCGCATTTTGCCGGATCGATGGGAAGCGGTGTACGTGAACTGGCTGGAAGGCATTCGCGACTGGAACATCTCGCGGCAGATCTGGTGGGGCCATCGCGTGCCGGTGTGGTATTGCGACAACCCCGCCTGCTCGCTGGAGCCGATCGTATCGCGCACGGATGTGAGCACCTGTCCGTCGTGCAACGGCGGTGTGCGTCAGGACGAAGACGTACTCGACACCTGGTTCTCGTCGTGGCTGTGGCCTTTTTCCACGCTGGGCTGGCCCGACGAGACGCTGGATCTCAAAGCGTTCTATCCTGGCGACGTGCTGGTGACGGCGCCGGAGATCCTGTTTTTCTGGGTATCGCGTATGGTGATGTCGGGGTGCTGGTTTCTCGACCAGGCACCGTTCCACACCGTGTATCTGCATGGCACGGTTCGGGACATGCAGCACAAGAAGATGTCGAAGTCGCTCGGCAACGGCATCGATCCGCTCGACGTCGTGAAGCTGTACGGCGCTGATGCGTTGCGCTGGACCATGGTGGCTGGCCTCGGCCTCGGCGTCGACGTCATGCTCGACCCGAACGATCTGGAAAAATCGTTCGCGCCGGGGCGCAACTTCTGCACGAAGCTCTGGAACATCGGACGCTTCCTGCTGTCGCGTGTGGGCACCGAACCGCTGCTGCCGTTGTCATCGATCGCACCCGAGCGGCTCACTGCCGCCGATCAGTGGATTCTCGATCGTCTCGATCAAGCCATTCTGGATTGCGACGCCGCACTGGGCCCGCCGCGTCCGGCCAACGGGCACACGTGGACCGACGCGGAGCGTGGTCGCGGGTTACGGTTGTCGGAGTACGCCGAGGCGGCTCGCCGGTTCGTGTGGAACGAACTGGCCGACTGGTATCTCGAAGCGCTGAAACCGCGTTTGTACGCCACGGAGGGTGAGGATCGCGAGGTCGCGCGGACCGTCCTCGCGCATGCCTTCGACGGCGCCCTGCGCTTGCTGCAGCCGGTTGTCCCGTTCATTACCGAGGCACTCTGGCAGCAGTTGCCAAACACGCCGCCAGGGGCCTTCGTGGCGCAGGCCGCATGGCCGACGGCACGTCGGGCCGATGGCACGGTATCGCCCGAGGCGCAGGCGTTCGAATACGCCCGCGATGCGGTGCAGGCGATCCGCAGCGTGCGTTCGGAGTACCATGTGAATCCGGGCGCGTGGGTCGATGCGATGCTGGTGGCCCCCGCGGGAATTGCGGCGCTGCTGGATGCGCAGCGCGAGACGATCGGCTCGCTGGCGCGCGCGCGCGTGGCGATGGCGGCGGAGAACCCCGGCGGCGCGTCGGCGCAGCTGTTGCTGCGTGACGGCGTGGAACTGGTGGTGCCGCTGGCTGGCCTGGTCGATCTCGAGAAGGAGAAGCAGCGATTGCAGGCGGAACTCACGCAACTCGACACGCAGTTGAACGCGCTCGACGGTCGTCTCGCCAACGAGAAGTTCGTGGCGAAGGCGCCGCCGGCGCTGGTCGAGGCGGAGCGCGCCAAGGCCGAGGAATGGCGGATGCGGTGTCAGCTCATGCGCACCAAGCTCGGTACGTTCGGGGCGTGACGGCCGTCATGAAGTCCGCGATGAGGCGGGCGGCCGCGCTGTTGCTGCTCACGGGCTGCGCGAATCAAACGCCACCGCCGGGCGGCCCGCCCGATCTGGCCCCGCCGCTCGTACTGAAGGTGACACCGCAAAACAACACCGTCGGCGCCAAACCGAAGGCCGTGGTGCTTCAGTTCGACGAAGTGATCAGCGAGACGCCCAAGGGTGCGAAGGACATCGCAGATCTCGTGTTCATCAGTCCCAAGAGCGGCGTGCCCAAGGTAAACTGGGGGCGCTCAAAGATCGAGATCAGCCCATCACAGGGCTGGAAGCCGAACACGGTGTATTCGGTGGTGATCAAACGCGGCCTGCAGGATCTTCGCAACAACGGGATCGATAGCACGATTCGGCTGGTGTTCAGCACGGGCGGACCGATCCCCACCACGCGCATTTCCGGCGTGGCCTTCGATTGGGCGGCCGGCAATGGACTTTCGGGAGCGTTGGTCGAAGCGATGGCACCCGACAGCATCACGTATCAGGTGGTCGCCGATTCCACCGGCCGATATGTGTTGCAGTACTTGCCGCCCGGTCCGTATCTGCTGCGCGCCTATGGCGATCGCAACACCAATCGCACTCTCGACCCGCTCGAGGTGTGGGACTCGGTGAGCGTCACGCTGACGCAGACGGCGGATATCGAATTTTACGGGTTCGCTCATGACACCGTGGGATTGCGCGTGTCGGAAGTCACCCCGCAGGACAGCACGGGCCTGAAGGTGGTCTTCGACAAGCCGTATGCCCCCGGACGCCTGTTCGGCCCCGAAGACGTGATCATCAAGCGCGCCGACTCGTCGCTGGTCCGGGTGAAGGCGGTGCAGACGATTCCTGAACGCACGCGGGCCGATTCGCTGCGGGCGAAAGTGCGCGCCGACTCGGTGGCGCGTGTGACGGTGCTGCGCGATTCGACGCCGGCGTTGCGGGCGCGTACCGATTCTCTGGCGCGCGTGAAGCGCGCTGATAGTCTGGCGGCGGACGCGCGCTCCGAGCGCGAGGCGCGTGCCCGTTTGGCGGCACGTCGTGGTCGTCCGGGAGCCCCGATCGACACCACGCCACCGCCCAAGCTGCGTCGTCCGCTGCTGTACAAAGAGATCTATGTCGTGCTCGATACGGTGCTGGAACCGCAGAAGCAGTTCCGGCTCAGCGTCACCAACGTTCGCAGTCTCTCGGGCACGGTACGCTCTCCGGCCCGCACCTTCACCACGCCGCGCGCGCCCAAGCCCGACAGCACGCGCGACAGTACGAAGCGTGACAGTACGGCCCCACGTCCGGCCGCCCCACGTCCGCCGGCACCGCGCGATACACTCGCGCAGGCCATGGCGTCGCGCGTCCGCTCCCTGTTCGGCGGTCCGTAGTGGACGCCACCGCCCAGCCGGCGCCAGTGCCGGCGCTGTTTATTGACCGCGACGGCACGATCATCGCCGACGCGCACTACCTGGCCGATGCGAGTCGCGTACGCCTGCTGCCCGGCGCGGCCGCGGCCGTGGCGAAGGCGAACGCGGCGCAGGTGCCAATCGTGGTCGTCACGAACCAGTCGGGCATCGCTCGCGGACTGATCACCAACGCGCAGTACGAAGCGGTGCGTGATCAAACCACGACGTTGCTCAGCGCGGGCGGCGCGGCGGTGCTGGCCACGTTCCACTGTCCGCACTGGGGACATCCGAAAGAGCCGTGCGAGTGCCGCAAGCCCGGACTCGGCATGTATCGCGAGGCGGCCGCCGCGCACCAGCTCGACCTCATGCACAGCGCGTACATCGGGGATCGCTGGCGCGATGTGCAGCCGGCGCTCGCGACGGGTGGGATCGGCATCTTGGTGCCCGGCATCGAGACACCCGCCGCCGATGTGGAGGAAGCCCGCTCCGCGCTGTCCGCTCGCATTTTTATATCGGACAACATTATGGAAGCGGTGTCGACGGCGCTGGCCATGATCGGCCCGCGCACGCCCCTGCAGCCGACCACCAGGGCGGAGTAGTTTTGGCGCCATGACGATGCCCACCATTCCCCGCGCGCCCGCGCGCATCTCTGTTCTCGCCTCAGGCGGTGGATCGAACCTGCAGGCGCTGATCGACCACTTCGCCGGCCCTGCCGCCAGCGCCGGAATGATCACCTTCGTGGCGTCAGAGCGTGCGACCGCGGGCGCCCTCGATCGCGCCCGCGCCGCGGGGATCGCCACTGGGGTGCTCGACGCCACGTTCGACAGCGATGCCATGCTGTCGTTGCTCGACGCGGCCAAGACCGATGTGCTGGTGCTGGCCGGCTATCTCAAGCTCGTGCCCGAGGCCGTTGTGCGCGCCTATCGTGGCCGCCTGCTGAACGTGCATCCCGCACTGCTGCCGTCGTTCGGTGGCCCTGGCATGTTTGGCCTGCGCATTCACGAGGCCGTCCTCGAACACGGCGCCACACTCACCGGCGCCACCGTGCATTTCGTTGACGAACACTTCGATCGCGGTCCAATCATCGCGCAGTGGCCGGTGCCGGTGCTCCCCGGTGATGACGCCATACGGCTGGCCGCGCGCGTGCTCCGTACCGAACATCGCCTGTTCCCACTGTGCGTGGCGGCGGTGGCGTCTGGGGCCATCGTGCTGGGCGACGATGATCGCGTACATGGGCACCTCGATATCCCCGTGTCGGTGCATGCGCCAGATTGGCGCTTTGCGCTGACTGAAGATGCCGAGGGACCGTCGCCGGCCCTTGCCACCGATGTCGCGCGACTCTTTCCGCGCTGATTCCACGCTCATTCGCTGCATCGTTCTTCTCCTTCTCCCGATCCCGTCTCCATGCGCGCGCTGCTTTCCGTTTCCAACAAGTCCGGTCTCGTTCCGTTCGCCACCGGGCTCGCCCAGCAGGGATACGATCTGGTCTCCACTGGCGGAACGGCCAAAGTACTGCGTGACGCCGGCCTCGTCGTCAAGGACGTCAGTGAGATCACCGGCTTCCCGGAGATGCTGGACGGACGCGTGAAGACGTTGCACCCGGTGATTCATGGCGGCCTGCTGGCGCGACGCGATCTGCCGGAGCACATGGAGGCCATCAAGGCGCACGACATCGGCACGATCGATCTCGTGGTCGTGAATTTGTATCCGTTCCGCGAAACGGCCGCCACGCCGAATGTGCACCCGGACGCGGTGATCGAGAACATCGACATCGGTGGCCCATCGATGCTGCGCTCGGCCGCCAAGAACTTCGCGTCGGTGTGGGTGATTGTTGACCCCACCGATTACGCGCACGTCTTGGAGATAATACAGTCGGGCGGCGACGATCTCGCCTTCCGCACGTTGCTGGCGGAAAAGGTATACGCGCACACGAGCAGCTACGACGCGGCGATCGCCCAGTGGTTTGCGCTGCGGCGCGGCGAGCCGTTCCCCGACCGGTATCCCCTCGCCTTCGAAAAGCAGCAGGTGCTGCGCTACGGCGAAAACCCGCAGCAGCGCGCGGCGTTTTACGTGGAGAAGCCAGGCGCCGGGTTGGGCGCGCTGAGACAGAGGGGCGGCAAGGAACTCTCGTTCAACAACCTGCTCGATCTCGAAGGTGCGCTGCTGGCCATCGAGCCGTTCGCCGATCAGCCCGCGTGCGCGATCATCAAGCACACGACACCGTGCGGCGTGGCCACAGGCATCGACGCGCTCTCGGCCTACAAGAAGGCGCTGGCCTGTGATCCCCTGTCGGCGTTCGGCAGCGTGATTGCGTTCACCGTACCCGTCGATGTGGCGGCGGCGGAAGCGATCTCCAGCTTGTTCGTGGAGTGCATCGTGGCGCCCTCGTTCGCCGACGCAGCCGTTGAAATTCTCGGGCGCAAAAAGAACCTGCGCGTGCTGGAAGGACGCGCGAACTGGCCGAAAGGCGGCATGGACTACAAGCGTGTGCGTGGCGGTCTGCTGGTGCAGGATCGCGCACCGGCGCCGATGGAGCCGGCCCAATGGAACGTGGTGACCAAGCGTCAGCCGACCACCGAGGAAATGGTCGACCTGCACTTCGCGTGGAAATCCGTGGCGAGTGTGAAGTCGAACGCGATCGTACTCGTGCACGACGGCGCCACGATCGGCATCGGTGCCGGACAGATGTCGCGCGTGGACGCCAGCTTCCTCGCCGTACACAAGGCAACGAGCGTGGGCCACATCACCGAAGGCGCCGCACTCGGCTCCGACGCCTTCTTCCCGTTCCGCGACGGTATCGATCAGGCAGCGGCGGCCGGTGTGAAGGCGATCGTGCAGCCTGGTGGCTCGGTGCGCGACGCCGAGGTGATCGCCGCCGCCGATGAGCATGGCATCGCCATGGTATTCACCGGCGAGCGTCTGTTCCGTCACTAGTACTGCGACCGCTTAGAGAGTGGCTTTTTATAACCAAACTTCCGGCGCGTGTCTTGGCGGGTGAAGCGCCACGTCATCGTGGTGCGGAGGCAGTACGAGCGGCTCTGGGCTTGGCGCTTGAGGCCGTGGGTCTTGGGTTCTGGGTGATTCCGCTCGCGATTCGGCGCGATCACAACAGCATGACCACAAATTCACGCGGAAAACGACACGGATAAGTTCACGAATACGCACGCCAAGGATCGTTTGCGTAGAGCAGTTCGCTTTTCGTTGTTCAACAACAAAAACCCGGATCCGTCGAACTCGCGCCGTCGCGTGTCGTCAACCCGGAGCACATTCGCGTGCTATCCGTGTAATCCGCGGTGAAGCAGTGCCTGGTAGTAGCGATCTGTCGGTCGCCACCACCGAAGCCGATCAAACCCACCACCCATTCCCCACCACTCACGGCCTCACGCCCATCGCCCACCGCGAGCGGCTCTGGGCTTGACGCGTGAGGCCGTGGGTTTTGGGTTCTGGGTTCTGGGTGATTCCGCAGCCGATCAAACCCACCACCGAAACGACAAGGGAGGTCTGGGCATACCTGCCAAGGATAGGAGCCGCCCGGATTATCCGACCGTCTGCTTACCTACTCTTTAACCGGTCGCAGCACTAGTTCCGCGCCGATCGTTGAACCCTGCCGATGCCGTGAGGTGTATACTCGTGTATGGCTCACGTTTTTCCTGTTCGCTTCAACGTTCGACAGACGTTGCTGGCCGCATCGGCGCTCGCCCTGTGCGCCGGGTGCGCCTCGGCGATTCCGGTTGGAGCGCCCGTGGGCCCGAATGGCGCGGCGTCTTCCGGTGGATCACCCAGCGCACCGCTACCGGTGCCCGCCCTGCGCTGGCCCGTGCGCACCGCCGAGCATATCGATCTCTGGTTGCATGCGTTTGCCCTGATCAGCGAGGACACCACGCGTGTGCGGCTGTATCGCATCGGCTATCGTGATTCGCTGGTGGTGGTAAAGAACCAGCGCAATGTGCTCACGAGCCTCGACGCCAATCGCCCGACACTCGCGAAGCGGTTAGCGACCACCGGCGGATATCTGCCGGCGCAGTTTCTCCCGTTTGAATTCGCGAACTGGGATGCCATGAAGTACGCGATCGAACGGTTCCTGCAATTCGAGGGCGACCCGCGTCGGGCTCCCGATCGCGAGACGCAAGCCCGCGTGGCGCTGATTGCGTCGATGTTTCCGACGTCGGCCGATCGCGAGTGGCTGCGGCTGTTTCTGGCGGGCGTGCTCGACGAACAGGAACGTTTTTTCAACGCCGAGCATTCACGTCTGGTGCGCACGCGCGCGTCGGTGATCACGTCGGTGGATAGTATTTGGCAACAGGTGTATCGCGCGAAGTTTGAACGCTTTTTGAACAACACGTCGCAGCGACAGGGCGATCTGCTCTTGTCGCTGCCGATCGGCGGCGAAGGGCGCACGGCGACGGGTCCGAACCGACAGACGATGGTGGCCGTTCCCTTTCCGGCGCGCAGTGAAGACGCGGTGCAGGTGTTGTACGTGCTGGCCCACGAAGTCACCGGCTCATTGGTCGGCACGATCGTGACGGACAACACAACGCCGGCCGATCAGCGTGCCGGTACCGCCAACCGCTATGTGTCGATGGGTCAGGTGCAGGCCGGGGCGATGCTGCTGGCGATTATCGCCCCCGAGCTACGCGACGGCTACCTGCGTTTCTATCTTGCGCAGGCCGGCGTTCGCGCCACCACCGCCGATGCGAGTTCCGTGTTCGACCGCACCTTTGCGCTGCCGGCGGCGATTCGCGACGCACTGCAGCGGCAGATTGATATTGTGCTGAGCGGCATTTGATGCCGACTCGTGTCCCTCAGGCTTCCCGGATCCATGGCTGACATTCCGCGCACCGCGCTTGAGCGCGTGCTGGCCCGCGCCAGCGAACTGCAGACGACGACCACTGATGGCGTGGAGAGTGTGTCGGAGGAGCGCCTGCTCGAGATCGCGAAGGAAGTGGGGCTCGATCTGGCGCATGTGCGGCAGGCGATCGCCGAAGAACGCGCGCGCCTGCCGATGTCGGAGACAGAGTCGGGTCCGATGCTCGACAGTCTTGGGCCAGCCTCGGTGGGCGCCCAGCGCACCGTGCCGGGTACGCCGGACGACATTTTGCGCCGTCTTGATTCGTGGATGCCGCGCATGGAGTCGCTCTCGACCCGTCGTCGCCTTGGTGACCGGCAGAGCTGGGAGCCCCGTCGCGATCCGTTCGGCAACTTTCTTCGCTCATTCGGCGTGGGCGGACGTCGCTTCGATCTCGTGCGTGTGGATCAGGTGACGGCCAGTGTGACGGCGATCGACAGCGCGCGCAGCGTGATTCGCTTCGATGCGGACATTGCCGGCATGCGTCGTATGCAACGGAATCAGGTCGTCGCGCTGATCGGGCTGCTTGGTCTGCTCTATGCCGTCGTCGCCGTGCCGGTCGTGTTTCTGGTTGGTGCGGGCGTTGGCACCGGCATTCTTGCGGGCGTCACGGCGTTCGCCGGCGGTGCCGGCTTCTTTACGTGGCGCGCGCTGCGTCGGGCGTATCGCAATGCGGTGGATCGCATGCATCTGCGACTGGAGCAGCTGCTCGACGAACTGGAACAGGACCGCCTGCGCGAGCCGCCCAACCTGCTCCAGAAAGTCGTGGGGCAGATTACGGCGCGGTAACCAGCTCCAGCACAAAGGCGCGCCGACGCACGCGCTCCACCAGCCAACGCACGCCCATGTTGCTCATGACCAGCATCGACCCCGTCATCAGCAGCGACTTCACCTCGCGACGCGAGATCTTGACCGATCCGCCGGGCTTGAGCATCGCTGTGCTCTGCACGAGATCGCGGAGCGTCGCATAGGCCAGCAGCAACGGCAGCATACAGAACAGTCGAATGGAGATGGCGCGACGCGGAATCAGCAGCAGGTACATGCGCGCTTCTTCGAGGTCGTGCCACGCCAGTTGAATCAGCTGCGTGAGCGCTTCGCGGTTCTTCGCGATGAGTTCCGGCGCGAGAATACTGCTTTGCGAACTGCCGTGCGCGCGCAACAGCTCCTCCGGCACGTACACCGAGTTTTCCTTCTCGGCATCGACGGCCACGTCCTTCAGGATGTTTACCGTCTGCAGCGCTTCCGCGAACGCGCGGCACCGTTCGCGCAAAATCGCGTAGCGTTTGGTACCGATGCTCGACGAATGCTCGTGCCACAGATCGGTGAGCATGTAGCCCACGGTTCCCGCCACGTAGTAGCAATATTCCTTGTACTCGTCGACGGTTTGAATGCGAATGCCGTTGGGGTACAGCAGCACGAACTTCCGCATGCCGTTCGCCATTTCCGCGACCCACTTCTGCACCACGGCGCGCGTTTTGGGCGGGAGCAGCGAGAAATGCGCGAACACGAGATCGGCGTTGCGCGTGAGCGACAGGTGCGCTTCGTCGCCGACCAGCGGCTTCACGCCGTACAGAAATCGTTCAAGCGCGGCGGTGTCGTGGAAGGCGGCAAGGAAGTCGTCGAACAAGGCGGCCTTGACCTGCGGGTCAACGGCGGGGGCGTCTTCGATGGTGTCGGCGATGCGACAGAGCAGATAGGCGTCGAGCACCGCCTGACCGAGGGCGCCGGGAAGGACCTTGATCCCGAGCGCAAAGGTGCGCGACACCGCCGGCAGGATGGCCCCGCAGAAGCGGGCGGCATCGCGCTGGGCGAGGGCGGCGGAGACGGCAGTCGGCAGGGTCATGTCGTGCAAGATACGATGCGTGGCGGGAGCACGGCACCAAGTACAGCCGGTGAAGGCGTCGAATGAACGATCCGGGCCCATTGAGGACTTGCTGCGGCTGCCCGGTGCGCACGAGGTTTTACTGGTGATCGAGTCGCCTGCCGATTTCCGTGGTGTGTTCCGCACCGATCTGCTTGCCCGGGCGCTGTACGCCGAGGGCGCCGGGATCGCGCGGTGTGTGCCGGCGGGCGTGGCAGTGCCAGCCGACGCGGACGACGTGCCGACGCTGATGCGCTGGAGCAAGCGAGAGGGCGTGGCGCTGATGCCGCGCGGCTCGGGCAGCGGTATGGCGGCCGGCGCCGTGGGTCCCGGCGTGATTGTCGACCTGAGCCGTCTGCGTCATCTGAACCCGGTACAGGTGGAAGGGCGCCGTATCCGGGTCGGCGCTGGTGTCACCCGACGCGAAGTTGATGACGCGGCGCACCGCGAGGGGCTGCGCTTCCCGGTGGATCCGTCCAGCGGAGCGTTTTGCACGATCGGCGGCATGGTCGGCGCCAACGCGGCGGGCCCGCGCAGCCTCAAGTTCGGCGCCACGCGCCCGTGGGTGCACGGCGTGCGGTGCGTGTTCGACGATGGCACCGATGTGTGGGTCCGACGCGATGCGCGGTGGCCGATCGGCGTGCCCGCGGTGCGACGCCTGGCGGATGCGATGTCGCAGATCGGCACCCAGCTCGGGAGCGAGATCCCGGCCTACGCGCTGTCGCACGCCGGCGTGCGCAAGGAATCGTCGGGCTACGCGATTGCCGATGCGCTGCGCGCCGACGGGCATCTGGTGGACCTGCTGGTCGGGAGCGAGGGTACGCTCGCGATTTTCACCGAAGTCGAGCTCTCACTGATTCCCGTGGCCGGTGCCACGGCCACCATCCTGGCACTCTTTGATTCGCTGGAAGCGGCCACCGCCTGCGCCGTCGAAGCTCGCATCGATGGGGCCACGGCGTGTGAACTGTTGGATCGCACCTTTCTTGACGTGGCGGCGACCGATGGCCCGACGGGCATTCCGCCGCGCGCGGAAGCGGTTCTGCTTATGGAGGTCGAAGGGGAGTCGGCGGGGGCCGCGCGGCATGCGATGACGCAGCTGGCCGCCCGCGCCACCCGACATGGCGCGAGCGAGGTGCACACTGGGATCGACGCCGACGACGAGCATCGGCTGTGGGCGCTACGCCACGCGGCGAGTCCGATTCTCTCGCGGCTCGCGCCTCGACTGCGTTCCCTGCAGTTCATCGAAGACGGCTGCGTGCCTCCCGATCGCTTTCCCGACTATGTGCGCGGCGTCCGCCGCGCCCTCGACCATTTCGACATGCCCGGCGTGATCTTTGGACACGCCGGCGACGCACACGCCCATGTGAATCCGCTGGTGGACGTGACGCGCAGCGGCTGGCGGGATCGCGTGAACGGCATACTCGATCGCGTGTGCGAACTCACGGCCGTGCTTGGCGGCACCTTGTCCGGCGAGCACGGGGATGGCCGCCTGCGGGCCCCGCTGATGGACCGCGTGTGGGGGCTCGAAGCGCGCGCCGCGTTTGCGCACGTGAAGGACGCCGCCGATCCATCGGGGGTGCTGAATCCCGGCTGCAAGATCGCCCGCGACGGAGACCGCCCCTTTGCGGAGCTCCGGCACGATCCCGACGCCGCGCCGCTACCCGCGGCTGCCCGGGCGATACTCGATGACATTGAGCGCACCCGAAGCTGGAACCGTTTCCGGCTGGACGGCATCGCCGAGTAGTCGGTAGCGGGAATGGGACGGATCGTCGCGCCGGCTGGCGTTCCGGAAATTGGATAGTGACAGTTGCCTCGTCACCGTCAAGTGAAGTGGGCACTGTGGCAGGGCCGTGGGTGAAACGGCAGAAGTTGGGACGAAACGCGAAGGCATTGTCGGTCGCCTGCTGCCGACACGCACTCCTACCTGTGCCTACTCCTCCTCCGTCCTCTCGCCATCGCGGGTTCACGCTTGTCGAAGTCCTCATGGTCGTCGCGATCATGGGCACCTTGTTCGTGATCACCGTTCCGAAAATTACGGAGCTGAAAGCCCGGACTGCCCTGCGTGCGAGCCGGGAGACGCTGGCGTCGGCATTCGCCACGGCGCGCGCGGTCGCGATGCAGAAAGGCAAGCGGTCGACGCTCACGCTGAGCGGCAACACAATCGGCGTCGCGGTCGTGAACGGTCTGACGGCCACGCTCACGAGCGTCGTGCGTCCGCAGTCATTCAGCTCGACATTCGGTACGAACCTCGCCGCGATCGGTACTGCCCCCACGTCCATCACGTTCGACGCGCGCGGGCTCGTGACGCCGGTGCGCGCGACCATCTCCAAATATCAGATCTCACTTGGCAGCTATGCCGATACCGTGTGCGTCAGTGGCGCCGGTGTCGTGCTGCGACGCGGGTGCCGACTGTGACCCGCCGCGCACATCAGGCTGCGCGTACGACGCCAATCGTGCGTGAACGGCGTGGATCTTCGATCATCGAGGTGCTGATCGCGTTCGTGCTGCTGATGGTGGCAATCGGCGGACTGCTGTCGACCTCGAACGCTGTGGCCAAGCAGCTGGGTGGCGGACGTCGTCAGTCGATTGCCGCGTCGGTGGCCCAATCGCGACTTGATTCGCTGGCCAGCCTCTCGTGCACCAACCTCGCACAGCCTGGGGGGCCACGGGGACGCGCACCACGCGGGGGATTGGCGAGTCGTGGACGGTCACCCAGAGCGTGAATACGGCAATTGTCACCGTCACGGTTACGATCCCGCGCCAGTCGAAGCCCATGACCTACACCACCATCTTCCCATGTCGATGATGCCGGCACGGCGCCCGCGACGCCGCGGATTCACGCTCGTTGAGCTGCTCGTCACCATGACCATTCTCGGGCTGTTGGGTACCATGGTCACAGCCGTGATGGTGGGGCAACAGCGGTTCTTCCAGCGCACCACGCAGCAGATGGATGTGCGTCGCGAGCTGAGGACGGCCATCAACGTCCTGTCGGCGGAGTTGCGCGGCGTGTCGTCGGTGGCTGGCGATATCGTCGCGTTCGACCGCATGTCCATCACCTTCCGCGGCGTGGTTGGGTCGTCCGTCGTGTGCGCGACGCCGTCTCGGGCGCTGGTTGATCTGGCACCGGCAAACATGGCGCGGCTGCAACTCACGAACTTCACGAATGACCCGGGCATCGGCGATACGATCGTGGTGTTGCGCGACGATTCATCCGGCGTGGCCGGCGAGTTCTGGTCGGCGCATCGGATCACCAGCGTGTCCAGCAGTGTCACTACCTGTCTGGTTGCACCATATGTCGATGCCGTGCTGGACGTGGGCAAAGCGCGACTGCGACTCGGCGTCTCGCCAAACCTGCCCGATTCGGTGGTTGCCGGAGCACCGTTGCGGCTGTTGCGCACAACGCGCTTCGCGCTCGCGACCGAGGCCTCCGGGAGCTGGTATCTGGGCCGTTCGGAGTACGCCGGTGGTGCGTGGAGCACCGCGGTTTCCATCGCCGGTCCATTGAACGCCGCCAGCGCGTCTGGCACCGGTGGTCTCGGGCTCGCCATGTATGACAGTCTCGGCGCCGCGGTCACCGCGATCGCCTCCGGCAATCGCATTTCGCGTATCGACGTGGTAGCGCGCGCCACGGGCGAGCGCAGCTCCGGCGTGGTGGGCTCCAATACCACCGCCGTTACCGACTCGCTCCTGGTGAGCGTGGCCCTCAGGAATCGCCGATGACAACCATTGCGCAATCGTGCTACCCACCGCGCCTCGTGCGTGATCGCCGCGGCAGCGCGCTGATGTTCGTGATCATCGCCATGGTCTTGTTGGCGGTACTCTCGCTCAGCGCGGTCATGAGTACCATGCAGGAGTTCAGAGCGGGCCGGAATCTGCTCTCACAGCAGCGGGCGCTGCCGATTGCCGAGTATGGCCTGAATGGTCAGCTCGCGAACTGGTCGGCTTCGCACACCGCGCTGGCCGTGGGCGGGATCGATTCCAGCAACGTGGTCGTCACGATCGGCGACACCGCGAAGGTGGCTGTGATGCGACTCAATTCTGCGACATTCCTCGTGACCTCGCTGGGGCGCTCGAGCGTGGGCAATGGGCAGCTCGAGTCGCAGCGCCATGTGTCGATGCTGGTGCGCGTGGCCAGTCCGTCGCTCACGCCGGGCAGTGTGCTGACCTCGCTCGGGAACGTAGCTGCTCGGGAGTCTTCCGTTCTCACGGGACAGAACACGACGCCGCCGAATTGGCTCGCGTGCGCCAGTGCGCGCGACACCTTCGCCATTAGTTACAAGCCTGGCGCAGCGGTGGCCGTGCAGAAGCCGGTGTCGCAATCGGTAGGCGGCACCAACGCCGATCCCACGTTGAACGGCGCGAATGCCTTGAGGCTGTTTGGCACGGAGACGTGGGCGACGCTGGTGGCGCGCGCCAACATCCGTGTGAGCGGGAACGTGAACCCGTCGCCCGTAGGCAGCTTCGCGAGCTGCAGCTTCGGGATGAGCAACTGGGGAGAACCGAGTCGAGGTGGCGGCGCCGTGGTCGGTTGCCAGAGCTACTTTCCGATCATTTATTCGGCGGGCGATCTCAGCCTATCGAGCGGTCGCGGACAGGGTATCCTGATCGTGGATGGGAGGCTGAACATCCGCGGTACTTTCTCGTTTGCCGGGCTGATTCTTGTGCGCGACGAATTTTGGGGCGAGGGCAATATGGAGCTGCACGGGGCCGTGATGTCGCGGAATGCCAATGGTGCCGAGACACGAGTTCGCGGTAATGCGAAGCTGAATTACTCGGCCTGTGCGATCGACAAGGCGCTGAGCTCCCAAGCGGTCCCGTCGCGGTCGAAGCACCGTTCCTGGGTTCAGCTGTTCTAATTATGGCGGTACAACCATTACGGCGATGGCGGTCAGGTGGCGGTTAAGTGGTGGTTAAGTGGCCCAACAATATCGAGATTATTCGCCTAATTCAGCGCGAACGGCGGCAAGAATTGAGAGCAGATGTTCGCGCTGTTCTGGCGTCAGGATTGCCATGGTCGTGAGATTGGTGGCATCGATTTGCGGATCGAGCACGGCCAGGAGGGCCGCGCCCTGCGTTGTGATCGTGCACAGCACCTGACGGCGGTCGGGCCGGGAGCGGTCGCGGGTTACCAGGGCTGCGCTCTCCAGCTTATCGAGAAGCCGGGTGACGGTTGACCCTTCGTCGATCATGCGGTCCCGAATGGCCAGCGTTGGCAATCCGTTGGCGCCGGCGCCGCGCAAAATGCGGAGCACGTTGTACTGAGCGAGGCTCAGTCCGTGCGGCTCGACGACCCGGGCAAACCGTCGGCTCACGATCGACGCCGTATGCATCAGCGCGATCGTGGCCTCCTGCGACTGCGAACGGAAAGGCCGGGATTGCGGGATTTCTTCGTGAAGCGAGCGGCCGGGAGTGCATTCGGGCATGGGGGACGGCTTGGAGAATCGTACGCGGCGGCAATGTTGCGGCCGACGATCTTGGCGATATTACCCTATTACTGCACCGACGCCAGCGCCTCATTCACCCGATTTCTCTGCCATGCCGCTCTCTGACGCCGCGATTCTCCGCGAGCCCAAGATCACCGTGCTCGCCCGCCCCCAATTCGTCGAAGCCAGCCATCTGCCGGTGCAGTGGATCGGCGAGTCCACGGACGGCGAGCGGCTCGCCGAGTTCGCGGGCCGTCTCTGCTACATGAGTCAACGGAATCCAGCCAACCGATCGACGCGGGATTACCTCGAGAACATCAAGAAGCAGGGCCACGGCAGTGTGCTCGAACATGCGAGCTACTCGATCCTGTTCGAGGGCGTGAGCCGATCACTCACGCACGAGCTGGTGCGTCACCGCGCCGGCTTCGCGTACTCGCAGCTCTCGCAGCGCTACGTGGACGAGAGCGACGCGCAGTTCGTGATGCCGCCGGCCATGATCGGGGACGAACCGCTTGAGCAGGCGTGGCGCACGCAGGTCACGAGCGCGGTCGAGAGCTACATCTCGCTGGTGGAGTCGCTGATGACGCGGTACGCGTGGGTGGACGACAAAGTGCACCGTCGCAAAATGGCGCGTGAAGCCGCGCGCGGGGTGCTGCCAAACAGCACGGAGACGAAGATCGTGGTCACCGCCAATGCGCGCGCCTGGCGCACGATGCTGGAGCTGCGTGCAAGCGAAGGGGCCGAGCTCGAAATCCGTCGGTTGGCGGTGATGGCGTTGCGCGTGCTGCAGCAGGAAGCGCCGGCATTCTTCAGCGACTTCGACATTTACGAGGGAGCGGATCGGCGGGAAGCAGCACGGATCAGCTACCGTAAGGTGTAGAGGGGGCGCGCTGTGGGCTGTTGGCTTGTGGTTCTGGGTATTGGGTAATGGGTAATGGGTGAAAAGCGCGCTGTGGGCTGAGGGCTTGGGGTTCTGGGTAATGGGTTTTGGGTACTGGGTGAAAAGCGCGCTGTGGGCTGAGGTCGTGGGTTCTGGGTAGGTGACCCAAGACCCAATACCCATTACCCAGAACCCCAAGCCAACAGCCCACAACCTGTTTGTCCCCTACCCATCCCCGTCACGCCTCGCCTTGTTCCCGCTCCTTCGCTGCCTCCGCCACGATCTTCTGCGCGGCCTCCTGCGGCACCCTCTCGTACCCATTGAATCGCCGTACAAATTGTCCATGACCGTGACTGAGTGAAAACAGCTGCGTGGCGTACACATGCAGCTCTGACTGCGGCACGACGGCGCGCACCATCGTGCGATCGCCCGCGCTGTCGGTGCCGAGAATATGGCCACGACGGCCGGAGAGATCGCCCAGAACATCGCCCAGAAAGCGGTCGGGCACCGTGATCTCCAGTAGGTCAAGAGGCTCGAGCAGTACTGGACGGCACTTCGGGGCGACGGCTTTGAAGGCGAGGATCCCCGCCATCTTGAAGGCCATTTCGTTCGAGTCCACCGAGTGCGTGGAGCCGTTGTAGAGCTCCACGCGGAAGTCCACCAACGGGAAGCCTGCCAGCACACCACGCGCGGCCGCCTCCTGCACACCGCGATCAACGGCCGGGATGTACTTCGATGGAATCGTGCCGCCCACGATCGCGTCGTCGAACAGATAGCCGTCACCGCGCGGCAACGGGCTGAGTCGCACCCAGCAATCGCCGAACTGTCCGCGCCCACCCGTCTGCTTCTTGTGACGACCCTGACCATCGGCCTTTACGGTGAGCGTCTCGCGAAACGCGATGCGTGGCTTCGCGAGTTCGGCCTGCACGCCGAACTTGCGGCGGAGCACGGCCATGGCCACATCGAGATGGCGCTCGCCCATGCCACCCACGATCGTCTCGTGCGTTTCAGGATTGTAGTGCACGCTGAACGTCGGATCCTCGTCGTGCAGGCGATGCAGGCCGAGCTGCAGCTTCTCCTCGTCGCCGCGCACGGCGGCGCGCACCGCGAACTGCACCACCGGCTCGGGGAATTCGATCGTCGGAAGCCTGATCGGATGTTCGCGCGTGGAGAGCGTGTCGTTGGTGTGCGTGTTGCGCAACTTGGTGACGCAGCCGATGTCACCGGCGTGTAGCGCGTCAACTTCCACGCGTTCGCGCCCGCAGGGAATCGAGAGATGTCCCAGCTTCTCGGCGCTGTCGCGCGTGGCGTTGTACACCTCGTGTCCGCTGGTCACGCGCCCCGACAGCACGCGGAAGTAACTCACGTCGCCGACGTGCGGTTCGGCCAGCGTCTTGAACACCAGCGCCGCGAACGGCCCATCATCTTTCGCGTGCAACGAAATCGTGTGATCGCCCTCGGCGCCGGTGAGCGCGTGGATCTCCTCCATCTCGTAGGCGTTCGGCATGAGCTGCACGAGTTCCGTGAGTAGCGCACGCACACCGATCATGCTGTCGGCCGAGGCGCAGAAGAGCGGGAACAGGTCGAGGCGCGCCATGGCCTCCTTCATGCCGTGTAACGCGGTGTCGCGATCGATCTCACCACCGTCGAGATAGCGCTCGAGCAACGCGTCGTCGGTGGCGCTAATGGCTTCGATGAGCTCCTGCCGGTAGCGCGCGAACCGCTCCTCGCACTCGGCGGGGATATCGGCGTCCACGAACTCGCCCTTCGCGCCGCTGGCGTACATGTAGGCACGCTGCGTGAACAGATTGATCACACCGCGGAAGTTGGCGCCGGCACCGATGGGGATTTCAACCGGCACGACCTTGCTGGTCAGGCGCTCCTTGATCTGCGCGTAGATCCGATCGAAGTCGGCGTGCTCCTTGTCCATCATGGACACGACGAACAGCACGGGATCCTGCTTGGCGACGGCGGCGCGAAAGACCCGCTCGGTGCCCACTTCCACGCCGCTCGCGCCACCGATGATGCAGAGGGCACCGTCGGCGGCGGCAAGTCCGGCGAAGGCGTCACCCTGAAAGTCGAGGGAGCCCGGGGTGTCGAGGAAGTTGATCTTGCTGTCCATCCATTCGGCGTAGGCACAACCGAGTGAGATGGAGTATCCCCGTTCGATTTCCTCGGGGAGATGGTCGGTGAGTGCGGTGCCGTCACGCACGGTGCCGTGGCGCTTGCCCGATCCCGCGGCAAAGCAGAGGGCGTCCACGAGGCTGGTTTTCCCACTGCCGCCGTGCCCTACCACGGCGATGTTTCTGATGCCGGCGCTATCGTACTCCCGCATTGTCCCCTCCTACTCGAATCCGGACATCCTGCGGCCCTCGCGAATCGAGGGTCATCGGGCGGCACGAGGGTTGGTCGACCGCCAATGCCACAGAAAGCGTGCGACGGGGGGCAGCGCGGAGCAAGAGAGCTCAGCCGGACGGCCACGTCAGGGAAATCCCTGCCTCATCCATTCGACCGCACAGGCGTCGGACGAAATACATACGGGCCGCGATCACCTGAGGTGTTCGCGGCCCGTGGTCGTGCGCAGACGAAGAAAGTGTATTGTCAGTCTCCCTCGACTTCGAAAGTGAAGGCATCGGCCTGTCGGATGGAATCCAGCCAGCATTCGACGCCGGCATCGTCTTCCAGCGAATGCCCGGCTCCGCCGGACGCGACCGCATCGGTGGACGCGAACGAAAAGCTCAGTGCCCGCTCGGTGCCTTCGGGCCAGTCGGGCATGGCCAGTCCAGCCGCGACGCGCCGCAGCGTCGCCCCACACGCGCCGAGCAGCTCGGAGGCACGTGCCTCGAGTGTCAGCAACGGTATATCGAGATCTTGCGTGACCAAGCGACCCGTCGTTCCATCCCGCCAGGCCGAATCACCGACCGCCCCGCGGTCCGGCCATACGCCCAGATGGCGCACGACTCCGGTGTGTGCTTCCAGTCGCGCACTCTCGACGGTAGCCGCGAGGGCCAACGCCAACGACTGCGCGTCGGCGACGCCATACAACGTGACTACTTCACGCCGCGAGCGGGTGCCAAAGGGAAGCACGGGAATCGAATTCACGTGCGCCACTACCGGCGAATCACTCGGGCGCGCCTCGAGTCGTACGAGGACGTCCATGTTCCTGCCTCCTCTACAAAAGGGTATGACCTGATACGGAGAGTCGTCCGGCACGTGCGCCGCCCAGGTGCTTGCCTGGAACGTGCGCCGCTCATGTGAATGACGGACCACCCGGTGATGAGCAACAGTAGCTACGTGGTGCGTCAGTCTGATCGATCGCCGATGGCAACCCAAACGCCGCCCAGCAACGCGACCGCAACGGCAGCTCCAATGGCAACCACGCCAGTCAGCGTTCCCGTCACTGCATAACCAATTCGTAACGTTGACGGGAGCACCCACAGCGCGAGTGCTGCATACCCCGCTGCGGCGAGTACGGCGGCCGCAACGCGTGTGACGCCGCGCAACGGAAGAACCAGCAGTGCAAGGAACACGCCCCAACCCGTCGCAATGATCAGGTGATGCAGATACCCGAGGGCGACGGAGGTGAGCGGCGCGGCCGATGAGGCCACGCCGAGGCGCTCGAGCAGGCCTCGACCGGCGAGTCGGAAGACGCGGCCGGCTTCGCCCTCACGCCAGCCGAGGCCAAGCAACGCGCCGCCGGTCGCAATCGCGGTGAGCGTGCCGGCCGCGAGCGCGGCGTCGAGCAGCTGAGTGAATCGGCCATGCGCAGTACCGTAAGCCATAGGCGAAGAAAGATAGAGGGCGGCGGCGCGTTAACGATGCCGCGGGCCTTCCGTCATAACGGAAGACGTCAGTCGGGGGTTCACGCCTGTTGCGTTTCCGTGTGTTTCAATTTCCCTTCGTGGCCCTGTGCCTCGCGACGCTGGGCTGCGCCACCGGCGGTCCGCCAGCGTCGGCCGTGCCCGGCGCGTCAGCGGCATCAGCGGCGCAAACTGCCTCGCGCGAGCAGACGGCCGACCAGCAGGCAGGTGCATCACGTCGTCAATCGCCTGGCTTTCGGCGCCCGACCGGGCGACGGAGACGCGGTGCGCGCCATGGGCGTCGACGCCTGGATCGACCGCCAACTGTATCCCGAACGCATTCCGGACGCGGGTACCGAGCAGGTCGTGGCCCGCTTCACGACTCTCGGTAAGACCGGCGAGCAGCTGCTGGCCGACTATCCGCCGCCGGCCGCTGTATTGGCGCAGCTGCAGCGTCGCGGCGGCACCATCACGGCCGCCGATTCCGCCACGCTGCGCGAGCAGGGGCGTCAGTCGCACGCTTTCCTGGGCGAACTCGCGTCGAGCCGGGTGGCGCGCGCGGCGATGAGCGAGCGTCAGCTGAACGAAGTGATGGTCGATTTCTGGGAGAACCACTTCAACGTGTTCGCCGGCAAGGATCGCACGCGGTATTTCCTGCCGGAATACGACGCGCAGGCGATCCGCCCCCATGCGCTCGGAACATTCCGCGAGCTACTCGGCGCCGTGGCCAAGAGCCCGGCAATGCTCTACTACCTGGACAACTGGCAAAGTGTGGCCGACAGTGGCCGTCCCACGTTGCGTCCGGCACCGCGCGCGTTGAATGCGCGTCAGGCGGCCCCTCGCGCGGCGGCCGTGCCGCAGCGTATCGCGCAGAACCCGCCACTGCAGCCACTGCAGCAGGCAGCGCCGCGTCGACGTGGTCTGAACGAGAACTACGCGCGAGAGCTGATGGAGCTGCACACGCTGGGCGTAGACGGCGGCTACTCGCAGCAGGATGTGATCGACGTGGCGCGCGCGTTGACGGGTTGGACCATCACGCGCGGCGCGCAGGGTGGTGGCTTCGCGTTCCGAGGGAATGTCCACGACGCGAGCGCGAAGACGATTCTCGGCACGTCGTTCGTGGCGAACCGGGGGATCGAGGAGGGCGAGGCCGTGCTCGACTTGCTGGCGTCACACCCGAGTACCGCAACGTTCATCGCGACCAAGCTGTCGCGTCGCTTCGTATGCGATACACCGCCGGCGGCGTTGGTTGAACGCGCCACCGCCACGTTCCGTCGCACCCATGGCAACATTCGCGAGGTCGTGCGCAGGATCGTCACGAGCCCGGAGTTCTTCGCGTCGGCGAGCTATCGCGCGAAGGTGAAGTCGCCGTTCGAGCTGGTAACGAGCACGATGCGGGCGATGAACGCGCCGCCCGATACCACGCCGCGCACCGCGCAGCTGGTGAGCCGGTTGGGTCAGCCGATCTTCGGTCATCAGGCGCCCAACGGCTATCCGGAAACGGGCGATCCGTGGATGAACACCGGCGCGATTCTCAATCGTATCAACTTCGGACTGGCGGTCGCCTCGGGTGCGGTCGCCTCGGGTCGCGTGCCGGGTATTCGCCTACCGGCATGGCCGCTCACGGCGCCGCTGGCGACGGCGCCGCGCGAGAGCCAAGTGGACGGCGTGATCAAGGCGTTGCTCGGCGGTACCGTGAGTTCCGATACGCGACAGGTCCTGCTGACTGGCACCAATCCGTTTCTACAGCAGCATGGCGGCGCGAACGACTCGCCGCTGGTGGTCGAAGACGGCGCGACGATGATGGGCGTCATGCCGGCGGCGAGCGAGCGTCGCGCCGCGCCGCGCGGCAACCGGTGGCGCAACAGCAGCAGGCGGCGGCGGGTCGTGAAGCCGTTCGACCGACGCGTGGCGCAACACTCACGCCGTCGATCGGTTCGCTCCCGCAGCGTACAGGATTCGCTCAGATCGTCGGCCTCGCGCTCGGGGCTCCTGAATTTCAACGCCGCTGAGCGAGAATCCGATCAGGACTGCCTTCACCAATCCCGTGAATCGCCGGGTGTTTCTCAAGGGCGGCGCGCTGTCGTTCGTGACGCTCGGCCTCTCGCCCAGTTTCCTGCGGCGTACCGCGATGGCGATGGCGGTGCCGCGCGCCGCGCGCGGCAAAACGCTGATCGTGCTGTTTGAGCGCGGTGCGGCGGATGCGCTGAATGTGCTCGTGCCATTCGGCGACAAGCACTACTACGCGGCGCGACCACAGCTCGCGATCGCCACACCGGCCCGCGTGGGCGGCACGGCCAATGCTGCGGGGGCGATCGACCTCGATGGATTTTACGGATTGCATCCGTCGCTGGCGTCGTTCAAACCGCTGTGGGATAGCGGCCTGCTCGCACCTATTCATGCCGTGGGGAGTCCGAGTGCCACGCGCTCGCACTTCGACGCGCAGGACTACATGGAAACGGGGACGCCCGACCGCAAAGACACGACCGACGGCTGGCTCAATCGCTATCTCGCCGTTGAGGGCACCTGCGAAGCAAGGGGGTGCGTACCGGGTGCGGCCTCCGCGCCGTTCCGCGCCGTCGCGATGACGGCGCAGACGCCGCGCATTCTGGAAGGTGCGAGTCCGGTCGTCGCGATGAACTCCATCGACGAATTCTCGATACGCACCAACAGCGGTGAAGCGCCGCGTCGTATCGAGGCACTGTATCGCACCGGCTCATCCGACCTCGTACATGGCAGTGGCCGTGACATGTTCGAGGCGCTCAAGGTGCTGCGTGCGGCGAATCCGCAGCAGTATCGTCCGGCGGCCGGTGTGGAGTACCCGCGCTCACAGTTCGGGCAGCGGTTGTTGCAGCTCGCGCAGCTGATCAAGTCGGACGTGGGGCTTGAAGTAGCCTTTGCCGACGTGGGTGGCTGGGACACGCACGTGAATCAGGGCGGCGCACGGGGGCAGCTGGCGGGACGTCTGGGCGACTTTTCGCAGAGCATCGCCGCGCTGGTGGCCGACCTGGGCGACCGCATGGATGACGTGGTGATTCTGACCTGCTCGGAGTTTGGCCGCACGGTGCAACAGAACGGCACCGGCGGCACCGATCACGGACATGCGGGCGCGATGTTTCTGATCGGCGGATCGCTGCGCACCGCGAAGAAAGTGCACGGACGTTGGCCCGGACTCGCGCCGGAACAACGCTACGAAGGACGCGACCTCGCGC
The DNA here is from genome assembly GCA_031363815.1 of Gemmatimonadota bacterium. Classification (GTDB taxonomy): domain Bacteria; phylum Gemmatimonadota; class Gemmatimonadetes; order Gemmatimonadales; family Gemmatimonadaceae; genus Gemmatimonas. Next base: position 56,497 of record JANLVC010000153.1, read on the forward strand.
TCACCACCGACTTTCGTGCCGTGTTCAGCGAGATCGCGTCGAAGCACCTTGGAGCAGCGCAGTTACCGAAGATTTTTCCGGGATACGGCGGCCTTGAGCAGGAGTGGCTCGGCGTGTTGTAAACCACGTGCTCAAACGCGCCCGCTCGGCCACGCGCCTCGCTTCACGCGCGGCGTCACGCTGCACATTCCGTAGCTCCACCATGATGCGATCGGCGGCCGCGCGAGCTTTGGCATGGCCGCCCACGGCTTCCAGTACACCGCTCACGGCGTCAGCGATTTGCGCCGGACCGATTTCCCTCCTCCCACTGCTGGTGCTGTCGTGCCAGTCGGGCGGCTCCGCGTCGCGCAGGGAGAGATACGGATCGTTTTCGCACGACTCCTTTGGCGCGCTACCGCGCACGAAGAACTCTCGGCGCGACGGTCCACACCAATCGCTGGCGAGCTTGCCGGTGCCGATATCGATCTGCGTGGTCTCGATGCCGGCTGGTGGGACCCAGGCACGATCCCCTTCCGGGCTGTGCCATCCGTCGCGAAGAAAGCGGGCCCACACCGGTGCGGCCATTCGTCCACCGGAGGCGTTCCAGCCGAGTGGCTGTGGCTCGTCGGCGCCGAACCACACGCTGGCCACCAGCGTGGGCGTGTAGCCCACAAACCAGACGTCGGTGCCGTGGTTGGTGGTGCCGGTTTTGCCGGCTACCGGTCCACGGATGCCGGCCTCACGCACGGGACGACCCGTGCCACGATCAACGACGCCTTGCAGCAGCGACGTGATCAGAAAGGCGTCGGTCGCTTCAAGCACCTTGGCCCCGGCCGTGCGCGGATGGCTCCAAATCACGCGTCCGAATTGATCTTCCACGCGTTCCACGAGATACGGCTGCACGCGCAGACCGCCGTTGCCGAATGGCGCGTACGCGACCGTGAGCTCGAGCGGCGTGACGGCGCCGGCGCCGAGTGCCAGCGCGGGTACGAGGGGCAGTTCACTCACGATGCCCTGGGCGTGCGCCAGATCGGCGATGCGCTTCACACTCAACTTGCTGCTGAGCCGTACGGTCGCCGCGTTGGCGGAACGGGCCAAGGCATCGCGCATCGTGATGTGCCCCGCATAGTTGTCGCCGTAGTTGGCCGGCGTCCACACGGTGCGACCGATGTCAATCTCGACCGGCTCGTCTTCAAGCATGCTGGCCGCGGTAAAGCCCTGACGCAGCGCCTCTGCATACACGAACGGCTTGAAGGTGCTGCCCGGCTGACGTTTGGCGCGCAGTGCCCGATTAAAGCCCTTGCGCTCGATCCGACGACCACCGACGATCGCCCGCAGGGCGCCTGTAGTGGGATCGAGTGCCACGAGAGCGCCCTGCGTGCGCGCGCCGGCGCCGCTTACGGCAAAGCCGCCGTAGGCACGCTCCTGATCAATTTGCCAGGCTCCCGACGCGATCACGCGCTCGCCAGCGATTTGCGCGCGGCGGTCGATCGTGCTCCAGACGCGGAGTTGCGCATCGTTCAGCGCGTGGGGAATCACCCCGGCTTTACGGAGCGAATCGAGGGTGACGCGCACCGCTTCCACGGCCCACGAATCGACGGCCCGGGCGGGCGCCCACTCCGCGCGCGCCAACTGTAGCGGCGTGTTGCGCAACGACCGAATCGTGGTGCTGTTGGCCACTCCTTCGCGGAGCAGCACATCAAACACCACGGCGCGACGCGCCAGCGCGCGCGCTCTGTCGCGCCGCGGTGAATACGACGACGGCGCCTTGGGCAGGCCCGCCAGCATTGCGGCTTCACCGAGCGAGATGTTCTGTACCGACTTGCCGAACAGGTCCCGGCTCGCGCCTTCTACCCCATACACGCCGTTCCCAAGGTAGATCGCGTTGAGATAACGCTCGAGGATATCCTGCTTGGAAAGCGACCCCTCGAGCAACGTGGCATAGCGCCATTCGAGCAGCTTGCGACCGAACGTGCGCTCAGTGGCGCGATTGCCCAAAAACACGTTGCGGGCCAGCTGCATGGTGATCGTGCTGGCACCTTCGCGCACGCTGCCGGCCGCGACGTTGGCCACGGTAGCGCGAGCGACGCCGTACCAGTCGACGCCACGATGGGCGTGAAAGCGCCGGTCTTCGACCGCAATGAAGGCCGCCTGCACATGGGCCGGCACTTGGGCGAGCGGAACGTTCGTGCGATTCACGGGTGAGAGCGCACTGACGAACGCGCTGTCGCGCGCCAGCAATGCGCCGCCCTCGGTGGGCCGCCACGCACGCAACTGCGCCGGCGTGGGGCAGCCCTGCCAGCCGCACGACCACCACCAGGATGCTGTGGTGAGCGCACTGGCAACGGCGAGCGCCCCGGCATATAGCAGGGGCTTCACCAACCTTGTGCGCCAAGACACGGCCGATGTGCCGACCGGTGTCGCGGCCGACGCCGGCGTGTTGTTAGCTTCCGCGTCCATCACACTCCTCGGCGATCATGGCACGTCCGGAACTTCCCATCCGCTACTGCACCGTCCGCACCACGCCACGCGTGGCGACCTTTGTAAAGACAGTCGGAGCGGCCGCATTGGTTGCATCGCACCTGCTTCCGGCTACGGTTCGAGCGCTTACTCGTGCAATCGTACGGCCAGAGCACCCGGAAAGTGCCATGCTCCAGCCCGTCAAGCGGACACAGGTTCAACCCGTTAAGGCGCTGGCGAAGCCGGTGATCGGCCCGCGCGTTCCCAACGAGCTGGGGCGTATCCCGATCGTTGAGTGGCACCAGGTGGTCGCCGCTGATGGCACCTATAAGGTGTCGCGCGAGCGATTCCGTGCGGAGTTGAGCGAGTTGCATGCGCGCGGCTACGTTCCGGTAAACCTTTCGGAGATGCTGGACAAGACGATGGACGTCCCGGCGGGCAAGACGCCGGTGTTGTTCACCTTCGACGATGCCTCGCCAAGTCAGTTTCGCTACATCGAGCGCAACGGGGCGCTCGTCGTGGATCCCACGAGTGCGGTCGGTATGCTGCTCGACTTCATCAAGGCGCACCCCGACTGGAAGGCCAAGGGGCTGTTCTGCATGCTGCCGGCGGCGGCCGCGGGCCACGCCTTCTTTGGCGACAAGGGCATCGACGGACAGAAGACGGAGTGGCGCTTCAAGAAAGTGCAGTTTCTGGCGCAGCAGGGCTTCGAGCTGTGCAACCACACGTTGTGGCACGCGAAGCTCAGCAAGTACTCCGATGCCGTGGTGCAGGAGCAGCTGGCGCGCGGCGCGATGGCGATCGACTCTGCCATGCCGGGCTACAAGGTGCGTGGCTTTGCCCTGCCCTACGGCCTGTGGCCGAAGAACAGAGCGCTGGCGTTCAGTGGCTCGTGGTACGATACGAAACGCAAGCGCGACGTGCGCTACCGTCACGAGGCCGTGTTTGAAGTGGCCGGCGGTCCGGCGCGCAGCCCATTCGATCCGGAGTTCAACCCGAAGTCATTGCCGCGGGTGCCGCTGCAGGGCGGCACCAAACTGTCGGTTACGCTCGATCAGATGGACAAGCCCGGCAAGTGGGCGCGCTACGTATCCGACGGCAATCCGAAGACCGTCGCGAAGCCGTAGCGCGCCGGGGCGCTATGTCGCTCCGCGCATCTTCTCCGATTCATCCCAGCGATCGACGGCCCGCCGCAGATGCGGGATCACGATGCTGCCGCCCACGATGAGGCCGATGCTCATCGTCTCGAACACTTCGTCGCGCGACACGCCTTCTTCGGCGCAGCGCACGATGTGATACGTGATGCAGTCATCGCAGCGCAGCACGAGCGAGGCCACGAGCCCGAGCAGTTCCTTGGTTTTCACGCTCAAGGCACCGGCCTCATAGGCGCGGCCATCGAGATTGAAGAAGCGATTGATGACGAGATTGTTTTCGCCAAGGATGCGCGTGTTCATGCGCTCGCGGAACAGGCGGAACTCGGCGAGCACGTCGCTCTCGACGGGATCGCTCTCGAGGTGATCGTGCGGCGGAGTGCCGGGAGTGGGGGCGTCGGTCACAGCGAGTAGTTGCGAAGGGTGGTGAGCGCGGTTTCGAGGGCCGCCCGTTGCTGCTCCGTGGGCGAATTGGCCCACAGCTCTTCGTACGCGGAAATGGCGAGCGCCAACGCTTCCTTGTCATGCTCGGCGGCGGCCAGCGAACTGGCGTTGTCGGCCAGCGCGGCCTTCGCGAGCTGATCCTCCGGGAAGCGCTGCGTCACCTGCAGCCAACGAATCGTGCGATCGCGCTGATTCGGTTCGGTCAGCGCCCACAGGTGCCAGGCGCCGCGATTCTGCGGATCGGAGGCCATCGCGCGACTGGCCAGATCCCCCACGACGTCGGGGCCGCGACCGGAGAGCCAGTAGGCGTTGGCCAGAATGACGAGGGCACGCGCGTTCGTGGGCTGCTCACCCACCACGCACTCGTACAGGGGGCCGACGACCTCGGGCATATGGAGCCACGGCTCAGCGGCGGCCACGAGGGCGTCGGGTGTGGCCGTGGCGCGGAGCACGTGCAAGCGCTCCATCAGCGCGCCGACGTTTCCGGAAGCTTCGTAGGCGCCCACCGCATCAGCGAGGGCGGTCGGGAGGTCGAGAGGAGGTGCGATCATGGTCGAAAAGTAGACGGGTCCGGTGATCTGGTCAGGTCACGGCCACGATTAATGGGTTGCGCGATTGGGGAAGGATCGTAATACTCCTAGTGTCGCGCGGCACTTCCCGAAGTGCGCGCGACGAGCCCACCGACACCGGCTGGCTGCGCCAGGGTTTTCGCCCACGTGGCACAGAACATTCAGACCAAGTGAATCGGCCGGCCGGGGATCCGTCGTGAGTTTGCGACCTTCCCCTTGTGACCGGAGGCGCGAGTTTCTCGCGCACCCCCGCGGTACCGGAAGGCACGTACGGCTTTTCCGGCAAGTGTGACGGCACGACTCTTCCCGTCCAAAGCGACCCGCACTATCAGCGCTCTTCGCGCATCTCGAGCCCGACACGGGCATCGAACGTTCGACCTGTTGCATCGCATGTCTTCATGCCTGCGGCGGCGTCGCGCTCCCTTCCAGATCGGAACGGAGCCCACTGTACCACTCGCAGTTTTCGAATGACCGAACGCAAACGCCCCATTCGCCGCAGCCGCACCAGTGCCGCGCCGTCCCCCGATTCCGGTGGCGACGACAATCCGTATCTCGATGCACCATCGGCGCCCGCGCCGAGGGATGCCGCACCGCCGCCAGCGGCGGCTGGCGCGCCCGAGGAGGCCCCCCGACCCCGCCGCGGGCGGCCCCCTCGTCGCGTAGCGGCCGACGCCGCCACTGAGGCGGCGCCGAGCGCCGACCGCGAGGTTCCGTCGGCGCCATCATCGGCCGCCGCGGCCCCGCGCGCGCCATCGCGACCGGTGCCTCGAAGCGAACCGCCAAGCGAACCGTCAGGCGAACCGCGCGTAGAACCCCGTTCCGAGCCGCGCTCCGCGCCGCGCTCGGAACCCTTGGCGCCGCCCTCCTTCTTTGATCCGGCCGCTGAGCGTCCTCGTTCGGACAGCGCAGATCGCTACGACCGCGCCTTTGACCGCCCGGCCAACCCGCCCTCCAGTAGCGCGGAACGTCCCGAGCCGCGTCCGGAGCGTCCGTACGGCGATCGCCCCGATCGCCCCGAGCGTCCGGACCGCCCCGATCGCGGTGGACGTCAGCGCGACCGCGGACGTCATCGCAATGAGCGCGGCGATCGCGCACCGCGCGGCGAACGTCCTGACGCCGCCAGCGTGGCGCCGACCGGCGTACACGGTGCTCCGCCGGACAAACCCGATCGCGGACCCGATCGCGGACCCGATCGCGGCGGTGACCGTGGTGACCGGAGCGGTCCAGATCGTGGTGGCGATGCGGCGTTCCGTCGCAACGGACGCCGCGGCCGCAATCGCTTCCGTCGTGGCGGGGACGTGGGCGACGTTCGTCCGCCGCAAGGTGCTGAGGGCGGTTCTGAGCGCGCGCCGTCGGTGCCGACCACGCCCACGGTGGTGGAAGGCACGATGTCCGGCTGGTTCGACCTCTCGCGCGATGGCGGATTCCTGCGTCAGGCGATCAACAGCTATCTGCCCGATCCCACCGACCCATTCGTACCGCCGGCGCTGGTGCGCCTCCATCAGCTCCGCCGTGGCGATAAACTCGACGCCACCTTCGGACGCGATCCGCGCGGCCGTCAGGCCATCATCGAAGTGCTGCAGCTCAATGACGGTTCGCCCGTCGTGCTCGAGAAGCGCTCCGACTTCAATACGCTCACCGCCAGCTATCCCGATCGGAAACTGACGCTGGAAACGGGACGTCCGGCCAAGACCGGCCCCGAGCTCACGCGTCGCGCCATCGACCTGATTGCCCCGATCGGCTACGGTCAGCGTGCGCTCATTGTCGCTCCGGCCCGGGCCGGTAAGACCACGCTCCTCCAGGCGATCGTGGAGGGCGTGGCGATCAACCACCCCGAGGCGGCGTTGCTCGTGCTCTTGGTCGACGAACGTCCGGAAGAAGTGAGCGAGATGATCACGTGGGGCTACGGCGAGGTCGTGGCCTCCAGCTTCGACATGCCGCCCAAGCGGCATGTCGAAGTGGCGGAGATGACGCTCGAACGTGCCCGTCGCCTGGTGGAACAGGGCAAGGACGTCGTGATCGTGCTCGACTCGATCACGCGCTTGGCGCGCGCCTACAACACGGTGGAGCGTGGCACGGGGCGCACGATGTCCGGGGGGCTTGACAGCAACGCCATGCAGAAGCCGAAGGCGTTTTTCGGATCGGCGCGCATGATTGCCCTGCAGCACGGCGGTGGCTCGCTTACGATCATCTCCACCGCGCTCGTCGAAACCGGCTCACGCATGGACGACGTGATTTTTGAAGAATTCAAAGGCACCGGCAACTGCGAGATCAAGCTGGATCGGTCGCTCGCCGATCGACGCATTTTCCCGGCCTTCGACATCGGCACCAGCGGTACGCGCCGTGAAGAAAAGCTCTATCGTCCCGATCAGCTCGAGAAGGTGCACCTGCTGCGTCGCGGGCTGCATCAGCTCCCGCCGCAAGCGGGCATGGAGTGGCTCATCAAGCGCATCGCGGCCACGTCGAACAACGATTCGCTGCTCGACGGACTCTGAGTTTTGGCGGCAGTGGTAGCAAAGCGGGGCGACGGGATCATCCGTCGCCCCGCTTTGCGCTGCCGC
>JANLVC010000191.1:0-22716 GCA_031363815.1 Gemmatimonadota bacterium
CTTTACCCCCGCCGCCAGCTGCTCAATCAACCCCGGGGGCAAGTCGGGGAGTGCCGGGTCTGCCGTCTGCTTGCGTCGAGCCATCCATCCTCCGTGAAGTGACAGAGTTATGGCTCATACACAGAATTTCTGACACCCTCATCGAGCGATTCCTCCGCGCTGACTGTCACGCCGTTTGCTGTTCACGCTGTTCATTCCTGGCGCGGTTGATTCTTAGCGCCTCAACTTCTTAGCGCCCCAACTTCCTAGCGCCGTTCGCCGTTCGCCTTAAAACCCGTCCAACTGCTCTCCCATTTTCCCCATCGCCTCGCGCCATTCGGCCTTCATCTTCTCACCGGCGGTGCCGTCGGCCAACCGCGAGTGCTCAAGGTCCACGGCGCAGCGCGCGTTGCCTTTCCGCCCCACCGACACGTTCACCAACGTGCCGTCGTGCATCATGAGGCGCAAAAAGCGCGGGGCGACAGCGCTCACCACGCGGTATCCCAACGTGCCGCTCCATTGCCGGCGCGTGGGGTCGTTGAACGCACGGAACACTTCGCTCGGCGACGCATCGAGCGTGCGTGACACACTCACGGCCACTGTGCCGAGCGCCTCCGGTGGCGTGGGGGCGGCCGCATGCGATACGCGCGAGGCACGCGGCTGTTCGGCGTCGCGCCACGCGCCCGGCTTCTTGCCGCCCTTCTCGGCGGCCTGACGCGCCGCTTTGCCGAACTTCTTTTCGGCGGCGGCGGCGTTTTTCTTGGGGGCCACCTTGGGCGCGTCTTTGCCCACGTGACGCCGTGCGACCGGCTTCTTGCCGGCCATCAGGTCAGCGCATCCGGCGACGGGACCCAACCCACCTGCGCGCTGTCCTGATCATCTTCACCGCGCTGTGACCACTTGAAAAACACCACCGTCATCACCGCATAGAAAAAGACACCACCGGGAATCCACATGATCAGACCGCCGTACTGCTGGTCCATCATTGGCGTGATCCCCATGATGCGCGGGGCGACGGCATACGCGGGGTACAGCAGCGTATCCGCCATCGCGATGTAGATCGAGATGACTGACATCGGGATGACCATCACGAAACAGTACAGCATCTGCGCCGGGTACGGCGCGCGCGGTAGCTCAGGCAGCGGCGACGTGAGCGGCCACCACATCAGCACCGACGCGGCGATGAACATCAGGTGCTGCACGATGTGAATCGAGTGGTTCGCCAGCGCCAGATTGTACATCGGCGGCAGGTGCCAGAACGCGAGCACGACATTGAAGCTCACGAAGCAGGCGGCGATCGTTGTGCACGTGCGGGCCAGCGCGAACACGGCCGGCTTTCGCAGCAGCGGTCGCAGCATCCAGCCGGGCGTGCCGAGAATCATCAACGGCGGCACGATCAGCGTAAGGATCAGGTGCTGCACCATGTGCCCGCTGAACAGGTAATAGTCGCTCAGATCGTGCAGCGGCCCGTTCAGGGTGAGAAAGAGCAGCAGGAGTGACGTGGAAAAGCTCACGCGCTGCGCGGTGGTGGGCCCCGGCGGCGCGGCGGCCGCATGGCGCTGCGCGCTGGTGGCGCGCGCCATGTCCGAGACCGTGACCGGCACGCGGTCCATTGCCGACGGACCCTGACGCACGCGCCACAGGTACGCCGCCCCAATCGCCGCGATGCCGATCGCGGTGCTGGGGTGGAGCGTGAAATTGGACCAGCTGAGCTGGGCGGCGGGGTGCAGCAAGAGCGCGATCATCCGTGAAATTTACACTGCAGCGGGCGGGGTAGAACCGAAAGTGGCCAGTCACCAGCTGAACGCTGACGACTGGCCACGTGCTCTGGCGACCGGCGACTCAGCGGTTAGCTGAGCAGGCCAAGCCGCACCACGAGCTTCGAGAACAGGAACAGCAGTCCGATCAGCGTGAGACCGGCCACGAGGAGCGGGCCCGTGAACAGCGAGCGGAACAGCTTGTGATCGTACTTGAGGTGCATGTAGTACATCACGACGATCCAGAACTTCACCGCCGACATGATCAGCATGCTGGGCACGTACACCCAGCTGCTTTCCCATGCGGGGATGTAGTACGCCGAGACTTCGACTGCGGTGATCACCGTGAGAATTACGGCGATCTTCCAGTACGTCGTCCAGGTCGGATGGTGCGCTTCGTCGTGGGCGTGTTCAGCAGCCGGAGAATGCTCAGCCATCACCGCCTCACTTGATCAGGTAAATGAGCGTGAAGATCGCGATCCACACCACGTCGACGAAATGCCAGTACAGCGCACAGATGTCAACGAGCACGGCATCCGACGGCTTGAGACCACGCTTGTAATCGATCGACAGCAACGTGAACAGCCAGAGCACGCCGGCGGTCACGTGGGCGCCGTGGAACCCGGTCAGCGTAAAGAAGCTCGAGCCGAACAGGTTCGTGCGGATCGTGAGCCCTTCGTGTATGAACGACGTGAACTCGTACGCCTGGAAGCCGAGGAACATGATGCCGAGCAGGCACGTGGTCCATAGCCAGATCTTCGACGAACCGAGAATGCGATCCCACGTGCTGTGCTTCGGCAGGTCGCGGTTTTGCACGGCGGCCAGCGCGAGCACCATCGCCAGCGACGACATGAGCAGCACGAACGTCGAGGCCGACGTAATCGGGATGTTCAAAATCGGATTGAACACTTCGCCCGTGGTCGGGCTCGTCCACGTTTCATGCGGGAACGGGCCTTCGAGGCTGCGTCCCTTGTAGATCAGATACGTCGAGATCAACGAGGCGAAGAGCATGCATTCGGAACCGATGAAGGTCCAAATGGCGACTTTGCGGTTGTCGAGTCCCAACGAGGTGTAATGCCCGCCGCCGTGCGCGTGGCCACCGTCGTGCGCGTGGCCGTCGTCGTGCGCGGCGGTCGTAGGTGCCGTAGTGGCGGTCATCTTAGTGGTGATCCTCGAGCGGCGTGAGCAGCCAATTGTAGAGCGAGCCGACCCAAAGCGCCGTACCCGCCAGCATGACGGTGATCGCAATCGGGACACTCGCGTCCATGAACAGGAGCCCGCCGAACATCACCAACATCCCAAAGGCAGTAACCAGCGGCCAGATCGACGGATTTGGCATGACGATACCGAGTTCCTGCGAGGTGGGGATGTGCAGGTCCTTCTCCTCCTCGTAGGTCGTCTCGTGCACGAGCTGCTCACCGCCCTTCATGTTCCACAGCGGGTAGCGCGACTTCACCTGCGGCAGTATGGCGAAGTTGTAGTCTGGCGGCGGCGACGGAATCGTCCACTCCAGCGTCGCGGCTCCCCAGGGATTACTCGACGCCATCTTCCCGTGCCTCCAGCTCTTCCAGACGTTGATCATACCGAACAACGTTCCGATCATGAGGATGAGCGTACCACCCGACGACATGGCGTTGAACAGGTCGAAGCCCTGTCCGGCGTCGTACCGGTAGATACGGCGCGGCATGCCAAGCAGTCCGCTGAAGTGCATCGGGAAGAACGTGAGGTTCATGCCGACGAACGACAGCCAGAAGTGCCAATTGCCGAGCTTTTCCGACAGGAAACGGCCGGTGAACTTGGGGAAGTAGTAATACACGCCGGCGAACAGACCGAACACCGAGCCGCCGAACAGCACGTAGTGGAAGTGCGCCACCACAAAGTACGTGTCTGTCTGCTGCAGGTCGGCCGGGGGCGATGAGTGCATGACGCCCGAAATACCGCCCACCGTGAACATGCCCACCAGCGCGACCGCAAACTTCATGGCGACCGTGAACCGGATCTGGCCGCCCCACATCGTGGCCATCCAATTGAAGATCTTCACGCCGGTCGGGATCGCGATCAGCATGGTCGTCAGCGCGAACACGGCGTCAGCGATCGGGCCCATGCCCACCGAGAACATATGGTGCGCCCACACGCCGAAGCCAAGGAAGCCGATCAGGATGCCCGAGTACACCATCACGGGATACCCGAACAGCGGCTTGCGCGAGAACGTCGGGAGCACTTCGGACACGAGGCCGAAGGCCGGCAGGATCAGGATGTACACCTCGGGGTGACCGAACACCCAGAACAGGTGCTGCCAGAGCAACGGGTCAGCGCCCTTGGCGATCGTGTAGAAGTTCGTGCCGAAGAAGCGATCGAACTGCAGGAACACGAGCGCCACCGTGATCACCGGAAAGGCGAGCACGACGAGGAACTGCACGACGAACGACATCCAGGTGAAGATCGGCATGCGCATCAGCGTCATCCCGGGCGCCCGCATGTTGATGATCGTCGTGATGAAGTTGAAGCCGGCCGCCAGCGAGGAAATACCGAGGATCTGCAAACCGATCACCCAGAAATCCATGTTGTGCTGCGGCGAGTACGCCTTCGTGCTGAGCGGCGCGTAGCCGAACCAGCCACCATCCGGCGCCATCGACCAGAAGATCGGCAGCGTGATGAAGATGCCGCCCAGCAGGAAGATCCAGTACGAAAACGCATTGAGTCGCGGGAAGGCGACGTCACGCGCGCCGATCTGCAGCGGAATCAGAAAGTTGAAGAACGCCGCCGAGAGCGGCATGACGGCGAGAAAGATCATCGTCGTGCCGTGCATCGTGAACAGCTGGTTGTACATCTCGGCCGAAACGAGGTTGCCGTTCGGCGTTGCCAGCTGCGCACGGAGCACGGCGGCCTCGAGGCCGCCAAACACGAAGAAAAACAGGCCGGAGATCAGATAGAGCGCCCCGATACGCTTATGGTCCACCGTGGTCAGCCAGGACCACACGCCGGTCGTCGACGGGATGGGCTTGGGTACGGTGTGCGGGGGCGCGGCAGCGATGGTTGCCATCGGTGTCGTTGGTCAGCGGTGACGGTGACTTACTTCAAGGCCTGGAGGTACGCGACGATGTCCGCGACCTCCGCGTCGGTCAAACCGCCGACGTTGACCACCATCTTGGTTTTCGGATCTCTGACACCCTTGCCAAGCGAGGGCATGATGGAGCCCGGCTTCATGTGCGGGGCACTCTTGATCCAGTACGACAGGTGCTGCGTATCGTTCGGATAGAGCCCGCCGGCGATCGTATGGCGCGAACCCACATGGGTCAGATTCGGTCCCACGTTCGCCATGTTCATCGGCGTGCCGGCAATGGCGTGACAACCGATGCAGCTCGACTTGTTGTACAGCATACGGCCACGCTCCGCATCACCCTTCCCGATCAACGCGTCGTCAAAGCTGATCTGATTCGTGAGGGGCGTGGTGGGGATCGTGTAGGCGAAGTCCTTTTCGAGCGTCTCCTTCGGAAACGCCCACACCGGCACTGGCGCGACGGTCGGTACCGCGGTGGCGGCGCCGACACCGGCGGCGGCGGCGGCTTGCGGGTAGATGGCCGTCTGCTGTTGGTGCGCCGTCCACTGTGCGAATTCGCCCGGCGTCACGGTGAACACACGGAAGCGCATGTTCGCGTGCGACGGGCCACAGAACTCGGCGCAGAACCCGTTCCACGCCGACGATGGGAGATCGGCGTTCGGCGTGAACCAGAGGTAGTTGGTGCGATTCGAGATCAAGTCGCGCTTGCCGCCCATCTGGGGAATCCAGAAGGAATGCAACACGTCGACGGTTTTGAGCTGGAAATTCACCGTGCGGCCATTCGGCAGATACAGCTCGTTGGCCGTCGTGATGCCGTACTGCGGGTAGCGGAACTCCCACCACCACTGATGCCCGATCACCTCGACCTGCAGCGCCTCGGGCGCCGCCTTGGCCTGCGTCATGAAGATCGTGCGCACCGTCGGTATCGCGATAAAGATCAGGATGACGGCAGGAATCGCCGTCCAGGTGATCTCGAGCGCGGTATTGCCGTGCACTTGCTTCGGAACTCCGCCGTCGGGACGACGCCGGAACTTGAAGATGGTGTAAACGAGAGCGCCTTCGACACCGATGAAGACCAGCGTGCCCCAAAAGAGCAGCTTGTCCCAGAGTGCATCGATCGCTGCGTTGTATTCCGAGTTCGGATTGAATGTCGAATTCGGATACTCGCCGCCGCACGCTGCAAGCCCTAGGGCCAGAGCGCCCAGCAGCGCGACGGATGCCATCCGCCGCGGGCGGAACGTGCCAACCATGCCGGTTCCTGAGAGAGTGAAGAGCCTCGTGTGTCGCGCGGTCGCGCGCAGACAGCGAGGACCGTTCGTGAGACAGCCTTGCGAAGCTACACCGACGTTTCCGGCTGCCGCAAGCACATCGGAACATCGTATCGGCCGTTCGCTGGTTTCCCGGAACAGTCGTAACTGTCTTTCCGAAGGTTAGATGGTTTTTGCGTCCATTTCCGGTCCGAACTGGCTAAACCGGACACTCGCTCGTGCACGCCAGGAAGGCCCGCGCGGTTCCCGTTTCCGCATCATACACGAGATCGTCCATTGCTCGTGACCCAGAACCGTTTTGACCTCCGGCCGAGTCCCGCCGCGTTGGCGATGCCGCTCCTGCTGCTGGCCCTCGGCGCCTGCCGCTCGTCCGACGGCGCGACGGCTGCTCGCAACGACGGCACGTTCCTGATCGGCGTCGGCGCGACTCCCGGCAGCCCGGGCTACGACAACGTCGTTCGCGGCGTGGAATTGGCCGTCGAGCGCCTGAATGGGGCCTCCTCCCTGCGATTTCGAAGCCGCCCCCCGCAGCGCGGGTCGCTCGGCGCCGTCCTGATCGCGCAGCAGTTGACCGCCGACCCGCAGGTCATCGGGGTTGTCGGTCATCCGGAGAGTGGAAATACCATCGAAGTGATCCCCGTCTACGCCGACGCCGAACACTCCGGCGCCAACGGCGTCGTGGCCATCTCGCCGACCGCCTCCTCGCCGCAGCTCAGTGGCGTCAACCCCTGGTTCTTTCGCGTGGCCCCCAGTGACGACGACGCGGCGCGCGTGACCGCGCAGTGGGCCCACGATTCCCTCCACGCCACGCGCGCCGCGATCATCTATCGCAATGACTCCTACGGCCGCGACTGGGCCAGCACCTTCGCGCGGGCGTTCACCAAGAACGGCGCCACCGTGATCGCGCGCGAGCCATACCTCACTGGCGTCACCGAGTGGGAGGCGTATGCGCAACTGCTGGCCATCATGCGCCCCGACGTCGTGCTCTTCCCCGGCGATGCCGTGGATGCCCTGGCCTTCATCCGCGCCCTGAAGGCGCACGGCGTCACCGCACCGTTTATCGGCGGCGACGGCACCGAACAGATCAACCGGCATACCGACGCCATCGGCGCGCGCTATGTCGCGTTCTTCCGCGCCGACCGCGCCACCAGTCCGGAGGCGCTCTGGTTCCTGTCGCGCTATCGCGAACGCTACCAGCAGGACCCCGACATGTTCGCCGCGCTCTCCTACGACGCCGCCATCGTCATGGGACGAACCATCATCAGCGGCGCGCGCACGCGAGCCGCCCTGCGCCTCGCCCTCGAGAAAATCGGCAACGGGGCGCCGTCGGTTGACGGCGTGGCCGGACGCATCGCGTTCGCACGCAATCACGACATCAAGGGACGCCATGTCGTGATCGTGCGAGTGGACCGCGTGCGTGGAAACACCAACGAGGCCGCCGATAGCGCGGCCACGCCGGATGGAGGAGCCGACTGATGGCCGTCCTCCGACTCGCCACGATTCGCGCTCGCCTGATCGCCGGCTTCGGCACGTCGATCGGTTTATTGCTGTTGGCTGGAGTGCTGGGATGGTACGGCCTCAATCGAAGTAACACGGAAGCGGAAGCGACGGTCCGCGGCCTCGCCGATCGCTCCGAGTTTACCGAGCAGGCCACCACCACCGTGCTGCGTGAACTGGTCGCGGGCTTGCGGTATCTCACGAATGGGACGCCCGGAGACGAAGCGCAGTACATGCGTCTCGTGGCGGAAGCCGAAGTGCTCCGTCGCGACGCGCTGAACCAGGGCATTCTGCGCGCCGACGAACGCCAGCGGCTCGAAGCGATCGGCACGCTGCAGGCTGCCATGGAAGTCCGCATCGCGGTCACGCACGCCTGGCAGGTGGTCGGCAATGAAGCGAACGCGCAGCGCGTGCTGCAGCAGACCAGTCGCGACATGCAGGCGATCGAAACGGAACTGCAGGCGTTGCGTCGCGCCGCCCGTACCGGCGCCGAAGACTCGATGAATCGCATGCGCGATGGTCTCTGGCGCGCCGAATTCCTGCTCGCCATAGTCGTGGCGTCCGCATTTGGTGTGGCAGCCTTCTTCGGGCTGTCCACCGCGCGCGCCGTCACGCATCCGCTGGTGCGATTGCGCGATGAGATGATGGCGATCGGCGCCGGCGATCTGCGCGATCCTGATTCCGACCGGCGGCTGTCCGGCGTCGCCCGCGAATACGCGGAGCTGATCGATGCCATGCAGCAGGCGCGCGAGCGTCTCCGACGGCTGCTGTCCCGCGTGCAGGACGAGGCGGACCAGGTCACGCTCGCCGCCGGTGAGCTCAGCGCGTCGGCGTCGTCGGCCGCCGCGTCGTCGCAGCACGTCACGACGGCCGTGATGGACATTTCACACGGCGCCACCGTGCAGCTGAGCGCGCTCAACAACGCCAGCCTGACCGTGAAGCAGCTGGCGGAAGTTGGCGCCACCATCGGCGAAGCGGCGGAAGAAACCGATCGCGTGGGACGCGACATCCGCAGCACCACCAACAACACGCGCCATCAGGTGCAGCTGGCCATCGACACGCTGCTTGGCGCTCGTGAAGTGGTGACCGCATCGCGCGCCGAAATGGTGTCGTTGAAAGATGCGACCAGCGTGATCGACGACTTTGTAAGCGTGATCTCCGAGATCGCCACGCAGACCAATCTGTTGGCGCTCAACGCCGCGATCGAAGCGGCGCGTGCCGGCAGTGCCGGGCGCGGTTTTGCGGTGGTCGCGCAGGAAGTGCGCGCGCTGGCCGAACAGAGTGCGAACGCGGCCAATGAGGTCACCGAAAACGTGAAGCGCATTCGGGCGCGCATTGCCAGCGCGTCGAGTGCCGTCGACTCGGGCGCCACCCGCCTGAAG
The DNA here is from genome assembly GCA_031363815.1 of Gemmatimonadota bacterium. Classification (GTDB taxonomy): domain Bacteria; phylum Gemmatimonadota; class Gemmatimonadetes; order Gemmatimonadales; family Gemmatimonadaceae; genus Gemmatimonas. The sequence goes on from JANLVC010000191.1 coordinate 8,945, forward strand.
GACGTGGAGACGGTGGCCGAGGGCGTCGGCGAGGCGCTGTCGCGCATCGAGCACGCCGTGGCGCAAGTGGAAGGTGCCGCGTCGCGCGTGTCGGCCGCGGTGAACGCGAACCGTCACTCGCTGGGCGCGGTGCAGAAGTCACTCACCAGTGCCCGTGATACCGCCGAAGGTCATGCGGCCGCGGCTGAACAGGTGGCAGCCAGCACCGAGCAAACATCCGCGTCCGCGCAGGAAGTGTCCGCCACTGCCGAGATGCTGCAGACGGCGTCACTTCGCGTGCGCGGGTTGATTGGCGAATTCAGGACCTGAGCGACACCGTTCTCAGGATGTAGCCGGGAGCTCAGTCACCATCACCCCGCGCTCGGCGAGCATGGCGAAATAGCGTACAGCGGGGATGCATTCATCGGGCGTATGCACACCGGCGGCGATCGCACCGCTGACTTGCAGCTGCCCCGTGATCGACAGCGTGTAGCCAGTGGTGCGCATCATCGCGGAAATGCCGTGCTCCGCATCGTATCGATCGAGCACTTCCCATGATCGCGTTTGGGTCACGCCGTGCGTCGTGCCGCGCACGACCACGCGCAGGGCGACGAGGTCAGGCTTGCCCTTGCGCAGCGTTTCGCCGGCGACGCGCACGAACACGTCGCGTGGCACCACCTGCTGCCCCTTCACGTCCACCGCGTCGTTGCCAAGCAGGCCGAGGTCGCGAATCGCTTGCATGATCCGTGCGTGTCCCGGATAGCGCAGCGTCTTGTATTCCATGGTCGGAATGACGCCGGCATAGCGGTAGACCATCGTGGAGAGACCCCCCGCCGTGTGAAACGCCTCGAGCTGTCCCACCGGCTCGTCGAACGGCACCGACTCGAGCTCGGAGAGTGCGGTCACGTGGGCCGGTTGTCCGTTCCGCACAACCAGCGATTCGGTGGTGTAGTAGTCCACCATGCCTTCGATGGAGTAGGCGATTTGGTAGCCGAGCGGCGGCTCCGGGGTCTGCGGCAGCCCGCCCACGAACAGCTTCACACTCTCGACCGTGTCGAACTGATCGATCCCGTGCTGGGCGATCACGTTGACCATCCCGGGGGCGAGACCGGTGTCGGGGATCACACTGATCCCCTTGGCTTTCGCGGCCGCGTCGAGCTTCTTCTGTGCCTGAACGATTTCCGTGTTGCCGCCGAGGTCGGCGAAATGCACACCCCACTCCACGGCGAGCGCAGCGAGTGCGGCGTTGAAGTAATACGGGATGGCGCTCATCACCGCATCGCAGCGGGAAAACACCGCGCGTACGGCATCAGCATCACGCACATCGAGGGCAATCGTTTCGAGACGCGAACCGGCGAACGGCGTGAGAAATGCGGGGAGCGCGCCGACGCGAACATCGGCCAGCAGCACCCGCGTCACCGACGGATTTTTCAGCAGATCATACGAGCACGCGGTGCCTTGCAGCCCCGCGCCGAGTACAAGCATGCGCATGTGGGTGGCTCCAGCAATTCTTAGAGGAGGGGAGACTGTATGGATGACAAGCTAATGCCTCCGGCGAGCGAAGGGAGCGAAGCGACCGAGTGGCGTTCGCATCTACTGGAACACAGCTCGCAACTCACGGAGGTGCTTTCGTCGGTGCATCGGATCGCGGTGATCGGTATCAAACCGGAGATCGTGGGCGGTCCGGCGTACTACGTGCCGGAGTATCTGCACACCGCGGGCTATGATATCGTGCCGGTGCCCGTGTATTACCCGGATATCACGGAAATTCTGGGCGCGGCGGTACAGCGCACACTTTACACGGCGAGACCACCCGCCGATATGGTGCTATTGTTCCGACGATCGGGCGACGTGGCGCAGCATCTCGCGGAGATGCTTGCCGCCAAGCCCCGCGTGGTCTGGATGCAGCAGGGCATACAAGACGCTGACGTGGCAGAGGCGCTCGCCAAGGCCGGCATCGACGTGGTGCAGAACCGGTGCGCGATGGTCGAACACCGGAATGCGCGGCCCTGAGCGTACCGCGCGATGCGCTATTGCCGCACGCGGTTACGGCCGTCGGCCTTAGCGCGATACAGGGCCGCGTCGGCCCGCCCGAACAGGTCTTCGACATTCTCGATGCGCGCGGCGGGAAACACCGCGACGCCGATACTGGCCGTGAGCTTGAGCGGCGGATGCTCACCGCCCCGGGCAAACTCGAATTCCTCGACCGCTGCCCGGATGCGCTCGGCGAACGAGACGGCGCCAACCTCGTCCGTTTCAGGGAGCAACACCAGGAACTCTTCGCCGCCGTAGCGGGCGGCGATATCACTGCCGCGGATGGTGTCGAGCAGCAGCTGTCCGACATCGCGCAACACGTCGTCGCCGACGAGGTGGCCGTAGGTATCGTTGACCTTCTTGAAGTGATCGAGGTCGATCATCAACAGCGCCAGCGTGGAGTCGTAGCGCAGGGCACGCTCCATTTCCGCCGTGATGCGCTCGGTGAGCGCCCGGCGATTCAGCAGCTGCGTGAGCGGATCGGTCTGCGCGAGCTGCTCGAGTCGGGCGTTGTCGGCCATCGTGCTCTCGACCATCTGCGCGCGCTGGATAACGGCCACGGCCGCGGTGATCACCGCCTGCGCGAATTCGAGGTCGTGCGGCCCGAAGCGATCCTGATCGCGCGTACGACGCACGAGGAAGACGCCATACTGACCGCGGTCGACGGTGAACGGCAGCGCGATCACCGAGCGGATCGGCACTTCGATGCCTTCAATGCCCCACACGTGCCGCACGCCTTCGTACAGCGGGTGGGTGTCGAGATCTTCCACCAACACCGGTTGTCCGGACTCGAGCGCCGCCTTCAGTTCGGGATAGCGATCGAGCTGGATGCTGAGATGCTGCAGCCCCGGGTTTTCAAACGCCGCCACCACGACGGCCTGCGCGTCGCCCGGCCGCGCCAGCACCACGGAACAGTGCGACACGCCCAACGCGAGCGCCGCGCGGCGCACGAGCAGGTGGAAGAGTTCGGTGACCGAGAGGTCCCCGGTTACTTCGTGCAGAATGTCCACGAGCTTGCGGCGGCTGTCGGCATCCTGTTGCGCGCGCACGAGCGCTTCCTCCGTGCGCGCGAGGGCCAGCCGCGTGGAGCGCAGCATGGCCCCCGTACGCAACTGGGCCTGAACGCGCGCCAGCAACTCTTTCGGGCGATACGGCTTGCGAATGAAGTCTGCCGCGCCCAACCCCAACGACCGTACCGACGCGTCCTCGGGCGGTTGCGCGGACAGCATGAGCACCGGCAGATCGCGCCAGCGCTCTTCGCTCTTGATCCGCTCGAGCAGCTGACATCCATCGGCATCCGGCATGAGGATGTCGAGGAGCAACAGATCGGGCGCGCGCTTCTCGAGCTGTTCAAGACAGGTCATCCCGCCGTTGGCGGGAATGACCTCGTATCCATTTTCCTGCAGCAGCCAGGTGACGGATTCGAGGACGGCGACGTCATCGTCCGCGACGAGAATTCGGGAGATGGGCATCAGCGGACGCTATTCATCACGCGTCGCCACCACCCTCAAGTCCCAGTTCTCCGGTCGGGGCATGCCCTTCCGTTCCCTCGACGCCCTCCCCTTCATCCTTGTCGTCGGGAATGACACGAGCGACGGCCTGCACGACGTCGTGCTCGTCGAGCGCCACCAGCTTCACGCCCTGCGCCGCGCGGCCCGTGACGCGGATCTCGCTCACACGCGAGCGGATCGCCACGCCCTGGCGCGTCATCAGCATCAACTCGTCTTCCGGCACGACTTCCATGAGCGCCACGACGTCGCCGGTCTTGGCGGTGCGATTGAGCGTCAGGATGCCCTTGCCACCGCGCTTCTGCACGCGATACTCGCTCACTTCGCTGCACTTGCCGAGGCCCTTCTCGGTCACGACCAACAGCGTCGCTTCGCGCTTGATCACGACCATGCCGACCACTTGGTCTTGGGGACGCAGTTCAATGCCCTTCACGCCCGTGGTGTCGCGGCCCATCTCGCGCACATCGCTCTCGTGGAAGCGCACCGAGAGACCATGACGCGTGGCGAGCACGACGTCGTTGCTGCCAGACGTCACTTGCACGTCCATCAGCTCGTCGCCTTCCTCGACCTTGATGGCCTTGATGCCGTTCGAGCGCGGATTGCCGTACTGCGACAGCGCCGTCTTCTTGACCGTGCCCTTGCGCGTGCAGAACAGCAGGAACTCGGTGTCGCTGAATTCGCGTGTGAGCACGATCGCGCGGATGCGCGTGTCGGGCGTGACGTTGACGAGGTTCACGATCGGCTTACCGCGCGTATTGCGGCCAGCCTGCGGCAACTCGTGCACCTTGAGCCAGAAGCACCGACCGTCATCGGTGAAGATGAGCATGTACGTGTGCGTACTCGCCACGTAGAAACGCTCGATGAAATCGTTTTCCTTCAGATCGGCGCTGGCCTTGCCCCGACCGCCGCGCCCCTGGCGGTTGTACAGCGACAGCGGCGTGCGCTTGATGTAACCGTTGTGCGAGATGGTGACGACCATCTCTTCCTCGGCGATCAGGTCTTCGATCGAGAACTCCCCTTCGTCGCTGACGATTTCCGTGCGGCGATCGTCGCCATAGGTCTCCATCAGCTGCAGAAGTTCGCCCTTCATGATGTCCATGCGACGCGGACGCGACTCGAGGATGCCGCGCATCTCGAGAATGAACGCGCGCACTTCGGTGAGCTCTTCCTCAAGCTTGTCGCGCTCGAGGCCGGTGAGCTTGGCGAGCCGCATATTGAGGATCGCTTCCGCTTGACGCTCCGAGAGCCCGAAGCGCGCCTGCAGTTGCAGACTCGCCGTGGGCGTGTCGTCGGCCGCGCGGATCATGCGGATCACTTCGTCGATGTTGTCGACGGCGATCTTGAGTCCTTCGAGGATATGCTCGCGCTCGAGGGCCTTGTCGAGATCGAACTGCGTACGCCGAACGATGACTTCGTGGCGATGTGCGATGTAGTGCTCGAGGCACTGCTTCAGCGTGAGCACCTTCGGCACCAGCTGTCGGGTGTTCACATCGGGCACCAGCGCCAGCATGATCACACCGAACGTGCTCTGCATGCTGGTGTGTTTGTACAGCTGATTGAGCACCACGCGCGGAATGGCGTCGCGCTTGAGCCCGACCACGATGCGGATACCGTCACGGTCGGATTCGTTTCGAAGTTCGCTGATACCCGTGAGCTTCTGCTCACGCACGAGCTCGGCAATGTCCACCACGAGCTTGCCCGGGTTTGACTGGTACGGCACTTCGGTGACCACGATCTGCGAGCGGCCGGTCGATTCCTTTTCTTCGATGACCGCCTTCGCACGCATGACGATGCGCCCACGCCCCGTGTCCTGATAGTCGGCGATACCGGCGCGGCCGTAGATGTATCCGCCCGTCGGGAAGTCGGGGCCACGCACAAGCGCGCGCAGCGCGGCACCTTCGAGCTCCGGGGTGTCGATCATCGCGATCACGGCGGTGACGACTTCGCGCAGATTGTGCGGCGGAATGTTCGTTGCCATACCGACGGCGATTCCCGACGAACCGTTTACCAGCAGGTTCGGCACACCCGAGGGCAGGACGCGCGGCTCTTTCAGACGATCGTCGAAGTTGGGCGCGAAATCGACGGTGTTCTTGTCAATGTCGGTGAGCATCTCGACCGACATGCGCGTGAGACGCGCTTCGGTGTACCGGTACGCGGCGGCGTTGTCACCTTCCATCGAGCCAAAGTTGCCCTGGCCGTCAACGAGCGGATACCGCAGCGAGAAGTTCTGCACCATACGCACGAGCGCGTCGTACACGCTGCTATCACCATGCGGGTGATACTTGCCAAGCACGTCGCCCACCACCGTCGCCGACTTCTTGAACGGACGCCCCGGCAACAGTCCCAGCTCGTTCATCGCGTACAACACGCGGCGATGCACGGGCTTGAGGCCATCGCGCACGTCGGGCAGTGCACGCGATACGATGACGCTCATGGAATAGTTGATGAACGATTCCTTGACTTCCTCATCAATGAGGCGCGGCAGGATGCGTTCGCGGGCGTTCGGTGCAGTCATGTGACGTCGGGCAGGAGAGACGTGATCCGAGACTTGATCGGCGAGCAGCACAGCGGTGAGCGCAGCGGGCCGAACCACGACCGTTGCGGCAGCACGCCAGCCTTGCAATATACACGACCTGAGGCGGAAAAACAACGCCGCTGTCCGGCCGTAAACTGCTGTAATTCAACGACTTAGAAACTTGCCACCAAGACTGCGTTCGGGCCGCGCCGCGATCAGGAGCCCCAGCTCCGCACGATCGAGAGCAGCCGCCACTCACCACCAACCCAGCGAAGCAGATACGCGGCGCCGCCATTGCTGCCAGTGCCGATTTCGATGCCGCCGCGCTCCCGCGGACGGTGCACGCCGACCACCGCGAAGTCCTGCCAGATCACCATCGGCGCCACCACGATATACGAGAGCTCGGCATCTGGCGTCGTGCTACCCACGGCCGTAAAAAACTCGTCCCGGGCCCGCTTTTGCCCTTCCAGCCCGAAGTAGGCCTTCACGCGAGGACGCGGCGCCTTCGGGAAGTCCATGTCGGTGAAACCGGGTACCACGAAGGTGACCGTGTCGCCCATGATCGGCGACGGCAGGCAGCCCGCCTTGCTGGGATCCGGAACTTCGCCGGTGAGTCCGGTGCCCACCGCGCGATGGACGCCGGCCCCGTCCTCATCCCAGCGCGGCCGGTCGATTCCCGCTTCCCAGCCCACCACGACCCGCAGCAGCGCCCGCGCCGCCGAGGTCGCCAACGAACGGCCGCCGCCCTGCAGCACGACCGTCTGCTCCATCCGCTCCACCAGCGACTGCAACGCCTTCTGCAGCTCCGGGGTCGTGTCTTTTGTGAACACCCGCAACGCGCCGGGATTACACCGGGCACCAAGGTCGGCCCACGACGCGCGGGCGAGATACTCGCGGCGCAACGTGTTCAGGCGCTGCGCGTAGTCGCGCGTTTCCGCCGCGAGATACGCCGTGGCTACGGCGTCACTGTCGGACGCCGCCTTCGACGGCACGGTCGCCACGGACTGCGCGCCGACCTCTGCCAACGGGGCCAACAATGGTGCCAACAGCAGGCCGGCCAATATCCGAGACGTGACCGTCATCAAGGCTTGCTCTCTTCGAACTGGCGTGCGTTGGCCGAGACCGGCGTCTTCACCACCGTGACCGGCGGCTCCGGCATCGGCATCTCGGCGGTTTCGTCTTCCGAGGTCTCCTCGGCCAACTCTTCCGCCTCATCGGCGGCCGCCTCAGCGTCGATGGCGCGACGCTCAGCCTGATACCGCTGATACCACGCGCGCGTGACTTCGCCCGCCAGTTCACGATTGCCAAGACCGAACGACAGTGACAGGGCCAGCGCGACGGCGCCGAACAGGATGGCGAAGGCGGTCGTGACGATGTCGGTCGCGATGCCGAGTTCCTGCAACGCCATGAAGACCGCGAGCACGATCACACCCGCGCGACCCGTCCGCGCCAGCCACGGACCGCCATGCAGTCCGCCCGCCGACGCCATGATGAGGCCACCAACGAACCCACCGAGCACGATGCCGAGAATGATGATCACGATCGCCGCGATCACACTCGGGATGTAGCTCACGAGTTCGGAGAACACGTTGGCAAGCGATTCGAGACCGATCGCATTGGCCGCGACGAGCAGCACCGCGAACATCACGCACCAGAACAGCAGGTTGGCGATGACCTTGGCGGGATTGAGATGCGAACCCGATCGCTCGACGGCTTGCATGACGCCGCCGCGCTCGAGCAGCTGATTGAAATGCATGCGGCGCAGTAAGCGCGCGGTGGCCTTCTCGATCACCTTCGCGACGAGATACCCGGCGAAGAGAATGACCAGCGCGCCGAACAGCGCGGGCACGAATTCCCCGAGCAGCGCGAAGCTTCGCTCCAGCCGTTCCGTGAACGTGGACGTCAGTGCGGCTTGACCCGAATCCGCCTGCATCGCGGCAGCGGCGAGCTGCAAAGAGTCTTGAATCTGTTGCTGTAACAATGTCGAATGGAGAGAGGGTGCCTGCGGACCTGCTGGAAAGTAGCGAAACAACTGTCACAGCGGAGGGAACCCGACCGCGGAGGGAACCCGACAGCGGAGGCCGACTTAGAGTCGGGTTCCCCGCTTCACGTCAAAGATGACGCTTCGGCGACATTGCGGGCAAAGCAGCCACTCCCGTTGTCGGCGGTAGCCCAGCCCGAACGAGCCGCCACCAATCGACCGCTGCGTCATGAGTACCGAGCAGCCCGGGCAGAGGGGGATCTCCCCGCTCTGCACCGTCTCGCGCATGGCCTTCTCCTCAGCCGACGTGAAGCGTGCCGTTTCGCTCACAGGCGCACGACGACTTTGCCGAACTGCGCACCCGACGACAGCCGCTCGAAGGCCTTGGCGGACTCCTCGATCGGCCAAACGGAATCCACGGGCGGCATCAAATCCCCCTCCCGAAACAGGGCCGTCATGGCATCGAACTCGACGTCGTTTCCCATGGTGGACCCCATCAGTGTCCACTGATTCCAGAACATCCGGCGCACGTCGAGCTGCACGAAGGGTCCGCTGGTGCCACCACAGGTCACGAGTCGACCGCGCTTTCCGAGGGCGACGAGCGACTGCGACCACGTGGCCTCACCGACAGAGTCGATCACCACGTCCACGCCGCGCTTGCCCGTGCGGGCGCGCACCTCGCGACCGAGGTCCGGCCGCCGGTGGTCGAGGAGATGATCAGCACCGAGCGCGTGCGCGCGGGCCAGCTTGTCGGGGCTTCCCGAGGTCACCCAGGCGGTGGCGCCGAGGCGTTTGACGACCTGGAGTGCGGCCAGCGCGACGCCGCCGCCGATGCCCCAGATCAACACGTGATCGCTGGGCTGCACCCGGGCCCGGGTCACGATCATGCGCCAGGCCGTGAGCGTGGCCAACGGAAAGGCGGCGGCCGTCTCAAACGGGATCGTGTCAGGGATGACCCGCACGTTGTCGGCCGGCACGACCACGTAATCGGCGATCGTGCCGTGGCGGTGCTCGCCCATGATGCCGTAGGTCAGACAAAGCGGCTGATCGCCGTCGCGGCAGTACTCGCAGCGACAGTTCCGGTCCACGAGGCCGGGATTAAGAATGACGTGATCCCCCGGGGAGATGCCCTGCACGGCGTCACCGACGGCATCGATGATGCCCGCCCCGTCGGAACCGAGCACCCACCCGGGCTGAATTTTCACCCCCGGAATACCGCCGAGCACCCACAGATCGAGCCGGTTGATCGCCGCCGCCTTGATCCGCACACGCACACTGCTTGGGCCGTCGATCGCCGGTACGGGCATGTCGTGGCGGACGCGAAGCTGATCGAGGCCGCCGTGGGCGTCGATCGTCAGGGCACGCATGGTCATGGCGGGTCTGGAAGAGGTGGACGTGACGCTGGAATCTCCGCGGTCCCGCTCGGAAACGGGAGTGCAGGACATCGATGGCGGCAACTCCCCCTGCCAGGGTGGTCCGAGGCCTATATTGGGTGGAATATCCTCCCTCTGACTGTTCACTACGACCGTCACGCCACATGTCGTCCATCAAGGTTCCACCGCTCGGCGAATCCATCGTCGAGGCGACCATCTCCCGTTGGCTCAAGAACGAAGGCGACACCGTCGCCGCCGGCGATACGCTGGTTGAACTGGAGACCGACAAGATCACCGTTGAAGTGCCGGCCCTCGAAGCCGGTGTGCTCACGAAGCGGAATAAGGGTGAAGGCGATGTCGTAACCGTGGGCGACGAACTGGGGGAGATCACGGCGGGTGCGGGTGCGAGTGTGGCTTCGACAGCCGCAGCTCCGGCAGCCGCCGCTCCGGCAGCCGCGGCTCCGATGGCGCCAGTGGCCGCGACAGCGGGTGCCAACGTGAAGGTGTCTCCGGCCGCCGCGCGTCTCGCGACGGAAGCCGGAATCAACCCGGCGAACGTGCCGGGCACGGGCCGTGGTGGCGTGGTGTCCAAGCCTGATGTGGTGGCGGCCATCGCGGCGCCTGCCGCGCCTGCACCGGCGGCACCGGCGGCACCGGCGGCGGCGATGGTGCCGTCGGGCACGCGCGAAACCCGCGAAAGGATGACGACGCGTCGCAAGCGCATCGCCGAGAACCTGCTGTTGTCACAGCAGCAGACGGCGCACCTGACGACGTTCAACGAGATCGACATGACCGCCATCACGGCCCTCCGTGAGCGTCTCAGGGATCGCGTCGAGAAGGAACAGGGCGTCAAGCTGTCGTACATGCCGTTCTTCGTGAAGGCGGCCTGTCACGCGCTCCAAGCCTATCCGGCCGTGAACGCGCAGATCGACGGCGACACGATCGTGTACAAGCACTACGTGAACATGGGCATCGCGGTGGCCAGCGATGCGGGTCTCGTGGTGCCGAACGTGAAGGATGCCGACCAGAAAGGCATCGTGCAGATCGGCAAGGACATCGCGGCCGTGGCCAAGCGGGCGCGCGACGGCAAGCTGTCGATGGACGATCTCACGGGTGGCTCGTTCACGATCACCAACGGTGGCGTGTTCGGCTCACTCCTCTCCACGCCGATCATCAACTATCCCCAGGTCGCCATCCTCGGTTTGCACAAGACGCAGGACCGTCCAGTCGCGATCAACGGCAAGGTCGAGATCCGTCCGATGATGTACGTCGCGCTCTCGTACGATCACCGGATGATCGACGGCCAGCAGGCGGTGTTGTTCCTCGTGCGGTTCAAGGAACTGATGGAAGACCCGGCAGCGATGTTGCTTTAACTGCGAAGTAGGGAGTACGAAGTAGGGGGTAGGGATACGGGGCGTGCCCCGTAGTCCTTACCCCCTTTTATTTTCCTTCACCGTTATAAAGCACCACGACGCCCCTAAGCGTTTCCGCCGGGACGTCGGGTTTCACCAGCACACGTTTCAATGCGAGGATTGGAATCGCGGCCAGCGATAGAAGTGCTGCACAGTTGAGCGATTATGCGAAATCCGTGCCGTTGTGTTCAAAGACGCGTCGCACGACGCACGGTAACGCGGCGTTCAGGGTGCAGAGTGCTGTTCCCAATGTACGTGCTACGCGGCTGCTGCCAATGGGCCGTCACGGACCATTTCAGAAGCGTTACCTACCCGGCGCGACGGAGCAGATCTGTCGCGGGGCAGCGCAGCAGACATCCCACTCGGCGATCTCCCTCCCAATCCGCAAGGCGGTGCAGCAGGCGGATGGCGAGCCGCAGCCGGAACGACGGCGCGGGACTGTCGCGTGGGGGGACGATGAGGAGCGCGACCATCTCGACGCCACGCCGCCGCAACTCGTGTGCTTCCTGCAGCATGCGATAGCTCTTGCCGACACCGGCTGCTGACTTGCTGTAGATCTTGAGGCGACCGCGGACCGCAGAACGCGCGAGCCGCATAGACTTAGAAGGTCAGGGCGAGAGAAGTCACGAACACGCCGTTCCGCTTGGAGAGTCCAGACGCGTCCCGATTGGTCGGAAACACGACGCCGTCGGCGGCGTAGCCACGTGCCTCCGTGCGCCAGAGCACTCTCGGCTCCGGTCGCACGTCAAAGCCGATCGAGGCCGAGTTGGCACGGAATGGTACGGCACTGCCGGTGGCCACTATGATTTGGTCGCCGTCGGCGAAACGCTCGACGCGCGCGGCGATCGCCCACGTCGGCCTGATCCACAGGCGTCCGATCACGGTGGCGCCGTACCACGTACTCGACAGCGTATTCGCCATTACACGATCAGGTCCGCGCTCCTGACCAACGTCGACTTGCGCCAGCAGGTCCAGACGATCTGCCACGCGCGACGTCAGGCCGACACCGTTGAAGAGGCGCCGTCGCGACCCAGGCTCGCTGCCGGCATAGCCGTACCACGACACCGTGGTCGTCGGCGTCGCGGCCAAATCAAGCCGGAGCCCGAGGCTCTTGCCATCGTTGCTTTCCGAGATGTTCTGCCATCCGTTGATCAGGTCGACGCGTGCCGCGAGCCGGGGCGTGACCTGCCACTGGGCGCGAACACCCGTGGAGTAGTATGGCGAGAAGTCGGCCATGAGAGACCGCGTGTACGCCGGGCTATCGCGACTCGTCCAGCCTTCCATGCCAGAGTTCGAGTAGAAGATGCCGGCGTCGATCCAGAGAGCGTTCGTGACCCGATATCCCCCGTACGCCTCCTGGAGCAGGCGGGCGAGATCGGGGCCGCTCACCACGCCTTGGCGCGGCTCGCCTGCATAGTTGGCCTGAACGGACGTACCAGCCTGCAGCGCCAAACGCCCCCGCACGCGACCACTTAACAGCTTCGCCTCGATGAACGCGAGGTTGATGTTGAACTCGTTGTGACGCGCCGGCTGCGTCGTGAAGGCGCGATCGCGGCCCGCCGGCCGATTCATATCGTACGCGTAGGCGGCATCGACAAAGCCGCCGAAGGAAACCGTGCGAGTGCTATCGGCCGGCGTGGGCTGCGCGTGCGCCGTACCCGCCGAACCGAGGAGCAGAGCCCCCGTCAACACGCTGCGCCGCGCCGTCACTCGTGCCCTGTTCGACGCCTGTGGGTGGGCGTTCATGATGCTCCCTTCGTGCGTATCGTGAAGGCGCTGTCGAGCGCCACATTCAGTCGGAAAACGTTCACGCGCGGCTCGCCGAGGATGCCGAGTTGGCGCGGTTCTACATAGCGGTCAATTGGCGATTGCCGCCGCGCACCCATGCACTTCGATGGGTGAGCCACTCGCCTGTATTTCTCCTCAGCCTATTTCATAACGGCTGCTCTGCGTGGTCGGAATGGTTTGTCTAGAACAAATACTGTTCAGGGAGCGGATGGCCGTCGAGACCAGTACTTCGCGGGTCGGTGTCGAATGATGACGTGGGAGGCGGCGCGACGATGGGTCGTGCGCCGTGCGCGGCGTGGTCGCACGGGAAAGTTACGCATCGTGCGCTTCACGCCGCGCGGAACGACGCGAAGCGTGTGCGTGAACGACACGGTGTCGGGATCGCGGGCCATGGGGAGGGCGCCGAGGGCCGCTTCATGCATCAGCGCCCGCAGGGCAAAGTGCGTGAGCAAGAAGCCCCATGCTGCTTGGTAGACCAGGTCGGGCGTCTTGCGGCGCAGGACCCGCTGCGCGTTGAGTGCGTCGAAGGCAGTCTCGAACGCTAGTACTGCGACCGCTTAGAGAGTGGCTTTTTATAACCGAACGTCCGGCGCGCGTCTTGGCGGGTGAAGCGCCACGTCATCGTGGTGCGGAGGCAGTACGAAAGGCTCTGGGCTTGGCGCTTGAGGCCGTGAGTGGTGGGTACTGGGTGGTGGGTTTGATCGGCTGCGGTGGTGGCGACCGACAGATCGCGACTACCAGGCACTGCTTCACCGCGGATTACACGGATCGCACGCGAATGTGCTCCGGGTTGACGACACGCTACGGCGCGAGTTCGACGGATCCGGGTTGTGTTGTTGAACAACGAAAAGCGAACTGCTCTACGCCAACGATCCTTGGCGTGCGTGTTCGTGAGCTTATCCGTGTCGTTTTCCGCGTGAATTTGTGGTCATGCTGTTGTGATCTCGCCGGATCACGAGCGGAATCACCCAAAACCCAAAACCCACGGCCTCAAGCGTCAAGCCCAGAGCCACTCGTACTGCCTCCGCACCACGATTACGAGGCGCTTCACCCGCCAAGACGCGCGCCGGACGTTCGGTTATAAAAGTCACTCTCTAAGCGGTCGCGGAACTAGCGGTAAGAGGAATCCCCCGCCCTACCCCCTACTCCCTACTTAGCGGTTATCCAAGGAACGGGTACCGC
>JANLVC010000186.1:0-6486 GCA_031363815.1 Gemmatimonadota bacterium
GCCTTCAGCGATCCGAAGGGACTCGAGCAGCTGCAGACGGCCATGCTGGAGCGCCTCAAGAACTTCGAGTTCGCGCTCTATCGCTCGGTGGGACTGGGGGCCGACGGCCGTCCGGCGGCCGGGGCCCGCGCGGCGGCACCGGCGGAATATCGTGCGCTGGTTGAGGAGTATTACCGCGTGTTGGCGGGGTCGAAGCGGCGGCCGTAAGGTCGCCGCCGCGGGCGCGGGGCCACGTCGCTTGAGAGGGATCGGCCCATTAACCTTGTCAGATGCTCCCCCTTCTGTTCGCCGTGCTGCAGCAAGTCAGCGGTTCCGTTTCCTCGCCGGCGTCGCCGCCTACCGCCGCCACGATTGGCGCCACCATTGGCGCCACGGCGGAGGTGTTCCCGGGTCGGGCGCGGGCGCTTGACGTTCGGGCTCCGCGCCTGTCCGATACCGTGACGATCGACGGCCGGCTCACCGAACCGGCCTGGCAGCGCGCGAGCCGCCTCACCGAGTTCACCTCGTACAATCCGGTGGACGGGCGTCCGGCGCAGGACGAGACCGAAGTGCGGATCTGGTACGCCGCCGATGCGATATACGTGGGCATCCGCGCGTATGCGCCGGCCGGGACGGTACGGGCCACGCTCGCCGAGCGTGATCGCATCACGAACGACGACTGGATCGCGCTGCATCTCGACACCTTCAACGACCGCCGCCGCGCCTTCGTGTTCGCGGTCAACCCGTTCGGCGTACAGGCCGACGGCATGCGCACCGACCAGTCGGCAGGGCCGGGCATATCGCGCGCCGGGCTCCAGTCGGTGGATCTCTCGCAAGATTACGTGTGGCAGTCGAAGGGGCATCTCCTCGACGACGGCTACGAAATCGAAGTGCGCATTCCGTTCAAGTCGATCCGCTATCAGATGAACGCATCGCAGGACTGGGGTCTCCAGATCGTGCGGCAAACGCAGCGTACCGGCTACCAGGACACGTGGGCCCCCACGTCGAAAGCGAATCAGGCGTTCTCGCCGCAGGCCGGCTATCTCCGCGGCATGAGCGGCATGAAGCGTGGGCTCGTGCTCGATCTCACCCCCACCTCGATCAGCTCCAGGCGTGGCACCCGTGAGGCCAACGGTTGGCGATACGGCTCGCAGGCGGAAGTGGGCGGTGATGTGCGCTGGGGCGTGTCTTCCAACTTCACCGTGAACGCTACGGCCAATCCGGATTTCAGTCAGGTCGAGACCGACGTGGGGCAAATCCCCGGCGACGTGCGTTTCGCGAATTTCTTTCCCGAACTGCGTCCGTTTTTCGTGGAAGGTAGCGAACAGTTCGATGCCCCGAACCGGCTCGTGAATACGCGTTCGATCGTGCAGCCACTTGGCGCGATCAAACTGACCGGAAAGATTCCGCGCACCGACGTGGGTCTGCTCTCAGCGCTCGACGCGCCGAGCGCCGGTCGTGACGGCACCACGAGTCCGCTCTTCACCATCGTGCGTCTGCGTCGCGACCTGGGCGACCAGAGCACCGCCGGCATCGTACTCACCGACCGTCAGGAAGGGGCCCGCTTCAATCGCGTGGCCGGCTTCGATTCGCGCCTGCAGTTCGCGAAGACGTACAGCACGGAGGTGCGCTACGCCGTCAGCGTGACGCGTGACAGCGTATCGCGCCGCGGCACGCTCTGGGAGGCCAACACCGGACGCAGCGGTCGCGGCTACGGCTATCGGTACTCGCTCCAAAGCTTTTCGCCGGGGTTCGAGACACAATCGGGCTTTGTGAATCGGGTGGACTTCGTGCGCGGGCTGATCAATCAGCGGTTTACGCGCTTCGGCCGCAAAGGGGGCTGGTGGGATCAGCGCCAACACTTCTTCACCGGGTCCACGCTCTGGAGCTACGACGGATTTGCCCAACGACAGGATCCGCTGGAGATCAAGCTGTCGCTTGACAACTCGATGACGATTCGCGGAGGCTGGAAGGTCAGTGTCATTCCCGACCACCAGATCGTGTCCTTCGACACGCGCCGCTACGCCGCGTACGCCGTGGCGCCGGTGAATGGCGGCTCCCCCACCGCGTTCACCGCCAGCGGATCACAGCGCACCAGCAGCACCACGCTTACCGTGAACACGCCGCAGTGGAAGCGGATTGGCGCCACGGTCACCGCGATTGCCGGCACCGAACCCGAATTCTTCGAGACGTCTACCGTGCGACGTCGGGACATCGAAGCGCAGATCGATTTGCGACCGACCACGCAGGTGCGCGTGGGGACGTTGCTCCGCTACCAACGCTTTGTGCGCGCCCGCGACGGTTCGTTGTTCAGCACACAGGTCGTGCCGCGACTGCGCTTGGAGTATCAGTTCTCGCGGGCGCTCTTTCTGCGCTTCGTGGGCCAGATGGAGGCGCGCGACCGGAGTGCGCTGCGCGATCCGCTCACCGAACGTCCTCTGCTGCGCCGCTCGGCGAACGGACGTTTTGTAACCCGTGGTGCCACGCGTTCGCTATTGGGTCGCGCCGACGTACTCGTGAGCTATCTGCCGAGTCCCGGCACGGTCGTGTATGTGGGTTACGGCACGGGCGTAGACGCCACGGAAACGATGCGCCCCACCGACGTGCAGCGCACGAACGACGGCGCGTTCGTGAAGTTCAGTTATCTGTACCGCGTGCGCGGCACGACACGCTGAGTTTACCGATCGATGGGCCATGTGCGACGTGGCAGCGCGCCTGTTCCGCGTTGAGGCCCGCACGGCTGATCACTTCCGCGCGCGTACCGGCCGTTGGAACAGCTGCCGCTCTGGCGCGTCATCGAGCTGCCGCGGCTCAGGCGGCGCGGTGGCGCCGCGCGCCGCCATCGGCGTCAGCCACGACGAGAGCCACCAGTGGAATCGCCCGTCCTGATGCAGTACCAGAAAGCGCGGCCCTGCACCAGTCATCGCCGACGCCGTGAACGGCAACATCGCGCTCTGCAGATACGCCCCACGCTCGTCGTAGTAGTCGAGAATGCGCCCCTGCGTGTCCGACTCGACACCCACCAACACCACAAAGCCGCCATCCACGATGGCGGCATCGACGATGAAGGGCTGCAGCAGGCGCGCACTGTCGGCCGCACCGTCATTGCGCTCGATGGTCGGCGGCGCTGGCGAACTACCCGGCGCCCGCAGCGGCGACAGCTGCGGCGACACGCCGGCACTTGGATCGGCGGGCGCACTCACGATCAGCACCTCACGTTCGGCGAGCAGCAGACAGCGCCGCGCGTCACCATTGCCAAAACGCAGACGCGACGACGGGGTAACGGTGAGGCGGTGCCTCCCCACCAGGGCGTCATCCTTCGCGTTCGCCGTAAGGGTGAACGCCTCGAGCGTGCGACGCTGCCCCAACGTCCGCACATGCAGCAGGGTAGCCGGCGACAGGGTGCAAAGTCGACCGCTACCGCCACGCAGCAACGGCAGCTCGCGACGGAAGACAAAGCCGCCAATCGACTCGCGGACCAGCGTGCTGGTGGCGCTATCGATGACGTCGACCTGACCATCGTCCGTGATGCGCGAGAGTTCGGTGGGGGCAATGATGTCGCGCGGAACCGCCGCGTTGAGCACCGAGTCGATCCGAGCGGGCCGCGTGGCCAGCAACATCCCGCGCCGATTGAGCTCGAAAAGCGAGATGCGCGTGGGCGACGCCTGCAACAGCGCGACCGTGGTCCCACTGGCCCGAAAGACCAGCGGCACCATCGTGCTGTCCGTGTCGCCCGTGATGTCAGTGCGCCACTCTTCGCGTTTCGCCGGATAGATGGTGCGCGCTGCCATGGCCGCGCGGAGGGCGGGCGGTGCCTCGTCAGTCGCAGGCTCCGTACGACCACAAGCCAGTACACACACCGGCAGGGTCAGCGCCCGCAGCATACGCGCGCTTATCCCCCGCACACGTTCCAGCGTACCACGGTGTCGTCGTTGCAGCGATACGTGCAGAAGCCGCACCGATTGCCGGCGATGTTGGTACACGCGCCGTAGCCCGGTACCCGGGCGAACTGTGGGCAGCGACGAGACTGCGCTGGCGATTGCAGCTGCGCCGTTTTCGGCACGAGCAACGTCAGCAGCGACAGTGCGGCGAATCGAACTCGGCGGCTACAGCACACCGCCCTGCGTGTTGGTGGGTTTAGCATCTCACTGAACTACGGGGTTGTTATCGAGTCGGCAAGTGCCGATTAGCGCGACGCGCATTAACATCTTCAAGATATCGTTGCGGTCGGCCCGGGCACCATCGCGCTCGCGAACGGACGCATCCCGCTTACGCCTGACGAGGTCATTGTGGACTGTAGCAGCATGATGCGGTATCGCGCGCTGATGTTGGCGATGGTAGGGCTCGTCGCCTGCACGAAAGACTCGTCGCCAACGGCGGTGGATCCCACACCCATCAGACCGCCCGGCGGTGTGGCAAGCCTCGCCCTTGGTGCGCGCGCCGCGCCGCTTCCGGTTGGCTTTCAAACGCAACTGTTCGTCGCCGGCAACACGAGCGCGGGTGTGGCACAGAGCAATCGCGGCGTGACGTGGACAACCACGGATCCTTCAGTCGTACTGGTCGACGCCACCGGCGTGATTACCGCCCTGACGGCGGGCACGGCGCGCATCGTGGTGACCGCCGCCAGCGACCTCTCGGCCTCGACGACCATCACCACCGCCAGCGCTACCATCTCCGCCGCAGCGCGCGGGGGGTTCAACACCGCGCTGGGGCTTCCGATCGATGCCGATCCGGCCGACGATGTGCTCATTGCGCGTCGTCAGTACACGCTGTCGTTCAACCCGCGTCGCGGTGTAGCCAACTGGGTCGCGTGGAATCTCGATGGTACGCATCTCGGCTCGGCGTCACGCTGCAATTGCTTCACCAGCGACACCGCGCTCACACGGCTTGGGCTTTCCAAGACCAACACCAACGACTGGATAAACGGCGGTGAGTATTCGCGCGGACATCTCGCACCGTCCGCCGACCGAACCAGTGCCGATGGCGACAACGCCGCGACGTTTTTCCTGACCAACATGCTGCCCCAACGACAGGACATGAACGCAGGCCCGTGGGGCGGATTCGAAACCTTTCTGCGCACCCTCGCGACGGGCGGCCGCCAGATCTACATCGTGGCCGGCGGCATCTGGACCCCCAATCGATCGGGGCCCGGTATCGATGGCTTCGGCCTCATGCCTGGCGCGCGTCTCGCCATTCCCGACTCGATGTGGAAGGTGGCCGTCGTGGTACCCGACACCCGGATGGCGGCGCAGATCATCAATCCCGCGGAGGTCCAGGTGTTTGCCGTGAACATGCCGAACATCACGGGAGTCGGCGGCATTCCGTATACCGCGTACCTCACCACGGTGGATGCGATTCAGCGCTCCACCGGGTACGATCTGCTCTCGATGATCGCGCCCAACGTGCAGTGCGTGCTGGAGCAGCGCGCCTGTAGCGCACGTTAACCACACCAGCTCCTCACGTCGAAGCGGCCCCACCGGATGCGCGAGAGGAGCCGAGCGCACCAGATCATCCGGCGGCCGTTCTCGTGGGCGCGCACCGCTGCCTTGGCCATCCGGCGCACCCTGGTCGTCGCAGTGGGCACGCCGCTCACCTCGTGCAGTAATGGAACACTGCAGCGTGCCTCGTTCGTAGCCGATGGCATAGGTGGTCATTCGCGGGTATTTCTGCTTGCTGGTTTCGGCGAGGAGGGATGGGAATCGCTGGCAAGCGGGCAGCGAGGCCCGGCGTCGGAGTACCGGTCAATGCACATTCGACCTGGGCGAGTCGGCATTCCAGATGTGCGATTGGATCTTCCAGCTTGCATGCACCTGCTTCCACACGTTGACATACTTGCCGCTCTCGGTTTTGCCTTTCCCATATCCTTCACGCATTTCCGGGATGCCCGCCTTGAGGAAGTCCACCGTCAATGCGTGGATTGCCGGAAGGTCGACTGCCGCGATCGACGACGGACTCAGGGTGCCACCGTGCGGCGCCGTGAAAATCACGGGTGTGTTCCCCGCGATGTACTTCACGTAGCCATTCCGCCGGAGGTGCGACTGCCCCGCCACGTACACGATCGGCGGTACGGCGGCGGCGATCCCGGCGGCGCGGTGTCGGTTTTCCACGACGGCCAACCGCCCGCGGCGACTACCGACGGCAGGGCGAACAGCGCGCTACGACAAGGGCGACGGCATGGCGGGAAACGCATGCCGGAAATACTTCCGGCAGCGACGTCGTACGGAACAAGCCGTGTCGTGCGAGATCACGCACAAGTCGCGGAGGCTCCAACCAACCGGACGTATTCTCTGCAAGCTCTGCGTGCTCTGCATCTTGGCGTCATCAGTTCCCCCACATGCCATACGCCAGCACCGAGTACCTGATCGAACGGAGCAAAAGAGAAAAAGAGAAAAGAGTCGCGCTCAACTCGCCCCCCGTGTTCTCTTTTTCTCCTAACCTCTGTGTGATCGGTTCAGCGATGCAAGCTGCGGCCGTTTACGTGCCAGATGACGCCGAGATGCAGAGTGC
>JANLVC010000039.1:0-52013 GCA_031363815.1 Gemmatimonadota bacterium
GGCGCTTCACCCGCCAAGACGCGCGCCGGACGTTCGGTTATAAAAGTCACTCTCTAAGCGGTCGCGGAACTAGCGGTAAGAGGAATCCCCCGCCCTACCCCCTACTCCCTACTTAGCGGTTATCCAAGGAACGGGTACCGCCAATCCAACGGACTCGAAAACGTCTCCTTGATGTTCCGCGCGCTCACCCAGCGCATCAGGTTGAACTTCGATCCCGCCTTGTCGTTCGTGCCCGAGCCGCGCGCGCCGCCAAACGGTTGCTGGCCGACCACCGCACCTGTCGGCTTGTCGTTGATGTACAGATTGCCGGCGCTCTGACGCAGCACGCTCATCGCCTCGCGCACCGCACCGCGATCGCGAGAAAAGATCGCGCCCGTGAGGGCGTACGGCGAGGTGGTGTCCACCAGCGTGAGCGTCTCGCGCCACGCGTGATCGTCGTACGGATGGATCGTGATCACCGGGCCGAACAGCTCTTCGCACAGCATGCGATGCTTCGGGTCGCTCGTCTCCACGATCGTCGGCTCGATGAACCAACCCTTCGAGTCGTCGTAACCGCCGCCGGCTACGATCGTGGCCGACGCCTTCGCGTCGTCGAGGTAGCCCTTGAGGCGATTGAACGACTTCTGGTCGATCACGGCCGCCACGAAGTTCGAGAAGTCGCGCACGTCGCCCTGCTTCATCTCCGCCATCATCGCCACGCACCGCGCCTTCACGTCGGGCCACATCGACTTCGGCACGTAGGCGCGGCTGGCCGCCGAGCACTTCTGGCCCTGGTACTCGAACGCGCCGCGCACGATGCCCACGGCCACCGCCTGCGGGTCGGCGCTTGGGTGCACCACGATGAAGTCCTTGCCGCCCGTCTCGCCCACGATGCGCGGATACGACTTGTACGTGCCCATGTTCGAGCCGATCGTCTTCCACATGCTATTGAACACGCCCGTGGAGCCGGTGAAGTGCACGCCGGCCAGATCGCGATGCGCCAGCGCGATACTGGAAATCATGCCCGCGTCGCCCGGAAGGAAGTTGATCACCCCCGGCGGAAGCCCTGCCTCTTCCAAGATCTGCAGGGTGTACCACGACGACAAGAGCGCGGTGGCCGACGGCTTCCACAGCACCACGTTGCCCATCATCGCCGGTGCGCTCGGCAGGTTGCCGCCGATCGCCGTGAAGTTGAACGGCGTGACGGCGTACACGAACCCTTCCAGCGGACGGTAATCCAGCTGGTTCCAATTCGAGTGGTCGGACAACGGCTGTTCGGCGTAGAGATCCTGCGCGAACTGCACGTTGAAGCGCCAGAAGTCGATCAGCTCGCACGCGGCGTCGATCTCGGCCTGATGCACCGTCTTGGCCTGCCCCAACATCGTCGCGGCGTTCATCGTGTCGCGCCACGTCGTGGTCAGCAGCTCGGCGGCGCGCAGAAACACGGCGGCGCGGTCTTCCCAGCGCCAGCTCGACCACTCCACGTACGCGGCGGCGCTCGCCGCGATCGCTTCGTGTACCAGCTCCGGCGTCGCCTTGTGGTACGTCGCCAGCACATGCTGGTGATCGCACGGCATGGTGACCGTGCCGGTGTTGCCGGTATGAATCCGGCGACCGCCGATCACGATGGGAATTTCCACGGTCTCAGCCGCCATGCGGTCGAGACGGAGCTTCAGGTTCTTCGTTTCGACGGACGACGGCGCGAAGCTGCGCACGGGCTCGTTCGTGGCGACCGGCACGCGACGCGTGCCGTCGAAGGCGGCAAAGGGCATCAGACGTTCTCCGAGAGGGCAGGATAAGGAACTGGAAAGCTAGCGTCGTGCAGATCTTGCAGTAGCCTTCCCGCATGGTCTTGCCTCCTGTCCGTATGTCCGCGCCGCTCCGTTGGTTTCGGAACCGCCGCCAAAAGCTGCTGGCCCCCCTGGCGCTCACCCTGCTCTGCACGGCGTGCGAGCAGCCGACCGTCAGCTGGGTCGATGCCGATGCGATCGCCACTCAGCTGCCGTCGCCGCTGGTCTACCCGCCGTATGTGGCGACCGACTCCACGCTGCAGGCCTCGTCGCCCTATGCCGACTTCCTGCTCACGCAGGACCTGTGGCGTGAGGCGGGTGGCACCAACCTGCTCGAGCCTACGATCTCCGCGATGTCGGAGGTCAAGGACTCGATCGAAAATCACGCCACGCTGCCGCCGGTGCAGACGGCGCCGGCGCCGCTGACTTCCCTGGGCAACGGCACGGCCCCGGCCGACTCCCTGCGATGCGCCCGGTCCCTCCGCATCGTCTCGGCCGGCGCGCGTGGGCACGTGGCCGTGTGGTGGAGCCGAGGCGCCGGGGGGCGCGTGCGCCTCGCCGCGGCCTGGCTGGATAGCCTCGTAGCCCCGACGGCCGATTCGGTCGCTGGTGGTGCCGCCGGCGCCGTGGCAGGGGCTGCCGTCGGCGCGTGGCGCGGTCCGATCATGGTCGACTCGCTCGATCAAGGCCCGAGAGACGCGCAGGCCGCCGATCGCGGGGCCTACGGGTGCGCCCGGCCGGCCCCAAGTGTCGCGGTCGACAAGACAAACGGCTATGTGCACGTCGCCTATACGCTCACCGGCCCCGAAGGACCGGGCGTATTCTACGCGCATCAGATGGACCCGCGGTCACAGTTCGAGCTGCCGGTCGCGATCATCTACGGCGATCGGATAGGAGACGCACGCGTGGCCGTGGACGGCGACGTCGTGGCGGTCGTGTACGAAGATCCCAACAGCGGCCTCGGTCGCCGGAAGATCGGTCTGGCCGTGTCGCGGACGTCGGGCCATCTGTTCGAAGACCGGCTCACCGCCAGCGGGGGAATTTCGAACGCCCGCGATCCGCACGTCATCGTGCGCGGGCGCGCCGTCGTGGTCGGCTGGAGTGAGACCGCCGAAGGTGCTGACGCGATCTTCCGCTTGCGTCGCGCCCGCGTGGAGCGCTGAAGGCACGTCAAGCACACAATTCTCCTCCAACCAGTGAACTGATCGTATGTCGCTTCTCCTTGGCGCGCATTGCATCGATAGCGGTGGCATCCCCATGGCCGCGCGTCGTGCGGGCAAGGCCGGCATGCAGGCACTGCAGATTTTCAGCGCGATCCCCAAGTTCTACAATGACAAAGTCGGGGTGAAGCCTGAGCGACTCGCCCGATATCAGGAAGCACTGGCCGAGGCCGGCATCCGCGCCGAGCACGTCATCGTGCATGCCGCGTACGTGATCAACTGCGCCACGCCCGACGACGAGAAGTGGAATCGTGCCGCCGCCGCGCTCGCCAAGGAGTTTGAGCGCTCCACGGCGCTCGGTGTGGCTGGCGTGTGCTTTCACCCCGGTGCGGCCACCGATGGCGACCGCGAGGCGGCCATCGCCCGCGTGTCGGAGGCGATGCGTCGCGCGCTGGCGGCGGTTCCGGCCAGCCGCACCCGGTTGCTCATCGAGAACACGGCCGGTGCCGGCACGACAATGGGGCGTACCCCGGAAGAAGTGGGCGCCATGCTGTCCGGAATCCCGGCGGCGGATCGGGCGCGCACCGGCTATGGACTCGACACCTGCCATCTGTTTGCGTCGGGATATCCGATTGCGACATCGCGTGCCGAGCTCACGCGAGTGCTCGACGAGTTCGAAGTGGCCACCGGCGAACCGCCCGCGTTCTTCCATCTCAACGACAGCGAAGGCGCGCTCGGCTCACATCGCGACCGTCACGCGCTGATCGGCGAAGGCCTGATCGGCACCGATGCCTTCAGCTGGCTGCTGCACGATCGCCGTGCGCAGGACGTCCCGCTCATTCTCGAGACGCCGCAGGAGCACGCCGCGCTCGCCGACGACGATGACACGCCCGATCCGTGGGACGTGCGCTCCATCGCGCTGCTGCGCACGCTGGCGAAGGCGTCGCCGCGCAGTTGATGGGCACCACCGAATCGGCCTCACATCGCGCCGTGTCGAGCAGGAAATCTCCGCGCGCTTGTCGTGTGCTTCGAGCAGCAGAAGGGCAGTTTTCGATTCTCTGAGCGAGAAACAACGAAACAAATCCACTGAATTCGGTGCGAAGTGCGATTTTCAGAGGGAAAAACGTGAAATGCACTATTGCGCGACGTATTCGTGATTGTACTTTTGGCCGTCCGCTGAGACGTAACCGCGTCTTCGCGAGATCTGTCGAGAGCTGTACCGCTCGACGCGACCCGACTGGGCACCACCTCAGGAGACGACATGGCCGCTGCGAAGAAGTCTGCGAAGAAAGCTGCAAAGAAGGCTGCCCCGAAGAAGGCCGCCGCCAAGAAGGCGCCGGCCAAGAAGGCCGCGCCCAAGAAGGCCGCCGTGACGAAGGCACCCGCGAAGAAAGCCGCGGTGAAGAAGGTGCCGGCCAAGAAGGCCGTGAAGCGCACGCCGAACGCGGCGTTCATGAAGGCGCTCACGCCGAGCCCGGAGCTCGCCGCTGTCGTTGGCGATAAGCCGCTTCCACGCACGGAAGTCGTGAAGAAGCTGTGGGTGTACATCAAGAAGAACGGCCTGCAGGACGCCAAGAACAAGCGCAACATCAACGCCGACGACAAGCTGAAGGCCGTGTTCGGCGGCAAGAAGACCGTCAGCATGTTCGAGATGACGTCGCTGGTTTCCAAGCACCTGTCGTAACTCCCAACCGTCTGCCGCGTATGTTGAAGGGGCGCGTCCTTGATGGGCGCGCCCCTTTGATCTTGCCCGTCCTCGACTTCCCAACCGCACCGCCCGTGGCCTCAAATAGCAGTTCGTCGAAAAGCAGCATCGACCGCAAGAGTGTGGCGAACCTCCGCGCCGGCAAATCCTCCGGCCGTGGCGGGGGCTCCACCCTCTGGGAAAACGTCAAGGCGATTCTCGTCACGCTGGCGATCTTCCTCGCGATCCGGACGTTTCTGATCGAGGCCTATCGCATCCCCTCGGGGAGCATGATCCCCACGCTGCTGGTGGGTGACTGGCTGTTCGTGAACAAGCTGGCCTATGGGCCGCACGTCCCGTTCACCGATATCAACCTGCCGGGCTACGACGATCCTGAGCGCGGCGACGTCGTGGTCTTCGTCTCGCCGAACCAGGTCGATCAGCCCGACGATCCCCATCCGATTCTGGTGAAGCGCCTCGTGGCCGTCGCGGGCGATACCGTCTGGATGCGCGGTGGGGTCTTCCATGTGAACGGCATGGCGCAGCGTCAGGGCTTCCCCGCCTCTGAAAATCCGAAGGGCGACGGGGGCTTCTCGCACCCGCTCTTCAGTTGGCAGAAGCAGTTCGAAGTGCGCGGCACGCGCGCGGGCGATCCGCCGGCGTCGCCCACGCTCGACGATTGGGGACCGCTCGTCGTGCCCCAAAACTTCCTGTTCATGCTCGGCGATAATCGCTACGACTCCAAGGACGGCCGCTACTGGGGCTTCGTTCCACGCGAAAACGTGCGTGGCCGCCCGGTCTTCGTGTACTACTCGTACAACGCCGACGAAAGCGTACGCCCCCTCCCGTTCATCACGGATATCCGCTGGGGCCGTATCGGGACCATCCTCAAATAATGCGGCCCGTACTGCCGCGCGCCGTGCGGTGTCCCATGCGCCTTGCGACCGCGCTGCTGCTGCTCGTCGGCAGCAGTGCATCCGTGCTGTCGGCGCAAGCGGGAACGGGAACGCAAACGGGGGCCGTGCGCACCGACACCATCTGGTCGCCATCGCTCGGGGCCTACAAGTCGCTGGTCGTGTATCTGCCGCCCTCGTACCGCGCCGCATCCCGGGCCCGCTTTCCGCTGTTGGTGTATCTGCACGGCCGCACCGGGAACGAACGCAATTGGGTGGACGCCGGTCGGTTGGATCGCACCATGGACTCGCTGGTGCGCACCGGTTCTCCCGAAGCCATCATCGCGATGCCCGACGGGGATGACGGGTGGTACGCCACCTGGAATCAACTGGGCGACGCGAATGCCTGCCGGGCCGACACCGTGCGCCGCGAACCCGCCGCGACCTACTGCGTCCCCTGGACGCGCTACGATGACTACATCGCCCGCGATATCGTGTTGCACATGGACACGCGCTATCGCACCATCGGTCGTCGCGAAAGCCGTGGAATCGCCGGACTCAGCATGGGCGGCTTCGGCGCGCTCACCGTGGCGTTGCAGTATCCCGACGTGTTCGCCGCCGCGGCGAGCCACTCGGGCGTCGTGTCGCCGCGCTACCTCGGTCCCAAGCCGTTCACACCGCCCCCGCGCTACGCCAACACGACCGCCGAGTTGCAGGCGGCCGCGCGGAATCTGTGGTCGGATCTGCGATGGGTGATGGGCAAGGACACCATCGGCTGGAAAGCGCGTGATCCCGGATACATGGCGCAGCGACTGCAGGCACGGGCCGCCGCCGGTGGACCGCCGCTGCCGCAACTCATGTTCGATGTGGGCGGCGATGACGCGTACGTAAACCAGAATCGCGATCTGCACGCCACCCTCACCCGGCTCGGTGTGCCGCACCGCTACGCTGAATGGCCTGGCGCACATTCGTGGAGCTACTGGCAGGCGCACGCCGCCGAAAGCCTGCAGTTCCTGTTGGGAGCCGTGACGGGTCGCTAGAAAGGCTGGCGTACGTCTCCACGGTGCGTAGCTTGCCAGCATGAGCCGGTTCTTTCCGAAGGACGTGATCCACTGGGGCGAAGAGCGCCTGCACCCGCTGCGCGCGTTCGCCATACGCACGGTGGAGCCGGCGGGTATCACCGGTGTCGTGCTGCGGCTGTGGCGCGCGACGCTGCTCGCCA
Source organism: Gemmatimonadota bacterium (assembly GCA_031363815.1). Lineage (GTDB taxonomy): Bacteria > Gemmatimonadota > Gemmatimonadetes > Gemmatimonadales > Gemmatimonadaceae > Gemmatimonas. Next base: position 6,729 of record JANLVC010000039.1, read on the forward strand.
GCACCAACTGGATGGTGTTCGTCGGTGGTCTCGTGGTCGGCGTGCTCTTCCTCTGCGCCATGCTCACCTGGCACCTCGGCAATTTTCCCGTCAAACGGTGGCCGCCGCGCGTGGCCCTCTTCCTGGTGATCGAAGTGTTCGCCGAAATGGGCACCAGCTCGCTGCTCATCGCCTTCTCGCGTGAACGCGTCGGGTCGCGGATCGCCACCTGGCCGGACTGGTGGCCAATGGCCGGCCAGACGTTTCTCGAGCGTACCATCGTGCTCGCCGTCTTCGCGCTCGTGTTGGGCGGCAGCGTGCAACTCGTTCGTCGCGCCATGGAACGGCGCGAGTCCCCAGCACGCAGCGCGTAACGACGCAGCGCGTAACCACACACACCACAGCCCTTCCCGTGCGAATTCTTCCCGTTCTGCTGTTGGCCGCTGCGTCAGCGACTGCAGCCACGCTCCCGGCACAGCCGGTGGTCACGCCGGCCACGCCCGGCACCCGGACCTCCGGATCAACGGCGGCCGACACGCTCCGCCCCTTTGGCACGCTGCGCGAGCAGGCGTTCAAGCAGCAGCAGTGGCTGGAGCTGCGCATGGAGCGCACACTGCCAGCGCTCATGCGACGCGAGGGCGTGGATATGTGGGTGGTCCCCATGCGCGAGTACGCCGAAGATCCGGTGTTCACGGCGATTACGTCGCCGACCACCTTCGCTGCACGTCGCCGCACGATCTATGTGTTCTTCGACCGCGGGGCGGCCGGCATCGAACGCATCGCACTCGGCGGCACCTCGCAGGGCAACCTCTTCAAGGCCGTGCGCAGCATGAAGCCGGTTCCCGCGCCGGCCGCCGGCAGTCGGGGCAACGAGCGCTCGGCCGAATTGTGGGGCGATGAGCAGTGGAACGTGCTCAAGCAGGTGATCGAGGAACGCCAACCGAAGAAGATCGCGGTGAACACGTCGCGCACGTTTGCGTTCGCCGACGGCCTCACCAGCGGTGAGCGCGACGGGATGCTACAGGCGCTCGGGCCGGCATGGGCGGGCAAAGTCGTGCCCGCCGAGGCGTTGGCCGTGGACATGATCGCGTCGCGACAGCCGGAAGAAGAGGCGATGTACCGCGAGCTCAATCGCGTGGCCTGGGAGATCATTCAAGAGGCCTTCTCCAACAAGGTCATCACGCCTGGCGTGACGAAGGCCGACGATGTGCTCTGGTGGATGCGCCAGCGCGTGAGCGATCTGGGGCTGTCCACATGGTTCCAGCCCAGCGTGGAAGTGCAGCGGCAGTTCGGCAGCCCGGAGCTGGTGGGCGTCAATCCCACCATTCTCAAGGGCGATGTGCTGCATTGCGACTTCGGCATCACTGCGCTCGGCCTCAACACCGACACGCAGCACAACGGCTACGTGCTACGCGACGGCGAGACCGACGTGCCGGCTGGTCTCAAAAAGGCGCTGCTGGCATCCAATCGCCTGCAGGACATCACCGTCAGCGAGCTCAAGCCGGGACGCACCGGTAACGAAGTGCTGGCGGCGTCCCTTAAGCGCATGCGCGACGAGAAGATCGACGGCACGCTGTACTCGCATCCCATTGGCCTGCACGGCCACGGCGCCGGCGCGTTGATCGGATTGTGGGACTATCAAGATGGCGTGCCGGGTCGCGGTGATCACAAGGTTATCCCAAACATGTGGTACTCGATTGAACTGCAGGCCACGACGCCCGTGCCGGAGTGGAACAACCAGCAGGTCCGCTCCGCGCAGGAAGAAGACGTGATTATCGATGCCAGCGGCAAGGTGCGTTGGGCGTTCGGACGACAGACGACGTACCACCTTGTCCGCTGAGAAAAACTGGCGTGAGCTCGTGCGGTCGCCGGTGTTCGGCCTACTGGTCATCGTCACTGTGGTGCTCGTCGTTTTGCGCACGCCGTTACTCATTTTGGGCGACACATGGTTCAACCTGGTGCTCGGTCGCGAGGTCGCGGCCGGCGGTCTTATCACCAGGAACGGGCTGACCGAGCAGGGATTCGGAGTGCCGGTGGTGGACATCCAGTGGATGTCGCATCTCGGGTTCTACACGGTCGCCACGCTGATCGGACTACCCGGCATGGTGCTGGTCGGCGCCGCGCTGTTGGCCGGCACCATCGTGTCGGCCGCAGCAGTCGCCGTGCGGCGTGGCGCGACAGAGGGTCGCACGCTTCTCGTGGTACTCTTCGCGCTCATGGGCATGGCATCGCAACTCGTACTGCGTGCGCAGTCAATTGCGTTCCCGTTCCTCGCGTTCTTCCCGCTCGTGTTGTCCGAGGATGTGCGCACGCCGCGTCGCACCACGTGGCTGTTGCTGCCGGCCGCGGTGCTCTGGGCCAACGTGCACGGCTCGGTGTTGCTGGCACCGGTGTTTGGCGCACTCGCCGCGACGTCGCGTGTGCTCGATGCCGTGCGAAGCGATCGGCCGGTGAGTCGACGCCTGCTCCTTCGCGACGGCGTGCTCACGCTCGGGCTCACGTGTGCGGTGTTCATCACGCCCTACGGCATGGACGTCGTGCGATACTACGAGCAGACCGTCGGTAACCCGGCGTTCCGCGCGTACATCAGCGAGTGGTATCCGCTGTCGTTCGAGCGCGTGCCGGCAGCCACGCTGTTCGTGTGTGCGGTGGTCGTACTGCTAATACGGGGCGCGAAACGGATGGAGAGCTTCACCCTGCTCACCATCGGTCTGCTCACGGCGATGACGATCCTCTCGGCGCGCTATGCGACGCCGCTGGCGCTGGCGGCGATCAGTTTGTTGCCGGTCACCCTCGATGCGGTGCTCAGGTCGGTCGTTCGCATCGAACCGGACGCCCTGTTGCGGCGCGTGGCGCAGATCGGTATGCCGGTAGCTATGGCCGTGCTGCTCATAGGCGTGCCCGTGATCGCGCAGTACACGCTCAATCGCCCCGACGCGATTCGGCTCATCGATCAGGTGGTGCGCGAGGCGATTCCCGGACGGCGTTTGCTGGTGGACGAAGCGCAGGCCGACCGCCTGCTCTGGTACCACCCGTCGTTGATCGGGCGCATAGCCCATGACGTGCGCGTGGAAACGCTGCCGCTGTCGTATCTCGACTCCCTTGGGCGCACGTATGCGCAGCCCGGCGGGCGACTGGCGGCGACGTTCCTCGCCGGCTTCGATCTGGTCGTGGTTGACCGGCGGGTGCACGAGCAGATGGCAATCCACCTCGATCAGGACCCCGGTTTCGTCGAATTCGGGCGGGATTCCAACGTCAGCGCGTTCCTAAGGCGCTGACACTTTTTCTGCGCTGTTGCTGTACGGGTGAGTACTTTCTAATGCCAACGCGTCCCAGTCTTTCGCGAACGGGGCGCGTTCGCATGTCCGGGTCGCAATTCTCACCCTCCTCGGTTATCGGAGCGGCTTCCATGTCTTTGGGCGATTTTCTCCGCAAGCAGTTCATCGACGTCATTCACTGGACCGAATCTGGCCCGGGCGTCCTCATGTATCGCTTCCCCATGCAGGACATGGAGATCCAGAGCGGCGGCAAGTTGACCGTTCGGGAGTCGCAGCTGGCGCTCTTCGTGAATGAGGGCCGTGCCGCCGACATGTTCGCCCCGGGGCTGCACACGCTCGTCACGGCGAATCTGCCGCTGCTCACGAATCTCCAGAATTGGGACAAAGCGTTTCAGTCGCCGTTCAAGAGCGACGTGTATTTCTTCTCCACGCGCCTTCAAACCGGACAGCGATGGGGCACACAACAGCCGATCACGATCCGTGACAAGGAGTTCGGCGCGGTGCGCCTGCGGGCGTTCGGCATGTACGCGTTCCGCGTGTCCGATCCGGCACTGTTTCAGGCGAAGGTCGGCGCCACCGATGCCGAGTACACGGTGGCGCAGATCGATCCGGCGTTGCGCAACGCGATCCTGAGCGGCTTCACCACGGCCTTCGCCAACGCGCAGGTGCCGTTTCTCGACATGGCCGCGAATCAGGCGGAGCTTGCCAAGCAGATCGCCGCGGCGGTGCAGCCGGCGTTTGCCGACCTTGGCCTCGCGCTCGAGTCGTTTACCGTCGAAAACCTGTCGCTTCCCGACGAGCTGCAGAAGCGTCTCGATGAGCGCATCTCGATGAACATGATTGGTGACCTGCGCCAGTACACACAGTTCCAGGCGGCGCAGTCGATTCCGATCGCCGCGGCTAACCAGGGTGGGATGGCGGGGCTCGCTGCCGGTATCGGTGCGGGTGTCGGGCTTGGTGGCATCATGAGCGATGCGATGCGTGGGGCCACGGGCAATCCCACGCCGCCTGCGCCGTCGGGTGCGGTGATCGGCGCCGGTGCGGCGGGCGCGGGCGCGGGTGCGGGTGCGGGTGCGGGTGCGGGTGCGGCGGCGGGCGATGCGGTCACAGGCGAAACGAAGTTCTGCATGAACTGCGGCGCCAAGCTGCCGGCCGCGGCCAAGTTCTGCTCGTCCTGCGGCGCACTGCAGGGCTGACGAATCAACGCGAACGGCGTGAGTGCTTCGGTGAGTGCTTCGGTGAGTACTACGGGTAGTGAGTGGGTGGTCGAGGCATACGGGTGTGATCCCGTGCGCCTCGCCGAGCCGGCGTCGCTGCGCGCCCTGTTCGACGCCATCGTGCGTGAGCTGGCGCTGCACCCGGTGGGCGATGCGGCGTGGCATCAGTTCCCCGAACCCGGCGGTATTACTGGCATGCTCATGCTCGCCGAGTCGCATCTCACGGTGCACACCTTTCCCGAGCACACCTCGGCCTGCCTGAATTTGTTTTGCTGCACGCCGCGCGAGCCGTGGGCGTGGGACGTGCGGCTGGCGGAGCTGCTCGGGGCGCAGACCGTGCGCGTGCGTCAACTCACGCGTGAATACGCCACGATGCCCATGGTCGCCACGTCCGGATCACCGGCTGGTATTCGGTGACTGTCCCGCAGCCTTTCAGCGTCGCCTGTCCGAACTGCGGCGCACCAGTGCGCTTTCTGTGGGCCCAGGCGGTGCAGACGACCTGCGCGTATTGCCGCTCCGTGCTCGTGCGACGTGACCTCGATTTGGCTACGCTTGGACAGCAAGCCGATTTTCCCGCGACCGGCTCGCCGATCCAGATCGGCACCGAAGGCCAGTGGCATGACCAGTCATTCGTGGTCGTGGGCCGCCTTGCCTATGCGTGGGCTCGCGGACGCTGGAACGAGTGGCACTGCGTGCTCCGCGACGGCACCAGTGCGTGGCTGTCCGATGCGCAGCTCGAATACGCCATGACGATCGCGGCCCCACCGGAGTTCGAGGTGCCCGCGGTACTGACGGTGCAGGTGGGTAAGACGTACAACTGGAACGACACGCCGTACGAGGTGGCCAGCATTACCGAGGCTCGCTATCTGGGCACCGAGGGAGAGCTTCCGTTTACCACGTGGGAGAAGTCGACCTGTCGGTTTGTCGACTTGGCGAACGCACATCACGGCCTTGCCACCATCGACGGCTCCGAAGCACCGCCCATGCTGTTTCTCGGTGAGTACGTGCCCTTCGACGATCTCCGCCTCCGCAATCTGCGCGAGTTTGAAGGATGGTAGCGCCGTTCGCGTCCCCGACCGACCGCGTGCCCAAGGCCGCAGGATTCAATTGCCCATCGTGCGGTGCCGCCATCGAGTTGCACGCGCAGGGATGGGCGGTGTCGGTGGTGTGCGGTGCCTGCGGCGCGCAACTCGACGCCACCGACGAAAACCTGAAGGTGCTGCAATACGGCGAGCGCGTTACCGCCACGCCGCGTATTCCACTGGGAACGCGTGGCACCTGGAAGGGTGCGCCGTGGCAAGTGATCGGCTTTCAAGTGGTCACGATCATTGTGGAAAGCACGACGTACTCGTGGACCGAGTACGTCTGCTTCAATCCGTACCGTGGGTTTCTCTATCTCTCGGAGTACGAGGGACATTGGAACGTCATTGAGAAGTTGCGCCGGCGTCCCGAACTCGAGGTAGGCGGCGCACGTCCCATGGTCCAACTGGACGGCACCACGTACAAGCACTTTCAAACGGCCACCGCGATCACCACCGCCGCGCTAGGTGAGTTCCCGTGGGAACTGCGCGTGGGCGACGAGGTGGAGAGTCGCGACTTCGTGGCGCCACCGTACCTCCTCAGCGCCGAGGCGTCGGGAAGCGAAATCACCTGGTCGCTAGGCACGTACGCGGCTCCCGACGTCATACAGAAGGCGTTCGGCCTCACGCAACCGCTGCTGCAGCCCATTGGCGTGTTCGCAAATCAGCCCAATCCCCACGCTGAACTGCCAAAGCGTATTCTCAAGCGCTTTGCCTTCGCGCTCATTGCGCTGGTGCTCCTGCTCATGCTCAACGTCACGCTAGGCGGCAATCGCACCGTGTTTGAGCACGAATTCACGTTCATGCGCACGCAAGAGGACCAGGCATCGGTCACCGATGCCTTTGTCCTCGATGGCCGCACGTCCAACGTGGCCATCGATCTCGAGTCCGATCTCGACAACGACTGGCTCTTTCTCGTGTTGTCGCTGATCAACGAGACCACTGGCGAAACCCGCGAAGTCACGCAGCAACTCAGCTATTATCACGGTGCCGACAGCGACGGCTCGTGGACCGAAGGCGACAAACGCGAGTCGGTGCGTATCGCCTCGGTGCCGGCTGGCCGCTACTTCCTGCGTGTGCAAGCCGAAGGGGGCGAGGCAGGGCGCGCGTTTACCGCGTATAAAATGCGCGTCCGACGCGATGTGCCAAGCTACGGATTTTACGGCATTGCCGTGCTCGCGCTGCTGTTGCCCGCTGTGCTTTCCATCTTGCCGTCAACCAGCTTCGAGAGTCGTCGCTGGGCCGAGAGCGACCACGCCACGACCGGGAGCAGCAATGACGAAGAAGACTAAAGGGGCGGCGTGATGGGCAGAGTGTACACTGTATGGGCCGTCGCGATGTTGACACTGCTGGGCGCGGCGCAATATCGCGGCTGGAGTTTTACACGCGCCAGTCTGTCCAGCAACAATCCCCGGTCGGTGCGCGACAATCCCGGCGCGTATCGTTCCGCATACTACATCCCGGGGCGCACGCTCCGCGGCAAGTGAGGCCTCTGTAATGGACCAGTTCTTTCAAAACGTGCTCGGCTCCGCCGCTTACGCGCTTATCGGCGTGGTGATGTTCGTGCTCGCCTTCATCGTCATCGACGTGCTCACTCCCGGCAAACTGTGGGATGAGATCGGCGTGAAAAAGAACACGGCGGCGGCCATCCTCATGGGTTCCGTCGCCATTGCGCTCGGCGTCATCATCGCCGCCGCTATTCACTAGTGCAGCTCGCGCTGTTCATCTCCGTCTGCCTGATCGCCGCCTGTGGGCTTATCTATGAGCTCGTGGCCGGCGCGCTCGCATCGTACCTGCTCGGGGACAGCGTCACGCAGTTCTCGACGATCATCGGCACGTACCTGTTCGCGATGGGCATTGGTAGCTGGCTTTCGCGCTTCGTCGTGCGGGGGTTGGTAACACGCTTCGTGGTGGTAGAGCTGATCGTGGGCGTTGTTGGCGGCCTGTCGTCGCTGCTGCTCTTTCTCGCCTTCGCGTACACTGAAGCCTTTCGCCCCACGCTGTACGGCATCGTGTTGCTGATCGGCATTCTCGTCGGGCTTGAGATTCCGCTATTAATGCGCATTCTGCAGGATCGCTACAGCTTCAAAGACGTGGTCGCCAACGTGCTCACGTTCGACTACATCGGTGCGCTCTTCGCCTCGCTGCTCTTTCCATTGCTGCTGGTGCCGCGACTTGGCCTGGTGCGCTCGGCGCTGCTGTTCGGCGTGATCAACGTAATGGTCGGCCTCTGGAGCACGTGGCTATTTCGCGACGTATTGCCGCGCAAAACCTGGCTTCGCGCCGGGGGGGTACTGGCGCTTGTCGTTCTCAGCGCCGGACTGTGGAAGGGGCAGCGTATCACGACGCTTGCTGAAGAAGGCATGTACGCCGACCCGATCATCCTCGCCAAGGACACGCGCTACCAGCGCATCGTGCTCACCAGCTGGAAGGATGATCTTCGGCTGTATCTGAACGGTCACCTGCAGTTCGCCTCGCGCGACGAATACCGCTATCACGAGGCGCTCGTGCATCCGGGCCTCGCGGCGGCGACCACGCGCAGCCGTGTGCTGGTGCTCGGCGGTGGCGACGGTCTCGCTGTGCGTGAGATCCTCAAATATCCCGACGTGCAGCAGATCACACTGGTCGACCTCGACGAAGGGATGACGGCGCTCTTTCAACAGCATCCGCGGCTTACCGGACTCAACGAGCAATCGCTCAACCACGCGCGCGTGAAGGTCGTGAATGCCGACGCGTTCACGTGGCTGGACAGCTCGGCCGTGCAATTTGACTTCGTGGTAATCGACTTCCCCGATCCGTCCAACTATCACGTGGGTAAGCTGTACACCAGCGCGTTCTACCGGCTGGTAAAACAGCATATCGCGCCGGGTGGCTTTCTTGTCGTGCAAAGCACGTCGCCGATGTTCGCGCGCCAATCGTTCTGGAGTATCGTCACGACGCTTGAAGGCGCTGGACTCCGTACCTGGCCATACCACGTGTATGTGCCAAGCTTCGGCGAGTGGGGCTTCGTGATTGCGGGCCTCACCAGCTTCGCACCGCCCGCTACGCTGCCTGAAGGCCTGCGCTATCTCACGGCCTCCACCGTGCCGGCACTGTTCGACTTTCCCGCCGACATGCAACGCGTGCCGGCATTGGCGAACCGGCTGAACGATCAGGTGCTCGTTCGCTATTACGAGCACGAGTTCGACGCGATCAACCGGTGAGCGTGCGCTGATGACCACGTCGCGTCGCGATTTCGTACGCGCGCTCGGCGCCATCGCTGCCGCGCCGGCGCTGATGGGACTGAGTGCAAAAGGACGTGTGATTGGCGGCGGCTTCGTGCCCGACGGCAGCGCCGAGGGCCATCTGCTACGCGACGGCACGGCGCGGACTCGCCTGCGCGATGGGGCTGCACGTCGGAGTGCGCGCCGAGTGAAGGTCGCGATCGTGGGCGGCGGTATGGGTGGACTCTCGGCGGCGTGGCGGCTTGATGCGTTGGGCATGCACGACTGGACGCTGCTGGAAATGGATGCGCGTACCGGCGGCAACGCGCGCTCGGCCGACTATAGCGGACAGCGTGCGCCGTGGGGCGCGCACTACGTACCGGTGCCGTCGCACGACGCCGTGTATGTGCGGCAGCTCTTCCGCGAGCTCGGGGTGCTTGGCGCCGACGGCGTGTGGGATGAACGCGTGCTCTGCCACACGCCGCAGGAACGCATTTGGCAGCACGGGCGATGGCACGAGGGACTCGAGCCCACCGACGCGATGTCGCGTGCGCATCGCGAACAGTTTCGTCGGTTCGAGGAGCGCATTGGGGAATGGCGCGCGACAGGCATGTTCAGCGTACCGACGGCCGATGGACATGCCCGTCGAGTCGCCGCGCATCGCGCAGGCGGCGCTGCGGCAAGGCAGGCGGCGGCAGTGGAAGCGCTCGACACGCACACCGCGCTGGAGTGGATGACGCGCGAAGGCTTTAACGCGCCAGCCCTGCGATGGTGGGTAGAGTACGGCACACGCGACGACTACGGCGCGTCGCTCAACCAGGCGAGCGCGTGGGCCGCAGTGCATTACTTTGCCGGTCGCAACGCCGTCGAGCAGGGTCCGCTCACGTGGCCGGAAGGCAACGACTGGATCGCGCAGCAGCTCACGCAACGGTTGTCGGTGCGGCGGCATGCCAGCGGGCGCGCCCGTATCGTGACCGGCGCCCCGGCGTGGCAGATCGCCCGCCAGGGCAGTCGCTGGATCGTCGACACACCCAGCGAACGCATTACCGCCGACGTGGTGATCTGGTGCGCGCCGCTGTTCGTCCTGCCGCGCGTGTGCGACGCGGTCACGCTTCCCGTGACACAGGAATATGCGCCGTGGGTGGTGGCGAACATCGTGGTCGATCGCCCGCCGGCGTCGGTAGGTGCCGAGCTGGCGTGGGACAACGTGATCTACGGCAGCCGCTCACTGGGCTACGTGAACGCCGCCCATCAAGGGTTGGGCACGCCGCCTGATCGTACGGTGTGGACCTGGTATCACGCCGTGGTCGATCGCCCCGCGCGCGACGCGCGGCAGTATGTGCAGCAGCGTGCGTGGACCTCGTGGCGCGACGAGATCCTGGCCGATCTCTCGCGCGCCCACGGGGACATCGCCGACTGTGTGGCTCGCATCGACATCATGCGCTGGGGACACGCCATGGCGCGCCCCACGCCCGGCGTGCTCAATCGTGTCGCCACACTGAACGCCTGGCAGCCCGCGCCCCACCTGTTCGTGGCGCACGCCGATCTCAGTGGCCTTAGCCTCTTCGAGGAATCCCAATGGCACGGCGTGCACGCCGCCGCTTCTGCTTTCTCCGCCGTCGCGAACTGAGTTCGTGGTATGCGCCAGTGGGATCGCATGGGCGCGGCTCCCGCTCGCGAGATCGAGCCTTCGCGCCGGCGGTTGGCTGAAGTGGCCGTGCCAGGGATCCGGCGGGTCAGTGCATCGCGCACTGTTCGCGCTCGCGCCGGTCGCCCGTGAAGTCGCCCCCAGCGCCCCGTAAGCGCTTACCGTAGCGCCGGGGCGGTTGGCATCGAATCCCCCGCCGCGCTTCGACGACGCCGTGGTGCCCCCCCCCCAGCCCGCCTGCGGCCCGGCTCCCCCACAGCGGCTCTCTGCAAGCGAGTGCCGGCGCGCAGCGCCCGGCGATCCGCGCAGCAGAAAAGCCGCGAAGGGGGATGTCGGGCCGCGGGCGGGCGGCTCCGCCGGCACACCAACCAGCACAAAGCCCACAGCCCATAGCCCATAGCAGCCAGCTAGATTCCAACAAGAACCCCAGCGCGTATCAGGAGTACATGAATCGCAAGCACAAGCGTCTGATCGTCGTCGGAGACCGCGTCCTCGTGAAAACCGAAGAAGGCGACCAGCGATCGAAAGTCGGGCTGTATCTGCCGCCCACGGCCATCGACAACCAAGCCGTGCAGGGCGGAGAGATCGTGTCCACCGGCCCCGGCCTCGCACTTCCGGAGCTCACCGACCAGGGCGAAGAGCCGTGGCGGATCTCCGGCGGTTCCGGGCGGGAGGCGCGGTTCGTGCCCATGCAGGCGCAAGTCGGCGACTACGCGCTCTTCTTCAGAAAAGCCGCCGTCGAAATCACGTTCGAAAACGAACAATATCTGGTGGTGCCGCAGGCGGCGATCCTCGCCCTCGTGCGTGAGCCGCGTGAAGACATTCCGGATTACTAGGAGAACGATTTTATGATGTATCCCGAGTACATGCTCCAGCCCATGCGCGAAGAACTCACGCGCCTTGGCGTGCAGGAGCTCCGCACCGCCGACGCCGTGGACGCGCTGCTGCAGGAACACAAAGGCACCGCGCTCGTCGTCGTCAATTCGGTGTGCGGCTGTGCGGCGCGTAACGCGCGTCCGGCCATCGCCATGGCGCTCGCCAACGCCGCCAAGCCCGAAGTGTCCACGACCGTGTTTGCCGGCCAGGATCGGGAAGCCACCGACCGTGCGCGCTCGTACTTCACCGGGTACGCGCCAAGCTCCCCGTCAATCGCGCTGTTCAAGGACGGTGACGTCGTGTTCATGCTGGAGCGCTTTCAGATCGAGGGCCGCAGTGCGCAGGAAATCGCGCAAGACCTCGCCGACGCGTTCGACCAGTACTGCGCCGCGTAATCGCATTCGCGTTATCGTTCGCGTAATCTCATTCGGTACGTCGCACGCGTTTCCCCTGAGATATTCGAACGATGGCACTACACGCGCGTAGGCACGTGTAGTCGCCGGACAATGCTCGGTCGAGCGCGAGGTCGGTCGTGGCGACATGGGCGTCGTGTCGCTCGCGCACGATGACCAGTTGCATCGCGCGGTGGCGATCAAATCGCGGTCGCCTCAAGGGCCGAGGCATGCCGCCGCGATCCTGCCGATCGTCCGTCAGCTTGCCTCCGCGCTGGAAAGACAGCGAGTTGCATGGCGACGGCGTCGAGGAGGTCGCCGACAAAATCCGGCTTACCCTCGGCGAGATGGTCCCGATGCGCGCGGTGGGGCGCACCCTCACGGTCACCGCCGGCATGTCGACCAATCGGCGGCAGCACGGGTTGACGTAGCCGATCCGGCGAGTGATCGCCCGTGCGCGCGAGCGCTAAGGCTCGATATACTTCTGCTGCCGCGTCGGTGCAGCAGTCGTGCTTGCTGCACGCATCTGTAGTATACGCGCGACGAATGCGTGGCATCGATGCAGCATTCATCCCGGTTCTGAATTATGGCCGGCAAGCATGTCCGAATCACGAGTAATCCCCGCGTGAGATTGCATGAAGTATTCTTAATGTGCTAATGCATTGATGAAAAAGGAGTTAGGTGTTTTTCCCGTTAACATTATACTAGAAGTTGCCGATCCATTGACGACTCCGTTCAAGGTTCCCGCATCATGACAGGTGCGTCACAGTGTTGGCGTGGGGATTGCTCCGTATTGCGTGTGCGCGGCGAATCGCTGCCAGTTACCTCGAACGGGCACGATCTCACGATCATTGCCCAACTCCCAATCCGGAGTAGAAAATGATGTCGACCGTCAAGAACAACTTGCGTCGCTTTATTTGTGAAGATGAAGGCGCCTCGATGGCCGAGTACGCGCTGCTGCTGGGCGTTATCACCGTGGCCTTGATCACCGTGATCACGACGTTCCGCAACTCCATCTCGAACATCTTCAGCAGGACGACGACCACGCTGAATTCGGCCGGCACCTAAGCCGCAGTGCCGACCGCCGGGGCGTCGTGCCGTCGATCGACACCACGCTGTTCAGTCTGCGCCTTCACCCTAAGCAGGGCTTGACCATGCGGAAGCTTACGAACATTTCCCGTCGGTTCCTTCGCGAAGACGAAGGCGCCTCGATGGCGGAGTACGCGCTGCTGCTAGGCGTTATCACCGTGGCCCTGATCACGGTTATTGCGCAGTTCCGGGATTCGATCTCGAACATTTTCAGCAGGACGACGACCACGCTGAACTCCGCCGGCACCTGATTTTCTTGCGAAAACGGTCGTTCCGTCGCCCGCTTGCGCGGACAACGAACACGATCGCGCAGGCAGGCACGGCTGGCGCGTGGTCGGGCCAAGTCGACACGGTGGCGATCAGGCCACTGGCACGGGCTTGGCACGGGTAGTGGCTCCGCCACGGGCGGTGGTACTGGAACTGGCGGCATTGGCAACGGCGTGAACGGCAACGGCGGGGGCCAGGGCAACGGTCAGGGTCACAGCGGAAACGGTAACGGCAATTCCGGGAGTAACGGTAACAACGGGAACGGCAACAAGCTGTAACGTTGTGGCAGGGTCCTTTAGTCTCGGCCGGGACACAGAACGCCACGTCGGAATACCACCAATCGATAAGATGACCTGTGCCTCATGATCTCGTCGACGTCAAGCGTCCTCTTGTCAATCGTCGTGTTGGGGACGTTGCTGGCTGGCGCCGTCATCAGCGATCTCCGTGAGCGCCGGGTCTCCAATTCTTTGAATCTCAGCGTACTGGCGGCGGGCGTGTTGGTGGCGATGCTGACGCTTGGTGTGGCCGATGGTGCGAAGCAGGTCCTGTCGGGCGTGGGATTGGCGCTGGTGATCTGGTTCCCAATGTTCGCGCTTCGGCTTGTGGGCGCCGGCGATGTGAAATTGATGGCTGCCAGCGCGGCGTGGCTGGGCTGGCAGGGTACCTTCGTCGCATCGCTCGCCACGGGCATTTTTGGCGGCCTGCTCGGCGCCTTTTGGCTCCTGCGGTCGCACGGTGTGGTCAGCGCGCTTCACAGCGTGGCGACCGCGGTTCGCGCACCGTGGATTATGAAGTTGCGCCCATACGACGCGCGCGATCGTGTACCGTACGCCCTCGCCATCGCCGTCGGTGTCGCCACCGCCTGGTGGATCACCGTCGGTTCTGCCCTCCGGAGTGCTCACTCATGATGCGTGCCCTTCGTCGATTCGTTCGTGAGCGCGACGCAGGACCTATCGTGGAGTTCGCGGTGGTCGTGCCGGTGCTGTTGTTGTTGCTATTCGGTATCGTGGATTTCGCGCGCGCCTTCTTTCAACGCAATAACCTCGTCGCCGCCGTGCGTGAGGGTGCGCGCTTCGGCGCCGTGCTGGAGTTCCCCTGCGCAGCTGCCGGCGAGGCTGCGATCAAATCGCGTGTTACGAGCTATTTCTCGTCGGTCGGCGATGCCGTACCGGCAGCCAACACAATCCTCGTGACGCCGAATACGGCAGCGTGCCCGGCGGCTCCTGCGAGTATAACGGTTCAGATTCAGAATTACCCGTTCAAGCCGGTCACGCCGCTCTTCAAACTGCTCGGCGGAAATCGCAGCATTCAATTGCAGGCCAAAGCCGTCTATCGCTGGGAACGTGCCCCATGAGTGGTGTCCTGTTGGGCACCGTCTGCCGTATTCCTCAGTCGTGACCACCTATGTTTGGTGACCGTCGTTATCGATTCGTGCTCTATGTCGCCCTGCTCGTGGCTGGTTTGGCCACGCTCGGGGTGTACCGCGTCATCGACGGCATGCGCGCGAGTAGCCGTGTGGCCACGCAGAACGTCGTGATCGCCTCCGCCGATGTACCGGAAGGCACGCAGCTCACCACGGCCACGCTGGCCGTCGTGCAGTTGCCAGTGGCCGCCGTTCCGTCCGGCTCGTACACATCGCCCGACTCGGTGGTCGGGCGCGTATCACGCATCCCGATCTTTAAGGGCGAAGCCATCGTACCGGGCCGCCTCGCCCCCGATGGCACCGCCGGCGGCATCGAAGTGAAAATCCTCCCCGGCAAGCGCGCGATGTCGGTGCGCATCGACGACGTGGCCGGTATCGCCGGTCTGGTGCAGCCGAACTCGCGGGTCGATGTCATGCTCACCACGCGTGACGGGACGGCGCAGGGCGCGCAGGTATCCAAGCTCTTCATGAGCAACATGCGCATTCTGTCGGTCGGCTCGCAGGTCGCCCGCGGCGAAGACGGTCGTCCCATCAACGCGCCCACGGCCACCCTTGAAGTCACGCCGGCCGAGGCCGAACGGCTCGCCTTGGCCGTGCGTGAAGGCGCAATCCAGCTCGTGTTGCGCGGCTACGGCGATCCCGACTCGGTGCAGACCACTGGCGCCAAGCGCGGCGATCTGCTGACGGAGGTCGACAACGGTCCGCCGCCGGCCCCCGCGCCCACGCGGACGGTTCGCGCGCCCGCTCGTCCCGCGCCAACGCCCGTCGGGCCGACCATCACGGTCGCCATCCCCGAGAAACCGGATTCGGTGGTGGTGCGCGTCTATCGCGGCGACCAGCTGTCGTCGCTCAAGTTCGAGCAGGCGCGCGACAGCGTGCGCCGCGATTCACTCCGTCGCGCAGAACAGCGCCGGCGCGACTCCATACCGCCGTCGCCGTTTCGCTGAGTGGCGCGCGACACGTGTGTCGCGGTGTCATTTCGATTTCGAATTTCTGGAGACTTCATGCGTGCTTTGAACTCTGCGTCGATGCGTACAGCCCGGACGGCAGTGACTGTCGCGGTGCTCGTAGTCGGCTCGCTTGCCTCAGTGCTCGCCAGTACACCGCTCGCCGCGCAAGCTGCGTCGCAAGCTGCGTCGCAAGCCGCGTCGCAAGCCGCGTCGCAAGCTGCTAGGCCCGTGACGCCGATCGAAACGATCACGATGTCGGTCGGCCGCTCCCTGCCGCTCGATCTCACCGCCGCCGTTACGCAGGTCACGCTGGCCAATCCCGCCGTTGCCGACGTGGTCGTGCTCAACGAGCGCAGCGTCGTGCTGAACGCCAAGGCGGTTGGTGAAACTGACGTGCTGCTTTCGGGACCGGCGCTCGGCCGTCGTCATCTGCGCGTGTCGGTGTTTCAGGCCACCGACTCCCGACAGATCGCGCTCGGCGTGAAGTTCGCCGAAGTCCGCCGCGATGCGCTGTACGAAATCGGCCTCTCCGGACGCTATGATGCGAAGAATGGCAACACCGTCGCCGGAAGCGGCGTGCTGGCGCCAACTGCGACTGGCGACGGCATCGCCGGTTCGTTGTCCACGCGTTTTGTGGGGGCGCTCCTGAATTTCGGCACCACTGACATCACCGCATTTCTGGATGCGCAGCAGCAGGCCGGGCGCGCGCGCTCGTTGGCAGAGCCCACCCTCATCGCCGGCAATCGCGAAGAGGCCAGTTTTCTCGCCGGCGGCGAGTTACCGGTACCGATCGTGCAGCCGCAGCCTGGCGGCCAAGCCTTCATCACGATCCAGTACCGCCCGTACGGCGTGCAGCTCAAGTTTCGCGCCGAAGTCATGTCCGATTCGCTGGTGAAGCTCAAGGTCACGCCGGAAGTCTCGAGCCTCGACTTCGGCAACGCCATACTGCTCTCCGGCTTTCGCATTCCGGCTATTCGCGTTCGCCGCGTGGAGACCACGCTCGATGTGCGTCCCGGCGAAAGCCTGGTCATTTCGGGACTCTTCAACGAAGAGCGGGAGTCCGTGCGTACCGGTATTCCCGGCCTCATGAGTCTCCCTATTCTTGGCGCGCTCTTCTCCAGCAATCGCTGGCAGAATGCCGAGTCGGAATTGTTGGTGGTGGTAACTCCCACGCTGCTGAATCCGAATGCCGCGCGCGGCAGCCGGACCATCAAGCTCACGCCCGACAGTCTCACGCCGGCCCGCGAGGCGCTCAAGAAGCGTCTCCCGCCGCTGTAATGCTGCGCTTCTCGCTCTCCCGGACTTCCTGATGCGTCGTGCGGTCATCGTTCGTGATTCCCTGGGCCCCCTGACATCGCTGGTCCCCGTTTTTACGGGGGCAGGCTTCGGCAAACCCGTTGAAGTCGACAGCGTTGAAGCGTTGGTCACGACGGCCCCGGAAGTCGGTGCCGACTTGATTATTCTGCCGTTGCTCTCAGCCAACTGCGCGCTCGATGACGTCGAGACAATGTTGAGCGATCGCCCTTCCATGGCGGCGATCGGCACGGCGCCGACGGCCAGCAGTGATCTGATTCTTGGCGGTTTCCGTCGCGGTCTGTCCGAGTTCCTGGTTGCGCCCGCCGACTCGGCGGAACTCGCGGCGGCGTTGGCGCGACTCGAGTTTCGCTGGGAACGTGCACCGAAGGGCGGACACGTGACCGCCGTGTACAGTCCGGCCGGCGGGGCGGGTGCGACCACGGTTGCGGTGAACCTGGCACACGCACTCGCGCTCCGAAAGCCAGCCGGACGCGTGGCGGTCGCCGACCTCGTGGTCGGCCTTGGTGATGTGGCCACACAGCTCAATCTCGCGCCCACCTACGATCTCGGTGAGCTCGTACGCAAGCTCGATCGCGCCGATCACGAGTCTCTGCACTCGATCGTGGAGCGCGTGGCCGACGGCATGGATGTGCTGGCGGGCACCAGTGATCTCGAACTCGGCGAAGAAGTCACGGCGGCAGCGGTGCAGCGCATCATGACACTCATGCGCTCCACCTACACGTATACGGTGATGGACGTCGAGCACGCCGTCTCGCCGCGCACAATTGCCGCGCTCGATGGCGCCGATCGTATTGTCATGGTGTTTCAGGTGACCGTGGCGGGACTGCGCAAAGTGAAGCGGGCGCTGACGCTGTTTGGACAGCTCGACTTTCCGGCCGAAAAGGTGCTGCTGGTGGCCAATCGCGTGGGCGCCGGCGACGTCATGCCATGGCGCGATGTGGCCCAGGCACTCGGGCGTTCCGTCGACTTCCGCTTGCCCAATGCGTACCAGGTGGTGGCCGATGCCCAAACGCGCGGTGTACCGATCACCGCCAACTCTTCCGGTCCAGGAGCGCAGGCACTGATTGACGAGTATCACCTGCTCGCCGTGCGTCTGATGGGTCAGAAGGGTTTCACGCAGGGCAGCAGTGAAGTCTTGCCGGCCGCTCGCGCCGGGTTCGGGCGACTGCTCGGCAAACTGAGGAAGTGACCGTGGAACGCTCATTACGCGACCGACTACTCGGCAAGAAGCCAACTCCCTCCGGGGGATCGGCCGGCGATGCTCGTGCCAATAGCAACGGCGTCGCGCCGGTGGAGGGGACACTTGATCCCTTACATGGACTGCCGCAGCCGGAAGAAAAAAAGGAATCGGACAACGGGGTGCTCTCACCCGTTGACTTGCTCAAGCGCGACCTGCACCAGAAGCTGATCGATCGCCTCGACTTGGCGGCGCTCGAAAAAATCCGTGATGAATCAGCCCTCACGCAGCAGATTCGCGCGGCCGTGCTCGAGTTCCTGCGCATCGAGCAGGCGCCGCTTTCGGCGGCTGAGCGCGATGAAGTCGTCGAACAGATCGTGTGGGAGGTCACAGGTCTTGGTCCGATCGAGCCGCTCACACGCGACCCGTCGGTATCCGATATTCTGGTGAACGGCCCCAAGTCGGTGTACGTGGAACGCCGCGGCCGACTCGAAAAAACCAGCATTACGTTTCGCGACAACGCTCACCTGCTCACGATCATCGATCGCATCGTGAGCAAAGTCGGTCGGCGCGTGGACGAGTCGTCGCCGATGGTCGATGCGCGTCTTGCCGACGGCTCGCGTGTGAACGCCATCATTCCGCCGTTGGCGATCGATGGCCCGGTGCTCTCGATCCGTCGTTTCGGCGCCTCGCTCGGACCGCGTCGGCTGGTGGAACTGGGCGCGATGTCGCCGCCGATGCTGCGGTTGTTGGCCGCCTGCGTCGTCGCTCGCCTGAATGTGGTCGTATCGGGTGGTACCGGCGCTGGCAAGACGACCATTCTGAATGCGCTGTCCAGCTTCATTCCCGGCTCGGAACGTCTCGTGACCATCGAAGACGCGGCCGAACTCCGACTGCAGCAGGCGCACGTGGTCCGTCTCGAGACACGGCCGCCCAACACCGAAGGGCGCGGCGAAGTCAGCGCCCGTGATCTCGTGAAGAACGCCCTCCGTATGCGTCCCGATCGCATCATCATCGGCGAAGTGCGCTCCGGCGAAGCGCTCGACATGCTGCAGGCTATGAACACTGGTCACGAGGGATCGCTGACCACGGTGCACGCCAACACGCCGCGCGATGCCCTCGCCCGTCTCGAAACTATGGTGTTGTTCGCCGGCACGGCGCTCCCCCCACGCGCCATCCGTGAACAGATGGCTTCCGCGCTGCATGTGATCGTGCAGGTGTCGCGCATGTCGGATGGCAGGCGTCGCATCACGAGCATTACGGAAGTGACCTCGATGGAAAGCGACGTGATTACGACCCAGGAAATCTTCCGCTATCGCCGCCGTGGCGTGGCCGACGACGGCACGGTGCTCGGCAACTTCGAAGCGACCGGCGTTCGCCCGCTGTTTATCGAGGCGATTCTCGCGCGCGGTATCGATTTACCGGCCGAGACCTTTGCCTTCGGTGCGGTCAGTCAGGCCGGCACCGGCGCGCACGGACTGCTGGGCGAGGACGGACTGCCCGCATGACCGCGCTCGTACTGACTCTGGTGTTTCTCGGAGCCATGCTGCTGGTCGTTGGCGGCTTCGTGTTCGCCAACCGCCGGCGGCTATCGGCGGCCGATGCGGCGCGCGCGCGGGTGGGCGAGTTCGGCGGCATTCTGCACAGCGATGTACCCAGTTCCATTCTCCGCGATGAGCGCGTTTCCGATTTCAAGGCGCTGAACGAGCTGCTGTCGGGGCGCAACATTACCGTGCGGCTGGAAAAACAGCTGGCGCACGCCGGATCGCGGCAGAAGCCGGGCGAGTTCGTGCTCTTCACGCTGCTCTCGGCCATGATCGGCCTCACGATCGTGCAGTTCCTGGTTGGCGGTCTCGTGAACTTCGTGGGAGCGTTCTTTTTTGCGTTCATCCCGTGGCTGTTGCTGCGCCGTCGGCAAAAAAAGCGAATGCGGCAGTTTGAGGTCGCGTTTCCCGATGCGCTCGATCTCCTCACGAATGCCCTGCGTGCGGGCTACTCACTGCAGGCCGCCATGGAATTCGTGGGGCGCGAGTCACCGGCGCCATTGGGTGGAGAGTTGCTTCGCTTCTACGATGAGCAGCGGCTGGGCGTCGATGTGCGCACGGCGCTGCTGGCCATGCAGGAGCGCATTGGTACCGAAGAAGCGCGCCTGTTCGTGACCGCACTCATCCTGCAGCGCGAAACAGGCGGTAACCTCGTCGAACTATTGTTGAATATTTCCTCGATCATTCGTGAGCGTCTCACGTTTCAGGCGAATCTTGATACGCTCACCGCCGAACCCAAGATGTCGGCCCGCGTGCTGGCGGCCATGCCGTTCGTGATGTTCGGCATCATCTACACGATCAATCGCGAGTATATGCAGCCATTGTTCACCGATGCCCTCGGCAAGGCGTTGATGGTGTACGCGTTCGTGTCTGTGGTCATCGGATATCTGATCATGGAACATATTGCCAGCGTGGAGATGTGATGGCCGGTCTTCCGCTGTCGCTGCTCTTCCTGGTCGGCACCGTTGTCGTGGCGGTGTGTACGGTCGTGTACGTCGCAATCGCGGAGCGCGAGCGCCGCGATATGATGCAGCGTGTGTCGCCGGAATCCGATCCGGCGCGTCTGGCCGAGCGACTGCTGCTCAACGAAGAGGCCAAGGCGTCGTCGCGAGTGGCGGCGTGGCTTCGCGAGCGCATGCCCGAAGGGTTCATTTCGGATGAGGCGAGTTCGAGCAAACTCGTGCATGCGGGCTTTGATGGTACTGCAGCTCCGGTCATTTACTCGGCCATTCGTATTGCGGCCGCGCTCTTGCTGCCTGTGTTGGCGTTCGTGGCGGCGCCGCGTGATGAGCCGATGTGGCTTGCCGTGTCGATTCTGATGGGCATCATTGCTGGCGTGGCTGGTCCGCTGGCGGTTGTCGATCGACTCGCACAGAACCGGCAGGACCGGATCCGGCGGGCGGTACCCGATGCACTCGATCTGTTGGTGGTGTGCGTGGAGGCTGGGGTGTCACTCGACGCGGCCATCATCCGCGTGGCGCGCGATCTGGCCAATGTGCGTCCGGAGCTGGCGCGGGAGTTCGCGCAGGTCGTGCGCCGTGTGAATGCCGGCATGCCGCGCGAACGCGCGTTGCAGACGCTGGCGCAACGCACGGGCGTGGATGAACTGCGCACGCTGGTCTCGAGTATGGTGCAGACGGAGCGGCTGGGTACGTCGATCGCACGGGTGTTACGCGTGAACTCCGAGTCGCTGCGTGTGCGTCGCCGGCAGAAGGCCGAGAAGAAGGCGGCTGAGGCCGCTTTAAAAATGATTTTTCCGCTGGCGCTGTTCCTGTTGCCGGCGTTGCTGGCGGTCATTGTCGGACCGGCCGCGCTCACGGTGGCCAGTCAACTTGGTAATTTGAGTAAGTAGGCCGGCTCTCTGCGGAGTCGGGTTGTGCATCGTCACTTTCCGCGAGGAGGCATGCTATGCGTCGGAAGCAGCGAGTGGGAACCGGTCTTCCGCGTCGCGGTGCGACGCTGGTGTTCGTGGCGATCTTCGCCGTGGCGCTGGTGGCGATGGCGGCGTTTGCGATCGACCTGAGTCGATTGTACGTGGGCACGAACGAGTTGCAGACCGGCGCGGATGCGGCGGCACTGCGAGGCGCGCTGCAGTTGCAGTACAATCCGGGCGAAAGCCCCGTTGCGGCGACCACCGCATTTTCGACGTCAAATCAGGCGCTGAATCAGCCGATTTCGCTGGTTGGCGCCGACGTGACGCCGGTGTTCTGGGATCCCACGGCAAATCCCAAAGCAAAGATCCTGAATTCTTGGACGAGTGCCAACGCGGTGCAAGTCGCCGCGTCGCGAACGACTTTCCTGTTGTTTGGTCGACTACTGAGCGCCGTGAGCCCCACACCGCAGCGCAAGTCGATCGCATGGGTTGCAAATATCACGCGCATCATATGCCCTATGCCGTGGGGCTTTCCGATGATTTCGTTAAACGAGCACCTGTATCCGGGCGGCGGTGGCCTGAACTACACGGTCACGCACACGCTATTCGCCGATCTTGATTCGGCACTGAAAACGACGAACGGGCCGCAGGCGCTCACGATGATCTTCTGGCCGCCGTCGCAGCTCACAAACGCGGGACCGCAACTGCCCAAGCAGACCGGCACGGACTCAGCGTTTTATGCGCTGTCGTCCAACGTAAACGAGTACGCCGACCAGATCGCAGCGCCGCAGACCAATTGTTATAACCGCGACGTTGAAATCCGCCAAGGCGAAGCGGTCGGCGTATTCCCGGGTCAGGGCCCGGGCTCCGTGCAGAAGAAAACGGTGAATGGCGTAGACGGCAGTGGTCCGGCAAATGGTCCGGGTCTCTGTGAGACCACAGGGTTGCCAAACAACCGTGCCGATTGTTGGCCGCAGGGCACCACGCTCTTTACTGGTCAGACGCCTGGGGTCACGGTGACGGTGGCATGGGTGGGCGCGCTCAGTGGCACGAACGTGTTGGTGAGTACGCTCGGCGGCTTTCGTGTCATGTGTGTCTATAGGCAAACGCCGACGGGCAAGGCGGGGACGGGCGATAGCTGCAACTGGCTCGATGGCGCCATGAACAAATCATATTTCGAAGGCAAAGGCGTACAAACGCCCTACGACGAAGGAACGATTGTCGGATATCCAGTGCCGGTTTTCCCGGGACTTGAACCGGGCACAACTCTCGGAAACGCCCCGTCGCTCGCGCAGCGTCTCATTCTCGTTCGATGATCTCGCCTATGTATTTTCCCCTCGCGCCGGGCGCCGCTGCCCTCGCGCTGGCCGCACTCTGTGCGACCGGCGTTGGCGCGCAGGGGCTCGATCCGACGCCGGCGTCGCAATGCGGTGAACGTACCGTCACGGTGCAACCCGATAGCGCGGTGGCCGATTCGCGGGTGCTCATTCGTTTCTCCGCCGGAATCGCGTCGGATACTGACGACGCATTCCTCGCGCGCGCGCTCGGCAAGCTCGTGTCTGAACGCCTTCGTCAGACGCTCTCGCTCGAGGTGCGCACGCGCGGATTGAGCGGCGGATCGGGCAGCGCCGATGCCGCCAGTGCTGTCGCCGAAGGGCGCGTGCTCGGCGTGCGCTACGTGTTGGTTGGCACGGTGCAACGGCGCAATGATCGCTCCGTGATCGACTGGCGCCTGGTCGACGCGCGTTCGGGCAAGCAGACGGCGAGCGGTGTGACCAGCGAACCGGTGGGCTCCGTGGACAGTCTCGTGAGTGCGATAACCGCGGTCATGACGCGCGCCCTCGGTCGGACCGCCTCCAAACCGGCAGCGCGCGATCAACTCCACTCGCGCTCGCCCGACGCCATCCTGTCATTCCTGCGCGGACTGGCCGAAGTCGAGGCGTTCGATCGTGCCCGCCTGCAGCGCGCCGACAGCGCGCTGCAGCGTGCCATCGACCTCGATCCGGCCTTCATCACGGCCCGCTATCGTCTGGCGGAACTGAGCGTGCGTCAGCTGGACTGGGTCGAACATGGCGACCGCGCGCGTGCGCTGCTGGTGCAGAAAGGCCTCTGGCAGGTCGGTGCCGTGCTGCTCAAGGAGCCGTACGACGTGCCATCGCTGGCGCTCATGGGCCGATTGTATTTACACAAGGGAACCGTGGCGCTGGCGCAGCCGATCGTGGCGTCGCTCCGCACATTGGCGCCCGACGATCCGGCCACCGTGGAACTTGATGCCCGCGTGGCCCGCGCACTTGGCCACGACGATGACGCGCTCCGCATCGTGCGCGCCTCGGCGGCGGCCACCGAGCGCAGTATCGACGCGCTCATGGTGCGTGCCGACCTCGAGCGACGCGTCGGCGATCGCGTGGTCGCCTGCCGCGTGCTCAATCGCGCGATCGCGCTCGATGCCACCCACGCGCCAGCCTACGTGTGGCGCGCAATCGTTCGCAGCAACCTCGGCGAGTTGCGCGATGGATGGGGTGACGCCGAAGTGGCGTCGCGCCTCGGGCGTGCAGATTGGGGCGAACTCACCGGCGCGCTCATCGACGTGGCCGTGCGTGACACCGTGCGCGCGCGCACTCGCGTAATACCGCTCATGACGCAAGCCAGTCTTGACTCCGCCGGCTGGCTCGACCTGGTGCTCCGCGCCGCCGTTGCCAACAGGCTCACGATGCCTGCCGTTGCCCAGCAATCGCTCCTGCGGATCTCCTGTCGCGACCCGCGACGGAGCGGGTTGTCGCATGAACCGTTGTTGCGCGACCTGCGATTGCCTTCCAACTGCGTCGCGCCGCGCACGAAACTGGCCACCGGCACGAATTAGCGGCGACTACGAGTAACCGCCGTTATCCGTCCAGCCGGATCCAGCGGATAATCTCGCGGATCGTCGGACGCTTGCCGTACATCAGCAAGGCGGTGCGATAAAGTCGGCCGGCCGCGACCATCGCGCCGACGGCCAGCAGCGACAGCAGGCCGATTGAGACCACCAGTTCCGAGGCTGGCACCGCCACCAGCCCGAGTCGCAACGGCATGATGATCGGCGACGAGAACGGGACCAGCGACAGCGTACGCGCGATCGGACCGTCAGGGTCGGCCAGCGCCGGCTGCAACAACGCCACGCTTCCCACCAGCAGCATCAGCACCGGTGTCTGCGCCTGCTGCGCTTCCTGTTCGGAGCTCACGATGCTGCCCACCGCCGCGAAAAGTGCGGCGTACAGCACATATCCCAGCAGGAAGTACGCCAGCAGGGGAATCAGGTCGATCCACGACACCGAGGGCAGCGTCATGCTCGACGACGCCACGCCAAGGGCCGAGAGAATACGTCCGCGGTTCGCCATGAGCGTCACCATCGACGCCGTCCAGAACCCCAACTGCACAAGAGCCACGCCGCCGATGCCCAGCACTTTGCCCGATAGCAAAATGCGCGGTGACACACTGGCCAGCACGAGTTCCGACACACGCGACTGCTTTTCTTCGGTCACACTTCGCAACACGATCTGTCCGTACAACACGATCACGATGTACAACAGCACGGCCACGCCGGCGCCGAAAATCAAATTGACCTGCGCCGATCCCGTACGCCCGTCACGCATCACGCGCTCCACCTTGAGCGCCACCCGAACCTGAGCGAGTCGCAGCGCCGACTCGGCATCAAGGCCGGCCGCGGCCACGCGCTGTCTGAGCAGTTCGCGCTCAATCGCTTTTTGCAATCGCTCCGACGTCGAGATCGGCGCACTGCTTGAGAGCAGCACCGACACCGCGCCCGACTCGATGGAAGTCGCGTTAAGATACGCGACGCCGGGTAACCGGTCGGCAGCAATGTCGATGCGCAGCGAATCCAGCGTGCGCGTGGCGCCGGCCGCGTCGGTGACGATCACCTTTGGCGCGCGTGCGGTGCCCATGAGGCCACCGGCAAGTTCCGTCGCGACGCCCGCGCCGGCTTGCTGCCCGGTGGCGTCCACGATCACCATGGCGGAGAGATCGACTGACCGCGCCGACCGATACGCAAGCCAGGGCGGTCCGAGCGTGAGGGCGGCAAAAAGGAGCGGGCCGAACAGCGTAGTGAGCAGAAACCAGCGTGAGCGCACGCGCTCGCCGAACTCGCGTGAGATGACTGCGTAGAGCTTACCCATTGCCACTGAGCCCCGCTTCGACGCCCGTGGCGCCCACGCGTTCAAGGAAGATCCGATGCAGCGAAGCTTCGGAGCGATCGAACTTCACGATTTCGACATCGTGCGCGACGAGTTGGCCGAGCAACTGTTGCGTCGTGGCACCCTCGGCCAGATCGACTTCGACCCGCTGGCCGTTATCGTCAAACCCGGCTACCAACGTCGTGTTCTCGAGCACAGCACGGGCGCGATCACGACCGTTGCCAGCAAACTCGATGCTCACCCGTCCGGGACCACCGTACTGCTTCTTGAGGGCGCTGAGCGCGCCGTCGGCCACCACTTCACCGCGCGCGATGATGGCGACCGCGTCGCACATGCGTTCGGCGTTATCCATGAGGTGCGTACTGAAAATCACCGTGCGTCCCTGGCGGCGCAGATCGAGTACCGTGTCCTTCAGCACCTGCGCGTTCACCGGATCAAGTCCGCTGAACGGTTCGTCGAGAATCACCAGCTCGGGTTCGTGCAGCATCGTGCCGATGAACTGCACCTTCTGCTGCATGCCGCGGGAGAGGTCTTCCACTTTCGCATTGCCCCAGTCCTGGGTGGCGGTGCGCAGTCCCATGCGATCAAGCCAGAGGTCGATCCGCTTGTCGGCCTCCTTGGTGGGCAGCCCTTTTAAGCGCCCAAGGAAGCGGAGAACGCGTCGGACCTCCATCTTGCGGTAGAGTCCGCGCTCTTCCGGCAAGTATCCGACGCGATCGGAGACGGACGGATGGCCGGCGGGCTTCCCTAACACCTCGATGTGGCCCGTATCGGGAACCATCAGGTTGAGAATCATCCGGATCGTCGTCGTCTTCCCGGCCCCGTTGGGGCCGAGCAGTCCGTAGACGGTACCCTTGGGCACCGTGAGCGAGACGTCACGCACGGCCACGTGATTGGCGTAGGCCTTTCGGACGTGATCCACGCGAATGGCAACAGATGAAGAAGTCACAAGATCAAACTAATACGGGTTCGGGGTTCGCCGAGCTCAGCTTTGGCTGGGACATCGGGCTGTGCCTGCTGGTGGCCGTGGTGGCGGCACTTTTGATGCCGCTGGACGACGCCGACCTGCCGATGCACCTGCGCACGGGCGCGTGGATTCTGGATCACGGGCGCTTGCCGCTCACCGAGCCGTTCGCCTGGACCCGCATGGGCGCACCCTTCTTTGCCTACTCGTGGCTGCCCGAGGTGGCCTACGAGGGCGCGCGGCGTGCCTGGGGGCTTCGCGGAGTATCCGTGGTGCATGCGGTGGCCGTGGCGGGCGCGGTGGCGGCCGTGTGGGATCTGGCGCGTGCGGCGCGCTGGTCGGCGTGGGCCACGCGTCTGATGCTGTCGGTGCACGTGATACTCTGGCTGCTGGTGCAACCCGCCACTCGGCCGCAGCTGGTGTTGGCGATCGCCCTGCCGATGGCGTGGGCGGCGGCGTATCGCGTGGGTGGCGCAGTGTCGCCGGTGCGGGGAATCGTGATGGCCGTGCTGGCCGCGGCGCTGGCGGTAAACTCGCACCTGCTCTTTTTGCTCACGATCGTTCCCGTGGTGGTGCTGTTCGGCGCCGAACGGTTTCGGGTAGGTCGTGCGGTGGGGTTTATCGTCGCCACGCTGGGGGGGTGGCTGTGCTCACCGTATGCGTGGCAGCTGCTCGACATTTTGCGCTTGAACTTCGCGTATAACGCGCTGTTCAGCGCCGGCTCACCCATTATGGAGCACGAGGGAGGATTCCGCTTCCTCACTCACGCGGCGGTCGGTACGAGGAGCATAGCCGCATTCCTGTTCATCATCCCGCTACTTGGCTTTTTCGCCCGACTTCCTCGTCGAGCGCGATGGTGGTACGGATTGGCATGGCTCGCCGGACTCGGATTATTTGGACTGGCGATCCGCGGCCTGCTGCTCTGGTGGTTGTTGGCCTTGCCGTTGGCTGCCATGGCACTGGCAAGCATTCCGCTTCCCGAACTGCCACTCACCAAGCGGCTAGTGATTGTCTCGTGGGTTGTCGCGCAGCTCGGGTTGGTGGGGCAGTCGAACAAGGCGCGTCGACTCATGCCTGTGGCACTTCCCCTACCTCATCCAGAGTCCGTGGCACTCGCGCCAGCTGTACGTTGGATAACGTGTGCCTTGGCAGGATCGCCGGTCACAGCTCGCGATGCCTGGAGCGCGCGCGGCACCACGATCTTCAACTTCGGGAGCCTTCTCGCGTGGAGCGTCCCGCAAGTGTCGTGGTCGATGGACGGGCGTACAATATTTCCTGATTCAGTGGCGCTTGCCGAAGCACCGCAGCCGCTTCTGCGCGGCCGAATCGCACATCCCCCTTGGCGCACAAGTGATCTGGTGATCTTGCCGGCTACGCACTTGACTGGAACGCTGATCGATGCCGACAGCGGCTGGGTGAGAGTGCCACTCATTGCTATCGACAGCACTGTACCGGCTAGACTCTGGGTGCGACGGGCGTGGATGATGCAGGCGCCCAACGCGGCATCATGCACCCCCGTCCAGCCGTGAATTAAACGCGGACCTTCGTCGGTACGGCCCGCAGTCCCGATGCACCATGGTTGCCGCCCACTTCCTCGTGGTACTCGGCGTCCTCGTTCACGCGCCACGGGTCATGTATGGCGCGACCGGCCACGATATTCTCGGCCGTGAGCAGCGCCGTCATCATCGCGTGATCCTGATTGTTGTACTTGTGCATGCCGTTGCGGCCCACGAGATGCAGGTTGGGGTACCGCTGCGCGAGTTCGTCGCGAATCGTCTGCACATGCGTCGCGTACGCGTCATCGTACACCGGATACGCTTTCTTCTGGCGAACCACGCATCCTTCCAGCACGTCGGCGCGATCGGCCAGCCCGAGCTTCACGAGCTCATCAGACGCCCGTTCGATCAAGGTGGCATCGGTCGACGTCCACAGGCCGTCGCCCTCGAAACAGAAGTACTCGAGTCCGTAGCAGGTGAGCGACGCGTCGGGCACCATCTCCGGTGACCACGACTTGAAGTTCTGAATGCGGCCGACCTTCACACTCGAGTCGTGCACGTATATCCAGTTGTCCGCGAAACGCTGACGGTCCTTCAGTACGAGCGCGACGGTGAGGAAATCACGGTAGCCGAGTTTCCGGGCTGCGGTCGTGAGCGCATCAGTTGGCGCGGGTGAGAGGGCCTGCGCGATTTCCCGCAGCGGGGCCGACGAGATCACGTGATCCGCCGAAAGCTCCTGTCGATCGCCGCCAGCGCTGGTGTGCCCAACCGTCCACCGGCGCGTGGCTTCCTCGTAACGAAGGTCGACGGCGGTGCGGCCCATGGTCACGGTGCCACCATGTTCACGAACGGCGCGCGCGCAGGCGTCCCACAGCATGCCCGGGCCGAGGCGCGGATAGCGGAAGGTGCTGATCAGACTCTTGATCGTGCCGCTCTTGCTCAGGGCGGCCGGCGTGAGCGCCGACATCACCGCGGAAAAGAGGGACACGCCTTTGATGCGCTGCGCGGCCCAGTCGGCGGAAATATCGGTGCAGCTCATGCCCCACACCTTCTCCGTGTACGTCTTGAAGAAAATACGGTACAAGCGGGAGCCGAATTCGTTGGTGACCCATTGCTCGAAGCTGCGCGGGTTGCGAATGGGGCGCAGGCGGGCGTACGCATACGACAAGACACACCGGATCGACTCGAAGATGCCGAGGTCAACGAGTGCCTGCATCGGCTTGAGCGGGTAGGCGAAGAAGCGCCCGTTGTAGAGAATCCGGCTGGAGCGGGGACGCTCAAGGAAGTCGTGGGGGAGAATTTCCCGCCACAACGCTTCGATGCGTTCGGACTTCGAGAAGAAGCGGTGGCCGCCGATGTCGAAGTGGAAGCCCTTGAAGTGCACGGTTCGCGAAATGCCGCCCACGTACTGCGGGTCGCTTTCCAGCACCGTGACCGGAAATCCGAGTTTGCTGAGGTGGTAGGCCGCAGACAACCCGGCGGGACCGGCACCAATGACAATTGTGGAAGGCGGCATAGGGGCGGGGCGATGCAGAGTGCTTCGTGCTTCAAGGCGTAATGGGCGTTAATCTAACCGGCACAGATGAAGACGCCCCCACCTTCCCCCCGAGTCACACGCGGAATCGACCCGACCATCGGCCGCCTGTCGCTGGTTGCGCTCTCGCTGGCGGTGTTTCTTCTCTTCCGCCCCTATCAGGGCATCATGCACGACGCCCGCCTGTATGTGGGATACGCGATGGCGGCGCTTGACCCGGATGGCATTGGCCGGGACATCGTGTTCGTGAACGACGGCCAGTCGAAGTTCTCCGTGTACCCGGTGTTGATGCGGGAGCTGGCGAGACAAATTGGGCCGTCGTACGCGGCGATCGTACTGACGTACAGCGGCCTCATGCTCTGGTTTGCGGCATTCGTGGCACTCGTGCGACGGCTGGTGGGAGACCGCATGCACGATGTGCAGATCGCGGCGGTGATCGTGCTGGCAGCGTCGCTGCCGGCGTTCTATGGCGGCCAGGGAGTGTTCCGAGCGGCCGAGTTCTACGCCACGCCGCGCGTATTCGCCGAAGCGTGCGTACTGGCCGCGTTCGCGGCGATCCTCGCGCGACGGACGACGGTTGTCATCGCTGCGTTTGTAATCGGACTCGCTTTTCATCCGCTCATGACGGCGCCGGGTATCGGTGTCGCGCTGTGGTTCCACGCGGAGCTGCCGCGAGCTCGTCGCCTGTTGATTGCTGCTGCGACGTGTGGCTTCGCGGCGTTGGTGGTCGGCACGCTCCTGGTCGACGGAGTGGGCAAGCCATTCGCGCGTTTCGACGCGGAGTGGATGCAGGCGCTGAACACGAATCATGCGCTGGTGTTCATGCGAAACTGGCGTGCCGGTGACGCGATGCGGATTGTCGTACAGATGGTGACGGTGCTGCTGGCGACTCCGCTGCTTGCTGTTAAAGCGCAGCGACTGGTGTGGAGTGCGTTGGTCGTGGTGGGCGCCGGTGTCTCACTGTCGGGGATTGGCGCGGACCTGCTCTCCAACGTGCTCGTCACGCAGGTGCAGGCGTGGCGAGGGCTGTGGGTGCTGGCCACGGTCGCGACGGTGATGTTGGGCGTGCTGTTGTCGTCGACGTGGTCGGCGCGCGAGGGCACGGGAGTGACGACGTCGGCGTCTGACCTCCGAAAGGCGTCGACGGTGCTTCTCGTCCTTGCGTGGTTCGTGGTCGAGCTCAACTCCATGGGGTTGCTCTTTGCGATGCTCGCGGTGCTGTTCTGGCAGCTGCCGGCGCGCCTGCCACGTTTCGCACTGCCGCCGCGAGGAGTGCGGGCGATTGTCTCGATGGCCGTCGTGATCCTGATACTGAATGTCGTAGCCCACAGCTGGGTGAACGTGACCACCGCGTGGTCCTCGCCGGACACGACGCTGCGTTGGTCGTGGTTCACGATGGTGTCGACGGGCGTACCAGGGTTCGTGACGCTCGTGGTAGCGGGCGTAGCGCTCGTCGGTCGACGGCCGCTGAGAAACGCACGTGCCGCGCGGATTCTGCCGTGGATTTCCTTCGCGCTGCTGGCATTCACCCTGTCGTCGATTGATTCACGCACGCAGTATCAGCGGTACATCGAGCGCGAGCTGGATGCGCGAGCGACTGGAGTGCCGACGGCCGCAATCTTCACGCGTGGGCAGACGATTTTGTGGCCGTACGCGGATCTTGAGCCGTGGGCGCTGGCGGGGAGTGAGGGGTGGGGGACAATTGTGCAGAGCATGCCCAACGTGTTCGACCGGGCGCTCGCGATCGAATGGGCGAGGAGGAACACGGTGATTCGCGCTGCTGGACTCCTCCCGATTGCGCAGAGCGGGGCCGCGACGATTGCAACGCTGGGCGCGGTCGTTGACTCGAATGCTGTCCGGGTGGCGTGCGGATCGGCGGATTCGCCGGATTTGCTCGCTATCCCCGACGTCCAGCTTCACCACGTCTATCCGACACACGTTATTCAACTTCCCGTTCCGCGAATCTTGTACCCGTACACGCTCGGTAAACCCTGGGGAAGAATCGATCGGTACCTCTTCGTCACCTGCGAAAAAGTGCATCGCAATCGATAGTGATAGCCTTCGTCCATGCCTGTTGCGGAAGTCAATCAAACTTCATCGGACGGTGAAGTTCTGACATCGCACCGGTCTCGACCTGCAGAGCGCATGATGGACATGAAGTTTCCCAACTCGCGGGTGGCCTTCGCGGCGGCCGAGCATCGCCTCGCGCGCTCAGCTGAGCGATCAGCGCGCAGAACGACACCGCGCTCGCGTTGACCGCGTTGGAGCGCGCGCTGGCCGTGGTCGCTCCGTCGAGTGACCTCGCACGGCATCGCAGCGAGCAGGCGTTGGGCCGGGAACTGCCGGGACAGCGCGGTGGTCGACTGCTACTTCGCCATCCTCGACTGGGAACGTTGGGATGGGGCTTCCTTTGCAATCGCCTGCAGCCATGACCCGCGCGCTGGTGTTGTTCATCGACGGCTGATACAATCGGGAAAGGTGGGATTCGACACTCGGCGATCGAACGCCCGTGCGATACGAGCAGAAGCTGCTTCGCGCGTCGCAAGCAGCTTGAACCCCGTGTCTCACAGTCCGGGTGACGTCCACTCTGAATATCTCAGCTCGCTACATTCATGTCGGCCAGTTTGCAGCTGTCCCCGGGTAGCCGAATTTAGCTGTCCACCGAGGTTATGCGTGCGGCAAAACGCTCGCGTTTCGACGCGACTAAGCTTCAATCGTACGTTTCGCGCTTGGCCTGTCACCGTGATTCTGTCCCAATACACTTTTGCGATCAAGCACATGACTCCACGCAATGCGCCTGCAGCACTCCGATCCAGCATTGGATGTCCGTTGTGTCAAGCCGAGGGTCGTGCATCAGCGTACCTCGAATACGGACAGTACCAGTGGCAGCGTTGCTCGAACTGCGCCTTCGGCTTCCAAGTGCCGTATGTCGCCGAACACTTGCGCACCAACGCCGGGAACGACATTTCCGACACCTACAGCGCATTCTCCGAGGAGTCGTTGCCGCCGTCGGTGACCGACGAGAAGTGCCAGTGGGTTCTATCGTCCTGTACAGCACAACGGGCGCTACTCATCGAGATTGGTCCCGGGCGTGGACAGTTGCTCGACGCTGTGCGCCGGGCACGGAACGAATGGGTGGTATTCGCCGTCGAGCCCTACCAAAAGTTCGTGTCCATTTTGCAGGCGCGAGGCATCCGAGTGGTGCCGTCTGTACGCGCACTCGGCACGAACTCAGACATCCAATTGGCAGCGCAAGGGTGTACTCAGCTGGTGGTCGTTGCCGACAATGTGCTGGAGCACCTCGAGCATCCCGTTGAAGTGCTTCGGGAGCTCAGAATGCTGGCCGCGTCGTTGAACCTGCCGCTGGTCGTGCTGATCGAAGTGCCCAACGAGAGAGCGCTGAGCTGGCGGCACGGACTCCAGGATCTTCTTCGAGGTTTCAAGAAGGCGCCCACGTTCCCGGGCCACATCAACTTGTTCGAAAAAGCCACGCTGGTCCGCGCCGCCTACGCCGCAGGTTTCGGCGGGATCAGCGTGAAAGGTCATGCAATTCGAACGACGGCGCAGCTGGAGTATCTCCTGCGCGACCAGGTGCGATCTAAACTCGCCATCGCCGCAGTTTTCGTGCTGTCGTTGATGCCGCTCGATTCGTGGCTCGGACTGGCGTATTGGCTTCGAGGGGAACTCCGGTCTGCTCCACATAGCGCCACGTAGTTTTCGCCGGCGCGTTGGCTCGTCATGATTTGATCAGAGCGCCGGCCATGACGAGGGCGAGACAAAAGCCTCCGCAGTAGTACGTCGCCGCGTCTCTCAACACGAAGTCGAGCGGATCGTCGGTTATCTCACCGCGGTTTGCTTTGATCCACAGACGCGTGACCCAGTAAAACAGGATGATGCAGAGAATCCACAAGAAGTGTGGCGACGGATACAGCGACCTGATTTCCGGCTGCGCAATGTACAACGCGAGCACCAGTACGGACATCAGCGAACTGCTGTACCCCATTTGACCAATCATGCCGCGGTCTTCGGATAGGTAACCGCGTCCGGGCAGCGAAGAGTGAGAAGCCAGAACGGCGATGCTGAGTTCGCGAAACCGCTTCACGCATGCAATGCCGACGAAGAAGAAAAGGGCA
This sequence comes from Gemmatimonadota bacterium, assembly GCA_031363815.1. Taxonomy (GTDB): domain Bacteria; phylum Gemmatimonadota; class Gemmatimonadetes; order Gemmatimonadales; family Gemmatimonadaceae; genus Gemmatimonas. The sequence continues at coordinate 40,355 of JANLVC010000039.1, forward strand.
AATCCAAGAAGCCACGCGGTCGGCGTGAGTCCCAGTGCCACCGCACCGATCACAATGCGATTGCAATACAACAGGCCGAGCCAAATGATGTCGAGAACCATCACCTGCTTTATGCGAAGTGTGTAGAACACACTCGCTGCGAGCTGGGTTGCCAGTAGCGCTTGCGTCAGGCCATTGAAGCTGTCGAGCATGCCAATCCATCCTGCCGTCAGCATTGCGGCCGTCAGGAGAGCCAGAGTGACCGACAACGTGCCGTTCGCGAGTGGTCGATGGCGCTTCGTCGGATGCTTTCGGTCATTCTGGATATCCCTCAGGTCGTTGCCAATGTAGATCGCTGATGACGCGAGGCAGAGTGCGGAGAACACCCTCGCCATGCTCTCCCACGCATGGATCGAAGCCCAGTTATGCGACGCAATGATCGGAACGATACACAGGAGGTTCTTCGTCCATTGCGAAATTCGCAAGGCGGTCACCAAGCCCATGTACGGTGAGCGGCGGCTCGAGATAACGTGAATGTCAAATCCCGCCGAGGAGGCTTGGCGTGCGACCGCGCTGTTGACGTTGGCACCATACGCCCGACGCGCTGCCCGCCAGACCGGGATGTCGCAGACAGAATTGCCGGCATAGTCGAAGCCGCCGTGGCCAAAGCGAACAGTCAAGGCGTTGGCCTTCGCGGACGCCGTGAGGTTCCGCTCACGCGTACTACCGATGCCTTCTCGGAATACCGGGTTCCGTCGAACGACTTCGTCTACGAGCTCTTGCGCTGCGCCCGAGACCAGGAAGACCTGGCGCGTCTTCCCTTCTGCTTCGATCCACGATCGAATGTGCTCATCGTATGGAAGGGCTTCTACATCAATCGGACAGTTTTTCCAGAGTTCCACTTTTACATGACCCAAGCCCTTTCGAGCCCACCGTACCACGCGAATGATGCCGAGCGGTGAATCGAGCAGGTAGGCGACGAGCATCTCCCACGTGGTGTCCGCTCGCACGAGTGTACCGTCGAGGTCCACGCAGAGCGGAACAGATTCCGAGGGGCGACCAATCGTCGTCATCTTAGGAGGCAGCCACACGAGATCTCATGAAGTATCCGGCATGCGAAACGAACAGGAATCCCACAATAGATAGCTGCGCGAACATAACGAGCTGTGGTATCCCCACGACGTGCCAGATGGCAATGGGCATGTAGAGAACCGTGATACGACGACACCATTGCCGCGCCGCGCTGCCCGGACAGCAGAGCGCGAAGCACAGTGGCCAGAGAATGTACCACTCGGCCATTGCTGGCATGACGAGGAACTGTAGCAGCACAAACGTCTCGAAGCTGCAGACTACGAGAAATTGAAAAGGCTCGTGCCTGTATTGACGCCAGTTTGCACAATGCAGGTGCAATGCGGCCGCCACGAATACGCATTTCCCGATGAGCAGAGAGTCAGGGGAACCAGGCAAGTTCATCCCGCGCACGAGCGGCGACAAGAGCATGTGAATGCTGCTGCGAAACCCGTTCGCTTCATGCAGCAGTATTGCTTTGAAGAAACTTGAGGAAGACGGGTCCACCAGGAATCCCGCACCGGCGCCGGCGAGAACTCCAATTGCGGCCGCGGCAAGGCGCCGTCGGGATGGAGTCCATCCGCTCGTCATGACCGTCGTGATGGCGTATGCCGGCAGCAGAAATATGCCGGCGATCTTGAAGCCGATAGAAAGTCCGATAGCCGATCCGGCAAGCAAGAACTGTTGGCGGTGCAGCAGCACCACACCAGCCAAAATCAACAGCATCAGCAGGACATCGTTGTGTGCGGCGGTCACGAAGTTGAAGAGCAGCAACGGATTCAGCAGAAACCACTTGTCCAAGTCTTCAACCGCTACGTGGGCCTGCGCCGCAACGACGCGAACCAGGCGGTAACAGCCGAACAGCGCAGCGGACATGACCATTTTGAACAGCAGTAGTCCGCGAAGCGGATCGCCGTCTGCGAGGTTGGCGAGGAGTGCGCTGAGCTTCTGAAAAAGCGCTCCATAGTTGCCACGCAGGTGCAGCAGCGACGGCACCATGCTGTAGAACATCGGATCCTGTTCAAAGTTCGGTACGGCCGCGACGGAAGACGTATAGGGATTCTGTCCGTAGCCAGCTTCGATCCACCCTTTCGACAAATAGTACATCACGTCTGGACTCATCCATGGTACTGCAACGAAAAAGATGATCCAGACGGCGGGCGCGTACCAGCGCGGAAGCTGCACACTCCGGCGAGCGATCGCGACGTACAAAATGCCTAAAACGGCAAACCCGATCGCGTGCGCGACCTGTCCTGGCCATGGAGAACTGAGCACGGCCAGCCACGGGTCGAATTCGATACGTCCGATGTCGAAGGGTGTTCTGAACCATGCGGCATACGATGGCGCGCACAGCAATACCGAACCCAGGAGAAACAGCTGCAACAGGCGACTATCAGCGAACGCCGTCCCCCAACGGACGAAGGGCGCTGATGACGGCGCAGCGGATGTGTCTAACGGCATGGTGTCGCCCGCCACTCCGATCGCTGCTTGCACGCGTAGTTCCAGTGGCAGCATGGAACGGCGCCGAAAACCGTACACGGTTGGCAGCTCAGGTCGGTGCGACGAATGGTGGTGCTGCCTTCACTCCATGGCTGCCATTTTGCCGATCTCCCTGCGGTAAAAACCGCGTCCACGGGCACGCCGAAGTGCGACGCAACGTGCACCATGCCACCGTCTACCGTGAAAACCCGCTCGGCTCCACGCACATACTCGCACAGCTCGCTCCAATCGCCAGTGAGTACCTGGCATGATGCACCGATACTGCTGGCGATCTGTCGCGCGAGTAACATGTCATCCGGCGCCGCTGTGATGTAGTCAGGTGCGCGATGTGCAAATCGACGGATCATCTCTATCCATTCCAATGCACTCCAGCTTCTGCTGGGACTGGCGGTGCCAGACACCGACACGACAGAGTGCCCCGCCGAAGGAAAGCGCCTCGTGCGAACGCCGGCGGTTTTCGGCGTGGTTCCGAGAGCGGCAGCTAAAACCGATGTAAATGCGCGCAATTCATGTTGGTCGAATGGGTCGTACGGAACGCGTGTGCTGTACAGAACCGATCCGCGGTTCGAGGCAAAGCCGACGTGGCGTCCGCGTTGGGCTGTGGCGGCGTGCGAGAAGGACGCAGCGAGTCCATACCGCTGCTCGAGATTGACGCAGAGGGCGCGCGAAGCCGTCAGCAGCGGGCGCAGCGCGGTAGGCGATCCGTCGTAGCACCAATAACTCAGACCCAGATATTTCGCCCAGACGGCAGAGCGCTTCTCGATCACCCAGTCGAGATCGCGAGGGTCGAGTCCCAGGTCCTCAGCGGCGGCAGTGGCCACGACAAGATCGCCCAGCCCTCCGGGTCGTACGATCAACGGACGATCTATGCAGCGCCTCACCGACCGAATGTTGCGCAGTACGGTACTGACGACCGCCGCCGGGAGCCAGGCAACACGATCGATACTGGTGAGCATACTCATGGGAGCCGCGGCGCTGTCATTCGTCGCACCACGTTAGCACGTAGGTGGCGTCCCTGCGACTCGTGGCTGCCCCGATCTCGACGGGGAATGCATCGCCATGATATCGATACGGTAGCGCGGCGTTTCTGAAGAACGACTGTAGTCGTGCTTTCTCCAGCGTCTCGATGATCAGAATAGGTCGAAAGCGAGTGATCAGTCGAACCGAACCCTGCAGCGCGTTGATCTCGCCCCCCTCGACGTCGATTTTGATGAGATCGACTCTGGTGAGTTCATGAAGCGCGTCGTCCAGTCGCACCCGTCGGACCAGTCGCGAATCTACGCTCGCACCTGATTCTAGGCTCGCGAGCGCCGGCTCCGGTGCCCCCCACTGAATCCTGGGTATTCTCAGGTTCGATTGCCCGGCCGTGTCCGACACGGCTTCGCCTCGCACAACTGCACTCCTGCCTTGGACTTGCAGGCGCTGAAGTGAGTCGAGAAAGAATGGATTCGGCTCGAAAGCGAGTACCGTGCCCAGTGGGCCGACGCACTCCAGAAAACGCCGGGTGTACACGCCGCAGTTCGCGCCGATATCTATTGCTACGGCTCCGCTCTGGAGAAGCCGCGGTACTTGTGCGTATATCTTCGGCTCGTACAGCCCTGCCCGTGCGACGAGGCGAACAAGCTCAGACTTGATGTGCAGGTAGCGTTCGTCCGATTTCCCCGCAAGCACGTAGAGGACAGCCTTGAGCAACAGAATGCAACGATCCAAAAGACAGCTCCTCGAGCGAAAGTGACGGCGATAAAGTAGTGCGTTCGCCATCGTCGAGTCTTCCCGCCCACCCCCTCCGCTTCACCCGTGCCGAGTTCTCCGGCGCCTTCGGCGACCTCGGGACCGATCTCCCCCTGCTCGTCGGCCTCATTGTCGCCACCGGCATGGACGCTACCACCGCGTTCGTGGTGTTTGGTGCCCTCCAGGTTGCCTCCGGGCTCGCCTACCGGCTCCCCATGCCCGTCCAGCCCCTCAAGGCCATGGCGGCCATCGCCATCGCCGGCAAGCTCGCACCGCCGCTGCTGGCCGCCGGCGGGCTCATCGTCGGCATGGTCATGCTTATCCTTGCCCGCTCCGGCGCTCTCGAGTGGATTGCCCGCACGGTCCCCAAGCCCGTCGTGCGCGGCATTCAGGTGGGACTCGGCATTCAGCTCGCCATGCTCGCCCTCACCCGCTTCATCCCGGCCAACGGCACCCGCGGCTGGCTACTGGCCGCGGTCTCGCTCGTGATCATTCTCCGATTGCGCAAGAGTCATCGTATGCCCGCGGCGCTCGTCGTGCTCGCCCTCGGACTCGTCGTTGCCGCCCTCACCTGGCCCGCCGGGGCGCCGCTGCCAATCGGCTTCCGGCTCCCAGTGCTTCCGGCGCGTTGGCCCACACCCGCCGAGTTCGCGCAGGCCTCGCTGCTGCTTGCCCTCCCCCAACTCGCCCTCTCGCTCGGCAACTCCGTGCTCGCCACCAAACAGGTGGTCGCCGACCTCTTCCCCGAGCGCGAACCACTCACGGTGAAACGCATCGGCACCACCTACGCGCTCATGAACCTGGTCGCCGCGCCCCTTGGTGGCATTCCGGTCTGTCACGGCTCCGGTGGCATTGCCGGGCATTACGCCTTCGGGGCCCGCACCGGTGCCAGTGGCGTCATCTACGGCACATTCCTCGTGCTCTCGGGGCTCCTGCTCGTGGGTGAACCGGCCGCCTTTCAGCGCCTCTTCCCCGGCCCGATCCTCGGCACCTTGTTGCTCGTCGAGGCCATCACGGTGCTGCTGCTGGTGCGTGACCTCCGCCACACGCCAGGCTGGCTGGCCTTCGCCGTGGCGTGTGGGCTGGCTGCCGCGTTTCTCCCGTACGGTTATGCCGTCGCGCTCGCCGGCGGTACATTGCTCAGCATCGCCATCCGACGCTGGTCGGGTCGAGTCGTTCCTATTTGACCCAGTTGTCGGGATCTGGCTACCGCGTATTGGCGGACGCTTCAGCCGATCGCGGCCCAACGCGCGCGGATCTCGGATCTGATCTCGTCGCCTTAAAAGAACCAGCGCTGCAGTCCCGTGCGCCCCTGCCGGTTGGCGCCGGCCAGTCGCCAGTACAGCGTGAATCCGCTCACGGTGAGCGCGAGCAGGGCGAGTCCCCAAAACATCGACGCCACCAGCCCGCCGTCACCGAACACCTCGCCACTGTGCACGCGATTAATGAACGCCTTGTCGGCGTACCCGTCGCGGTGCATGAATTTTCCGGTTCGTGCGTCGAACAGCAGCCGGCGGTCTTCGCCGCCGGACTTGGTGCCGAGATACATCGTGATCACGGGCGCCTGCCCCTTGAGGTCGATCGCGATCTTGTCGATGGGCGACCCAGGCGCTTCCTTGGCGGCGTTCGCCAGGGCGGTAGTGATCGCCCCCATCCAGGCATCCGGAGGGGAGTCGGTGTGCACGGCGCTCACGAGGGTGCGGTTGGCCTCGCGGACGGCTTCGTCGTCGCCAAAGAACTCGGTACCGGCCACCATGACCCCGGTCACCGAAGCGAAGGCCAGGAAAAGCGCCGCCGGCGCGCCGATCCACCGGTGCCAGCGGCGCCAGAAGTCAGGAGTAGGCATAGAAACTGTGGGGTATGAGGCACAGGGCGGGGCGGGGCGGGACGTGCGCGTGCACGTTGGCGCCTGACACTCCCGCTCGCAAGCGGCCGTATAGGTGATACCTTCTACGACGTGGACCCCGTTCGAACGCCGTTCAGCGTCCTCCCCCACCTTTCAGATCTCTCATCATGACCAAGATCCGTATGGCCGTCGTCTCGGCCGCACTCGCGATGTCTGTGACTGCCGTGGCCGCGCAACGCATGCTCGCCGACTTCAGCGGCAAATGGAACGTTGCCATCGACGCGCAGGGTCAGTCGATGCAGTCACTCATGACCGTTGCGCAGAAGGGCGACTCGGTGTCCGGCACCACCGAATCGCAGATCGGAACCGCCAACTTCGACGGCGTCGTGAAGGGTGATTCCATCTTTTTTGGCTTCGCGCTCGACGTGGGTGGCCAGCAGATCAAGATTCGTGGCACCGGCGTGATGAGCGAGAAGGACAAGATGTTCGGCACCATGGAAGCCGAAGGACTCGGCGCCTTCCCGTTCGCTGCCGCACGTCAGCCGAACTAACCGGACATGCCGTCTACCGCACTCGGTGAGTTTGTCGGAACGCTCGTGCTCATTTTGCTCGGCAATGGTGTGGTGGCCGGCGTGTCGTTGGAAAAATCGCACGCCAACGGCGCCGGATGGATCGTCATCACCGCCGGCTGGGCCCTCGCGGTGCTCTGCGGTGTGCTGGTGGCCGTGGGGCTCGGTGCACCGGGTGAACTCAATCCCGCGATCTCACTCGCCAACGTGGTGGCGGGCACCCGTACCGTGCCCGACGCGCTGGCGCATGTCGCGGCGCAGATGGCGGGGGCAATGGCCGGCGCCACGCTCGTGTGGCTGCACTACCTCCCGCACTGGCGCGAAACGCGCAATCAGGGCGCCATTCACGCCTGCTTCTGTACCGCGCCCGCCATCCGGCGCACGGTGCCCAATCTGATCAGCGAGATCATCGGCACGATGGTGCTCGTGCTCGTGGCCAGCGCCATTGGTACGACTGGCGTGGCCGGCGTCACCCCCGCCACCAACCTCGGGCCGGCACTGGTCGGCGCCCTGGTCTGGGGCATCGGACTCTCGCTTGGGGGCCCCACCGGCTACGCCATCAATCCGGCGCGCGACCTCGGTCCGCGCATCGCCCATGCCATGCTGCCGATCGCCGGCAAGGGTGGCAACGACTGGGGATACGCCTGGATCCCCGTGGTCGGACCGCTCACCGGCGGTGCCCTCGCGGCTTGGGCTTGGTCCGCACTGTCCACCGCAACGGGAGTTCCGCAGTGAACATGACAACGGCACGGTTGGTGACGGCGGCGCTCTGTGCCACCGTTGGCATTGGTACCACCTACGTCGGCGTGGCAGGCGCGGGCCCGCTGCCGCCGCTGGGCGGAGTGCTGTCGCCCGCGGTGGGCCTCTGGGCGAACGCCGTGAATGATTTGCCGGCCACGGCCACGAGCCGCATTGCGTCGCTCGACGCTACGGTAGACGTGCGCTATGACTCGCGCAGCGTGCCGCACATCTTTGCGACCACCGATGCCGACGCGATGCGCGCGCTCGGTTATGTCACCGCGCGTGACCGGTTGTTTCAGCTCGAGATTCAGTCGCGCGCCGGCGAAGGCACGCTCACGGAGTTGGTTGGAAATGTGGCGCTGCCGGCCGACCAGGAAACGCGACGGCTTGGCCTGCCGCGTTCGGCCGAACGGAAGTGGCGTGACATCGGTGAAGGCACGCCGAGTGGGAAGTTGCTGCTTTCGTATGCCGAAGGCGTCAACGCGTATCGTGCGTCGCTGGTGCCTGCGCAGTGGCCCGTGGAGTACAAGCTGCTGAATCGGGCGCCGCGCCAATGGCTGCCGTTGCACTCGGTGCACGTGCTCAATCGCATGGGTTACACGCTGGCGCGCGGCCCGGGTGAACTCGAATTGCTCGAAGCGCGCGCCTTGGTTGGAGACGCCGCCGCAAATGCGCTGTTGGAAGCAAACTCGCCGGTGCAAGAGCCAATTCAGCCGATGAATCGCCGCGCCGCGCGCGTGGCGCTGTCGGCGATTCCGGCACCGGGCGCGCCCGACAGTCTGGCGGCGCGCATGGTGGCATCACTGCGCGCACACTCCAGTAATGCCGTGCCGGGCATGTCACCGTTGTCGTGGCTCAAGGACGTCGATCCCACCGTCGAACAAGCACGCGCGTTCGCGAGCAACAACTGGGCAGTCGCTCCGTCGCATTCCGCGAACGGACACGCGCTGCTGGCGGGTGATCCGCATCTCGAACTCACGTTGCCGAGCATCTGGTATGAGGTGCATATCGTCGTGCCGGGCAGTTTCGAGATCGGTGGGGTGTCGATTCCCGGTCTGCCCGGCGTGCCGATCGGCTTTTCACGCGCGGTGGCGTGGAGCGCTACGAACACCGGCGCCGACGTCATGGACTTTTGGCGCGAAAAGGTCGACCACGACGCCGCGCCCACGGCGTATGCACTCGACGGCGTGATGACGAAGTTCACCGACACACGCGTCGAGACGTATCGTGACAAGGCCGGCCGGGTGATCGACGTCGACACGATCTACTACACGCACCGCGGCCCGATGCAGCGTCAGGGACGGGAGTGGTTGTCGATGCGTTGGACGGTGCTCGAGTCGGGGACCGAGCTGCAGGGATACTTCGCGGCGTTTCATGCGACCACCGCGCCGGCGTTCCTCGATTCGATGGCGCGATACTATCAGGCGCCGGCGCAGAACTTCATCACGGCCGATACGGCGGGCACGATCATGATCCGCTCCACGGGACGCTATCCCGTGCGCGCCGACAGCGGTCGCGGCACCGAAGTGCGCAACGGATGGCTTCGCGCAAACGACTGGATCGGTGACTGGCCGGTGCCGCGCTATCCGCAGGAACGGAATCCGGCGCAAGGCTATCTGGCGTCGGCCAATCAGCAGCCGATCGATCCGCAGCAGGACGCGCTGTACCTGGGCCCCGATTCGAATTTCGAGATCTGGCGTGCGTTGCAGATCAACCGTCTGCTGCGCGCCGACAGCTCGGTCACGGTGGATGACATGCGTCGCTTCCATACGAATCCCGGTAGTGTGCGCGCCGATCTGCTGGCGCCGGCGTTGGTATCGGCGGCGCAGGCACGCATGGCGGCGGGTGACACGTCGCGCTCGCTGAAAGCGGCCGCCGCGCTGCTGGCGTCTTGGAATCGGCAGTACACCCGCGACAATACCGGCGCCCGCCTGTTCGAGACCGCCGTCGCGCACACCATCGCGCTGTTGTACGACGAGTTCATTCCGGCCACGTCGCAGGTGCCCGCGGTCACGCCCACTGAGTCGCGGCTGCTGCAGCTGCTGGCCGATTCGGCCAACGCCTGGTGGGACGACCGTCGCACGAGTGATGTACGCGAAGATCGCAACGGGATTCTGGCGAAGGCACTACGCGTGGCGTACGACACGCTGGTTACGGAGTACGGGGATCCCGCGAAGACGCCGTGGACGTGGGGACGCGTGGCGCCCGCCCGCCCGAATCACTTGCTGCGCTTGGCCGGCTTTGCGGCGCCGGAGATGCCGATCGACGGCGGACGCGGCACGCTCAACCCCTCGGTCGGCTCCAAGCGCGCGAACTTCGGTGCGAGTTGGCGCATGGTCGTCGAGATGGACAAGGAGCCACGCATCCGCGCGGTGTATCCAGGCGGACAGAGTGGCAATCCCGCGAGCACGCGCTATCTCGATCGCTATGCCATGTGGGCCAACGGACAGCTCGACAGCGTGCGCACCCCGCGCAGCGCCAAGGATCTTGCGGCGTCGGATACGCGCGCCGTGCTCACGCTCACTCGCTAACCGGGCCGCCGACGATGTGGATGAAGTTTACTGGCGCCGTGTTGCTGCAGTTCGTGGCGCAGCGCGTGCTGGGCGTGTGGGGCGCGGCCGTGGCCGGCGTTCTCACCGGCGTGATGTTCCGGCAGGGTGGGGCGATGCGCGCCGGTGCGATGTCCTCGGCACTGGCCGCGGCGGTGTTGCTGATGGTCGCTGCTGAGCGGGGCGTGGCCCTGACGGAGTTCGCGGCCACGATCGGGCGCAACTTCGCGTTGCCCGGATGGGCGGTGCTCGTAGCCACGCTCGCGTTACCGGCGCTGCAGGCCGGTGGGTTTGCCGGCCTGGTCGGTCGCGTGCTGCGGAAGGAGCGCGTCGCGATCAGCTAAACGCCGCGTCTCACCGTTACTTCGCGGCCCCATCAAGTTCCGTCCACAGCCGACGGAGCGCGATGGGGCTTTGCTGTTCCGCCAAAAACCACTTCGCGTACGGGCCCCAGTTCACCTGCGCGATGGCCTGATCGACGGTAAGTCCCGCCGCCTTGAGCCGCCTCACTTCGGCGATCACGGCGGTCAAGGCATCGCGGAACGCGACGAGCTCTTCCCGCGACACCTTCGCCTCTTCGATAAAGCCGTGTCCGGGAATGAACCGGTCCACGTTCTTGAGGGCGAGGGCGCGGTCAATGGTGTGCACCCACTCCGCGCCGTAAGCCGAACGCATCGCCGGGAAGACGCGGTTGAGGTACGCCTCGCTCATGAACAGCAGCTTCTCCGACGGCACTTCGACCATGAGGTCACCGCCCGTATGCGCGCGTCCGAGAAAGCGCACACGCACACTGATACCGCCCAGGTCGATGGTCTCGGTGTCGCTGGTCATCGCGGCGGGCGGCACGATCACCGCAGGGCGATTGGTCGCAGTGGCCGCGGCCGAGTCCTTCTTGAGCTGCGCGAGTGAGGTGGCGTGTACCACGAACTGGATGTCCTTCGGCAGCACGCTGTTGCCGGCGGTATGGTCGCCATGATCAGAACCCACCACGTACCACTTCACCGGCAGCGGTGAGAGTGTCTTGATCTTGTCGAGCATGGTCTGCGTAGCCTGCACACTGCCTTGTCCGTCGGCTACGAGCACGCCGTGGCGTCCGATCACGATGAGACTGACGGTCGTGAAACCGGGCTGACGGATCTCCTCGTAGCCGTAGACCTTGTCGCTCAGCTTCACGAAACGAGGGAAAGCAGAGAGCGGCACACCACGCACGGCAGGATCAGCGGTGCGCGCGGGGCGCTGAGCAGGGAGGGCCGTCGCGGCGGCGAAAAGGAGAACGGCGAAGAGGCGCATGTGGGAGCGGAATCGGGGTGAACGGCAAGGGGCGCTAGGAGTGACGGGCGCTAGGAGTGAGGGGCGCTAGGAGTGAGGGGCGCTAGGAGTGAGGGGCGCTAGGAGTGAGGGGCGCTAGGAGTGAGGGGCGCTAGGAGTGAGGGGCGCTAGGAGTGAAGGGCGCTAGGAGTGAAGGGCGCTAGGAGTGAAGGGCGCTAAGAGTGACCGGCGGGACCAGCGAACCGCGAACAACGCGGGGGCAAGCTCGAGGGTGTCAGAAATTCTGTGTATGAGCCATAACTCTGTCACTTCACGGAGGATGGATGGCTCGACGCAAGCAGACGGCAGACCCGGCACTCCCCGACTTGCCCCCGGGGTTGATTGAGCAGCTGGCGGCGGGGGTAAAG
>JANLVC010000063.1:0-17046 GCA_031363815.1 Gemmatimonadota bacterium
TAGTAGCGATCTGTCGGTCGCCACCACCGCAGCCGATCAAACCCACCACCGAAACGACAAGGGAGGTCTGGGCATACCGGCCAAGGATAGGAGCCGCCCGGATTCTCCGACCGTCTGCTTACCTACTCTTTAACCGGTCGCAGTACTAGTCATTCCGGCACGATCAGTGTGAGGGCGGTATCGCGACAGTCTGGACACATCAAGCTGACACCGGAAGCGCGGCCACGCGACTGACTATTTTCCGGCATGTCGTCTCTGCCACCCGCCACCGCGGCGCCCGCCGAACCGCTGCACACCGACGCGGGGCTGCACCTGCTGCGCTTCACGCGCGACGGTGACCTGCTGGTGTTCGACGACAAGCGGCCGGGCGACGGGTTCGCGCAGTTCTTCAGTCTTGAGCGCAACGAACTGCGGAAGTTTGTTCGTGAGGCGGTGCGCACGAAGCTTGAGCGCGTGCGCGAGCGGGATCTTTGCCAATCGGCGTTCGACCGCTATCGCGCCTATCTGGCATCACTGCCGCCGGAGAAGCCACCTGCGCCGCGCAAGATGGTGCTGGCGGCGCGTGGGCCGGCCAACGGAAACCGAGCGGACAGCGCCGAGCTCGCCGAGCTGTACGACCACCTCGATGTGCGCGATCCGCGTCCATTGTTCGTGACGGGACGCGCGGGTACGGGTAAGAGCACGGTGCTGCGGCAGCTGGCCTTGGCGCAGGGAGCCAAGTGCGTGGTGCTGGCGCCCACCGGGCTCGCCGCCCTTAACGCCGGTGGCCAGACGATCCATTCGTTCTTCCGCTTTCCGCTCAAGCCGCTTACCGCGCGCGACATTCAAGGCGGAAAGTGGCTGCCGGTAGCCCGGAAGCTCGACATGCTCATCATCGACGAGATCTCGATGGTGCGCGCCGATGTGGTGGACGCCATCGACGTCGCGATGCGCATGGCGAAGGGCAATGCCTTGCCGTTCGGTGGCGTGCGCGTGGTGATGTTTGGTGATCCCTTTCAGCTGCCGCCGATCGTCTCGAAGGAGCAAGCGGGCGCCTTCGGTGACCTGTGGTACGAGACGCCGCATTTCTTCGACGCCGCGGTCTTCGCGTACGCGCCGCTGTCCACGCTCGAATTCCGCACGGTGTATCGCCAGCGCGATCCGGTGTGGATTGCGTTACTCGATCGCGTACGTACTGCCACGCCCACCGGCGACGACTACCGCTTGCTGCACACGCGCATCGAGCGCTCCACCGACGACGAACTCGACGAGACGATCATTCTCACGGCGCGTCGTCTCGACGCCGAGCGTGTAAATCAGCGCCGACTCGATGCGCTGGACGATGCACCGGCCACATTTTCCGCCGAACGCAGCGGCACCTTCGGCTCGGCAGTCGGTACCGGCACCTTCAAGCAGGATCCGGCCCCCGATCCGCTGGTGCTCAAGCGTGGTGCGCGGGTGATGTTCGTGAAGAACGACCCCGAAGAGAACTGGGTGAACGGCTCACTTGGCGAAGTGCAAGCCCTGAGCGCCACGGGCGCCATCGTAAAGCTGGACAGCGGCGCCGTGGTCACGGTGGACGCGCAGGAGTGGCAGCAGCTCGAGTATTGGTACGACGACCAAGCCGACGAAATCCGACAGAAGGTGGTCGGTCGATACAAGCAGATGCCATTGCAGCTCGCGTGGGCCGTCACGATTCACAAAAGTCAGGGGCTGACCTTCGATCGGGTACACGTGCACCTGGGGCGTGGTGCGTTTTCGCCCGGACAGACCTACGTCGCGCTCAGTCGTTGCCGCACGATGGAAGGGATGACCCTCGAGTCACCGATCGGGGCCGGTGACGTGCGCTGCGACCAGCGCGTGGTCGAGTTCATGGCAAGACTCGGGTAATGCACCTGGCCTCATTACACGAGCTCGGGCTGACCGGGATCCTGCGCGGGTAACAACGGGTCGAGCGAACGCCAGGCATACCGCCAGTCGGGCACCGAGTGTCCATCAGGCGCCGCGAACATGATTTTCTCTACCGCTTCGGCGCCCAGATGCTCGCAAAACGCGCGGGCTTGCGTGTTCTGTTCGTAGCACCACAGGAACAGGCCGGGGTGCGTGGCGCGAGCGTGCGCGACTTTCGCCACCGCCGTGAGCAGGCCGCGACCGATACCAGCACCCTGATGCGATGGCAGCAGATGCAGGTTGTCCACCAACGTCCCCCACGTGGGGTCGTCGTCGAGCGACGCGAAAGCGAAACCCACCGGCTCGCCGTCGTGCTTCGCAAGCCAGCCAAACTGCCGATCGGTCATCATCGCCAGCCTGAGGTGCCACACCTCTCGACGGTCGGCCAGGAGATCCCCGTCGAGATACGCATCGGAGAGAATGCCACGATACGCACGGCGCCAGCTGGCACAGTGCAGCGCGGCCACCGCCTCCAGATCGGCGACGGACATGGCGTGCAGCGTCACAGGCGTCTGGTTCATCGTCCGTTCACTCCGTAGGTGATTCGATCCACGCCCGCACGACCGCACGCTGGCCGTCGGTTTGCGGCGAGCCGTCCGGACCGAAATACGCCACCTTGGCGGGCGACATGGTCGCGAACAGCGACTTGACCTCGTTGAGCGCTTCGTCTCCGGTGCGGCCGTTTCGCACGAGCCAGCACCCTACCGTCATGCCGGTACGCCCGACACCGCCCCAACAGTGCACGTAAACACGATGTCCTTGCGCGAGGCGCTCATCAATCGTGTCGAGCACCCGTGTCATGAACGCATCGTCGCAGACGTCCATGTCAACAATGGAGTGGTAGTCGTGCATCACCTGCACCTCGCGCTGGCTGGCAAGCTCACGAAGGCGCTCGATATACGAATCGAGCGGATCATCGGGATGGGTGAGATCCACGTAGGCCGTGATGCCAGAATCCAAAAACTGCTGCAGCTTGGCGTCCCGAATGCCGCGCGGCGTGCCAAGGCGCATGCCCGGATACTCGCCGGCTAGCAGCGCCGTGCCCGCTACCTCGTAGGAATTGTCGATCGGACGGGACATTACTGACCTGACGGGGAATCGGTGATACACTTGGTGGTTCGTGCGCGTCCTGTTCAAGCTCGACCCCTCACCCTGCGTCAGCAAGTCCTCCGTGAAGCCCTACGAACGCCTGGCAGACGCCGCCGCTCCCGATGGCACGGTGCTCACCCTGTATCGTCACGACGGCGCATACCTTTTGCGCATCGATGGCATCGAGCTCATGTCGACACGCCGATCGCAGTCGGAGGTGCAGCTGGCCGAACTCGCCTGCCGCGGCTTGGCCGAACAGCCGGGCGTACGCGTGCTGGTGGGTGGGCTCGGCTTCGGTTTCACCATGCGCGCCGCGCTCGCGCGACTGGGCCCCGACGCGCAGGTGATGGTGGTCGAGATCGTGCCCGAGGTGATAGCCTGGAACCGGAATGCAGATTACGCGCTCGCCGGTGCCGCCATGGACGACCCGCGCGTGGAGATCCGTGAAGGTGACGTGCTAGCGGTGCTTCGGGAGCACACGGGGGTGTTCGATGCGATCATGCTTGACGTGGACAACGGCGCCGAGTCGCTGACGACAGCGGGCAACGCCACGCTATATGCCAACACGGGCATACAGGCAGCGATCGCGGCGCTTCGCCCCGGCGGCCGCGTGACGTACTGGTCGGCCGATGCGGATCCGGCGTTCGCGAAAGCGCTGCGACGCAACGGACTCACGGTGACCACCGAGAAGAGTCGCGCGCACGGGAACAAGGGCGCGGCGCACGAGCTCATGATGGGGGAGAAGCGTCGGTAGACGGCAATGCCAGCACGATCGCCGCTTCGGCGTCGGGCAGCCGCTCAGCCGAACGGAGCTTCTTCTCCATCGCGCGACTGCGCTGGCCGGTTTCCTCGATGGTGCGGCTGGCCGTGTTGAGCTGTCGTTTCACCTTATCGAGCACCTCACCGAATTTGCCGAATTCGGTTTTCACCGCGCCGAGCACGCGCCACACCTCGGCCGCGCGTTGCTCCACGACCAGCGTCTGGAAGCCCATGCGCAAGCTGGTGAGAATGGCCGCCAACGTTGTCGGCCCTGCCACCACCACGCGATACTGCAGCTGCAGATCGCTCACGAGCGACGGATGACGTAACACCTCGGCGAACAGCCCTTCGGTGGCGAGAAACATGATCGCGAAATCGGTGCTCGCCGGCGGATGCACGTACTTGTCGTGTATCTCCCTGGCCGACCCGCGCACCGTGCGCATCAGTGCATCGCTGGCCGCCTGCACGGCAGCCACATCACCCTGATCCGACGCGTCCTGCAGCCGTAGCCAGTCTTCCTGCGGGAACTTCGAGTCGATCGGCAACCACACACAGGTGGCGGGATCGTCGAGCGGCCCCGGCAGCCGCACCGCGAACTCCACGCGTTCGGCCGTATCGGGCCGGATGCAGACATTCTTGTTGAACTGTTCGGGCGTGAGCACCTGCTCCAGAATGGCGCCGAGCTGCACTTCGGCCCACGTCCCTCGCGCCTTCACGTTGGTGAGCACGCGCTTGAGATCGCCCACACCGGTGGCGAGCTGCTGCATCTCGCCCAGTCCCTTGTGCACGGTGTCCAGGCGATCGCTCACGAGCTTGAACGACTCACCGAGTCGCTTCTCAAGCGTATCGTGCAGTTTTTCGTCAACGGTGCGTCGCATCTCGTCGAGCTTGCGTTCATTCCCTTCCTGCAGCTCCCGTACGCGCTGATCAAGCGTGCCACGCACGCGGTCGAGCGAAGCCTGCGTGGCATCGATGGACTTCGAGACTTCCTCGCGGAGCTCGCGCGCCGATACCCGCGCCTCGTCGCGCGCACTGCGCAGCTCTTCGCGGAGCTCACGGCGGGCGCGTTCGGGATCAGCGTTGGCGCGGAACAGGTTCACCAGCAGCAGCACGACGGCCAGCGCCGCGCACACGAGCGTGAGTGTGGCAATCGGGTCATTCATGTACGTCACGCATGCGATGCTCCGGAGTGCTGCATCTCACGACGCAGCAGCGCTTCGAGTCCACTGCCCCGCCGTCCGGTTCGAGAAAGAGCCGATCGCATTACCGACTCGTCGCCAACGATCAGCACGTGGCTCCGCGCGCGGGTGACGGCGGTGTACAGCAGCTCACGCCCGAGCACGCGACTGCCTTTGGCCGGCAGCATCACGATCACGTTGGTGAACTCCGAACCTTGCGCCTTGTGCACCGTCATGGCCCACGCGGTCTGCGTTTCCGGCAACCGGGCGGGCTGGATGGCGCGAGTGGCATCGTTTGGCGCCGGGAAGTGCACCAGCAACTCACCGTCGGCTTCCCACGCCACACCTACGTCGCCATTGAACAGCTGCGTGCCGTAGTCGTTCGCCATCACCATCACCGGACGCCGATGATACCAGCGTTCGGTGATCACCGTGCCCTGACCGCGCAGCCACCGTTCGACTTCGGCGTTGATCCCCGACACGCCCCAGGTGCCTTCGCGCTCGGCGCACAGCACGCGGAACCCATCGAGGGCTGTAAGGGCCGCGGCCGGCGTCTGGGCCGCTAAAACCTGCTCAAGGGGCGGAACGAGAAGCGCCATCAACTCCGTGCGATCGCGCGGTGCCGGGGCCCACCGCACATCGGCGCGCCCGGCGTCGTGCACGACCGCGGTGAGTGCCGCAGTGTCGCCGGTCAGGATGGCGGCGGCCGCGTCACCGATCGCGGGGTGGGCTTCAAAGCGGAAACTGCGTGTGAGCCGCTCCACGCTGTCGTGTAACACGTGGCCTGCACCGAGTTCCTGCGCCACTCGACAGACCGCTCCCAGCACATCGCCCGCTTCCACGCTAGCCAGCTGATCCTGATCGCCGACCAGCAGTAGCGTGGCGTGTACCGGGAGCGCGGCTACGAGCGCGTCCATCAAAAGCACGTCCACCATGCTCGCTTCATCCAGAATCACGAGGTCGAACGGCAGCGGCGTGCCGGCGCGCGACCAGAAACGATCGCGATCAGGCTGATAACCCAGCAAACGATGCACGGTGCGCGCGCTCTGCGGCACGCGCGCGCGAATCTCAGGCGATGCATTGAGCGCATTCAGTCGCTGACGAACCGACTCCGAAAGTCGGGCCGCCGCTTTCCCGGTGGGCGCGGCGAGCGCCACACGGAGCATCGGGTCGCGATCGAGCGTTTCCACCAACATTTCCGCAATGCGCGTGGTTTTACCAGTGCCCGGGCCGCCGGTCATCACGCGAAACGTGGGACCATCGTGTGCCAGCGATGCGCGGATGCGCGCCACAATACGTTGCTCCGCATCGAAGTATCGACGGAACTGCAGCAGTGCGCCGTGCCACACGAGCGGCGACGGTGTCGGTCCGTTCGCGGCCTGCACGACCGCAGGCACCGCTGCCAGCGCGGTGCGCCACCAGGCTGCATCGCGACCGTGCAGCAGGGCGCCGATGCCATCAACGCCGCCATCAACGCCGCTCGCGCCGAGTTCGCGTGCCAGTTCGGATGCTTCGGCGGCCAGATCGCTCAGTGACAGGGCACTGTGTCCGTCGTCTCGGGCACGCGCCAGCAGGGCCACGGCAACGGCAGTGGGCGCCCCGATCTCGCCGACCACTCCGGCGCGGCGCAGCGTGAGTTCGGCGAGGACGCGATCGCTGGTGGAGAGCAGAGAGCGCTGCACCGCGGCGTCGAAGAATGCGGTGAGGCTCATGGCGTGCCACCGAAGGCGCGATCGAGCGCGTGAAGCAGCTCGGGTGTGGGGGTATCAGTGAACCATCCGTCGCACCCTGTTGCGGCAATCCCGCGCAGAAACGCATAGGTAACCTGCCCCCAGTGTCGGCTCGCGTCGTACCCACGCTGTCGCGCGCGCAGGTGCCGATGCAGTGCCACCAGATACACATGATACTGCAGCGTGTAGTGCGCGGCGTGCATCGCGTGGCCAAGTGCGGTGGGCGCATAGTTGGCGTTATCGGCGCCCAGCCAGTTCGACTTCCAGTCGAGAATGTGCCAGCGCCCGTCGCGTTCGAAGGCGAGGTCGATGGAACCGGTGAGATACCCGCGGAACTGGTCGTCGCGCAGCTTCCGGAGCAGCGGGGCGTATGCCATCGCGTGTGGCGACCCGTACGCGGCGAGGGCATCGGCCACCGCGGCAACGGAGAAGTCGTGCACCGGCATCGCGAAGCGCCATTCGCGCAGGGTGGCCTCGCGCGGCACCGCGGTGAGCGCGAAACCCCCGTGGGGGATCTCCGCGTTGCACACCGTGGCGATCATCTCGCGAATGTGCGTGGGCGTCCACCGCGCGTCTGGGGGCAACGGCACGCCGTACGCACGCAGCGCGTTTTGCACGTGGGCGTCGGTGATCGCACGCGGGTTGGTGAAGTCCGTGTGCTCGAACAAGCCGTGCAGCACGTTCCCGATGTCGGCACCGGCCGGCACACCACGGAAGCCGGACAGCTGAGCGGCCGTACGTCGCACGTCGTTGGGCTGCACCATGTCGTCGACGTCGCGACTGTCCGCGTGTGACACGTTGCGCGTGAGCATCGTGAAACTGCTGCTGCGCCAGATGGCGAGCTGTCCGGGGAGCGTCTTGAACGCCAACGGCGGTCGCGGTGCAATGGTCGCGCGCGCCATCGGCGTTGATGCTGCCGGCGCGTGACACACCACGTTTGCTATTGCCATGCTGTCCGCGTTCGCGGCCACGAGGGCATCGATCGCATCGCGCTCCACGCTCTCGCCGCCGCCCTGAATGAGCCAGCCCAGCGGTGAGGCCGCCGCCTCGGAGAAGTTGCCCCAGGTGACGTAGCAACGGGACTCAGCGCGGGTGAGCGCGACATACGCGAGGCGCAGATCCTCACCGAGTTGTTCAAGACTGTTCTGCTCGTGGCGCAACGCTTGCAGCGGCGAGCCGATGTCGAGCACCATGCCATCGTCGAGCGGCGTGAGCGAATAGGGCACACCGAGCGCTTTCGGCGCGAACGATTTGGTGCGCCAGAGCGTGGGGCAAAACACCACGGGCCACTGCAGTCCCTTCGCCTTGTGAATGGTGAGGATCTGCACCGCATCGACGTCGCTTTCCAAGCGAATTTCGCGGCGTTCCGGCGTGATCACCGAGGCGCGTTCGCTTACCACCCAGCCGAGCACGGCGTCGGGCATGAGGGGCGACCGGGCATCCGCTTCCTGCAAGATCTCGAGCACGTGCCGCACGTTCGTCACCCGTCGCTCGCCGCCCGTGAGCGACAACAGTCGCGCGGTGGCGCCGCACTCGTGCAGCAGCCACGCCAGCGCCGTCGCACCACCATGTCGCAGCCACATCGTTCGGGCCCGAACCAGCCGGTCGAGAATGCCGTTCCAGGCGCCAGTGCCGTCATGGCGCAGCGTGTCCGCCACGGCCGACGCGTCGCATCCCCAGAGTCGCGTGGCCATGGCCGCCCGAACGGTGACGCCGTCGCGCGGCGACGCGATCGCTTCGGTCAGTCGTACCAGCTCATCGGCCTCGTCGCTGGCCAACACATCCTGATTGGCGCCAACGACGCAAGGAATGCCGGCCGCATTGAGCGACGCTTTGACTTCTTGCGCTTCGGCGTTGGTGCGCACGAGCACCGCCATGGCGCTGGCGCCAAGGCCGGTGGTCACGAGCCGGCGTATTTCTACCGTGACCGCCAGAATGGCCAACGAGGTGCCGTGCTCCTTGGCGATACTGTGCCTCGACGTGTTGTGCTCCGGGCCCACCCACATCCACTGCAACGCGCGCGTCGCTTCACCCAAGAGGGCGTCGGGCACCACGACGTGACCGGCCGCCGTGACCTCCGGCACCCCGATCAGCGTGGCACTGCAGGCGAACGGCTCAGGGTTGTTCCGGAACAACTGCGTAACGCCACGCACCATGGCATCGGTGCTGCGAAAGTTCGTGAGCAGCGTGTAGCGCCGTTCGATAGTCGCGGCCGCCTTGAGATAGGCGTGTACGTCGGCGTTTCGGAATGCGAAGATGGATTGCTTCGGGTCGCCGATGAGTAACAGCGGACACCCGCTGAAGGCGGTGGAAAAGATCGGAAACTGGGTGGGGTCGGTGTCCTGGAATTCGTCGATGAGGGCAACGCGAAAGCGCTCGCGGATACGCGAGGCCAGCAATCCGTCGGGCCCCTCGGCCACCAGAATATCATGCAGCCTACGCAGCAGGTCGTCGAAGCCCATCAAGTGACGCGCCTGTTTCTCGTGCTCGAACGCCTTCGATACCGTGAGCACGAAGTCTTGCAACAGCTGTGGCGCCGGGTCAGGCGCCGCCTTGATGGTGGTGCGGGGGTGCCGCATGTACGGCCGCACAAGATGCTTGATCCACGCCAGCGGATCTTCGCCACTCGCCGCGATCATGGCCGCCACCTCTTCATCATGCAGTACGCGCCGGCGAATCCAGTCTTGCGCGAGCCGCTGCAGGATTTCGGTATCGTCTTCGAGAAACGTGCCGCCAAAATGCACGCGACTTTCCAGCGCGCTTTCGGAAAGCACGCGGGAACAGAAACCGTGAATCGTGGACACGCTGAGCTCGTCGAGCGCGCCGAGTGCGGCACGCACAATCGATCCTCCGGCATCGCCATGCAGGTCACGCAGCACGAACAGATCGTCGTTGGCGGCGACGCGCGGTGGCGGCGCGCTTGACCAGACGCGATCGGCGTCGCGCAGCACGGCGCGAATCCGACCGATCAGTTCCTGCGTGGCTTTCTCGGTGAAGGTGACCACCAGAATCTGTCCGAGATGTTCGACCTTTCGCTCCAGGAGCAGCCGCAGTACAAGTCGGGTGATGGCGAACGTTTTGCCGGTGCCGGCACTTGCTTCGACGAGTGTGATGCCGGGGGCGAGCGAGACCTTGAGCGCGTGAAAGGGCTTCATGCGCTGGCTCCCGTTACCATCGATGCCGACCACGAGGCACTGAACAGCATCGTGGTGAGACGTTCGAACTCCTCGGTGAACGTGTCGAACGCCAGCGTGTCCCGGAAGCACAGCTGCAGAAACGGATCCGTCTCGTCGCCGGCCGCACCGTAATCATTTCCGGCAAAGGCGAACGCGGCTTTCCCTATGGGGTCCTGCTCTTGCGCACGGGACTTGGGATTGGCGGCGCGCTTCGCGTTGTGCACCATGGACGCCCGATACGCGTCGCCTGCATTCGGAAAAAACGGCAACGGTGCGCGACGCGCCGTATGCATGGCGTTGATCCAATCGTCCACGATCGCCGTGGCGTTCGGCACGGCCACAAGTGTTTCGACGGTCGCCTTCTCTTTCTTGCTATCCAGATAAATTAGTACCGTCGTTCCCGGCACCTCGGTGCCCTGCTGCTTCGCCGCGCACATCACCACATGTTCGACCCACGACACGATACGATGCTTCGCGGCAAAGCTCCCCGTACGCACCACGTAGCGGGCGTTTTCAATAACGCCGTTTACGGCGCCGGTGATGCGCCAATCCGTGCCAACCACGGTCAGGGCTGCGCTGGTGCGCACGCCGGTGGGTAGCGCGTCGATCACCGGTCGCGCCTCGTCTTCCAACCGCGCGAACCATGCTGCGCCAAGGTGCCCCGGCGGCAGCGTGCCGACCGCCACGAGCTGCCGCGGCATCGAGGCGATATCCTGACGTCCGGTCATCACCGACCGCAGGATATCAGCGCGCACGCCGCCCTGCTTGATCCGGCTCAGCCAGTGCAGTTCGCTGTCCGCGCTGTCGGTTGCGCCGGCATCAGGGAGACGCAATCGCAACACCTGCTCGCAGAACCACTGTGACGGATTGCTCCAGAACGCCGTGAGGTTGCGCAGCGAAATCTCGTCCATGTCGTCGTTCACGAGATCGGGCACCGTGTCCACGCAGAACGGGAAACCATTCGTGCCCGCGGCGGCCGCCCTGCCCGCCAATGGCGAGAAGGTGATCAGACGCGGATCGTCGTGGCTGACATAGCGGTCGCTGAAAGCCTGCAGGGGATGTCGCAGCACCACGCTGGCCCGTGCACTGCCATTTGTGCGACGATCGAGATGGTCGAGCAGTTCGTCGATCACGATGGACGGTGCCCGTGCGGCGTTGTCACGGGGATCGTTCCCGCTGTACGTGAGTACCACGCGCGACTCAGCGGCCAGCAGCAGGTCGAGAAAGAGCTGTCGGTCGTCGTCACGTAAATTGCGATCGCCCGCGCGCGCGTCGCACGACAACAAGTCGAACGCCGGCCGTCGGTCGCGTCGCGGGAACGCGGCATCGTCGAGGCCCGCCACCGCGATCACCTTGAAGGGCACGCTGCGCATCGGCTTGAGCGCGGCCACGGTGAGGCGGCCACTCAGAAAGCCCGAGCCGAAACTGTCGTCACCGAGTTCCTGCTCCAGCCAATCGCGCACCACGCCGAACGGCACGAGCGCTGTATATGCGGCATGTTCCGCGGTCGTGGACAATGCCTGAATGACACTTCGCACCGCGTTCAGCCCCTCACGCTCGTTGGCCGAGGTTGGCTGCACGACGCGATCAAGAAACACGGAGAGTTCGGCCGTCCATTCGGCGATCGACCGCGACTGCCGCCACGATTGCAGCGTGACCGCGAGCGTATCGATCCACTGTGACAACGCCGCCATCGCCGCCGGATCGCCCACGGTGTCGCCGGCTTGCGGCAACAGGCCCAGCACCGGCTCGGGCAATGCGCCCGCCATTTGCCCCAGCAGCAATCGATCGAGTCCGGTGCGCCACGTGGGCATGTCGGTGGCGGGCAGCGTAAGGCGCGCGAGGGCCTCGTTGTCATAGCCCCAACGCACGTTGGCCTCGCGCGTGATTCGCGCCAGGTACTCCACCTGCCCGTCGTCGAGACCGGCCGCGGTGTACACCGCCGGCTGCTCGAGCACGCCGAACACGTCGGAATGCGTGAGCCGTCCGCCCTCGAGCGCGAGCAATTGCAGCACGGCCGTAGCCACCGACTCATCGCGACGCCGGCGATCGGCCACGGCGAACGGAATATTCACCGACCCGTCGTTTGCCCCAAAGACGGTTTGCACGAGCGGTGCCCATGCGCTGATGTCCGGCACCAGCAGGAGCACCTCATGCGGCTTGAGCGTGCCGTCCGTGATAAACGCCTGCCCGATCTGATCGCGAATGATCTCAAGTTCGCGCAGCTTGCCATGCGCGGCGTGCACGCTCAGCGACATATCCGTGCCAACGATCTCCAACGGCGCTGACCCATCGCTTCCACTCGTCAGCTCCTGCTGGAGTTGCGCGAGCAGCGAGTGCGGACTTTGCGCCAATGGATCGTTGAGGGACACTGTCGCTGCGCCATGCGCTGCGAACAGTTGCTGCAGCGCCTGCCCCTGACTGCCGAATGCGGCCGCCAGTGGATGCGCTGTTGGCGACGACGCCTGATCGGGCAGCAACGCCGCATACACCGCCACCTCGGTATGCCTCGCGACCGCCGCCAGCAGCTCGATGACACGAGGCGGCAGCGAGCTGATACCGAACACCGACACGCGCGACGGCAGCGACAGCGTTCCGGGCTCGGCGTTTTTGATCAGCGCCAGCAGCCGGGTAAGCCTGTGCGCGCCGTGTTCGGCGCCACTGCGGCAGAGTTCGCGCCACAACGCCGCCTGCCAGATCTCGTGCGGAGCATTGAGCGCATGCTCACCCCGTTCCCACGCCTCGAGCAGGTCTTGCCGGAACAGCTGATAGTCGTCGAAGCGCGACGCCACGCGGGCGGCCAGCCCGAAGCGCATACGATCATCACCGTTGCTCAGGTAGCGCGAGAGCGCCGCGTAGCGAGGATCGTGCACATCGACCTCGCGCAGGAGTGCATCTAGCCGCCACGTCATGGCCTCACGCGAGAACGTGTCGCACGCGCCGCCGGGCACGCCCAGCGACGCCGACAGCGCGTGCACGAAGCGCGCGGGGAACGGCAGCTCCAGCGAACCCGCGCAGCCAAGCGCGTCGGCCAGCGCCAGCGTAAGCCATTGGCGCATGCCCTGGCTCTGCACCACGATGATCTCGGTGTCGCGCGGCGGAAGCGGCGCGGCTTGCAGTCGCGCGATCAGGTGATCGCGCAGCACGCCCAGTCGTGGGGCGATAAACACATTCATGATTGGAATTCTCACCTGTGAAGAGCCCACCGACGTCCTGGAGCCACGCGAGACTTCGCATGACTCCAGGATAGTGGTAGGATCTGACAATACCGTACCGACCCGCCGAATTTACTTCGAGCCCGCTTTGGTAGCCGGGGGAATCGGACGGTTGGGGACTACCGGCCCTTCGCGCTTCGTCGGATACATCTCGGCCAGCGTATTGCCGTCGTACAGCCGGCCGTTTTTCATGACGTACTTGATTCTGTTGGTGTTCCGCAGGTCGGCCAGCGGATCGGCGTCGAGTACCACGAGGTCTGCCAACTTGCCGACTTCGATCGAGCCAACGTCACCCTGCAAACCGATGGCCTGGGCTCCCATGGCGGTGGCGGTCCGCAATGCTTCCATCGGCGTCATACCACCGGAGGCCATCGCCCACAGCTCCCAGTGATAGCCGAGGCCCTGCAACTGACCATGGCTGCCGATGCCGAGCCGTCCACCGGCGCGGAGGATCTTCGTGGCTTCGGTGGCAAGCTGCGGGAAGATGTACTCCTCGTCGCGGAACCAGCCGCCGGCAGTGCCCCCACCGGGCATCGATGCCATGCGACGACGGGTTTTGAGCGCCAGCTCTTCGTACGCGGTGAAGCGCTGCAGCTTGGGATCGCCGTACGGGTTCTCCTTCGTGTAGAAGTAGTTCTCACCCCACGGACCGCCGTAGTTCACCAGCAGCGTTGGCGTGTACGTGCGATTCGACCACGCCATGAACTTCGTGACATCGGCTCCAAGTGGCACGATCCCCATCGAGTGCTCGAGCCCGGGATAGCCATCAAACGTCTCGGTGAGGTTGAGCTTCACATCGAGTGACCCCTCCGTTGTCGGCATCAGCTGCTGTTCGCGCGCGGCCTTGATGATCCACTGTCGCGTCTGACGGACACCGGCCACGTACATCTTGATGGTTTTGGTGTCGTAGTAGCTGCTATAGCGCTTGAGGATGCTGCGCGCATGATCCTGATCGCGGACCAGATCGCGATCGAAGATGCCGGGGCCGGTGGAGTAGATCCGGGGGCCGATCGCCTGTCCGGCATCGACCATGTCCTGATAGGTGAGCACGTCGGTCGTCGCGGTTTGCGGATCCCGCGTGGTGGTCACACCGTACGCGAGATTCGCCAGATACGCCCACGGCTGCGCCTCGTGAATCGTGCCGCGTTCGGCGCGCAGGTGGGCGTGCGTATCCACAAAGCCGGGAATCACCGTCGCGCCGGCCAGGTCCATTTCGGTGGCGCCGGCCGGTACGGTTACGCTGCCGGTGGCACCAACCGCGGTGATGCGATTGTTCGTGATCACGAGGTCACCGCGCGCGATGACTTCGTCACCCTTCATCGTGATCATGCGCGCGTTGCGGAGTACCACGGTGCCGCGCGGGATGTCACGGGTGGCCTGCACGAGCACACGCTTCTCGGCGGGCGCATACGGACGCGGACGCAGGCTGTCGGCCATCGTGGTGTCACGACGCGAGGCCGCGATGGCGGCATCATGCACAGCCGCCGAGTCGAGATCGTAGACGACGTGCGCATTGCCGATCGACCAGTGCACGCGCCGGCCGTTGCTGGCCCACGCGGGGAACTGTCCGCCGATATCCGTCAACCGCTTCACCGGCACTGCGGCCGTGTTCGAATCGGCCACGCTCACCGTCGGCTGAGTCCCGCGAGGAGGCACGACCACCGTGTAGAAATCCTGGTTGATCTGCGCCAGCGCCAGATCACCACTGGGCGACATGAGCGTAAGCGTTGCCGACGGCCCCGGGGTGTTGGGTTCCTCGGAATCACGCTGCAACAGCAGTTCGGACGGGTTGCCGTCGTGGTCGTCGACGTTGCCGCCGACGGATGGGCCCGTGACCAGCAGGTGCCGTTGCTCATCGCTGCCATCCCAGCGAATCGACACGAGGCCGTTGGCGTTCGACGACAGGTAGATGCGCGACGTGTCTTTCGAGAAATGCGGCACGCTGCGCCCCGCAGCGCGCGCGATCAACGCGGGCTCACTGCCGCCGACCGCCGTGGGCGTCGCGGGATACCACACGATATTGGTCGGCGCGGTCACGCCGGTCTGATCGCGGCGCCCCTGCGCCGCCGTCTGCGTGAGCACGATGCGGGTGCCATTCGGTGACCACGCCGGCTGACGCAGCGTGCCCACGACCTTGCTCAGCAACACCGGCGCGACGGCACGCGGTGAGATCGTGGCCTTGTACAGGCGTCCGCCGTCATCCGACCACGTCACCCACGCCAGCGACTTGCCGTCGGGCGACCACGCGGGCTCGGATTCAATGGTGCTCAGCGTGGACACACGGCGCGGCGTACCACCCGGATAGTCCATCACATACAACTTCTCGAGCGCGATGAAGGCGAGTTGTTTGCCGTCGGGCGACGGCACGGCGTCGCGGATCTGTCGCACGGTAAATTGCGCGCTATCGGAAATCGGATACCTGAAGGCGAGCTCCGGCCCAGCGTCGAGCGTGGCCTGCACGCGAAACGGAATCTCCGTTTGTCCGCTGCCGTCGACCGCGACCCGCCAGATCTTGTTGGCGTAGCTCGCGATCAACTCCTTCGAATCGGGCGTGAAGCTCATGCCGGGCAGGGCGTCCATCGGCGCGCGCGATTCCATCTCGTCACGCTGCGTGGGATACGCCAGCCAGCGCTCCTCGCCGGTGGCCAATTCACGCACGCGCAGTCCCGTTTTGTCTTCGTAGCGTGACCCGTACACGAGCCACTTTCCGTCGGGGCTCAGCGTGGGACGCACCGCCGACCCGTAGCGCGACGACTGCGCTTCGCGCTCGCCCGTGTCACGGTTGTACACGTAGAGCTGATACTGCGGGAACTGGGCGTTGTAGTTCCAGGCGCCGGTGCGCTGCGTATACCAGAGCGACTTGCCGTCGGCGCTGAACGCCGCACCGGCCTGTTGCACCGCCGTACCGGGCGCGGCATTCGGCGGCGGGGTATACAACGCCATGCCGTTCCCACCGTCGGCGTGGTACATCCACAGTGTGGGGAGTCCACCGCGAAACCCGCCCTTGCTGGCCACGATGTATTTGCCATCGGGAGACCACTCCGCCGACAGGTACACGTTGGTTTTGCCGCGCGTAATCGCCTTCACGACTTTGGTGGCGAGATCCATCACATGCACGTTGTCGGCCCCCTCGCGATCGGAGGTGAACACGATCGACTTGCCGTCGGGACGGAAGCGCGGCTGCGCATCGAACGCCATGCCGCTGGTGATGCGCGTGGCATCACCGCCCGCGAACGGCATCGTGTACAGATCGCCCAGCATGTCAAAAACAATCGTCTGGCCATCGGGGCTCACGTCGAGCGAGAGCCAGGTGCCTTCACGGGTGTCGAGCGAAAAGGTGCGGCCGACTTCCAGCGGGAGCGGCTTGTCAGGCGTCCGCGAACCGGCACGAGGGGCGCCGCCTTGTCCGTGTGCGATAAGTGGAGCAGAGATGGCGATGGCGGCAGCGAACAGTGCGCCGAATCGCCGGGGCAGACGGGACATCAGGAGCCTCCGAGGCGGGAGCGGTACGTTACGCCCGCCCCTCGCTCATCGCAATCACGGTTTCCCATTCGGCTGGCCGCACCGGCACCACCGACAGCCGCCCCACTTTCACCAACGCCATCTCACTGAGCGCGGCGCTGTTCTTGACCTCGGGCAGCGCCACGGGCGTTTTGAGCTTCTTCACCGCTTTCACGTCGACCATGAACCAGGTGGGCGTTTCGGCGTTGGAATCGGCATCGAAGTAGTCATGCGCCGGATCAAGCGCCGTGGGATCGGGATAGCCTTCACGCACCACTTCGCAAATACCCACGATCGCCGATGGATCCGCGTTTGAGTGGTAGTAAAACGCGAGGTCGCCCTCTTTCATGCCATCACGCAGGAAGTTGCGTGCACTGGAGTTGCGCACGCTGTCCCAGCAGGTCGTCTGCTTCGGCGCTGCCAGCAGGTCGTCAAAGGAGAACACATCGGGCTCGCTCTTGATCAGCCA
>JANLVC010000078.1:0-2155 GCA_031363815.1 Gemmatimonadota bacterium
CCCCGCAACTGTTCGGGCTCTCACGACGAATGATCAGGTACGCCGCTCCGGCTCACGCACGGTGTTTATCACCCAGACCGCAACGAGCTGGCGCCCTGATCAGAACTACCGCAGAATTAGCAAAGCGGTAGATACAAGACGGACCACCACTACAGAGTCCATTGAACAAGGCTCGCTTTCCTGCTCACGGTATCCGACGGCCGCGCGCTAACACGATTCTCATCGACGCGAAAAGCATCGAGAAGGGGAGCGTAGGGATGGCGGAGCTTAGGACGAAGTTCTCGAACCGGAGCGATGGAGACAGCACGCCGAATCATGACCGTTAAGTTTCCTACGAGCGTTCTGGTCATGGCGATCATCACACTCGCCATTTCCTCCCAGGCGGCGGCACAACGAGCGCAGCCGCATCAGCAGGGAACGCTACGAAAGTTCGATCCTCTGTATCGGCTTCCAGAGGGCGTCACGGTCGACGCCGACGTCGTGTTCTCGAGTCCTAACGGACGTGACCTGCGTCTGGATTTGTTCGCGCCGGAAGGGGGCGCGGGACCGTTTCCGGCGGTGCTCTTCATTCAGGGCAGCGGGCACAATGGCAACAACAAGGTTCACTTCTGGCGCGAAGCGGCTCACCTAGCCCGCGACAGTTTCATCGCCATAACGATCGAACACCGCGGACTCGGTCCCGATGGCGCCCGCTGGCCTGCGCAGCTCGAAGATAGCGAAGCGGCCCTGAGATGGATGACAGTAAACGCCGCACGGTATCGGATCGATCCAGCACGGATTGGAGTCGTCGGCGCCTCGTCCGGTGCGCATCTGGCTGCACTCCTGGGATTGGCGGCGCACCGCGGCAGCAGTGAGAGGCCACCGGTTCGCGCTGTGGTGCTGATTAGCGGCCTCCTAGATCTCACGTACTTTGCCGAAAACCGCGTCTGGTCGGACGAATATCGGATGTGGATCAACTTCGCGCCTCTGCTTGGTTCCTCGTATGAGGAGGACCCGCAGCGATGGCGCGAGGCTTCACCGATCACACATGTGAGCGCCGATGATCCTCCGGTTCTGATCATGCACGGTACGGCGGACGGCACACTGCCACTGCAGCAGGCCGAGCGTTTCTACCGTGCGGCGCGAGCCGCCGGTGTGCCTGTCGAGTTCGTGCCCGTGGAGGGCGGCGCACACGAGATGACCAACGCGTTCGCGTACTCCGCTGTCTTGGACCGAATGAAGATATTCTTGGCTCGCTTGCTCAAATAGGGAGGTCGGAGTGTCGGCTGCGGCCGAGCGGTCAGCGTTGTCTGTCGTGGGAAACCGTCTCAAGCCGGCTAACGAGCCGCTGCAGCCGACGATCGGCGCGGCGCAACGAGCGGAGTCAAAAAGTACGGCAAGCGCCGCTCGCGGCTGAGCGGCATGGCGTTAGCCGCACTTATCGCGTACCAGCAGCCCCGCCTTGACGGATAGAATGCCGGTATTACCTTTTTGACTAGGAGGTATTACCATGGCGAACCCGATGCGCACGGTGTCCTTTAAGCTTCCCGAGCACCTGGACGACGCGTTGAGCGACCTGGCGCGGCGCCGCAAGTCGAGTCGCTCTGCGCTCGTACGCGAGGCATTGGAGGGACTCGCGACTGGCGGCCGCCGCTCTGTAACGGCTGCGGTCGATGGCCTCGTGGGAGCGCTCGATGGCCCCACCGATCTCTCGACGAATCCGAAGCATCGGTCCGGCTACGGGAAGTGACCCGGGTCGTTGTGGATACCGGCCCGCTGGTGGCCCTGCTTAATCGGCGCGACCGCCACCACGTGTGGATTCGTGAAGTGCTCGACACGGTCGCGCCACCGATCTTTACGTGCGAGGCGGTCGTCTCGGAGGCGTGTTTTCTGTTGGGCCGTCTGACGGGCGGGCAGGAGGCACTCTTGGAATTGCTGGCAAACGACGTGGTGAGAATTGATTTCCGCCTCCACGCCGAGCTCGACACGGTCCGACGGCTGATGCGCAAATTCGCGTCCGTGCCGATGTCGCTCGCGGACGCGTGTCTCGTGCGGATGTCTGAACTCGACGCACAGACCACGATCGTGACGATGGATGGGGACTTCCGTGTGTATCGGCGCAATCGGCGCCAGGTGATTCCGACCATCATGCCTGGCCGCGGCGGCTAACAAAGCG
>JANLVC010000079.1:0-5269 GCA_031363815.1 Gemmatimonadota bacterium
GGTGCTCACGACCGACGCGGGCTACCATAGTGAAGCGAATCTCGCCGCGCTCGCGGCGTTGGAGGTGCCGGCGCTGATCGCCGACCCGGACATGCGCAAGCGCGATGAACGATTCGCGGACCGTGAGCACCACACCACAGCGCCAGATCCGTTGCACGACAAGTCGGGCGCCACGAAGAAGGCCCTGCCGCTGTTTACCCCGAGTGATTTCACGTACGACGCGGACGCGCGCACGGGTGTGTGTCCAGCGGGCAAGTCGCTCTACCGCACCGGCGCGACCAACGTGTCCAACGGCTATGTCGGCGCGCATTTTCGCGGCGCGAAGCGCGACTGCGCGCCGTGCGCGTTACGCGCGCCGTACGGGCAACGCTTTGCCACGGTCGAGCCCGTGTTTGGCAACGTACGGTACAACAAGCGGCTCGATCGCTTCACGCTGCGCGGCCGGACGAAAGTGCACGGCCAAGTGGCTGCTCTTTTGCCTGGTGCACCACATCGAAAAGCTGACCCACGCGGGGTATGCGGCGTAACGCACGAGGCGGGAGCGCTGCGCGCGGTCGCGAATGACGCGCGTATCGCGCGAATCGCGCGAATCGCTCCGCGATACCAGTTATCAAAGCCGAATCGAATGACCGCGAACTGTTTTCGCGCGACACGGCGCCTTTACCATCGGTGCGTTGAGGCTTTTCCTACAGCCTCAACGCCAGCTTCTGCTGCGAGCGGACCGCCTGATGCCGAGCGCGATGCTGGTGGCGGGTCTGCTCGTCAGCAGCAAGCATCGTTAGGCCAGCGACGCTCGCACGGTGCGTCGAAGCGGCCCGTCGCGCAGCGGAAGGGTGACAGTCCGCGCCCACGTCGGGCGTATGCTCGGCGCTCCTCGGTCCCGGAGCGCGCATGCCCGACGCGGCGCCCGCGGCGCGCGGCGTCTACACACCCCGACGGCCCCAGGCATCACCGCTCTTTCGGCTGATGTCGGATCACCTGCCTCGGCCGCAGACGGTCTACGACGATCGCTTTGCGCGCGAGTACGGCCCGTGGCGTCCGGTGGTCGCGCAGGTCGCCGAGAAGTTCCTCACCTGCGGCGTGTTGGAGCACGGCTTCTCCCGCATCCGCTGCGACGCCTGCGCGCACGCACGAATATCTGCTCGCGTTCTCCTGCAAGTGTCGCTATTTCTGCCCCAGCTGCCTCGCCAAGCGGCTGACGATCTGGACGCAGTGGCTGGACGCCACGCTCCTCGCGCCCGTGCCGCACCGACTGGTGGTGCTCACGATCCCCAAGCGGCTGCGCGCCTACTGTCTATACCGTCGTCGCCTGCGCGGCGAGATCGCGCGCGTCGCCGCCCGCACCGTCACCGCCGCCATCGGGACGCTAACCGGCGAGCGCGAACTCGCGGTGGGCATCGTCGCCTGCTTGCAGACGCACGGCTCGCGCGCCAACTGGCATCCGCTGTCCCACCTGCCACGGCGCGATGCGCATCGTCGCGTTCCTCACCCAGCCGTCGGTGATCGACCAGATCCTCCCCCACCTCCGCACCCGCGCCTCGCCTGCGGCCCACGCCGGCGCGCGAAGTTTCCCCTCGACCCGGGGACCGGCAGGGCCGGGCGCCCTACGACGACCCGCGGCGGTGCACCGGCTCCACTGAGCATCACCCCGACAGCCCGCCCCCGCGCGGGGACCTTCGGCGTGGGCGTTCGTCCCACCGGGGCCTCCGATCGGTCCCTGCGGGCACCGGCCCCCCCTCGGGGACCACGGTCCGGACGGCCCACGAAGCGCGCCAGCGGGGCGGCGGGCACGCCGACGCCCGTCTGTCGGTCCTCGCGCGGTGGGCGATCGCGTCGCATACTCGACCGACCCCGATCGAATTTCCTTTCCTACGATCGAATTTCCTATCCTACACCGGCGGCGCGCGCCGCCCCGACCAGCGCTTACCTTTTGCCCGACACGGAGCCATGCGAAAGCCTCTTTCGCTGCCACCGGCCTCATCCCGCCCGGCTTGCCCTAGGCTTTTTCTCAACCGCTCCCTCTCATGACTCTTCCGCTGCATTGGCTCCGTGTCGCCGCTTCGATGGCGCTCCTCGCCTCCTGTTCGGTGAAAATGGCTCCCGTGGCCGACAAAACCCCGGCTCAGGCACTGGCCACGTACGCCGTCACCAGAGACGTGGCCTACGGGACGGACCCTGAGCAAACCATGGACGTGTACTTGCCCCGGGAGGCCAGCCGCCGACACCGCCCCACCTACACCCTGCTGTTCCTGCACGGCGGGGGCTATTACCTCAGCGACAAGACCAAGGAGGAGCGCTACATCCGGCCGTATCTGCAAAGAGGTGTCACTGTCGTCAACCTCAACTACCGGCTCAAGCGGGGAATTCCCGTGGCTACGGAAGACCTGACCCTCGCCCTCAACTTCTTGCAAGGGCATCAGGGGGCCTACCCCGTGAACCTGCGCCGGGTCGTGCTCTCGGGCTTTTCTGCCGGCGCCCACATTGCCAGCCTGGTGGCCGTGACCGCCAACGACCCCACGTACGCGCACCCGTTGGCCGCGGGTATTGGCATTGCCGCCGTGGTCAACTTCTCCGGCCCGGTGGGCGGACTCGACCTGGTGGAAGCAGTGTTCATGAACCACGCGGTGCCTGTCATGAAGGAAATTGGGCTGGCCCTCTTCCCCGAAACACTGGGGTACGCGCCCAAAGAAGTGACCCGGCATTACGAGCCCCTCACCTATCTGGACCCGAAGGACCCGCCGTTTTTTATCTGGAACGGGGGGCAGGACGACCAAGTGCCGCCCGTCACCTTTACCCAGTTTGTGGACGTGCTCCAGCAACAAAAGCGAAAGAATGCAGTGCTGTTCGTGCCGGAAGGGCTCCACAGCCCCTCGGCCAGCCAGCTGGAAGCGGCGTACCAGCGGATATTCCAGTTTTTAGATAGGAAATAGTGCCCCGGCTGCAAGCGGGATAGGCGGCGACGCGGACGCATCGGTTCACTGACAGCCATATTCCCGTAAATACTGGAAAATTTATGGGGATGAAGACGACGATCGAGCTACCGGACGAGCTGTATCGTCGGGTGAAGGCGAGAAGCGCGATGGAGGGGAAGGCCGTCCGCGAGGTGGCGACCTCGCTCTTTCAGCAGTGGGCGGACGGCATGGTACGGCGGGGCCAGTATCCCGAGGCCCGAGCTGCGTTCACGGAGGACGGCGGCCGCCGTCGCCGAGACGCGTGGCTCGCAGAGTGGCAGACGCTCGCGGAAGCGTTGGGGCGTCAGGCGCCTGACGGCGGAGTCGTCGAACAGCTATTGCGCGATCGCCGGTGAAAGGCGAAGCCCCGGCGGTCACCATCGACGCCTCAGTGTGGATAGCCTCGCTGATCGCATCGGAGCCCGCGCACCGCGAATGCGCCGCCGTGGTGCACCGCGTGATCTCCGACGAGGTCACGTTGGTGCAGCCCACGCTCTTCCTCGTCGAGGGCGCGGCGTCGTTCGGGCGGCGATTCCGAGGAGGTACCCACGCCGAGACCGCCATCGATCGGCTGTTGCGGCTCTCCACGATGCGTGAAGTGCTGGAGCGTGCGCCTGCCGGTGCGCGCGTGGTCACGCCGACTTACTGGCTCGCCGGAGCGTCACGTCCGCACAATCCGGGAGTGCATGCGGAGCGCGCGGCGCCTTTCGCCAGTGATTCGGCTACGGAAAGCGGATCGTCAGCGTTTGCGAGCCGCCGGCCGCGCCGAAGCCGAGGTCAGTACGCACGCTATCCATCGATGCCGGGTGCCGAGCGACGAGGCGCACGCAGGTTAGGCCGAAGTCGCTGATGGAAAGGACGAAGCGCCCGTCACCATGGGAGGTCGTCGTGGGGTATGGCACGAAAGTGTAGGGCGGAACCACCTTGTCACAGGTGGTGGTGGCCCTGCTGGCTGCGACGGTCGCGCCGCTCAGTGGTACACCTGACGCAAGCATCACCGTCCCGTTCACGGTATAGACAACCTTGGGCGGCGTGCATCCACAGACCGTAGTAGGCCAGTCGCAGGCCACCAGTGCCGTCACCGTCAACATGAAGATCCTGAACGTTGAACGTTTGCTCTCGCCGACGTAGGGTCCAGCGCGAAGCTGTTGCAACGGGGACATGCGCCCTGCACGTGTCCCACCTCCCGCCCCAGTCCGATGACCGCCGACGCGACCAGTACCACGCTGCAGGACTTCGTCCCTGATTCCCGCTCGGCCCCTATCGAATCACGCGCCTCCTCGGTGCTGGTGTTCTCTGCGGGCACGGCCATGCGTAGTCGCAATTTTAGCCGAGTGATCTGCGTGCTACCGGTGCCGCGGGTAGTGAGCACAAGCGGGTCCGCCCCCAACGCGATCGGCATGCCGACATCACTTGCTCGCGCTGGCCCGTCCCCCAGGCTGACACGCACGCGAGTACCGGGCATGGTCGCTCCAGCCGATTGCGCGGAGGCGAGGCCGGCGCATAAGAGTACCATTCCGCAGCGTGCGCCAAACCATGCCGGGCATGTGACCCTCTCGGATTGGGCGCAGTGATGCCAACGCCCAAGTTCAGCTGCGGGCGAACCATACGGTCACCGAGCGAAGCGAGGCCTCCATAGCTCGCCCGTCAGCTGCAACGCCACGTTAGACGCCAGGCGCACCGGCCGACGCAGCCGCACCCGTGGTGAGCCGGCGCAGACTGGCGATGAAGGCGGCCGGATCGGGGACGCTGACCAGCACGCTATAGCCGGCGCGCGTGGGCACGTACGCCACGCGACTCGGATCTGTGACATAGAGCAGCGCCCGCTCCCCGTCGCGGAGCCGGAACCAGCCCGCTCGGTAGCCCGGGACCGCCGTGCCGCCCGTGCGCGCTACCGGCTGGAGGGCGCGATCAGTCCGGAGGTCGACGGCGCGCGCGGCGTCCAGCTGCAGCTCCGCGGCGGGGATCGTCCGCCCGTAGAAGTCGCCGCGGAGTCGCAGGCCGCTCGGCGACACCTCGAACCGCGCGGTGCGGGCAGCGGACAGGGCGTACCCGAGCGCGCCCGTGGCGCTAAGCACAACGAGGAGCAGCGATACCACGACCCACAGCAGGCGGACCTGGCCAGGGACGATCGGGAAGGTCTCGGTCATGATCGATGCGTCGGATAAGTTCGTTGGCGTCTTGTATCTACCGCTTTGCTAATTCTGCGGTAGTTCTGATCAGGGCGCCAGCTCGTTGCGGTCTGGGTGATAAACACCGTGCGTGAGCCGGAGCGGCGTACCTGATCATTCGTCGTGAGAGCCCGAACAGTTGCGGGG
>JANLVC010000138.1:0-13004 GCA_031363815.1 Gemmatimonadota bacterium
CACGCGGTCGATGCCGCAAGGTCCTGACCGAGGAGACCAACCGCAGGGTATACGATACGAATGGATCGGCACAAGCGCGAGAGCCAGCTGTGCATCGAGACGCCCGACGGCACGTTCGTCGAGCGCGGCATCGCGACCACGCGGGAGCGCTTCACCACGGTGCTCGCGCCCTACGCGCCGGCGCGCGTGCTGCTCGAGGCCGCGACCGAGCGTGAGTGGGTGGCGCGCCACTTGGAGGCCGATGGCCACACGGTAATCGTGGCCGATCCGAACTTTGCGCCGTTGTGTGCCACGCGGTCGCGGCGCGTCAAGACCGACAGGCGCGATGCGCGCACCCTCTGCGAGGCGTGCGTCCTGCGACGCCGCTCCTTACGGCTCTTCGGGATCTTGAGTGGGTGCGTGTCGTGCCCATCCCCGGTGCGTCACCCGGCGCACGGATTGTTGGCATTCTCCTCACAAAACAGGGCCCCCTGCGCGAGCGACGTATTGAACGTGAAGACCGCGGGCGTCCCGGTGGGATAGAACAGCGTGCCCTCGTGCTGCACCATCGCGCAGATGGTCGCGGCCTGGGCGGGCGCGTTCCAATACGACGTGCAGTCGGCCAGCACTGCAGCCGAATCTTGTGACGGATCCGTCGCCATGACCATCTGCCACCGGGCAGCCACGAGATCCTGCTGCATGATTCCCTGCGCCTTGGGGCAGGTTGCGGCGATCATCTGGCCGTCACCCACCGTGGCAAACCCCTGCGCCTGCGCATAGAAGTAATACGGATGATTCGCGCCTAACACCGGGGTCGTCAGGCCGGGGACGATGCTCACATTCAATGCCTGATTCACGCCGAGCGTGACGTTGAACAGCGACGAGAACACCGCCCGCGGCGGACCGCCGCACACGATCAGCGGAATAGTGAATGCGGGGTTCGCCTCGCTCGGCGTCAGCATCAGCGCGAACTGTGCGAGCTGATAGTCCTTGAAGTAGTCGATCGGCGTCAGCACCTGAGAGATGTACGTACCCTGGTCGTCGCCCGCCGCAACTGGCGCGCAGTCGATCAAGCGCTCCATCAGCACGATGTCGGACATGTTCGCCATCCCATTGGCCTGCAGCAACTCCGCCCACCGCGTGGGCACTGCGTCGTCCAGATAATCACGGGACGGGTCGAGCAGATTCATCGGAGGGTAGTGAAAGAGCTGCGCCGAACGCTGGTTGATCAGCGGCAGCCCCATGGGAAACATCGGTCGCCAGCCGTTCTTTTGTGGGTCCCAGATGGCAGGATTCGCCTCGATGACATTTTCCATGTCAAGGATCCCGACCCCACAGTTCGTGAGGAATTGCGGCAGCACCTTGGTGTACTGCAACAACTGGTTGGACACGGCCGCAGAGCCGCTGAGGTACAGCGTGTAGGTCCAGCGGTCCGTCTCGATTCGCGCCGATACACCCTGCGCAATCAGGCCATCGCGGTCAAGCGACTGAGTGACCCAGTGCATGATCGTGTCGCACAGGGACTCGCTGCTTCCCGGGATGTTCGGGTAGGAGAAGCAGGCGGCGACTTCCAAGGCGTTCCCCAACGGAACCGTGAACACGAGCAATGGTTTGGCGCTCTCTGTGTCCGTCATGTCAGCTCACCGCCTGAAGAAGGGACGCCGCACGTTCGCCGATCATGATCGACGGCGCGTTCGTGTTGCCACTGGTAATCGTTGGCATGATCGACGCATCGGCCACGCGCAGGCGTTGCACGCCATGCACCCGCAGCGTTGAGTCGACCACCGCCAGTGCGTCG
Source organism: Gemmatimonadota bacterium (assembly GCA_031363815.1). Lineage (GTDB taxonomy): Bacteria > Gemmatimonadota > Gemmatimonadetes > Gemmatimonadales > Gemmatimonadaceae > Gemmatimonas. Next base: position 1,778 of record JANLVC010000138.1, read on the forward strand.
GGGCCCATCTTGCAGCTGCCGGCGGGATGGAAGTAGGTGGTCGCGCCGTTGCGCACAAATTCCTCCATCGCGGCTCGACCCAGCGCGCCGGGCATCAGCTCGCGCTTCCGGTACGCGTCGAACGCCTTGGCCGCTCCCATCTCGCGACACAGTTCGATCGCCGCAACCAGCGCGTCGACGTCGGCGCTGCTCTCCAGGTAGTTGATGTCGATGCGGGGGTGCACCGTAGGATCGGTCGACGTCAACGTCACGCTGCCACGGCTCACCGGCCGCACCACGCTCGGCGCCAGGACGTAGGAGTTCGGCGTCAGATGATGGGCCAGTTCCGGCGTGGCAAACGGAAACTCGATCAACACCGGCTGGGTATCCGGCACCAACCGGGAGGCCGATGATTTCCACCACAAGGTGGTCTCCGCGCCATTGTTCACCAGCGGCGGCAAATCGCCCTTTGCTTCGTACGCTACGCCACCCACCAGCGGGTGATCCTGCAGATTCAGTCCAACGCCAGGCAGGTCCACCACCACCGGCAGCCCGAGGCGGCGGAGATCGGCTGCCGGACCTATGCCCGACAGCAGCAGCAGCTGCGGCGAACCGATTGCACCGGCACAGACCACGACTTCCCGCGCCGCACGAACGCGCGCGACTGCGCCATTGGTTGCGTACTCCACCCCCGTGCACGTTTCCGCCTCAAAGGTCAGGCGATGCGCATGGGCGTTCGTGACCACCGTCAGATTGGGCCGGCCCATGGCTGGACGGAGATACGCGGTCGCCACACTGAAGCGACGGCCATCCTTGATCGTGAGATTGAAATATCCGATCCCCTCCATGCTCGGCCCATTCAGATCTTCAATCACCGTGAGGCCGACTTCGCGACCTGCCTCGACGCACGCCGCAGCTAACGGCCCAACCGTCGACGGCGGGGCCACGTGCATCGGACCACTCGTGCCGCGCAATTCGCTCGCCGGTCCTTGCCAGTTCTCAATGCGCTGGTAGATCGCGAGCACGTTCTTCCAGTCCCATCCGGCGTTGCCCTCGTATGCCCAATGATCGAAGTCTGCGGGATTCCCCCGCACCCACGCGTTCGCGTTGTGACTGTGACAGCCGCCCAGCATCTTCGCGCGCGGAACATGATCCACACGATTGTTCGCGTGACGCATTGGTGCCGTCATGTAGCCCCAGTCAAGCGGCCCATGGAGTAGCGTTGGCCACTTGGTGGGGTCCGCGACGTCTGGATGGTCGTCGGCGCCGCCCGCTTCCAGTAGGAGCACCCGAACCTGCGGATCCTCGGTGAGGCGCGCGGCGACGACACAACCCGCCGACCCTGCTCCGACAACCACATAGTCGTACGTTTCCACTCGGTATCTCCGTAGAGAGTTCTCGGTTCCTCGATTCACTCGAGTCCCCGCGTCGCGCACGCTCGACCGCCTTGTGAATTTCCCGATCCCTACACCGGCAGTTTCAGCCTCGCGGCCAAAGCACCGAATCGCGAGTCGTTCCGCATGTCCGCCGGCCACGGGAGTACGTGGATACGAACCAGATCGCTCACGCGATCTTCGAATGCACGCTCCAGCCACGTGAACGCCGACTCGATATCCAGCATGCCCGCGTGGCACAGCGCGCGATCCAGTGGCGACACGTAACGCGTGCCCGCAGCCGCTTCCAGTGACTCCAATGCTTCACGCGCGATATCCGGTCGCTGAAAACGCCCGGCGCACATGCCCAGATAGCCAAGCCCGACGGCACCTCGGGTCAGCGTAACCAGCGAGCGGAAGGCCGCAATTGCCGCCTCACCATTTCCGCGATACAGCTCGACCGCTCCTAACGGCCAATACGCCAGCGCGAACCCCTGGTCGAGCGAGGTGGTTTTGCGGATCTGCACCAGGGCCTCATCGTGGCGGCCCGCCCAAAAATACGCATATCCCATGTGCGCGCTGATGATAAGCGACAAAGGGTCGAGGTCCAGCGCGACGCGCATGGATGCGATCATCGCTTCGTACCGGCCGGTCACCAAGTGGTACCATGCAAACCATTGGTGTGCGCTGGCGTACCCTGGGTTGAGCGAGATTGCGCGCCGAAACGACTGCGCCGCCCCCTCCCACTCCCAGTCGAAGAAGAGCCGCGTGTATCCAAGCGAGGCATGCGCCTCCGCCAGATTGGGATCGAGTTCGAGCGCGCGCGTCGACGCGGCCTTGGCACGAGGATAGGCCTCGCTTGGGGGCAGATAGTTGTAGTACCCGAGGACATTGTACGTGTCCGACAACCCCGTGTACGCCAGCGCATACGCCGGATCGCGCTCAATCGCCTCGGTGAAGTGCTCGATGGCATTCATGAACGCGTCGCGCGTGCGCTTGTTCCACTGGTGTCGCCCACGCAAGTACGCGTGATACGCTTCCGAATCCTCCGTCTGGCGGCGCACCAGTTCCTCTTTCTCCTCGGCCGAGAGGCGAAGCCGGAGCGACTTCACGATCTCAGTCGCCAGCTCCTCCTGAACCGAAAAAATGTCGGCAGTGGTTCGCGTCAGGCGATCGCCCCAGAGCTGCGATTCGGAAGCCGCGTCGGTCAACTCCGCGCTCACGAAGAGCTTCTCTCCCCGCTGCACCACGCGCCCAGTCACCAGCGCGCGTACCCGGAGTTCGCGGGCGATCACCGTCGGAGCAACGTCTTTACCCTTGTAGCGGAACACGCTGGAGCGCGGCACGACACGAAGTCCAGACACGCCCGTGAGCTTGTTCAGGATGCTCTCGGTGATTCCGTCCGCGAGGTAGTCGTCGTCCGAGTCCTTGTGCGACCCCTCGAACGGGAGCACTGCCAGCGAGTCGATCGGTCCCGAGGTCGACGTAGCCACGGCAAACGTCGCGGTGGCGATCGGCATCGGCGGCGCGATCCGCACCTCTCGCGAGAGTGACCGATCGTCAATGGCGCGGAGCGCGTCGCGCAGATCGGCGGCCGATGCGTAGCGCTCGTCCGGGGCCTTCGCCAGCGCAACCCGCAGCACGTCCTGCAGCGCTTCCGGGACGTCAGGACGCGTGATCACCGGTGGCGGGTGCACCAAATGCTGCACGAGGATCGACTGCATCGTCGGCCCGGTGAACGGGGGCGCGCCCGTCAGCATTTCGTGCAACACACAACCGAGCGCATAGAGATCGCTCCGTCCGTCGATCTCATCACCGCTCCCCTGCTCGGGACTCATGTACGTTGGCGTGCCGAGCACGAACCCGACCTGCGTCAGCGAGTGGCGCGGCGCGCCAGAGACCTGCTGCACGGCGCGTGCAATCCCGAAATCGGTGACGACCGCGTGCCCCCCCTCCAACAACACGTTCCCGGGCTTGATGTCCCGGTGCACAACACCGAGTCGATGCGCGTACTCCAGCGCGTCAGCGACTTCCTTCGCGATGTCCACCGCCTCGGCGACCGAGAAAAGCGGCGAGTGCTCGAGTCGCGAGGCGAGCGACTCGCCACTGATGTAGGGCATTGTGTAATACAGCATTCCATCGGCTGTACCCGCGCTGAACAGCGGGACGATATGCGGATGCCGCAAGTTGGCCGCGACCTGGATTTCCTTTCTGAAGCGCTCGACGCTGACGCCCGGCGCAACCTCCGGCGAGAGCAGCTTGACGACCACTGATCTCCCCAGGGACACCTCGCACGCCTCAAAGACGCGACTCATCCCACCACCGCCGAGTTCCCGGCGGAGGACGAACATCCCTGCGAGCGCGGCGGCAAGTCGTTCTGTGACCGCGTCTGGCGGCGTCAGCGCTTCCATCGCGAAAAGCTAACCCGCTGCATCACGATGGGTCTACGCTGCGGAACTCTTTCACGGAAAATCCATGTTCAGCGGGAACTCAACACGAACAGCAGGATCGCCAGGACAACGGTAACAGCGACCAGCGAGATCGCCATCAGGCCCGGGCCCGCCGCGCGCGAGGGCACCGGCCCCTCCTCGGCGACGGCCGCGACCACGGGACTCACCAAGCCGACGAATCGCGTGAACGAGTCGTCCGTGAGCTTCTGCGCCGCGCCGTCGATGAGACGTGACCCGAGCTGCGCGAGCTTGCCACCCACCTGTGCCTTCACCGCGTACGTCATCGTCGTCGCACCGGCACCGTCCGCCGTCAGCGTGACGTGTGCCTTGCCACTGACGAACCCCGCCGCTCCGCCGCTCCCCTCGAAATGGAGGGTGTACGAGCGCGGCGCATCGATATCGCTCAGGCGCATCTTGCCGGTGAATCGCGCCGACACGGGGCCGACCTTCGTCCCCATCACCATGCGATACGCGTTCTCACCATCAGGCTCGATCAACTCGCACCCGGGAATGCAGCCCTTGAGTATTTCGGTGTCGTTGAGCGCGTGCCACACGCGGTCCACCGGTGCCGGTACGGTGCGCGTCCCGTTCATCTCCATCGACTGCCTCCTCCGCGCCGCGCACGGTCAGGGCTGCGGGCTGTCATGTCAAAGGCGGCAGCGAGCCGCATCAGGCTGTCCAGGTTGTGGCATGGAAGGAACTCGTCGACGAACGGAAGCATCGCTCTGATCCCGGCGGGCCGCGGCTCGAATCGCTCGTAGCGGAGCAAGGGGTTGAGCCACACCACGCGTCGGCACGACCTGGCGAGACGCTCCATTTCTTTGGCGAGACTGTCGCCGGCCTCGGCGTCGAGCCCGTCACTGATCAGCAGCACGATCGCATTGTGCGCCAGCACCCGGCGTGACCAGCGCCGATTGAATTCGCCGAGACAGACACCGATACGCGTGCCGCCTGCCCAGTCCGTCGCCGCAGCCCCAACCCTCGCCAGCGCCACGTCAACATCCCGGTGCCGGAGGTGGCGCGTGACATTGGTGAGGCGTGTGCCGAACAGAAACGACTGCACGCGGTCGCGATCGTTGGTGATGGCGTGCAGAAAGTGCATCAGCATTCGCGCGTATCGGTCCATCGAGCCTGAAATGTCACAGAGCACCACGAGCGTCGGTCGCTGGCGACGCAACTCGCGCCGCGCCAGCGGCGCCAGCGCGCCGGCACCGCCCGTTGCGCTGCGCATCGTGGCGCGGAGATCAATGCGCGATCCGCGCGTGGCAGGACGTGTGCGGCGCGTGGGCAGTTCCGGCAGCGGAAGCCGGAGGCGCGCGATCATCGCGCGCACCGCTGCCAGCTCCTCGGCGGTCATCGTCTCGAAGTCGCGGTGCTGGAGCACCTCGCGCGGCGAAAAGGTCAACGTGGCGTCGAAGCGCACCTCGTCCGTCTCCTCGCGTGGCCGGCGCATCAGTGCCGGCTCGAGCAGCGCCTGCGCGACGCGCGTCGGCAGCTCCGGTTCCGGTTGGCCCGGCCCGATGGCCTTCGGCAGCAGCGCGGCCAGCATCTTCTCGAGCATGCGCGGATTGCGCCAGAACACATCGAACGCCGAATTGAAGATCGTCTGATGTTCCTGGCGCGAGATCAGCACTGCCGCGAGCGTCGCACGAAAATCCTCCTTGTGCGACAGCCCCACGGCACACACCGCGTCAAGCGCGATGAGCGTGCGTTCCGCGCCGACAGGAATCCCCGCCGCACGGAGCAGCCGCACGAAATGCACGATGTTGGTGGCGAAGTGCCCTTTGGGATCCGCCGGAGCCAGACCCGTCCACGCTGGAAGACTGGGCCCTGAAGTGCCGGTCATGCTGTCGGCGCGATGCTGGCCCGCACGTCGACGAGCAGTGCCGCCACTGCGTCCGGCGACAGCATTCCAACATCGTCCTGATATTTCAGGAGCACGCCGGCGGTGTCGGCAACGGTCTGGGGATCGAGCGTGATACGATCAAGTGTCACGAGCGCTTCAGCCCAGTCGAGCGTCTCGGCGATCCCGGGTGCCTTGAAAAGATCCATGCCCCGCAACCGCTGCGTGAACGCGACGATTTCGCGCGCCAGCCGCTCGGACGCCTGCGGGCGCTTGCGTCGCACGATGGCGAGCTCACGCTCGGCGTCCGGATAGCCGATCCACTGGTAGACGCAGCGCCGCTTGATCGCGTCGTGGATTTCCCGTGTGCGGTTGGACGTGATGACCACCACGGGCGGCGCGACGGCCTTGACTGTTCCGAGCTCGGGGATTGTGATCTGATATTCCGCGAGCACTTCCAGCAGGTACGCCTCGAACGGCTCGTCGGTACGGTCGAGTTCATCGATCAGCAGCACCGGCGCCATTCCGTCATGTGGCGCGACAGCCTCGAGCAGCGGTCGGCGCAGCAGGAACTTCGACGTGAAGATGTCATCGCCGAGCCGCTCGCGATCCACACCGCTGCTTCCGGCCGCCTCGGCCAGGCGAATCTCCACCATTTGCCGCGGATAGTTCCACTCGTACGCCGCAGAACTGATGTCCAGCCCCTCGTAGCATTGCAGCCGGATGAGCGGCTTGCCCAGCGCTGTCGCGAGCACCTTCGCGAGTTCAGTCTTGCCGACGCCTGCCTCACCCTCGAGAAAGAGTGGCCGCGCCATTTTCAGGCCGAGGAACACCGACGTGGCAAGCTGGCGACCGGCGACGTAGTCGTGCCGATCGAGCAGGGCGACAACGTCGTCGACGGATTCAGGCAGCGCGGTCGTCGACAGGTCAGCCGGACGCAGCAACGGCACGGGCGGCAATAACCGGAATGAGATGCGCGCGATACTGCGGCGATGCGTGCAGGTCGCCATTCAATCCGGCTGCGCCGATGACGGTGGCTCTCGCCGCCTCCGCCGTAAAGCTCTGGCTCAGCGCATCCTCCAGCGCCCTGGAGCGAAACACGCACGAGGCAGCGCCGGTCACCGCCACCCGCACGCCGTCGGACAGCTGCGCCACGAACACGCCAACCAGCGCGAACCTCGATGCTGGGTTCGGAAACTTCACGTACCCCGCCTTCTTCGGGATCGGGAAGGTCACCGACGTGATGATCTCGCCCTCGGCAAGCGCCGTCTCGTACATCCCGGTGAAGAACGAGTCGCCGGCGATCGTCCGCGTGTTGGTGCGGATGGTTGCGTTGAGCGCCAGCACGGCCGCCGGATAACAGGCGGCAGGATCGTTGTGCGCGATCGCACCGCCCAGCGTGCCCATGTTGCGTACCTGACGGTCACCAATGCCGCCCGCGAGCGCGGCGAGCGCCGGCAGCGCGCGCTTCACGACATCTGAATCGCCGACCTGGGCGTGTGTTGCTAGCGCGCCAATCGTGATCCCAGCACCGTCCTGCGTGATACCCCGGAGCTCCTCGATCCCGGACAGATCGACGAGTGTGCCGGGCTGTGCCAGTCGAAGTTTCATCGCGCCGATGAGACTCTGGCCGCCGGCCAGCGCCTGGCCGCCGCTCTTCGTGATCGCGGCGGAAGCGTCGGCAACGGTGGTGGGATGCACCAGCTCGAATGGATACATGCTGATCTCCTCGCTACGAACGAGCGGCGTGGATGGCCTGCCAGACGCGATGTGGCGAAGCAGGCATGTCGAGATGACGCACGCCCACCGGCGCCAGCGCGTCCATCACCGCATTCATCACCGCCGCCGGTGCCCCGATCGCGCCGGCTTCGCCGCACCCCTTGGCGCCAATCGGATTATGCGTACACGGCGTGACGGTGTTCGACACCTTGAACATCGGCAGATCATCGGCACGCGGCATCGCGTAGTCCATGTAGCTGCCCGTGAGGAGCTGGCCGCTCTCGGTATCGTACACGCACTCCTCAAGCAGCGCCTGACCGATGCCCTGCGCCAAGCCGCCGTGCACCTGGCCTTCGACGATCATCGGATTGATGATCGTGCCGAAGTCGTCGCAGGCCGTGAATGCAGCGATCGTCACCACGCCAGTGTCCGGATCAATTTCAACTTCGCAGATGTGCGCGCCCGCCGGGTACGTGAAGTTGGTGGGATCGTAGAACGCCGTCTCGTCCAAGCCAGGCTCCAGCTTGTCGAGCGGGTAGTTGTGCGGCACGTAGGCGGCGAGCGCGATTTCGCCGAACGCTTTGCTCCGGTCCGTGCCGGCCACGGTGAACTTGCCGTCCTTGAACTCGATGTCGGTGTCCGCCGCTTCGAGCAGATGGGCGGCGATTTTTTTGCCTTTCGCGACGATCTTGTCGAGCGCCTTCACGATGGCTGTGCCGCCCACGGAGAGCGACCGCGATCCATAAGTCCCCATGCCGAAGGGCACCCGTCCTGTGTCACCGTGCACTATGTCCACGTTCTCCACCGACATGCCCAGCCGGTCGGCGACGAGTTGCGCGAACGTCGTTTCGTGCCCCTGCCCATGACTGTGCGACCCCGTGAACACGGTGACGCTGCCAGTGGGATGGACGCGCACTTCGCCGGCTTCGAACAGCCCCGCGCGCGCGCCGAGGGCACCCGCCACATTCGAGGGCGCGAGTCCGCAGGCTTCGATGTAGGTCGAGTATCCGAGCCCGCGCAGCTTGCCGCGTTTCGCCGCGTCGGCTTTACGCGCCGGGAAACCCGCGACATCGGCCACCTGCATCGCGTCGTCGAGCGACGGTTCGTATCCGCCGATGTCATACATCAGCGCGACCGGCGTCTGATACGGGAATGTCCGGATGAAGTTGCGTCGCCGGATTTCGTCCTGCGGAATTCCCATCTCCACTGCGGCCTGGTGGACGAGCCGCTCCACCACAAATGTTGCCTCCGGCCGCCCGGCACCGCGGTAGGCGTCCACCGGCGCCGTGTTGGTGAACGACGCCGTCACCTCACAGTGAATGGCTGGCGTGGTGTATTGGCCAGCGAGCAGTGTTGCGTACAGGATCGTCGGCACGCACGACCCGAACGTCGACAGGTACGCGCCCACGTTCGCGGTTGTCTGGACGCGCATGGCGAGGAACTTCCCGTCCGCATCGAGCGCCAGTTCGGCGTGCGTCACATGATCGCGGCCGTGGGCGTCGGAGAGGAACGACTCGCTGCGTTCGGCCACCCAGGTGATCGTTCGGTTCACCTGCTTGCTGGCCCACACCATGGCCGTCTCTTCGGGATACAGAAAGATCTTGGAGCCGAAGCCGCCACCGACGTCGGGCGCAATGACGCGCACCTTGTGCTCGGGAAGCCCGAGCACGAACGCCGTCATGAGCAATCGCTCGACGTGCGGGTTCTGGTTCGCGACGTACAGCGTGTAACTCTCGTCGCTCCGGTTGAACGATGCCATTGCAGCGCGCGGCTCGATCGCGTTCGGAATCAGGCGGTTGTTGACGATGTCGAGCTTCGTCACATGGGCGGCCCTGGCGAAGCCCGCATCGACCGCCGCGTCGTCGCCTATCGCCCACACGAAACACTTGTTGCCCGGCGCTGCGTCGTGGATCTGCGGCGCTCCGGGCTTGAGCGTATCGACACAGTTGACGACCGCTGGCAGCACGTCGTAGTCAACGTCGATCAACTCGGAGGCGTCCTTCGCCTGGTTGAGCGTCTCGGCGATCACCAGCGCCACGCAGTCGCCGACGTAGCGCACCTTGCCCTGCGCCAGGACCGGATGCGGCGGCTCGGCCATCGGCTTGCCGTCGGTGCCCGTGATCAGCCAGCCGCAGGGCAGGCCGTTCACGCCCGTGAGGTCGGCCCCGGTGAAGATCGCCACGACGCCGGGCGTGGACCGGGCGCGGCTCAAATCGACGGCCCGGATGGTCGCGTGCGCGTGCGGCGAGCGCAGAAAGAACGCGTGCGTGGCGCGCGTTCCGACGATGTCGTTCGTGTACTGACCGGCTCCGGTGAGGAATCGAACATCCTCTTTCCGGCGAACCGATTGGCCAATCAGGCTTGCACCCATGATCGTTCCCGCTCCCACTGGGCTGTTATTGACGGTCGTGCAGCATGACGAGCGACGGCAGGGCGAGATTCATCACTGGCTCATGGCCGCAGCACCCTGTTGCACCGCAATCACGATGTTCTGGTAGCCCGTGCACCGGCACAGGTTACCGTCGAGCTCAGCACGGATTGTGCTTTCGGACGCCCCGGGATGCCGCTGCACGAGGTCGAGTGCACTCATCACCATGCCAGGTGTGCAGAAACCGCACTGGAGGCCGTGGCACTCTTTGAATGCCGCCTGCATCGGGTGCATCGTACCGTCGAGAGCGGCGAGGCCCTCGATGGTGAGCACGGTGGCGCCGCGCGCCTGTGCCACGAGCACCGTGCACGATTTCACGGCCACACCATTCAGGTGCACCGTGCAGGCGCCGCACTGGGACGTGTCGCACCCGACGTGCGTGCCGGTCAGGCCGAGGTGGTCGCGCAGGAACTCCACGAGGAGGGTTCGTGGATCGAGGTCGGCTGTGACCAGCTTGCCATTTACGATCAGAGACTGCGCCACGGACATTGGCACTCCGCCGGGAGAATGGAATCGATACAGCTCGCCGACACGGTACGGCCTGTCGGCCAGCCGCGCAACCCCGGGTAGTGTTCCGGCTGGTGGCCTCCTCAGTCGCTCTCCTCGGGCGATGCAAGGCGTGTGTCGCGCCAGCTCGAGTCAGCGGTGCCGCTGACGGCAGCAGGATGGCCTTGATGTGGTGCAACGCGCTGGTGGCCCTTCCAGAAATTCCACAGATTTACCTTCCGAAACTGAAGAAGTGGATGGAGCGCGTCGCGCGCGACGACGAGATTCGCGCCTGTTATGAAGCGAGCGGTGCGGGCTATGTGCTCCATCGGGCGCTCGCCGAGTGGGGCTACGCGTGCGACGTGATCGCGCCCTCGTTGATCCCGAAACGGTCCGGGGTCCATCGGAAACACGATAAGCGCGATGCGGCCGACATGGCGCGCCTGTATCGGGCCGGCGAGCTCGTCGCGGTACGCATCCCGAGCGAGGCCGACGAACGGGTACGCGACGTGGTGCGCTGCCGGGAGACGTTTCAGCGCGAGATCCTCAAGTCGCGGCACTATATCCTGAAGTTCTTGGCGCGACGGGGGTTCGTCTTCCGCGAGGGCACCAACTGGTGCACGCCGCATCTGCAATGGCTGCAGCACCTGACGACGGACGCGTCGCCCCTCGCGACGGAGGATCGACTCATCTACCGGGAGTACCATGCGCTGCTCATGTACAAGCTGCAGCGGCGGGAGGCGTTGGACCGGCAGATCGAACGGCTGGCCGAGTTGCCCACGCTCGCGCCCATGGTCAAGCAGCTGCAATGCTTCCGCGGGATCTCCGTGCACTCGGCGATGGTGCTCGCCACGGAGATCGTGGACTGGCGCCGCTTCGAGCGGCCCGCGCAGCTGGCCTGCTATCTCGGCCTCATCCCGCGCGAAGACTCGAGCGGTGACCGGCAGCG
>JANLVC010000171.1:0-82798 GCA_031363815.1 Gemmatimonadota bacterium
GCTCCTCTACTTCTCCAAACCGAAGCTGCTGATCATCGATGAACTCGGCTATCTGCCCATCGAACCCGACGCGGCGCATGTCCTCTTTCAACTCGTGAGTCGTCGCTACGAACGCGGCAGCATCTTGCTCACCTCAAATCGGGCCGTCAGCGAATGGGGGGAGGTCTTCGGCGATCCCGTCGTCGCGACCGCGATCCTCGACCGCCTGCTGCATCACCGTCACGTCATCACCATCCGCGGCGAAAGCTATCGCCTCAAAGAGAAGCGACGCGCCGGACTCTTGACGGCGTCCAAGCAACGCGATTCGAGTACGACCCCATCACCGCAAGGGGTCAATTCCTAATGTCGCGAAGGGGTCACTTCCTGATGTCGCTTGACAATCCGCAGATATGGCGACACGGGACCGTTCAAAAAGTCCGCGATGTCCGATGCCATGAACGGGTGCGCAATCCAGTATCCGGTGCAGGCTACGATCCGTCGCAATCGGCTTGCGTGCCGTCGGTGGAGTGCACCGTATGCCCGTCGAAACGCGCGATGTCCCAGCGCGGGGTGATGTGACCATGTCGCAGCGCGCAGAACAGCTCCGAGTTGACCGTGGGGCGCGTGGCGCCAAACGCGTGATGTGGGGTCGACGCATCGCCAAAGCGCTTGCCGCTGACTTCCTCGAGACGCGTGAGCGCGCACGCCACTTCCGTGCGCAAGGCGTCGTCGACCAGCCCATCGGCGAGATACGACACGCACCGATGGGCGGCAATGGTAAACCCCGGTGGAACGGGAACACCGAGATTGGTCATTTCGGCAAGATTCGCGCCCTTCCCACCCAGCATCGTCTTCATATCCCGCGTACCATCTGCGCTACCGTTTCCGAAGAAATAAACGGAGCGGGACATTCAGTTCTCCCTTGCCGTGAGTGGAGCGGTAATCAGGAGATACCAACCGGTAGACCCGCCGCGCCGCCGGCGCGTAGCAGCTCCGGCTCGCTCGGCGTTGCGGTCGGGTACTTACCCGAGAAGCAGGCATGGCAATACCCATCGGGACCTTCAGGCATTACAGACAACATGCCATCGATCGAGAGGTACCCGAGCGAGTCCACGCCAAGATGCCGCACCAGTTCGTCGTGCGTCATCTGCGCCGCGATCAGCTCTTCACGTCGCGGCGTGTCGATCCCGTAGTAGCACGGGCTGATGATCGGTGCGCTGGACACACGCATATGCACTTCGCGGGCACCCGCGGCGCGCACGAGCGAGACCAAACTGCGCGTCGTGGTGCCGCGCACGATCGAGTCGTCAACCATCACCACGCTTTTGCCCGCGAGCAGCTCACGGACCGGATTGTACTTCACCTTGACCTTCGCATCGCGGCCGGCTTGCGTTGGCTGAATGAATGTACGCCCGATGTAGTGATTGCGGATCAGCGCCAGTTCGTACGAGGTTCCGGACTCGTCCGCGAAGCCGAGGGCGGCCGAGTTCGCGGAGTCGGGCACCGCAAAGACGATATCGGCGCCCGGCGCCGGACGTTCGCGTGCCAACTGGCGACCGAGCGCTCGACGAGACCGGTCGACGGAGCCACCGAACACTGCGCTGTCCGGACGGGCGAAGTACACGTGCTCGAACGCGCAGCGGTTGAGCGGGGCCCGCGGGAGCGTGTGCACCGACCGCAGTCCCTGCGCATCGACCGCGATGATCTCACCCGGCTGCACTTCACGTTCGTACACGGCACCAACGATGTCGAGGGCGCACGTTTCCGACGCGAACACCCAACCGTCGCCGAGCCGACCCATGACCAGCGGGCGCCAGCCATGCGGATCACGCGCCACCAGCACGGTCTCGTCGAGCACGATCAGCAAGCAGTACGCGCCTTCGACCCCCTGCAGCGCTTCCGCCACGCGGGCCTCCGGCGTCGCGCCGTGGGCCCGGGCAATCCGATGCACGATCGCTTCGGAGTCCATGGTGGACGAAAAGATCGCGCCACCGTCTTCCAGATCGCGGCGCAGTTCGACCGCATTTGTCAAATTGCCGTTGTGCGCGAGTGCAATGTGGCTGCGGCGCACGCGAGCGAGGATCGGCTGCGCGTTCTCGATCGCCGAGGCGCCGGCCGTGCTGTATCGCGTGTGCCCGATCGCGATCGGTCCACGCAGCGACTCCATCGCGTCGTCGCCGAATCCTTCCGAGACGAGTCCCATCGCACGGCTGACGCGGGCATGTTGCGCGTCGTCGACGGCAACGATGCCCGCCGATTCCTGACCGCGATGCTGAAGCGAGTACAACCCGAGCTGCGTTAATGCTGCTGCGTCCCGAACACCGTAGACGCCGAAAATGCCACACATGAGAAACTCCCGATCAGTCGTTGGTAGGAGCGTGCGAGGAGGCCACCGCGTGCTCAGCCGGCGTCTCGCCATCCATGGCGAGTGGAATTGCTTCGTGAAACGCCTTCGCGAGCCACTCGATCGGCGCCGAAAAGGTGTCGTCCGAAATCGTGAACTGCGCACCGCGCTCGGCGGCGGTGACGGTGCCGATTACGCGCGCCGGGACACCGTGGCGCTGCGCGATCTGTAAAACGGCGGCGCGGTCCGCGGTGGACACGACAACCCGTCCATGCGCCTCGCCGAACAGGAGCGCCCGATGGGACAGGGTGGCCCATGCCGACAGATCGACGTGGAAGCCGAATACCCGGTCGCGATCTGCCATTGCGCACTCGGCGACTGCCACGGCGAGCCCACCATCGCTGCAGTCGTGCGCCGAGCGCACCACACCGCCGCGGATCGACTCCAGGAGCGCGTCAATGAGCGCGCGTTCGCGCGTTGGGTCACAGACTGGCGGTTCGCCGATCGTGAGACCGTGAATCTCCAGCAAGTACTCACTCGCGCCGAGTTCATCGGTGCAATCGCCAAGCAGCACGATGTCGTCGCCGACCGTCTGGAATCCTGACGACGTAATGTGGGAGAGCGATTCGATGAGCCCGACCATCCCGATTGTCGGCGTCGGATGAATGGCGCCCTGCGGATTCTCGTTGTACAGCGATACGTTGCCGCCGGTCACTGGCGTTTCGAGCACGGTGCAGGCTTCACCCATGCCGGCGATCGCTTCGCTCAGCTGGAAGTAGACTTCCGGCTTCGTCGGATTTCCGAAGTTGAGGTTGTTGGTGATGGCCATCGGTCGCGCGCCCGTGCACGCCACGTTGCGCGCGGCCTCGCAAACCGCCGCCCGACCGCCGTTTCGCGGCGACAGCGCCACGTGCCGACCGTTACCATCGATACAAAGCGCGATGGCCTTGTCGGTGCCTCTGAGCCTCACCACGGCGGCATCGCTGCCCGGACCGCGTATCGTGCTTGTCCGTACGGTGGAGTCGTACTGCTGCCACACCCATTTCTTGCTCGCGATCGTCGGCGAGGACAGCAGGCGTTTCAGCGTCCATGCATGGTCGCGCTCCTCATCGAGCGGGGCAACCGCGTGCGGCGAGCGCGCGCGCGCCGCCTTCAGCGCTTCGCTCTCTTTCGGTACGAGCACGTACTGCGGACACTCGGTCACCAGACGCGAACCGGGGAACTCCGCCACCACGCGGTCGCCTTCGGTTACGCGATACACCGGTTCGGCGATGACTTCACCAATCACCGCGGCCTCGAGATCCCACTTGGCCAAGATGGCGCGCACCTCGTCCTGGTGTCCCAGCTTCGCGACGACGAGCATCCGCTCCTGCGATTCCGACAGAAGAATCTCATACGGCGTCATGCCTTGCTCGCGTACCGGCACCTTCGTGACGTCGATCGTGACGCCGACATCGCCGCGCTCGGCCATCTCGGCAGACGACGACGTGAGACCGGCGGCGCCCATGTCCTGAATCGCGACGATGTGCCCGCTGCGAATCAATTCGAGCGACGCTTCAAGCAACAACTTTTCGGTGAACGGATCGCCGACCTGCACCATAGGGCGCTTGGCTTCGCTGGACGCCGAGAGATCTTCGGAAGCGAACGACGCGCCGTGAATACCGTCGCGACCGGTACGCGCGCCAACCGTCATGATCGGGTTGCCGACGCCAGACGCGACGGCGGTGATCAGCTCATCCTCGCGCATGAGGCCGACGCACATCGCATTCACCAGCGGATTGCCTTCGTACGATGGGTCGAATACCACTTCGCCGCCAACCGTCGGCACGCCGACACAGTTGCCGTAATCGCCGATGCCCTTTACGACGCCGGCAAACAGCCAACGCACGCGGCTCGACGTGAGCGGTCCGAATCGCAGCGAGTTGAGCAGCGCAATCGGGCGTGCGCCCATCGTGAACACGTCACGCAGGATACCGCCCACTCCGGTGGCCGCGCCCTGGTACGGCTCGACGGCAGACGGGTGATTGTGCGACTCAATCTTGAAAGCGACGGCCCAGCCGTCACCCACGGAGATGACGCCGGCGTTCTCGCCGGGCCCCTGCAGGACCCACGGCGCCTTGGTCGGCAGCGTCTTCAGCATGGGGCGAGAGTGCTTGTACGAGCAGTGCTCACTCCACAGCGCGCTCACGATGCCAAGTTCGGTAAACGTCGGTGTCCGGCCGAGCATCGAGAGCAGGCGCTCGTACTCGAACTCCGTGATGCCGTGTTCGGCAACCATCGCCGGCGTGATCACCGGATCGCCCGGACGTGATTCAACGCGACGGACGTTGGACGCAGCGGTCATGCCTTCACCTCAGCGAGCATCGATTCTAGGATTGACGCGAAGAATGGCACTCCGTCGGCGGAGCCGAGCGTCATCTCGAGCGCGCGCTCCGGATGCGGCATCATACCCAGCACGTTACCCTCCGCGCTGACGATGCCGGCGATGTTGAGCAGCGAGCCGTTCGGATTGGCCGACGCCACGGCGTCGCCTTCGGCGCTGACGTAGCGAAACACGACTTGCCCTTCGCCCTCGAGGCGGGCCAGCGTGTCGGCATCGGCTGTGTAACGACCGTCACCGTGGGCGACGGGGATGGAGATGACCTGACCAATGTGATACTGCGACGTGAAACGGGTCGCAATCGACTCGACGCGCAGGTGCGCCGGTGCACTCACGAACCGCAGGCTCGCATTCCGCAGCAACGCGCCCGGAAGCAGGCCCGCCTCGCAGGCGATCTGGAATCCGT
This sequence comes from Gemmatimonadota bacterium, assembly GCA_031363815.1. Classification (GTDB taxonomy): domain Bacteria; phylum Gemmatimonadota; class Gemmatimonadetes; order Gemmatimonadales; family Gemmatimonadaceae; genus Gemmatimonas. The sequence goes on from JANLVC010000171.1 coordinate 5,110, forward strand.
TGCAGATACCGAGCACGGGTCCGCCGCGCTTCGCGAACGCGATGACTTCCTGCATGATCGGGCTGAATCGGGCGATAGCCCCCGCGCGCAGGTAATCACCGTAACTGAACCCACCGGGAAGAATCACGAGATCGACGTTCTGGAGGTCGTGATCCTTGTGCCACAGATAGACCGCCTCCTGGCCAAGGTGGTCGGCGATGGCGTGGAAGGCATCCTCGTCACAGTTCGAACCGGGAAAGCGAACGATACCGGCCTTCACGCGTGCTCCACCGAGGCGATCTCGAAGTCTTCGGTGACCGGATTGGCCAGCAGCCTCTCGCACATGGACGTGATATCCGCGCGCGCGGCATCGGCGGTCATGGCCTCGGTCTCCACGATCACGTGGCGGCCGACGCGTACGTCACTCACGTCGGCAAAGCCGAGCGAGTGCAGTGCGTCAGCAACAGCTTTGCCCTGAGGATCGAGGATCCCGCGACGCGGAACGATGTGGATGGCGCAGCGGAAACGGATCATGCCAAGGGCTCCTCGCGACCGGCGTCCGGCGCGATGTTCTGTCGTGAAGGACGACGGCGTCGACGACGACGTCGGGCATCGAGCGGTTCGTCGATCGCATCCTCGGTCGCGTCGTCATCGTCACGCGCGCCGGGAATGCGATCGAGCAACCCGAGAAAGACGGTGCGGCCGATGCCGTAGAGCACATAGGCCATCAGGGCAGGGAAGAAGAACTTCTTGGGCAGAAAGATCACGCCCACGAAGGTGCCGACGACCAACAGGAGTCCCAGGATGCCGTTGAGCGTGCGGAAGTTTACGGTGGGCACTTTGGCGTACTGCACGTTGCTGATCATCAGCATGCCGAGGCCCAGCATGACCCACCGCAACATTTGGTGCCAGGGCAGGTCGCCGATCATTGTTTCGGTGTACAGCGGCGTCTGACTGAACCAGTAGTACGTGGCGAGCGTCATGCCGGCGGCGGGACTGGGCAGTCCCGTAAAGTGCGTGTTCTTGGTGCCCGCCTGCTCAACGTTGAAGCGCGCCAGGCGCATGACCGCGCAGGCCGTGAAGAAGAAGCAGAAGATCCATTCCCACCGTGTGCTCTGGAACACGGCGAAGTACATAATGAGCGCCGGCGCGGTGCCGAACGAAATCGCATCGACGAGCGAGTCGAGCTCTTCGCCGAAACGCGAACCGGAATTCGTCGCGCGCGCGATGCGACCATCAAGCGTATCGGCGATCGCGCCGAAGACGATGAATCGTGCGGCGGCGTCGAAATCGCCCCGCGATGCCGCGACGATCGCGAAGATGCCGAAGAACAGGTTCGCGAGCGTGAAGCCGTTGGGCAGGGCAACAGCGACCCGGGGTCCCGAGCGGCGTGGACGCTCCACGTCATCGGCGCCGGTCCCGCGTGAATCCGGGCGGCTCATGTGGGCATTCCGACTGGAGTACGGTAGGCCCACGCCACCGAAAGGGAGACGAGCGTGAGGACGAATCCGGCAAGCCACAACGGCCACGAGCGGAAGCGCAGCGCAGCCGCGAACGTCAGCACGGTCAGTCCGACAGCGCTGAGCAGCAGCGGGTAGCCCTCTCGCGCGAACATCATACGGCATCCTCAGGGAGTCCCAATGGCGCCAAATCCAGCGGCGCTCCCGTGAGACGAGTGAAGGCATCGCGATAGCGCAGGCTGGTCGCGCGGATGACCTCGTCCGGCAGCGTCGGCGCCGGTGCCTCTCCACTCCATCGACCCGCCCGCCGTTCCACATCAAGCCAGTCACGCAGGGGCTGCTTGTCGAAGCTTGGCTGACCGCGCCCCGGTGTGTAGCTGTCGGCCGGCCAGAATCGCGAGCTGTCTGGGGTGAGCACTTCATCGATCAACAGCAATCGTCCGTCACGCCAGCCAAACTCGAACTTGGTGTCGGCCACAAGGATGCCGCGCGGTTCGGCGGTGGCGCGTCCGAATTCGTACACCGTGCGCGCGAGTCGCTCGAGCGTCGCGGCCGTTTCGGCACCCACCGACGCGATCACGCTGGCGACCGTGATATTCTCGTCGTGGCCGGTCTCCGCCTTGGTGGCCGGACTGAAGATCGGCGGATCGAGGCGATCACTCTCGCGCAGCCCGACAGCCAACGCGTCGCCTGCCAGCGTGCCGTGCGCCTGATACTCTTTCCACGCCGAGCCGGCGAGATAGCCGCGGATCACGCACTCGATCGGTACTACGTCGGCCCGCACGCATAACATGCTGCGGCCGGCGAGTGCCTCACGATACGGGGCGAGCGCCGGGACGTCGCGCACGATCTCGTTGGTGTCGGCGGACAGCAGATGATGCTCGACCACGCCCGAGAGTTTCGACAGCCACCACGCCGTGAGTTGCGTGAGCACCGCGCCCTTGTACGGAATCGCTTCGTTCATCACGATGTCGAACGCGCTGATGCGATCGGTCGTTACCAGCAGCAGTCGGTCGTCATCCACCGCGTACACGTCGCGTACTTTCCCGCGACGAATCAGCGGCAGCGGCAGCGACGTCTCGATCATCGCCGCGGGAAGACCCGTTTTCATACACGCACCTCTTCCACTTCGACGCCGGCGCGCTCACGGGCAAGCCACGGGGCCACGTGTTCGTCGAGAAACTCCACGACCTGCTCGGGTGAACGGCCGACGAAGCGCGCCGGCTCCGTCGCGGCCTGCAAGTCTCCCAGCGGGATACCAAACGCGGGATCGGCGGCGAGCCGTTCCAGCATATCGTTGCGCGGTGCGCCATCTTTGACGGCACGCGCGGCATCGATGCTGTGACCGCGAATGAGTTCGTGGGCTTCCTGTCGATCACCGCCAGCGCGCACAAACCGCACGATGATCTCCTCGGTGGCCATGAACGGCAGTTCGTCATCGACGCGACGACGAATACGAGCGGGATGCACCTCGAGTCCCCGCACCACGTTCTGCATCAGCACCAGAATCGCGTCGGTGGCGAGAAACGATTCTGGAATTACCAGGCGACGGTTCGCGGAATCGTCGAGCGTGCGCTCAAAGTACTGCACCGCATGCGTCTGATTGGCGTTGGGCTCCAGCGACAGCACGAACCGCGCGAGCGAGGCCATCCGCTCGGAGCGCATCGGGTTCCGCTTGTACGCCATGGCGGACGATCCGATCTGATTCTTCTCGAACGGCTCTTCGATCTCACCGAACGCCTGCAGCAGGCGAATGTCACCGGAGAACTTCGACGCGGTCGCCGCGATGCCGGCAACCACGCTCAGCACCTGCGCATCCACCTTCCGGGTGTACGTCTGGCCACTCACCGGGATCGACGCCGTGAAGCCCATGCGGGTCGTCACGACACGATCGAGCTCGCGGACCTTCGCGTGATCGCCGTCGAAGAGCGACAGGAAGCTCGCCTGTGTTCCGGTCGTCCCCTTCACGCCGCGGAACGGCAGCTGCGCGATGCGGTACTCGAGATCCTCGAGGTCGAGCAGAATATCCTGCATCCACAGCGTCGCGCGCTTGCCGACCGTCGTGAGCTGCGCCGGCTGCAGGTGCGTGTAGCCAAGGGTCGGTTCGTCCTTCCACTCGCGCGCAAACACGCCCAGCGCTTCGAGCGAGTCGAGCAGCTTCTCGCGCAGCAGGTGCAGCCCGCGGCGCATGAGAATCAGCTCGGCGTTGTCGGTGACGTAACAGCTCGTTGCACCGAGGTGAATGAACTTCCGCGCCGCCGGTGCGACATCGCCGAATGCGTGCACGTGCGCCATGACGTCATGACGGAACTTTTTCTCATACACGGCGACCGCGTCGAAGTCGATGTCATCGAGATGCGCGCGCATCTCCTCGATCGCGGCATCGGGAATGGCGATGCCGAGACTCTGCTGCGCCTCGGCCAGCGCGAGCCAAAGACGGCGCCAGAGGCCGTACCGCATCTGCGGGCCCCACAGCGTGAGCATGGCGCGCGACGCATAGCGGTCGGCCAGCGGAGAGGTGTATGTCGTGCGGTCGGGTGCGATCACGTAATCAGCGGAGAGAGAACGACGTCTGGAGATACTGTCGATTGCGCTCGAATACCACGTACACGGGACCGCGAGCGCCGTACCGGTCGATGGCAGCCGATGCCGCTTCGGCCGAATTCACTCGCGACTGTCCCACCTGTACGATCACATCGCCGTCCTGAAGTCCGATCTCGTCGCGAATCCGATCGGAGACGCGGTAGACCAGCGCGCCGGCGTTTGATACCACGCCCCGCTCCTGTCGGATGACATCGGTGAGAGACACCAGCTGCAACTCGCGCAGCACGGTGACTTTCGGTGCGCTGACTTCCGGTGCGTCGGCCACCGCCAGTGAAAAACGCAGTTCTCGACCGCCGCGGCGCACGACGACCGGCAGCTGCTCACCGACACGCAAGTCGAGCAGGCGTGCTTCCCAGTCGAACGGATTCTTCACGGGGCGCGTGCCAGCCGCGACCAACTGATCACCGGCGCGAACGCCGGCCCGATCGGCCGGCGAGCCGGGCACGACGCGCGCCACGACCGCGCCGACCGCCGCCGCTTCACGCGCACTCTGGACGTCGGGCGTCTGCAATCGAATACCAACCCACGGCTGACGGACGGAGCCATGCTCGAGCAGATCTTCCACGATGCGCTTGGCGCGATCGATAGGGATCGCGAATCCGAGTCCGACGGAGCCGCCGCTTGGTGAGTAGATCGAGCTGTTCACACCGACGACTTCGCCCGACGCGTTCACCAGCGGTCCGCCGGAATTTCCCGGGTTGATGGCCGCGTCGGTCTGGATCATGTCGACGTACACGCCGCCGCCGTCGCCGCGACCGGCGAGGTTGCGGCCGACGGCACTCACGACGCCGACCGAGACACTGGGCTCGCTGTTGCCGAGGACGAAGCCGAACGGGTTACCGATCGCGATTGACCACTCGCCGACGATTAACGTTGACGAACGGCCCAACGGAGCAACCGGCAAGTCCTTCGCCGTGATGCGCACGACGGCGAGATCGTTCGTTTCGTCGATGCCGACCACCGTCGCATCGTACGAGGTGCCATCGCGCATACCAATCGACACCTTGGTGGCGCCCGCGATCACATGCGCGTTGGTGACGATGATGCCATCACTGCGCACCACGAACCCTGAGCCGATGCCGGCGTTGCGGCGTTCGCCCGTGCGACCGCCCATGAAGTATTCGAAGACGTCGACCGGGACTCTCTGCACCGTTTCCGTCTGCACCGTGACCACGGCCGGCGCGACGCGCTCGACGGCGGCCGTGATAGCGGTCCTTCGCGACGCGTCGATGGACTGCGCGGGGACCGGGCCGACCGTTTTGGTGGAGGCGGGCGGCAGCGTGCGGGCCTGCGCGTTCGAGGTGCTGGGATCGGCCCCGGCACAGCCGATGAGCGCCAACGAGACCAGCAGGACGAGCGTGGAACGCTGGGTCATCAGCGGGATTCCTTTGTCACGATGCATCGGGGTAAAGCGCGGCGGGATACGTCACCTCGCGCAGCGAAAGCCCGTGGGCCGGCGCGGGCGCCGACGTGCCGGAATTGTCGGGTGCGCCGAGGAGCCGCGCGATCGTACCGCGCGGACGCCGCCCCTGAGCCACTGCAACCATCGTTCCGACGAGAAAACGCACCATGTGATGGAGAAAACGGTTCGCCGCAACTTCGAACACCCAGCCGCCGTCGCGCTCGACCCACCGGGCATGCTGAATGATGCAGCGGAGGTGATCATCGACCGGCGCCGTGTGAGCGACGGCAAACGCACGGAACGTGTGTTCGCCCAACACACTATCGGCTTCGCCCTGGAGCGCCGCCGGATCGAGCAGGTGGTTCATCGCCCACTCGTACCGCCGACGGAACGGGGAGCGTGCCGCCGCATTCGTCCCGATAAGATAACTATATCGACGCGCGATGGCGCTCCGCCGTGCATGAAATTCCGGGGCCATCCGATGCGCCTCTGCCACCCAGATATCGTCGGGGAGCACAGCGTTCATGGCCCGGCGGAGCGTCGCTGGATTCCAACGCTCGGGCACCCGGACGCCAACACCCTGGCCGTGCGCATGGACGCCCGCATCGGTTCGCCCGGCACCGATGGCCGGAACGGTGGTCGCGCAGAGGCGCGCAAGGGCCGTTTCCATGTCGCCTTGCACGGTGCGGACGACGGGCTGACGCTGCCAGCCGGCGAAGCGCCCCCCGTCATACTGCGTTACCAGGAGGATCGGTCGCGGGTCCATGACCTGTGAGAAGCTAGGCACCACACGCGTTCGCTTCAACTGACCCGAGTTCAAAAGCGCTCGACTATTGCGCTGTCGCGTCCGCTGACGTTTCCTCCACTCGCCATGCCACCACGCTCACTTGCCTCGCTGGCGTACGCGCTGTCCGCCACATCCGATCTTGACGGTGCCCTCATCGCTCTCGGTGAGTGCCTCGCTGAGTTGGACCGCGGCGCGTCGGTCGCGCTCCTCCAGTACGATGCCCGGCGCGATATGCTCCGGGACCGGCTCACGCCGGTCGGGGCGCAGGTCGTCCGGACGTCAATGGAAACGACCTTCGATCATCTGCCGGAGGCCGCTCGCGCCAAGATTCTGGCGGGTGGCCCCTTCGTTGACGTGAGCGACCGGTCGGCCGACTACGCGCGGCTGTGCGGCTTCACGGCGGCGCTTGACGGCGGAATTCTGGCCGTGCGCGGACTTAAAGTGGAAGGACTGCTCGGCGCCGTCCTGGCCCTGTACGAGCCCCGCAAAATCTTTGGCACCCGCACCACGGAACGGCTCGCGCCGGCCGTCGCGCTCTTCGAGTTGGCCTATGTACGCCTCGCCGAGCGGGACGCCCGTGAAGAGGCGGTGCGGACGCTCGAGGACGTGACGCAGCGCGTGCACGGGGAATATGTGCGGAAGCTGACGGCGCTGGAGGCCGAGCTGCGTGAGGTCCGCGACACACCGCGGAACATCACTGCGTTCAATCCGGCGGAGGCCATCGCCATTCAGGCCGACGCGGCACGGTCGGGTGAGGAGGCCCGCCGGGCGCTGCGCCGCGTGGAACTCGCCGACCAGCAGCTGACGTCGGCGGTGGGACAGCTCGAGCAGGCACACGTGGAGTTGCATCGCCGCAGCGAAGCCCTCCGGCAGCGGACACGCACGCTTTATCTGCTCGATCGCGCGCTGTCCCTCGATGCCGAGACCACGGACGCCCGAAAACTGGTCGACGGCCTGCTCGCGTTGGTCGGCGATGACATGCAAGCGCAGCGGTGTTCCCTCATGCTGCGGGCGCCGGAGCCAGACTACCTCTACCTCGCGGCGGCGCGAGGCATCGCGCCGAATATCGTGGAAGGCATGCGCATTCGCATCGGCGAAGGGGTCGCGGGCCGAGTGGCGGCCGCGCGTGAGCCACTGCTTGTCCAGGACGTTCGGGAAGCCTCGCAGCACCCGCTGCTCCGTGACCAGTATTTCACGACCGGAAGCTTTATCAGTTTTCCGCTGGTCTATCACGACGAGTTGGTCGGCGTGCTAAATCTCACCAATCGGGCGCAACGCGGCATTTATACCGATGAGGACGTCGAGCGCGTGCGGCTGCTCGGCCTCGTGATTTCTCTGATCATGACGCGGAACGCGCTTCCGGAGCACTTGCTCAAGGCGATCGATGTCCGCTGAGTCGTTAGCCCACGCTATCCGTCGGCTGGCTGCCCACGAGTCGCTCGACGCGGACCACGTGCGGCGCGCGTTCGGTGTCATCATGCGCGGCGAAGGCACGCCAGTGCAGGTGGCGGCGCTTCTCATGGCGCTTCGCGTGAAGGGCGAAACGCCGGCGGAGGTGGCCGGCGTGGTCGAGGCCCTGCGCGAGGCCATGATCGTGCTCTCCGCCGAACGCCCCGACGAGCTGGTCGATACCTGCGGAACCGGCGGGGGCTCGTTGACCACCTTCAACATCTCGACCGCGGCGGCGCTGGTCGCGGCCGGCATGGGTGTGCGCGTCGCGAAACACGGGAACCGGTCGTTCACGTCACGTTCCGGCAGCGCCGACGTGCTCGAGGCGCTCGGGGTGAGGATCGACACGACGCCGCTGGCGATGGCAGCCACGCTGGCTGACGCCGGCATCGTGTTCATGTTCGCCCCGCTGATGCACCCCGCACTCCGCCACGTGGGACCGGTTCGCCGTGAACTCGCGGTGCCAACGGTGATGAATATCGTGGGCCCGCTCGCGAATCCGGCGCGTGCCGGCCGCCAGGTGGTCGGCGTGGCGGAGCGCGCGCGCCTCGGTTTGCTCGCCGATGCCCTTTCCGAATTGGGCACGGTGCGGGCGATGGTGGTGCATGGAGAGCCAGGTCTGGACGAAATCTCGCCCCTCGGCCTGACGCACGTGTTGGAGGTGCGCGAGGGGCGCACGGAGTCGTGGACGATCAATCCCGCCGACCATGGCATCGCGGGGATTTCGCTCGACGATCTGGTGGGCGGCGATCCGACGCACAATGCGGCCCTGATCGAGGAGGTCCTGCGCGGCCGTGGGTCCGTTGGTGCGCAGTCGGCCGTGCTGCTCAACGCGGCCGCGGCGCTGTATGTGAGCCGCGATGCGGGCAGCTATGTGGACGCGGTCGACACGACGCGGCGGGCGATGGCCGACGGAGTCGGCCTCGCCGCACTGCAGCGACTGCGCGTGGCGTCACACGCAACCCGACGCGAGTCGGGCTGCGCGAGTCAGTAGCGGCGCAATACGCCGACGACGATTCCCTGAATGCGCACATCGTCTTCGTGCACGAACAGCGGGGACATCGTTTCGTTGGCCGGCTGGAGGCGAATGCGTCCGTCGCGCTCGCGATAATAGCGCTTGACCGTGGCGCCGGAACCATTAAGCATCGCGATCACCATCTCGCCGTTGTCGGCGGCATTGCGATCGTTGATCACGACAAAGTCACCGTCCTTGATCTGTTCCTCGATCATCGAGTCGCCGCGCACCTTCAGCACGTAATGGCTTCCGCTGCGCCGCAGAAAACCATCCGGCACGGACATCGTTTCACCCGTATGCATGGCCTCGATGGGCGCACCGGCTGCAACGGAGCCGAGCAACGGAAGCTCCACGGAGCGTTGAAACAGCTCGGAGGGCAAAATCTCGATGGCGCGACTCTCGTTGTACGAACGCTTGATATAGCCCTTGCGCTCGAGGTTGGTGAGGTGCTCATGCACTGTTGCCAACGAGTTATAGTTGAATCGCGAGGCGATCTCTTCAAAACTCGGGGCGTATCCGTTCTCTTCGTTATAATCGGAGAGAAAGGAAAGGATTTCCCGCTGTCGCTTGGTGAGCGGCATGGTTGCTCCACGAAAGGGGATCTACAGAGTCGGACCCCGAATGCAGGCCGAATCCACCAATCGCCACACTAACCGAACACAGGCCGAAGTGCAAGTATTTTCTTCACGACCCGTGTGGACCTTCCCTTCCGGGACCCTCGGCGACCTCACCCGCGCCTCGCACGAACGGGCCGGCTTCGCTCTCTCCACTCTGGCGGAACTGCGGAGCGCGGTCCGCGATCTGGCGCCCGCACCCTTGGCCGCCGAGGCATTTGCGGCCGCCCTTCGTGGTCCGTCCCTCCGCGTGATCGCGGAGGTCAAGCGTGCCTCCCCCTCGAAGGGCGCGATTAACCCCGGCCTCGATGCCGCGGCGCAGGCCGTGCAGTACGTCGCCGGTGGCGCGGCCGCCATTTCGGTGCTCACGGAGTCCACGCGCTTCGGCGGAGCGCTCGACGACCTCTCGGCCGTAGCCGCGCGGGTCGCGGTGCCGGCGATTCGCAAGGACTTTCTCGTCCATCCTGTGCAGCTCTGGGAGGCGCGGGTTCGCGGCGCCACCGCCGCGCTGTTGATCGTGCGCGCGCTCTCGCCCACGGAGCTGCCGATGCTGATGGACGCCGCTCGCGAGTGCGGGCTGGCCACGCTCGTCGAGATCCGCGACGAGGCCGAGCTCGAGCGCGCGCTGGCGGTTGGGGCCACGGTGATCGGGGTGAACAATCGGAACCTCGAAACGCTCATGATTGACCCCGCCACCGCACCCGCGCTGATCCCGCAGATTCCGGTGCACTGTGTGGCAGTGGCCGAGAGCGGCATGCAGAACGCCGCTGACGTCGCGCCGTCAGCGCTGGCGGGGGCCGACGCGATTCTCGTTGGCAGCGCCTTCTCGGCGTCCGCCGATCCGGCGGCGTCGGTCCGCGCTCTGGCCGGGATCGCTCGGTCGACCACGGCGCGCCGGTGATCGTGGCCGCCGCCACCGGCCCTGATCGCGGGTCGCCCGTCGAGGTCAAGTTCTGCGGGCTGACCCGTGCCGGTGATGCGGCGCACGCCGTGCGCGCCGGTGCATCCTATGTTGGCGCGATCATGGCGGGCGGTCCGCGACGGCTCACGTTGGAGCGTGCGCGTGCGGTGCTGGGCCCGCGCCGTCACGATGTGCAGCGCGTCGTCGTGTTCGGCGAACACCATTCCGATGAGGTCATCGTCACGGTGCGAGCACTCGATCTCGACATCGCGCAATTGCATGGCCCGTGCACGCCCGACGCCATCGAAATGATTCGTCGTGAAACCGGGCGGACGGTGTGGCCAGTGCTGCGCGTCGCGGGAACCATCCTACCTGACGATGCCGTTGCACTCGCTGCCGCGGCGGGGGCCGTGGTGCTTGATGCGTACGTGATCGGGCAGCTGGGTGGAACCGGCGTCGCATTGGACTGGTCAGGACTGCAGAATGCCGTCAGGGCGCTGCGGGTGTCTGTACCGGGAGTGCGCTTCGTCCTTGCCGGCGGGTTGCGTCCGGCGAATGTAATCGAGGCCATCCGATTGCTTTCTCCTGACGTCGTAGACGTATCTTCAGGGGTGGAGTCCGAGACGGGTGTCAAGGATCCGGTGTTGGTCGAACAGTTCGTCGCGGCCGTACGCTCGGTCGCAGGGATGCAGCGATGACTATGAGAGACACGGTGAACGGCACGGTGAACGGCACGGTCGCGTCGAATGATCGTTTCGGCCCCTTCGGTGGGCGGTATGTTCCGGAAACGCTGATCCCGGCCCTCGATGCGCTCGCGGCGGCGTTCGAGGAAACGCGTCACGACGTTGACTTTCAGTCGGAGCTTGATGCGTTGCTCCGTGAATACGTCGGTCGTCCGACGGCGCTCTCATTCGCACCCCGATTCAGCGCGCGCATTGGCGCGCAGGTGTGGATGAAGCGCGAAGACCTGTGTCATACGGGTGCGCACAAGATCAACAACACCGTTGGACAAGCAATGCTGGCGCGACGGATGGGGAAACGGCGCATCATTGCCGAAACCGGTGCCGGTCAGCATGGCGTGGCGACGGCGACCATCTGCGCGCGCTTCGGACTTGAGTGCGTGGTCTACATGGGCGAAGAGGACATGCAGCGCCAGGCGCTGAACGTGTTCCGCATGCGCCTGCTGGGTGCCACGGTGATTCCGGTACTGTCAGGCACCCGGACGCTCAAGGACGCGACCACGGAAGCCATTCGCGACTGGGTTGGTTCCGTGAACGACAGCCACTACATCATCGGATCGGTGGTCGGGCCCGCGCCGTACCCGCACATGGTGCGCGAATTTCAGTCGGTCATCGGACGTGAGGCACGCGCGCAGATGCTGGCGCGTGCGGGCGCGCTGCCGAAGACCGTTGTCGCATGTATTGGTGGCGGATCGAATGCCATGGGTATTTTCGCCGGGTTCATGGGAGATGCCGGTGTCGAGCTCGTCGGCGTCGAAGCGGCGGGTGAGGGTCTCCATACCGAGCGACACAGTGCGTCCATCACGCGCGGGACGCCCGGTGTGTTGCATGGGTCGCTTAGCTATCTGTTGCAGGATGCCAACGGACAGGTGCACCCGGCGCACAGTATCTCGGCCGGACTGGATTATCCCGGCGTTGGCCCCGAACACGCGTGGCTGCATGACAGCGGTCGTGCGGAGTACGTGTCGATCGACGATACGGAAGCGTTGCGCGGTGTGGCCTTGCTGAGCCGGCTCGAAGGCATCATCCCGGCACTGGAGACGGCGCATGCGGTCGCGTGGATCGAACGCGAAGCCGGACGCTGGTCCGAGCAGGAGCTTGTGCTGTTGTGCGTGAGCGGTCGAGGCGACAAGGATATCGGCACGATCAATCAGTTCACGCTGCCTGAGGTATGACAACAAGTGGGCACGAAGCGACCGCGTCGCCGCACGCGGTAGCGACGATTGAGGATGCGCTGCGCGCCTTTGCGAAGGCGCTTCGTGCCATCCAGTTGTATCTGCCGAACAATCCCACCCGGGCGGCCGCAGTCGAGCAGGCGCGTACCGCGTTCGGCAAAGTATGGCACGTCGCGAATCCGCTCGAGATTCAGATCAAGGAAGCGTCGTTCCATTGGGAAGGTCGCACCGTGTATTTCGATGCGGAGCGCGGTGCCGACGGATTGCCGTGGTTGCTGTATCGTGATGGATTGCGGTCGTTGTCCGTGCAGAGCGGCTTCGAGACGACGGACGTCGAAACGCTCCTCGCTATCCTGCACAAGGCGCGCACCGCTTCGCCGGACGATAATGATCTTGTGACGTTGCTGTGGGTGGCCGACCTTGCCACCCTCGAGTATCGCCACGTCGAACATGTTGCGGTCGGCGACGTGCCCGTGTTGAGCGGAACGGATCGCCCGGGTGTCGCGGTGTTCGCGTCGGGCGTGACACCGCTGGCGGTGCCGTCGGCGGAGTCGGCGCCCCCCCGCGACGGGCCGCCACCCGGAATGGTGCGGGTGGAGGACTTCGACACCACACTGTATTTCCTCGACACACGGGAAACCTCGTACCTGCAGGACGAACTCAAGCGCGAGTACGCCGACGATCATCGCAAGCTGGCGCTGGCCAGTTTGTTTGACGTGATCGAGGGGCACTCGGCGCCGGAGGCGAAGCTCGAGGCGCTGCGGATCGTCGATGAGTTGCTGATCGAATTTCTCACGCTCGGGGAGTACGAGCTTGTGGCATTCTCGCTTGGCGAGGCGTCGGTGACGTCGCGACGACTCGTGGCAGACGACCGGGTGATGACGGTGCTGCGCGACCTGCCCGCGCGGCTCAGCGAGCCCGCGGTGATGTCGCAGCTGCTGCAAACACTCGACGAGAGCGCACGCACCCCGGTGGTATCGCTCCTGGAAGGGCTGTTCGTGGAGCTGCGGCCGTCGGCACTCGAACCGCTCGTGGCGTGGCTCGGCATGGCCTCGGCCTCTCCCGCGCGTGCCGCCGTTGAACGCGCCTCAGCGCGACTAGCCTCGGCGCACACGGCGGAGTTGGCGCAGTTGCTCGAGCACGCGAACGCGTTCGTCGTACGTGGCGCACTGCGACTCGCCGCGCAGCTGGCGACGCCGGCCGCCGTACCCGCGCTCTCCCGCCTGCTCCGCGGCAGCGACGCGAAGTTACGCGTCGAGGCGCTCAACGTGCTCGGCGAGATCGCCTCACCGGCGGCGCTCCAGGCTGTCGAGCGCGGGATCGACGACAGCGATCGCGACGTGCGGGTCGCCGCGTTCCGGGTGATCGGGAGCCGTTTGCATACCGCGGCGCTGCCGCGTCTCCGCGACGCAGTTCGGCGCAAAGAGCTGCGCTCAGCCGATCTGAGTGAGAAGATGGCCCTGTTTGAGGCGTACGGCAGCATGTGCGGTGATGCCGGCGTGACCGAGCTCGACACCCTTTTGAATGCGCGCGGACTGCTCGGGGCGCGCTCATCGGCGGAGCTCCGCGCGTGTGCCGCCCGTGCCCTCGGCATGGTCGCATCACCGAGCGCAATGGCCGCGCTGCAGCGCGCGGCGGACACGAAGGAAGTTGTTGTGCGGAGCGCGGTCGCGCGCGCCATGCGAGGCAACGCGTGAACGCGCCGTTTGCGACGACGACGGGCGATCAGTCGGGTGTACCGCAGGCGCAGCGCACCTCGCGCGGATTTGTCGTTGCGCTGCACGGCGCTGTACGCGCGGTGCGACTGTATCCAATCGAAAATAGCGCCGTGCAGAAGGCCATCGGCGAGTTGGGGAATGCGGCGGAACGCGTCGAACTCTCCGATGGACAGTGCCGCTTGCGGCGGATCGGCGACTATCTGTTCGTCAACGAAGCGCGGCTGCGGCTCACGCTCGACAACTACGCCGCCGTGGCGTACGTGCTGGGGCTCCTGCGCGAAGCCGGACTTGGTGGCTTTGCGGTCGTCGCTCCCACCACGCCCCGCGCCTGGGTCGTGCTGCTCGCGTTTTTGCAGTCACCACCGATCGAATACCCTGAAGAGGAGCGGCTCGGGCAGCTTGAGGCGCGCGTTGAAAAGTCGGGAGCCGACTGCTTCGAGTTCTACCCGCCGGTCGAGGAATCCGACCAGCAGGATACGGAACTCGACGCGAAGGAACGCGCCCGGCAAACGTACGTGCGATCGCTCGACGTCACTCGAGAGGTGATGACCTCGGCGCGCCTCGGGCGTAGCGCGGGGCTCAAGCGGGTCAAGCGCGCCGTGCAGGGCATCGTGGACGCGATCTTTACTGACGCGGCGTCGCTGATCGGCCTGACCACACTCCGCGAATTCGACGAGTACACGTTCGTGCACAGCGTGAACGTCAGCATTCTCTCCGTGGCACTGGGACGTCGGCTCGGACTGACCAAGCCCCAGCTGCTGGACCTCGGCCTCGCGGCAATACTGCACGACATCGGGAAATCACGCATACCGCTTGAGCTGCTTAACAAGCGGGGCGCGCTCGACGAAGACGAACGGGCGATCTTGCAAACGCACACATGGCAAGGCGTGCTGTCTCTATTCGCGATGCCCACCGGCTCGGCGCGCCCATGGCGCGCCATGACGACCGCGTATGAGCATCACATGCGCATTGATCTCACAGGATATCCCAAAACTCTACGGCCGCGTCGATTGACGTTGTACAGCAGGATCATCGCCGTGGCGGACGGATTCGATGCCGCCACGACGACGCGCGTGTATCAGGACGTCCCGTTGACGCCGGCGGATGTGCTGCGTGGCATGCGCGACAACACGCGTTTCGGGCTCGATCCGGTCGTCGTGAAAGCGTTCATCAACCTTACCGGTATCTATCCGGTGGGCACGTTGGTCGTACTCGACTCCCTCGCGCTGGCGATGGTCGTCGAGGCCAGTACCAATGTGGCTGCGCTCTCGCGTCCGCTCGTGCGCATGATTACCGACGCCCAGGGAAACCGGCTCGACGATCCGCAGGTGTATGACCTGACATCCTGCGACGCGTCCGGCGAATTTGCATACACCATCATCCGGACCGAGGACCCACTACGCTATGGCATCAACATCGGTGATTACTTCGCCTGACGTGTCCAACTTATCCGCCTCCCGGCTCTCGGCGCGCTTCGCTGCGCTAGCGGCCGAAGGCCGCCGAGCGCTCGTCTGCTACGTCACGGCGGGGCATCCAGATCCCGAGCAGAGTGTGACGCTGCTGCGTGGGATCGCGGCGGCCGGCGCTGACGTGATCGAGGTTGGCGTGCCGTTCTCGGATCCGATGGCTGACGGTCCGGTCATCCAGCAGAGCTCCCAGATCGCCCTCGACCATGGCGTGAGCCTCGCACGTACGCTGCAGATCGTGCAGGAGGCCGCGCTTGACGTGCCGGTGGTCCTCTTCAGCTACCTGAATCCGATCATTGCCGGTGGACCAGGTGTGTTGGCGCGCGCACGCGCCGCTGGTGTCGATGGCGTGCTGGTGACCGACTTGCCGGTCGGCGCGGATCCGGCGCGCGAAGCGTGGTTTGGCGCGAGCGGCCTCGACTTCGTGCGTTTGGTTGCGCCCACGACACCGGCACCGCGCATGGCGGAGATCGCGCGGCACGGCGGGGGCTTCGTCTATCTGATCAGTCGACTCGGTGTCACTGGGGAACGTGCCGAGCTGCCTCCCGATCTTCCCGAGACGGTGGCGCGACTCCGCTCGTCGACCTTGCTGCCGATCTGCATCGGCTTCGGCATTTCCACGCCGGCGCAGGCGAAGGCGGCGGCGCAGCTGGGTGATGGAGTGGTCGTGGGGAGCGCATTGGTGCGCGCGGCCGGTCGGTCCGTGCAGGAAGCCATCGAACTTACGGCGGCGCTTCGCGCTGCGATCGACGAAATCTGACGAACGCCCCGGCGCCAGATATGCTCCACAACCAGCAGCGCCTCGAGCTGCCGGCATGGTCGATCGCGACGGACAGGCGGCGCTCGCATATCGCGCGCGTCGTGGCCTTGCTGCGCGCTTGGGCTGAGGCGCTCAAGCTTCCGACGGTCGAGGTGCAAGCGTGGACGGATGCGGGTGCGTGGCACGACGCGCTGCGGGACGCGGACGAGCCCACGCTGCGCGCGGACACGGGCGACCTCACCCGCCCGTTCGAGATGCTGCACGGCCCCGCCACGGCGATCCGACTCGCCGCCCTCGGAGAGATGCGCCGCGAGGTCCTCGACGCCATTCGATGGCACACCGTTGGTCAGACCAGCTGGTCGCGCGTCGGTCGTGCGCTGTACATGGCGGACTTTCTCGAGCCCGGGCGTGCTTTCATGCAGGCCGATCGCGCCTTTCTCGCCAGCTGCGTGCCGCTCGCGTTCGATCAAGTATTTCGGCAGGTTGTCCGTATGCGTCTCGAATGGGCAATTCGCGAAGGCAAGGGGCTCGCGCCGGAAACAGTGGCGTTGTGGGATAGTGTACGATGAACACCGCACCGGGCTGGCCGTCGATGCCGGCACCGGAGTCGCCGCGACGCAAGCGTCGTGGCTGGTTGATCGTCGCGTTATTGGCCGTGGTGCTGCTCGGCGCCGGTGCCGCGTGGTGGCGTGCGCGCGTCACGCCGGGCGTCAGCGCCGAGCGTGGCACGATGGCCGCGCTCGATGATTCACTGGCCCGTGCTCCGAGTGACAGCCGCGTACGCGTGCGGGTGCTGAATGCATCCGGTACGCGCGGGTACGCGCGCCGCGCCACCCTTGAGTTGCGCGATCGCGGATTCGACGTGGTGGAGTATGACACTGAGCAGGGAAAGCCTCGCAGTGGCACGGTGATCGTCTCACACACTGGGCACCGCGACTGGGCCGAGCGCCTGCAGCGCGCCGTCGGGACCGGCGTCCTCGAGGAGCGTCCCGATTCGCTACGCTATGTGGATCTCACCGTCTTCGTGGGTCGTGACTGGAAGCCGGCGACCGAGGCGCTCCGTCCGTAGCTGACCGCACGCGGCGGCAATATCGAGTCCGCGGCTGCGACGTACCGCCGTCTCCACGCCACGGGCCCGCAGCGCCCGCGCGAAGGAGGCGATCACCGATGCGGGTGAGGGGACGAACCCCATCGTTCCGCCGGGATGCAGCGGAATCAGATTCACAAAGGCGCGGCACTCACGGGCCAACTGTGCCAACTGTGCGGCATGCGCCTGCTGATCGTTGACGCCGCCCAGCACCACGTACTCGAAGGTGACCCGGCGATCAAACTTTGCGGCGGCCGCGATCACGTCAGCCAGCGGATACTTCGTGTTGATCGGCATCAACGATCTGCGAAGCTCATCGCTGGGCGCATGAATTGAGATGGCCAGTCGAAACTGTTCGGGACGCTCGGACAGTGCCACGATGCCTGGAAGCACGCCGACTGTCGAAATCGTGATATGTCGCGCACCGATGCCGAGCGCGCGCGGATCGTTCAGCTGCGACAGCGCCACATCGACCGCTTGCCAGTTCATCATCGGTTCGCCCATGCCCATAAACACGATATTCGTGGGGATGATCGGCGGCGAAAGCAGGCGCAGCTCGCGTACCTGCCCGGCGATTTCCGACGGCAGCAGGTTGCGCTGAAAGCCCATCGCGCCGGTGGCGCAGAACGCGCACTGGAGCGCGCATCCCGCCTGCGATGAAATGCAGAAGGTGATCCGATCGCCGTCGGGAATGGACACCGTCTCGATCAGCTGACCGTCGGGCATGCGGAAGAGAAACTTCTCCGTGCCGTCCGTCGATGTCTGGCGTGTGGCGAGTTCGAGCGGTGGCAGCTGAAATGACTGCGCGAGCGCCTCGCGGA
This sequence comes from Gemmatimonadota bacterium, assembly GCA_031363815.1. GTDB lineage: Bacteria > Gemmatimonadota > Gemmatimonadetes > Gemmatimonadales > Gemmatimonadaceae > Gemmatimonas. The sequence continues at coordinate 23,088 of JANLVC010000171.1, forward strand.
GCGCCTTCGGCAGTTCGGTGATCTCGTCGAAGGCGCGCACCGGCCGCTGCCAGAGTCGCGCAAAGATTTGCGCCGCACGATACGACGGCTCGCCACGCTCGGTCAGCCACACGAGGAGTCTCGACATGGCGGCATCGGGCGAGAGATCAAGCAGGTTTTCGGTCGCTATCGTGTTTGACATCATTCCTTGAGAATCGAACTGAGCGTGAACTGATAAACGGGTCCGAGCCCCGAGATGCCTTCCTCGCGTGCCACACCGACCACGTACCGCGCATAGTACACCGCCAGCCCAGTGCGGATACGCGTCACGCTGTTGGCACCCGCCGATACGCGGACGATGGCAGCACGGGCCTCGAGTCGATCCAGTCGGCCCGACAGGAACGGTCCGCGCTCGTTTGCGCCTCGATTGACGTTGTTCTGACTGACGCCGAGGCGAAGCTCACGCGACGCAGAATCGCCTACCACACGCCCGTCGATGGCGGCTACGAACGCCGGCCGATCGTCTACTTCGCGCCCCGGTCGCCAGAGGAAGCTGGAGAGGGCGATGCGGGCGTTCTGCCATGGGAGATCGTGGACGACCACCCCAAGATCAGCCGCGATAGCTGAGTTTACCTGCTGGTCGGTCCGTCCCTCGCGCCATCGTATGGCCAATCCGGCGGTGACGTGCGGCACAATTGTCCGCGCGGCCGTGGCGCTGATCAGCAGGCTGGCGTAGCTGATGTCACCCACGCTTTGCGGATCGCTATCGGTACGCACGAGCCCGGCCACCGAACTGCGAGCCACCGAGAGACCAAGCGTGGTACCCGACGCGCGCCGGAACGACGCGGAAAGCAGCTGCCCGTCGACGCCCTGTTGCGCGCCAGTCGACAATGACGCGACCCCGAGTCGCAGTCGTTCTCCCGGTCGGAGCGCGGACGCCGCTGGATTCCAAAGTCCAGCACCCGGCTCCGCCGCCAGAGCGGCAGGCTCGAGGATGGCGCCAAGTGGAAATTCCCAAAGATCGCGCGCGGGTACTGGCTGCGCGGTGAGCCCGCGGGCCCAGCACAACGCGGCGAGCCCGCAGATGAGCATGCGGCGCATAGGGCACACTAATGGCCCCCGCCTTGGCGGGTCAAGCGAATGCCCTCGTGCCATCGCTACCGAGACCGACGTAAATCGTTTAACTTTCACCGTTTGCGGCCGTTCATCGGCCGGTTCACGTCCCTGATTCGCCCCGTCCGGAGCGCCGCGCGACATGTCGTCTTTGCCAGAGCAGTCCGTGCTCGCCACATCCCTTCGTACTGACACCTGCGGCCTCCTGCGCCTGCAGGACGTTGGTCGTACCGTTCGCCTTGGCGGATGGGTGCACCGAAGCCGCGATCTGGGCGGCCTCATCTTCATCGACCTGCGCGACCGCACGGGGCTCGTGCAGTTGGCGTTCGGGCCGGCGTGGAGCGATGCCGAGACGTTGCGCATTGCCGCCGCGGTGGGTGTCGAGTCGGTGGTGTTGTGCGAAGGCGAGGTCGTCGCGCGCGAGCCGGAGCGGCAGAATTCGGACATGCAGACCGGCGCGATCGAAGTGCGCGTGACGTCGTTGCGCGTGGTTGGCCCAGCCGTCACGCCCGCGCTGCCGGTGGCCCGCGGTCATGGAGAAAAGATGGCGGCCGAAGAACTGCGCCTGCGTCATCGCCATCTCGATTTGCGTCGTCCGGAATTGCAGCAGAATCTCGTGCTGCGCCATCGGCTATTGCAGGTCTCGCGTCGGTTTCTCAGCGATCGGGGGTATCTCGAAATCGAGACTCCGATTCTCACGAAGCCGACGCCGGAGGGGGCGCGCGATTATCTGGTGCCGAGCCGTGTCCATCCGGGCGAGTTCTACGCGCTGCCCCAGTCGCCGCAGATCTACAAGCAGCTGCTCATGTGCTGCGGCTTCGACCGCTACTTCCAGATCGCACGCTGTTTCCGCGATGAAGATTTGCGGGCCGATCGTCAGCCGGAATTTACACAGATCGATATTGAGGCGTCGTTCATCGAGCGCGAGGACATTTTGGCGCTCGCCGAAGACCTTATCGGCGCGCTGTGGACCGAAGCCGGCCACAGCATCCCGACGCACTTCGATCGCATGAGCTATCGCGATGCGATGGAATTCTACGGCTGCGATCGCCCCGACCTGCGGTACGAACTCCGCCTGGCCGACTACACGACGGTGTTCGCCGGTCTCGATTTCGCGGTCACGATGAGCGCGATTGCGAACGGGTCGCGCGTGCGTGGCCTGATCGTGCCCGGTGGCGCGTCGTGGAGCCGCAAGCAGGTGGACGAGCTGGAGGCCTTGGCGAAGAGTGCGGGGGCCGGCGGTTTGCTGCGCCTGCGACACGCCGACGGCGCATACGACGGCCCCTTAGCCAAGTTCCTGACCGACGCCGCGCGCGCCGCGTTCGCGCTCGCCGACGGCGACCTCGCATTGTTCGTCGCGGCGCCCGATCGCGTCGCCAGTCCGGCTCTCGATCGCGTTCGCCAGGAATGCGCGCGTCGACTCGATCTCGTCGATGACACGCTGCAACGTTTTATCGTGGTGATGGACTTCCCGATGTTCGAGGCAGATCCGACCACCGGCGCGCTCGCGGCGGTGCATCATCCGTTTACCGCGCCGCATCCGGAAGACCTGCAGGCGTTCCCCGACCAGCCGGCGCGTTGGCGTGCCTTGGCCTACGACGTCGTGCTCAACGGAACGGAGCTCGGCGGCGGCAGCATACGCATCAGCGATCCGGCCATGCAGTCGGCCATGTTCTCGTTGCTTGGCATTGGTGACGTCGCGGATCAGGAGCGGCGCTTCGGCTTCTTGCTGGAGGGACTCCGCGCCGGTGCACCGCCGCACGGTGGCATCGCCTTCGGGTTTGATCGCATCGCCATGCTGCTCGCTGGTGCGCCGTCACTGCGCGACGTGATCGCGTTCCCGAAAACGACCGCTGCGCGCTCGCTCTTCGAAGGGGCGCCTGTCGCCGTGCCCGCCGAAGATCTGGCGGAGTTGCACCTCACGGTCACCGGAACGGACGCGTGAACGGCAACGATCGCGCACCCCAGACCTCGACCGCGCGCGTCTCGGTCGAGGGCGCGGACATGCAGATGCTCGCCGGCGTCAACGACGGCAATCTCGTTGAGCTCGGTCGCGCCACAGGCGCACGGGTTGCGCTTCGTGGCGACAGCCTCACGATCACCGGAGATTCCGAGAACGTCGCGCGCGCCGAGGCCATCGCCACCGCGATGGTGGCGCTGGTGCGCGAGGGGAAGACGCTGAGCGCCGACGACGTGCTGCGCTTGTCGCTCACCGAACGGCCGGCCGACACGCCGGGCGCGAACAACGGGGCGCTGGTGCTGCCGGGCGCGCGGCGTGGCGTGCAGCCGAAAACGCCGGGCCAGGCGGAGTATCTGAAGCAGATTGGCGAGCATGATATCGTCGTCGGCGTCGGACCTGCGGGCACGGGCAAGACGTATCTCGCGGTTGCCGCGGCCGTCGATGCGCTGTTGCGCAAGCGCGTCCGGCGCATCGTGCTGGCCCGTCCCGCCGTCGAGGCGGGGGAGAATCTCGGCTTTCTGCCGGGTGACATGCAGGCGAAGATCGATCCGTATCTTCGCCCGCTGTATGACGCCCTCGATGACCTCATTCCCGTCGAGCGCCTCCAAAAACTCATCGAGACGCGCACCATCGAGGTGGCACCGCTCGCCTTCATGCGTGGTCGCACGCTCAGCGATTCCTTCGTCATTCTCGACGAAGCGCAGAACGCGACCGGACTCCAGATGAAAATGTTCCTTACACGGCTGGGCGTGAACTCGAAAATCGTGATTACCGGCGACAAAACGCAAGTCGACTTGCCGCGTCGTGAGGATTCGGGACTCATGCAGATCGAACGCATTCTGCACGGCATCGAAGGCATCTCGTTCCACTATTTCACCGAGGCGGATGTCGTTCGCCATCGGCTGGTGCGAGACATCATTCGCGCATACAACGCCGATGCGGCCGGCCCATGAGCATCGTGCGTGAGAATCCCCGCGCCGTCTCAGTGCAAGCCGATGGCGTGCGCGTGCCCGTCGCCGCCGACCGGCTGGTCGACCTGTCGCGCAGCGTGCTCCGCGCGCTCAAGGTGGCGCGGGCCATGATCAGCGTGACGTTCGTCTCGTCGCGTACCAGCGCGACGCTCAATCGTCGGCATCTCGGTCATCGTGGACCGACCGACGTGATCACGTTTGCGCTAGGCGCGGATCCCACCGGTACCGTGATCGCCGATATCTACATTTGCCCGGACGTCGCGCGCCTCCAGGCGAAAGAATTGGCAGTCGGGGTCCGTGAGGAAATTGCCCGCCTCGTGGTGCACGGAATGCTGCACGCGTGTGGGTGGGAGCATCCCGAGGGCGACGAACGGATGACGTCGCCGATGTGGCGACGCCAGGAGCAACTGCTGCACCGCTTCTGGACCACGCCGTCCCGCACCGCATGAGTGCAGTCGCGTGGGGGCTGGCGACCGGTGGGGCCGTTGTCGCTGCACTCGCCGCCGTCGCGGACGGCGCGCTGCTGTCCGAGCCGCCCGTTTCGGCGATACCCGCCGAACGTTCCGCGCTTGCGCCGCCGGCACCGGTGGTGCCGCGACCTGTGCCCTCGCGTGAACGGACACACCGTGCGCTGGCATTTGCGCGAGTCCTCGGACATCTCGCCGCGGGTTCCGGCATTGCCGTTGGCTTGGGCCTGTCGGGTCGCGCGACGCTCTCCACGGTGGCGTTGCTCGTCGGCCTCGGACTCGCGGTCGTGCTCGCCGCCGAGACCACGGCGCGCGTGATTGGCGATGCGCTCGGCGAAGATGCCGAAGAGCGTCTCGCGTGGTTCTCAAACGGGGCGGAGAAGGTGTTCGCGCCAGTGGTGCGGCTGGGCAATTGGGTGGAGATGGCCTTCGCGGAAGTGATCTCTGATGCCGACGCGACCATCGAACGTCGCGAGGAGGCGGCGGCGCAGTTCCGTGAGGTGATCACCAGCGAGGCCGACGTGTCGCGCGATGAACGCGACCTGCTGCTCGGCGTCTTTGAGTTCGGTGAGACCACGGTCGAAGAAGTCATGGTGCCGCGCGTCGACATCGTCGGTATCGAGCAGGACACCTGCTGGTCGGAAATGCTCGACCGCGTGCGCAGCGCGCAGCATTCGCGGGTGCCGATTTTCGAGGATACGATCGACGAGATCGTGGGCATCCTGTACGTGAAAGACCTGCTGCCGTCGGTATTGGCGGACGAGGAACCGGAAGGCGGGTGGCAGACGCTGCTGCGTCCGCCGGTGTTCATTCCGCCGTCCAAGCGTATTGCCGATTTGCTTCGCGAGTTCCGCGTGGCCCGTCGGCACATTGCCGTCGTGGCCGACGAGTACGGTGGAACCGCGGGACTGGTGACCATCGAAGATGTGCTGGAAGAGTTGGTCGGCGAGATCCGCGACGAGTACGACGACGAAGAACATCTGGTCGAGAGCGAGAAAGGCGTTCGCTTCTGGGTCTCCGGGCGGCTGACGCTCGACGATCTGTCGGAGGCCTTGTCGCACGACTTTCGTCGCGACGACGTGTCGACCGTCGGTGGTCTGGTGCTCGAGTTGCTGGGCAGAGTGCCGCGCGCCGGCGAAATGCTCGCGGTCGGTCCTTTCAAGGTGATTGTGGAGCGTGTCGTTCGCCGCAAAATCGAGCGCGTCTATCTTGAGCGCGTGCCGCCGCTCCATTCGGCTGCGACGGGAGCGAGCTGATGCCGCTCCTGCTCACGCTGCTCTCCGTCGCCATCGTGGCGACGCTCACGCTCTCCGCGACCGCCGTGCGCGCGGTGAGCCGACTCTGGTTGCGACACTGGATCGAGCGACGCCACGGTAGCACGGGCGCGATGACGCGGTATCTGGAGCGTCCGGCGCGCCTCCTGCACACGGCGGCGACGGCGAGCATGCTGACCGTATTCGCCACGGGCTCGATAATCGCGATGGCCGATGGCCTCCGTGCGTGGGAGTTTCTGGTTGACGTGCTGCTTTATCTCACGCTGCTGGTGGTGGTCGGCCAGTTACTGCCGCGTGCGGTGGGGCGTCGCTGGGCGCCGCAACTGGTGCCCGTACTCGTGCCGCTGCTGCGGCTCGTGGATCTGCTGTTGACACCCCTTCATGTCATCGCCGATCTCGTGCGGCGATTGATGGCGTCCGGGCCGGTGCGGGCTTCGGATGAGGACGGGCGCGACGGGCTCGAGGAGTTGCTGCGCGACGGCGCGTTCGATGACCTCAGCACCACTGAGGAAATGGCGATCATTTCCGGTGTCGTGCAGTTCGGTGACAAGGTCGTGCAGGACGTCATGACGCCGCGCGCGCAGATCGTTGCGCTGCCCGACGGCTTGCCGGCGGCGGAGCTTGCGGCGCGTGTCGCGCAGGCCGGCTACAGCCGCGTACCGGTGTATCGCGACTCGCCGGACCAGATCATCGGTATGGTTCACGTCTTCGACGTGTTTGTGCGCAGTGGTGAAACGGTACCGCCCATTCGTCCGGTCACGGTGACCACGTCGGCAAAATCCGCGAAAGAATTACTCTTCGAGTTGCTGCGCGCGCGTCGACAGTTGGCGATTGTTCAGGATGACGCGATGGTGGTCGGGCTGGTGACGCTCGAAGACCTGCTCGAAGAGTTGGTGGGCGACATCCGAGATGAACACGACGATGAGTGACGATGACTGACGCGATGTCTCAATTGTTGGAGCAGTTCCGTGCTGGCAAGCCGGCCGCGCTGGCGCGCGCCGTCAGTATCGTGGAAAATCACCGTCCGGGCTTCGAGCAGATTCTTTCCACCGTGCATCCCACGCTTGGGCGCGCGCGGCGTATCGGAATCACCGGACCGCCAGGCGCTGGCAAGAGTACGCTCACCACGCGTCTGGCGCGTCGGTATCGCAACGCGGGGCTGCGTGTCGGCATCGTGGCGGTCGATCCCACGTCGCCCTTCACCGGTGGTGCGCTGCTTGGCGACCGGATCCGGATGGAGGAAGTCGCGCTCGATCCCGGCGTGTTCATCCGCTCGATGGCGACCCGCGGGTCGCTGGGCGGACTGGCCACCGCCACGCGCGAAGTCTGCGATGTGCTCGATGGATTCGGGATGGACGTGATCCTGCTCGAAACCGTCGGCGTGGGACAAAGCGAGCTCGATATCTCGAGGGCCGCCGACACGACGTTGGTGGTACTCGTGCCGGAGTCCGGCGACTCCATCCAAACACTCAAGGCGGGCGTGATGGAGATTGCCGACGTCTTCGCCGTGAACAAGGCCGATCGCCCGGGCGCGGATCGCCTACGCAATGACATCGAGCTGATGCTCGGACTGCGTGCCGGCGCCACGATCCAGAACGTTCCGGCCCATCATGGCGTAGATCTTCGGAACGTGCCGGACCGTGACGCCCTTCGGGATGCCATGAATCCGGCGCGCGCGGCTCGCGCGGCGGCTCGGGAGGAACAGCCCGTGCAGTGGACCCCGCCGGTCTTACGGGTCATTGCCGCCCAGAACGAGGGGGTCGACGAGGTCGTCGACGCCCTTGATCGTCACCTACGCTATCTTGAGACCAGTGGCGAGCTTCGATCGCGGCGACGGGCTCGGTTGCGTGAGCGCGTGATCGAAGTCGTGGAGCAGCAACTTCGTCGGCGCCTGTGGCAGGACAAGGACACGCAGGCCTGGGTGGACGAACGACTCGATGCGCTCGAGGCCGGCACGCAGGTGCCTTTCGCGGTTGCCGACGCCCTCCGGGCCCGCAGTGCAGCACTTCTCACCGGCGCCGAATACGCGCCGCTTCAGGATGGATAAGCGCATGACGACCTTTCAGGAACTGGAGGATGTAGTCCGCCAGCAGCAGGAAGAGCTCGACGGATTGCGTCGTGAAGTCGGTCAGTGGCGGCAACACTACGACACGGGTCGTAAGCGCGACATTGCGTTCACCAATTCGGCGAACGAAGTGCCGCCGCTGTATACGGCGCTCGATCTCGAGGACACCGCCGGCTCGGCGTTCGAACTGCCGGGTCAGTGGCCGTTCACGCGCGGCATTCATCCCACCGGCTACCGCGGCAAGCTCTGGACGATGCGCCAGTTTGCCGGCTTCGGCACCGCGCGCGAGACCAATCAGCGCTACAAGTTCCTGCTCTCGCAGGGACAAACCGGCCTGTCCGTGGCGTTCGATTTTCCCACGCTGATGGGCTACGACGCCGATCACTCGCGCTCGGAAGGCGAAGTCGGCAAGTGTGGCGTGTCGATCTCGTCGATGGCCGACATGGAAACGCTGTTCGAGGGCATTCCGCTCGACAAGGTGTCGACGTCGATGACGATCAATGGGCCGGCGATCATTCTGCTGTGCTTCTACATCGCGGCCGCGGAGAAGCAGGGCGTCAGCTCCGACAAGCTGCAGGGCACGGTGCAGAATGACATTCTGAAGGAGTACATGGCGCAGCACGCCTGGTGCTTCCCGATCGAGCCGGCGCTGCGCCTGATCGTCGATGGCTTCGACTGGTGCGCCAAGCACACGCCGAACTGGAACACGATTTCGATCTCCGGCTACCACATCCGCGAAGCGGGAGCCACGGCGGCGCAGGAACTCGCGTTTACGCTCGCCGACGGCTTCACGTACGTGGAGCGCGGCGTCGCGCGTGGCCTTGACGTCGATGAATTCGCACCGCGCTTGTCGTTCTTTTGGGACATCCACAACGATTTTTTCGAGGAGATCGCGAAACTGCGTGCCGCGCGACGCATCTGGGCGCGTCATCTCAAGGAACGGTTCGGCGCGAAGAATCCGCGCTCGTGGATGATGCGCTTCCATTCGCAGACAGCGGGCGTCACGCTCACCGCGCAGCAGCCGACCAATAACGTCGTGCGCGTGGCCTACCAGGCCATGGCGGCCGTCCTCGGCGGCACGCAGTCGTTGCACACGAACTCGATGGACGAGACGCTGTCGTTACCGACCGAAGAAGCGGTACAGATTGCATTGCGCACGCAGCAGATCCTGGCCTACGAAACCGGCGTGCCGAACGTGATGGACCCGCTTGGTGGATCGTACTATGTGGAAGCGCTGACCGATCAGATGGAGCAGGAGGCCGAATCGCTGTTCGCGCAAATCGACGAGTTCGGCGGGGTCGTCAAGGGACTCGAAGAGGGTTGGTTCCAGAAGAAGATCGCCGAGAGCGCCGCGCGTCAGCAGTGGGAGATCGAGCAGCGCCGAAAGCTCGTCGTCGGCGTGAACGAGTTCGTCACCGACGAACGCGAGCTGACCATCCCCATTCTGCGCATCGGCGAGTACGCCGAAACGGAACAGCGCGAACGCCTCGCGGCCCTTCGCGCGTCGCGGGACAACGTGCTCGTCGCGGAGCGGCTTGACGCCCTCCGGAACGCCGCACGGGGCACCGAAAACGTGGTGCCCCGCATCCTGGACTGCGCGCGCGCCTACTGCACGCTGTATGAAATTCGCGCCGCGTTGGAAGACGTCTTCGGTGCGTACCGCGAGCCGGTGTTCTTTTGAGCCTGCGCTCGTCGCTCCGCAGTCGTTCCATGTCCACGATCTCCATCGACCATTCGGCGACGTTGTGCGTGCTGTGCACAACTCTTCCATCGACGCCCTGGGTCGTCCATCCCGTCGGCGACCCTGGCGGCGGGTAAGCGGGCGACTTGTGCGGGACCGAGGCGTTATCTAGCGTGTCGGGATGAAGACAACCATCCCATGGTGGGCGACACACTTTGATGCGCAGTACCTCCACGAGTACGAACCGCTGTTCAACCTCGTGCAGGATCGTCGGGAGGTTGCGCGCCTCCTCGAGTTGCTTGAGCTTCCGTCGGGTGCTCGCATCCTCGACTGCCCCTGCGGGCAAGGGCGGCACGCCCACCTGCTAGCCGAAGCCGGTTTCAATGTCGACGGCCTCGACTATTCAAAGGCGCTGCTTGAGGTGGCTAAGCGGCGGGGAACGGGAAAGACGCTGCGCTATACGCAAGGCGATATGCGGAAGCTGCCATCCAAATGGACCGGGCGCTTCGACGCCGTGGTGAACCTGTTCACGTCGTTCGGCTTCTTCGACGATCCATACGACGATCGGAAGGTGCTGGCCCAGTTCGCTCGGGTGCTGAAACCCGGCGGTCTGTTGATCTGGCACGGCGGCAGTCGAGATGGGGTCATGGCGCGCTTTCTGACCCGTGACTGGTGGAGCACAGAGGACGGCACCATTTTCGGCCAAGAGCGCCATTTTGACCCGCTGTCCGGCTTCCTCGAGATCACGTCAACGTGGCGAGGGCCCAAGGGCGATGGGGAGCGGACGCACCGTATTCGCCTGTACTCTGCTTCCGAGTTGGCGGCCCGCATGCAAGAGGTCGGTTTAGTGGTCGAGCAGGCGTTCGATGCCTGGACCGCGCGTCCACTCAGTCGGAAATCCAGCGAAATGCTGCTGGTGGCGCGTAAGGACGGGTGAGTAGCTTGAAAGGCCGCCGCGCGGAATCCTCGCGTCGTCGGCGCCCGCCCCCGGGTCCTTTCCCGTATGCCCTCCGATGACTCGACCGATTCGCGTGCTCGTGGCGAAACCTGGCCTTGACGGCCATGATCGCGGCGCCAAGGTGGTGGCTGCCGCGCTCCGTGACGCCGGCATGGAAGTGATCTACACCGGTTTGCACCAAACCCCTGAAATGATCGCTTCGGCGGCCATCCAGGAAGACGTGGACGTTGTGGGCCTCTCAATTCTGAGCGGCGCCCACATGACCCTCTTCCCGCGTGTTCGGGATCTCCTCGTTGAAGCCGGACGCGACGATATCCTGCTCACCGGTGGTGGGATCATTCCGAAAGAAGACATGGATGCCCTTCAGCAGCGCGGCGTGGCCCGCCTGTTCGGTCCCGGGACGAGCACGCAGGATCTCGTGGAATACATCCGCGAGTGGTTTGCGTCGCGTCAACAGCAGGACGCGTGAGCGGGCGGCTACACCAGCTCGCCGACGAGATCCGCGCGCTGGAAGCCCGCCTTCGACTCGGAGGCGGACCGGACAAGATCAAGAAGCAGCACCAGCAGGGGAAACTGACCGCCCGTGAGCGCGTGGAGCGTCTCGCCGATCCGGGATCGCCGTTTCTCGAGATCGGCCTCCTCGTGGCCTATGACCGATATGACGGCCAGGCGCCCGGCGCCGGGGTGATCACCGGCATCGCGATGGTCGATGGGCGCGAAGTGGTCGTCGTCGCAAACGATGCAACGGTCAAGGCCGGGTCGTGGTGGCCCGAGACGATCACGAAGATCCTGCGCGCGCAAGAAGTCGCCATGCGGTGCCGCATCCCGATCATTTACCTCGTCGACTCGGCCGGTGTGAACTTGCCGTATCAGGGCGGCGTGTTCCCCGGTCAGTTCGGTGCGGCGCGCATTTTCTACTACAACTCCATCATGCGTCGGTACCTGCGGATTCCGCAGTTCTCCGCGGTGATGGGACAGTGTGTTGCCGGCGGTGCCTACCTGCCCGCGTTGAGCGATGTGATCCTGATGGTGAAGGGTACGTCGTTCATGGGTTTAGGTGGCCCAAACTTGGTAAAGGGCGCCACGGGACAAACGGTGGATGGCGAGACGTTGGGCGGCGCGATCACGCATACAGAGATTTCGGGCGTGGCGCATTACGCGCTCGACGACGACGCGCAGTGCCTCGACAAGTTGCGCGAGCTTGTTGCGCGGTTGCCGAAACCGTTTCGCACGGTGCCGCCCACCTATCGTCCGCCCGCGGTGCCGCCCGCGGCGTTGTACGACGTGTTGCCCGCCGATCATCGCATGTCGTACGACATGCATGCGGTGCTAAAGGCCGTACTTGATGACGGTGTTATCGATGAGTTTCAGCCAAACCTCGCCAAGGAGATGATCTGCGGCGATGCGCGCATCGAAGGCATTCCTGTGGGCATCGTGGCCAATCAGCGTGGCCTGATCAAAGGTCGTGCCGGTGAACGTCCCCGCTTCGGCGGAATTATCTACGCCGAGAGTGCAGAGAAGGTCGCGTACTTCATCGAACGATGCGACCGCCAGGGTTTGCCCATCGTGTTCGTGCAGGACGTTTCGGGGTTCATGGTTGGTCCCGACGCCGAGCATGAAGGCATCATCCGCGCTGGGGCGCGGTTTGTCGAAGCGATGGCGTGCGCCCGTGTTCCGAAGATCGTACTCACCGTGAACCACGCGAGTGGTGCCGGCTATTACGCGATGGCGGGGCAGGGCTTCGACCCTGACTTCATCTTCAGCTGGCCAACCGGCCGCATGGCGGTGATGGAGGGTGAGGCAGCCGTTGGCGCCGTGCACGGCCCGTCGCTCAGCGCGGCCAAGAAGGCCGGCGTCGATCCGTCGCCCGAAGTCCTGGAGTCGGCCGCCCAGATGCGTGCCGACTATGAAACGCAGCTCGACGCTCGCTATGCTGCAGCGCGTGGCTTCGTCGATGCCATCTGCTATCCCGAAGACACCCGCACGATGCTGGCGCTTGCGCTGCGTGCGGCGGCCCAGAATTCGGGTCCGCATCTCGGTGCCTTCGTCCTGCCCCCCATGCCGACCTACGGCGCGCCGGTTCCCGGCACGGAGTACTGATGTCCGATTCATCGCGCGTTGTGCGCGTCGCCAGCGGTCAGGGATTCTGGGGCGACTGGCTCGAAGCGCCGCGTCGTCAGGTTGAAGGTGGTCAGGTGGATTACCTGATGCTCGACTACCTCGCCGAAGTCACGATGTCGATCCTGCAGAAGCAGAAGGAACGCGATCCCAGAATGGGCTACGCGCGCGACTTCATCGGTGCCATGGAGAGCGTCTTCCCGGCCGTCGCCGAACGCGGCGTCAAAGTGATTGCCAATGCCGGCGGCGTGAATCCAGTGGCATGCGCCGAGGCACTGCTCGATGCGGCCTCCACGCATGGCGTGCGCGGCAAGATCCGTATCGGCGTTGTGACGGGCGACGACATTCTCGCGCGGATCGACGAGCTGATGGCTGCCGGCCATGAACTCAAGAACATGGACACCGGCGAGCCGCTGTCCACGATTCGCGATCGCGTGATGTCGGCGAACGCATACATCGGTTCTGATCCGATCGTCGAAGCGCTCGCGCTCGGTGCCAACGTCGTTGTCATCGGCCGCAGCACGGATACTGCGCTCACGATGGCTCCGCTGCGTCACGAATTCGGTTGGGCGGCGGACGACTGGAACAAGATGGCCTCGGGCATCATCGCGGGGCACATCCTGGAGTGCGGCGCGCAGTCATCCGGCGGCAACTGCATGCACGAATGGCGCACGATTCCCGACCTGGCGAATGTCGGCTACCCGATTGCCGAAGCATCTAGCGACGGCACGTTTGTGATCACGAAGCACAAGGGCACGGGTGGCCGCGTGAGCGTGCCGAGTGTCTCCGAACAGCTGGTGTACGAGATGGGCGATCCACATGCCTACATCACGCCCGACGTGGTGGCCGACTTCACCAGCATTCGGCTCGCGCCCGATGGTGAAAATCGTGTGCGCGTGCACGGCATCACTGGCGGTCCGCCGACGCCGTTTCTCAAGGTCTCGATCGCCTATCGCGCCGGCTACAAGGCAGTGGGATCGCTGGTATACTCGTGGCCCGACGCGATGGAGAAGGCACAGATGGCGGATCGGATTCTCCGCGAGCGTCTCGACAACCTCGGTCTGAAGTTCGACCAGGTGCTCACGGAGTTCGTCGGTGCCACGGCCACGCACGGGCCGCTGGCGGGCGACGGCCATGACGTGCCGGAAGTGATGTACCGGATCGGTGTGCGTGGGGAAGACCGCGCTGCCGTGGAGCGGTTTACGCGCGAGATCGTGCCGCTGGTGTTGAACGGTCCACCGAGCGTCACCGGCTTTGCCGGTGGTCGCCCCAAGGTGGAAGAAATCGTGGCGTATTGGCCTGCGCTGCTCGACAAGCGAGCCGTGTCCACCGCCGTCAGCATCATGGAGTAGCGGCTATGCACATTCGCCTGCTCGATATCGCACACGCCCGGAGTGGCGACAAAGGTGACACGGCCAATGTCGGCGTGATCGCGCTCAAGCCGGAGTGGTATCCGGTTCTCGTGACGTACGTAACCCGCGATCGGGTCGCGCAGCACTTCGCCGGTCAGATCAACGGCGGCGTGGATCGCTTTGAACTGCCCAACCTCCATGCGCTCAATTTCCTCCTGCATGGCGCGCTCGACGGTGGCGGCACGCTCTCGCTGAAGACCGACGCGCAGGGAAAGGTCTACTCGACCGCGCTGCTGCGCATGGTGATCGACGTGCCCGACGTCGAGGCCATCGCGGTAGGGCTTCCGGCGTTCGCATGATTGCGCTGCGTTTGTCCCTGATCGGTGCCGGAGTGATGGCGTTCGTCGTTGCCCTGCGCACGGGTGCCGAGTGGGTCCGCTGGGTGGGCATTGCCTGTCTCGCCGGCGCGTTGATTATCCGGGTGGTGGAGCGCCTCCGGGCACGGCGCTAACTGCGGAAGTTCCCGCCGGAAGTCGTTTGGACAGGAACGTGAGTGGGGCGAGAGAAAGTGCCTCGTCGAGCGTGATGGCGTTTGACAACCATGGGCTGCGGCATGGTCGGGGCTGCGATCCGGCGGCCCTGTTTGCTGTCACCCCGTGCCATCGGCAGCGGGACTTCCCCCCCGCCGACCACACGTTCGCCCCCAAGTAGCGTCCGGTCAGAAGTCACTCGCTGGCCTCAGTGGTTAGGTTTAAGGGATGTCTCGTACCCCCGTTCCTGAACTCCTCGCCCCGGCTGGCACACTCGACGCCGTCCGCGCTGCGGTCGCCAATGGCGCCAACGCGGTGTACCTGGGCGCGTCGATGTACAACGCCCGCGATGAAGGTGCCCAGCTCTCCTTGGATGAGCTCGCACAGGCCTGCGCTGTGGCGCACGCTCGCGGCGCCCGCGTGTACCTCACGTTCAATGTGCTCATCAAGCCCGAGGAACTGGGAGAAGCGCTCGCGTATCTGGGCGAGTGTATCGATCGCGGGATCGATGCGGCGATCGTGCAGGATCTCGGCGTGGTGCGGCTCATTCAGCAGGTGTATCCGCAGCTCGAGGTCCATGGCTCGACGCAGATGACGGTGCACGATGCTGCCGGCGCGCGCGTCATGCAGCGTCTCGGGGTGGAGCGCGTGGTGCTCGCGCGCGAAAACACGATCGAGGACATCCGGGCGATCCGCGAGGCGGTACCGGAGCTCGGTCTTGAAACCTTCGTACACGGGGCGTTGTGCGTCTCGTACTCCGGACAGTGCTTCATGTCCGGCATGATCAGCGAGCGCTCGGCCAATCGTGGATCGTGCGCACAGTCCTGTCGCAAGGACTACACACTCACCGATGCATCGACCGGCGCCACACTCGACAGTGGATACCTGATTTCGGCGAAAGATCTCGCGGCGTACGATCACCTCGAGCAACTCGCTGAGCTCGGGATCGGGTGTCTGAAGATCGAAGGCCGCAAGAAAAAGCCGGAGTACGTTGCCACCGTGACGAAGGCCTATCGTGGCTGGCTCGACGCACTCGCTCGCGGTGAACGCGGGCTTGCGCCATCGATCGAAGAGGTCGAACCGCTGGTGCAGATTTTCAGTCGCGGAAACACCGGCGGGATGTACGGTGGTCGCGAGGGACGCGACTACATCACGCGCACGCAGCCGGATAATCGTGGCCTGCCTATCGGTAAGGTGGTCGGCCACGAGGGTACGGACCTCATCATCGAAACAACGCATGTGGTGTCCGTCGGTGATGGGCTCGGCTTCGAGTCGCCCGAGCCGACGTCGTCCACCTCAATGGGTGGCACCGTGCAGGGCGTCCGCAACGTGGGGACGCGGAACGGCACACATCGACAGGTCGTCAGTGTTCGCCTGAGCAACGTGCGGTCGCGCGTCCCTGACGGATATCGCGTCGTGCGCACGAGTGATGCAACGCTGTTGCGTCAGGCGCAGGAATCCTTCGCGAATGTGGCCGTGCCCGAACGCGTCGGTGCGATGCGCATCGACGTGCGCGTGTTCGGTCACAGCGGCGGTCCGCTCAAGACGATCTGGAGTTCCGGCGAGATGGAAGTCACGGTACGCGGCGAGGTACCGCTCGGTGTCGCCAGCAAACGTGCTCTCGACATTCCGCAGCTGCGCGAGCAACTGGGGCGACTCGGTGGGACGCCGTTCAAGCTGGGGACCCTCGATGTTGCGGGGCTTACCGACGGACTGTTTCTGCCGGTGAGCGAACTGAATCGTATTCGCCAGGACGCCGTGGCCCAACTCGACGTGCAGCTCGGCTGGGCGCGTCAGAGCGACTTGGCGGTTCGTGAGGCGCGCATCGCCGAGGTCGTCGACACGGTTGCGTCGTCGGTGTCGTCGCCGGTATTGGACGCGTCGTTCGCGCTGCGTGCCATTGTCTGTGATCTCGCCACGGCGCGCGAGGCCGCCGCCGGTGGCGCGACCGAGATCGTGCTCGATCCATTTCTGCGCCACCCCACGCCGCCGCTCGCGCGCGTGACTGCCCTGCGGGAGGAGCTCGCGGCCGCCGGCATCGCGCTGCGGTTGCGCACGCCGACGATTGTGCGGCCCGAGGAGCGCAAGCGTCTCGACAAGTGGCTCGCGCTCGATCTGCCGCTGTTGACGGGCCATCTGGGGTTGCTCGCCGAGTTCGGTGTGGCAGGGCGCGACGTCATCGCGGATTACGCGACCAACGTGTTCAATCAGCACACCGCTCAGCTGTTGTTCGAACTTGGCGCGTCGCGACTGGTCGCCTCGATCGAACTCACAATCGAAGAGCTCGGGCAGCTCACCGACCCGTGGCGCGGACGCAATTTCGATGTGCTCGTGTACGGTCGTACCGAGGGCATGACGATCGAACATTGCGTGCTCTCGGCGGCATTCGATCGCGAGCCGACGACCTGCCGCGATCTCTGCGTGCAGAAGCACACGAATGTGGCGTTGACCGATCCGGCTGGGTACACGTTCGCCGTGGCGACCGACTCGGCGTGCCGGAACCGGTTGTTGCATTCTCGCCCTCTCGACGGATCCGAGTATCTGCCCGACCTCTGGGTGCAGGGCGTTCGCGGCTATCAGATGATCTTCAACGTACCCGGTGACCCCGTGCAATTGCTCGTTCGTTCGTACCGCACCATGCTCGATGCGCTTGCCGGCAACGTGCTGCCGGAGCTGACAGCAACCCGCCGCCTGCTGGATGGCGCGTTTACGCGTGGCCATTTCGCGAGGGCGGTCTGAGCTGAAACGTCTGTGGCGCGCGGTGATGCCGGTGCTGCCGATGGTGTTGGCTGTGCTTGTTGTGATCGATGCGGTGACGGCATTCCAGACCTGGCGCATCGGACGTGGCGCGTTCAAGGTCGTTCGCGTTCTGGCGTGGCTGTTCATTGGGTACATGTTGTACGAGACGAACACCCGCATCCCGATCGACGACAAGTAGTCGGCGTTGGCGCGGTGGCGAGCGCGTCGTTTCGATGACGCGCGCTGTGGTGTGGTCCGCTACCGTGCGGCATGCCGATCGCACGCAGGACATCCGCCGGCTACGGCAGCCTCGAGCTAGCCCGCGCGACGCTTCTCGATACCTTCGGGTATCCAGATTTCCGACCGTCACAAATCCGCGCGGTGCAGGCGGTGCTCTCCGGCCGCGACTCGCTGATCGTGCTCCCCACCGGCGGCGGCAAGTCGCTCTGCTACCAAGTGCCGGCGCTGATCCGCGAGGGGCTCACGGTGGTGCTCTCGCCGCTCATCTCGTTGATGAAGGACCAAGTCGACGCGCTACAGCGCAAAGGGGTGTTGGCGGCATTCATCAACAGCACGCTCAGCGTGCGTGAGGTGGCCGATCGCATGGCCCGCGCCCGCGACGGCTCGCTCAAGCTGCTGTACCTGGCGCCGGAGCGCATGGAAGCCGGGCGCACGCTGCAAGCGCTGGTGGAGATCGGGGTAAGTCTGCTGGCGGTGGACGAAGCACACTGCATCAGCGAATGGGGACACGACTTCCGACCGAGCTATCGCCGGATCGGTCTACTCCGGGAACGACTTGGAACACCACAAACGGTCGCCCTCACGGCGACCGCCACGCCGAATGTCCGAATTGATATTGTGCGTCAACTCACGCTGCACGATGCAGAAGTGGTGGTGGCCGGCTTCGATCGCATCAACCTCACGTACTACGTCACGGCCACGCGCACGCAGCCCGACAAAGACAAGACGGCGATCACCTTGCTGCGTGCCGTTGACGGGCCGGCCATTGTGTACGCGCCGACGCGCAAAGCCGTCGAGCGCGTCACCGCGGTGTTGGTGCGTGGAAGGATCAGAGCGGTGGCCTATCACGCCGGTCTCGACGTCGCGCTGCGTCAACGCGCGCAGGACGCGTTCATGCAGGAGCGCGCGCGCGTGATCGTGGCGACGAGTGCGTTCGGCATGGGCATCGACAAACCGGATGTGCGGCTGGTCGTGCACCACGCGATGCCCGGTTCGCTCGAAGCGTACTATCAGGAGGCGGGGCGCGCCGGCCGCGACGGCAAGCCCAGCACCTGCGTGCTCTTGCATGCGTATCCTGATCGTCTCACGCACGAGTTCTTCATCGGCAGCGCCCATCCCGACCGCGCCATCGTCGAACAGGTGTGGACGTTGCTGCGATCGCAGTCCGACCGAGACGGATTGGTGGCCTGTTCGGTCGATGAGCTCGCGCAGCGTATGCCGCCCAAGCTCGGCGAGCGCAGAGTCCGCGCGGCGCTTCGTGTGCTCTGCGCGGCCGGCGCGTGTTCCGAAGAGGCCGCCGCGATGAGTCGCGTCTCGGTCCGCCTCCTCGCGGCGCCGGATCGGATCATCGGTGAACTGACCGGCGATCGCGCGTTCGATCGGGAGGTCCTTCGGGCCCTCTGGCGTGCCGTCGGCAAGCAGCTGGAGCTCGGGGCCTCGATCGATCTCGACGGACTACCTCCCGGTCTTGGTGGATCGAGGGGGCTCGTCCCTGTTTTGGAGCGGTTGGAAGCGCAGCAGTTCGTCACGTGGATGCGGGCCGGCGGCGGCGTGCGGCTCGATCCCCGCGCTCGTGACACGAAATGGTCGCCGGTTAATTGGCCAGCGATCAATCGGCGGCGCAAGTCCGACCTGAGCCGTCTTGATGCAATGCAGGGATATGCGCAGACGCGCTATTGCCGAAGAGCCTTCGTCCTGCGCTATTTCGGAGACCCCGAAGTGCGCTCACAGTGCGCTGCCTGCGATCGTTGCCTCGGCACCACTGAAGTCCTTCCGCCGGCCGACACGAAGCAGTCCGTTCGTGCCAGGTCCCGCCCGCTCTGACCTCGACGTCTTCCATGGACGATAGTCTTTATTTCAACGAGCAGCATCTCGCCGTGCGTGACATGGTCCGCAGCTTTGCGCGAGAGCAGGTTGCGCCGGTCGCATCTGAACACGACGAGGCCTCCACGTTCCCTTGGGTGAATGTGAAGGCCATGGGGGAACTCGGACTCCTCGGTATTCCGTGGTCCGAAGATGTCGGTGGCGCCGGCTTCGACACGATCAGCTTCATTATCGCGATCGAAGAGCTTGCGAAGGTGTGTGCGTCGCACTCCATCACGATCAGCGCGCACACCACGCTCGGCACGTCGCCCATCGTGAATTTCGGTACTCAGGCGCAGATCGAGCAATATGTGCCCCTGCTGGCCAGCGGCAAGGTGCTCGGCGGCTTCGGTCTCACCGAAGAGAGTGCTGGCAGTGACGCCGGTGGCACGCGCACAACGGCCGAGAAGAAGGACGGCTATTACCTGCTGAACGGGTCCAAACGGTTCATCACGCACGCCGGTGTCGGCGAAGTATTCGTCGTGACCGCCGTGACCGATCCGTCCAAAGGCACGAAGGGCATTTCGTCGTTCATCCTGAATAAGGAGAGCTGCGATCTCGAACAGTGCCGAGTGCTCGGTGTCGGCCACGATGACTCCCTTACACCGATGAAGGGGTTCACGTCTGGCAAGAAGGAAAACAAGCTGGGATGGCGTGCGTCGGACACCCGTGAACTGCTGTTCGACAACGTCGAAGTGCCAGCCGAAAATCTGTTAGGCACCGAGGGTCTCGGATTCATCAACTTCATGAAGACCCTCGATGCCGGCCGCATCGGCATTGCGTCGCTGTCGATCGGCATCGCGCAGGGAGCGCTTGAGGAGTCGCTCAAGTACGCGTCGGTCCGCAAGCAGTTTGGCGCGGCGATCGCGACGTTCCAAGGCATCCAGTTCCAGCTGTCCGACATGGCCACCGAAATCGAAGCCGGCCGTCATCTGGTGTACCACGCGGCCTGGCTGGCACAGCAGGGGAAGCCGTTCGGCAAGGAAGCCGCGATGGCGAAATTGTTCTGCTCGGAGCTCGCCATGCGCGCCACGATCAAGGCCATTCAGATCCACGGTGGGTACGGTTACACCAAGGACTACCCGGTGGAACGCTTCATGCGCGACGCGAAGATTTGCGAGATCGGTGAGGGGACCAGCGAGATCCAGCGCATGGTGATCGCGCGGCACCTGCTGAAGGGACTGATAGAGTGAATCAGCGGGACGGTCCGCCAAGGATGTATTGCGGGACACGTTCGGTCTCGTGTACTCTTCCTGAGTAATTTGTTTTGGCAGGACCCCGCAGTTCCCGTAGCCGTCGCTTCCGGCGCCGGCGGCCCGTGCGACTCACGGGCCGTTTGCGTTTGTGGCGGGGGCGGATCGGCGCCAGCGTGCAGCCATCCGACGCCCTCCACACGTCCCACCGCATGACACGCCCTGTGCGTCGATCGCGGGCCATCGCGTTTCTCCTGAAGCCTGCGCCTCCCGCCGCTAACGAAGCGCGGGACGGTCCGCGGTATTTGGGCGCGATTCGCCCGACCGATCAGTTATGATGGCTGGGGGAGCCCCGTGACGTCGTCCGTGTCGCCGCCGTTTGGCGCGCTCGGGCAGCCTCTGTTCGATCACCGTGTTCGTCGCCGCATCGGTCCAGTGGAGTCGCCACCGCCGGGGCGCGCGGCACGTCAGAATGAAGCGAGAAATCCTGGTGAACGCGACGCCGCGCGAGACGCGCGTCGCCATTCTCGAGGACGGCCAGTTGGTGGAGTTGCTGGTGGATCGACCCGATGCCCGTCGCATGGTTGGCGATGTCTATCTCGGGAAGGTCGAAGCCGTGCTCCCCGGCATTCAGGCCGCCTTCGTGAATATCGGCACCGAAAAGTCCGCATTCCTGCACGCCGCCGATGTGGTGGTCGAGGATGCGCCGGTGGCCGACGATGAAGACGACGACGAAGACGAGGCTGGAGAGGATGCCGGTGGCGGCAGTGCCGGCGGCGGTCGGCGCGGGCGCCGAGAAGTCCGTCCCATTCAGGACCTGCTGAAGCGTGGTCAGGACATTCTGGTCCAGATTTCCAAGGAGCCGATTTCCACGAAGGGACCTCGCGTAACCGCGCAGGTGTCCCTTGCCGGACGGTTTCTGGTGTACATGCCCTTCGCGTCGAAAGTCGGCGTGAGCCGAAAAATTGACGAACGGTCCGAGCGCCAGCGCCTCCGGGCGATGGTGTCCGAAATGCTTCCCGACGACGTCGGTGGCGTGATCATTCGCACCGTCTCGGAAGACGCGACCAGGGAATCGTTCGAGCGCGAGCTGAACTCGCTCATCAACAACTGGAAGCGGATTAAGCGGAAAACGCAGTTCACGCGGGCGCCGGCCCTGGTGCACCGTGAGACCAACGTGACCCGCGGTCTCATGCGCGACCTCTTCAGCGCGAAGGTGGAGCGCGTCACCGTCGACTCCCGCCAGGTCTTCAACGAGATCACGGAGTACCTCACCGGCATCGCGCCCGAGCTTGTCGAGCGGGTGAAGCTGTACGAGGACGTCGTCCCGCTGTTCGACAAAGCGGACATCGAGACGGAAATCCGGGACCTGTTCAAGCGGCGCTGTGACCTGCCGAGCGGCGGCTACCTGATTATCGAGCCCACTGAAGCGCTGGTCTCGATCGACGTGAATTCCGGTCGGTATACCGGCAAGCGTGACCCCGAAAAGACGGTCTTCAAGACGAACACCGAGGCGGCGCGTGAAATCGCGCGACAGCTCCGGTTGCGCGACGTCGGCGGCATCATCGTCTGCGACTTCATCGACATGGAGACGCAGGGGAATCGCGACAAGGTGATTTACGAGTTGCGCACGCACCTGAGTCGTGATCGCGCCCGTACCAAGGCCCATGCGGTCTCCGACCTAGGTCTGGTGGAGATGACACGGCAGCGCGTGCGTCAGAGTCACTGGCAGAGCATGACGGAGTCTTGCCCGACCTGTAGCGGCACGGGTCGCGTGTTTACGCCGGAGACGATCGTCCGACGCACTGAGCGGGCCGTGCGCCGCATGTCGGCCGAGGGACGCCGGGAGCCGGTGATCCTAAGACTCCATCCCGAAGTCGCGCTGCACGTGCTGGAGCAGGAGCACGATTTTGTGAAGCGCCTCGAGAAGTTGGCGGGATTCCCGCTGGAGCTGCGAGACGATCCGTTGCTCCGTCCGGACGAGATCAAACTCGTCATGCGCGGCGCCCAGCGGGACGTCACGCAGCAGTACGCCCTCGCCTGAAACCCGCCGAAAACTTACGTCCCCCACATGCGCCTGAGGCTGGTCTCAGACGCTTGACAGCTAAAGCGAAGCCGGATAAGCTTTAAGGCTACGTTTGAAGTCTGCAGAATACGATTTAACAGATAGAAGCCATGAGCTACGCGATCATTCGCACCGGCGGCAAGCAGTTCCGTGCCGAGCCGGGCAAGTCCCTTAGGATTCCCTCGCTGCTGGGCGAAGCCGGCACGGTCGTCGAGTTCAACGACGTCCTTATCGGCAACGTCGGCACCGGTGTCCGCTTGGGCGTGCCCACGCTCAGCGGTGCCAAGGTTACCGGCGAGATCGTGAAGCACGGCCTCGATGACAAGATCATCGTCTTCAAGTTCAAGCGCCGTAAGAACTATGCCCGCAAGCAGGGTCATCGGCAGAAGTTCACGGAAGTTCGCATTAACGAAATCACCCTCGGCTGATCGCCGGCGGCGCGCCTCACTGGAGCGCCTCCTTTTTCGGAGTAAGAGCAATGGCACATAAGAAAGGCGTCGGCTCATCACGCAACGGTCGCGATTCGAATCCGAAGTTTCGCGGCATCAAGAAGTACGGTGGTGAGTTCGTAACGGCTGGCAACATCATCGCGCGGCAGTGCGGTACGAAGTGGCATCCCGGCAGCAATGTCGGCATGGGCACCGACTACACCATCTACTCGCTCGTCGATGGCGTCGTACAGTTCCAGCACCACAACAAGAAGAAGTACAAGATCAGCGTCTTTCCCGTCGCGTTCGTCGAAGTGATGGTAGAGGAAGTCGTCGAGGCGTAAACCTCGCCGCGCGACCGTCGTTATCAGGGAGCCTCCGTTTCGCGCGGAGGTTTCTTGCGTTCCAGAGCGTAACTTCTCGGCTCCAGAAGACGTAGGTTCTTAGCAGTACTCACACTTTGCGGAGAAGGACGCCATGGCGATCTGGGACAAGGTCAAGCAGGGGATCGATAAGGCAGGCAAGGCGGCGCAGGATGTCTTCGACGAGGGTAAGCTGCGCCTCGACTCCTATCGGGCCCGCGAACAGGCCGACAAGGCGGCGGAGGCGCTCGGCTACGCCGTATTCCGTGCGGCCGATGCCGGCGGCGAACTGGCAACGGACGCCCGTGATCGGCTCATGGCGGCCCTGCGCGCGCTGGACGCCGAGGCGCGCCGCATGGAGACGGAGCTGGCGGCCGCTCGCGCTGCCGAGGGCACCTCCGAGTCACCTGACACGCCAGCCAGTGCGGCACCGACCGCACCCGTGCAGCAGCCTGCACCGCCGACCGATGCGGCCAGCTGATTTCGCTCGCCGTTGCAGCTGTTGGTCGCTTTACACCACACGGGTCCCGCAGCTATTGCGGGACCCGTGTGGTGTAACGTCCTCAAATGGAATAGAACGCCGCCCGGATGGTCGCCGGCACGTCGGTGCAGAGCCCGTCCACGCCCCAGGAGGCCAACAGGTGCGCACGCACCGGATCGTTCTCGGTCCACGCCATCACTTTAGCGCCCCGCTCATGGGCCGCGATCACCAGCGCTTCGTCGATCAGCTGCGTGTATTGCCAGAGCGTGTCCGGTGCGATCGGTCGCAGCATGCCGGCCGGCTCGATCTGATACGAGTCCGAAAGGAAACCAATCTCGGTACCCGGACGAAGCGCCCGAACTGCCACGGGAATGCGATGGTCGAATGAGTGCACGGCCGCGCGCACCGTGGGGTGACGGTCGAGCAGGGCCGCGACGGCCGATTCGATGCGAGGCGCCTTGACCTCCACGTACACGGTTGCCTGCGTGCCGACTAGGTCGAACACCTCGCCAAGGAGCGGAATGCGATGACCGCCGTGCAGCCGTGCGGCGTGTAGGTCGGGCAGGCGAAGCTCACGGATGGCTGCGGTGCCTCCGGCGCCGCCACCGTGTTCGAGCTGGAGCACCGCGTCGTGGTGCACCACCAGGTGGCCGTCGGCCGACCCGTGCACGTCAAGCTCAATCCCGTCCGCCTGCTGCTCAAGGGCGCGGGCAAAGGCGACCATCGTGTTCTCGAGGCACTCGCGTGACGAGCCGCGATGCGCGATGATGTGTGGGATATGCATGTCCGCTCTCCTCGTCGCGTCGTCGTGGCCCGATCCCCATCCAAGGTGGCCAAGGTGCAGTCCTAGGTCTCTTCGGGTCAATGGTGGGGCAGGGCCTTAACGATACCCGCCGGGCGTCGTCTAATAAGTTTGAACGTATGATCCATGCCAAACAGACCGATGACGCGTTAGTCGATGGCGAACTCATCGCGCAGTGGATGGCTGGCGACGAGCGGGCCGCCACGGCGATCGTTGAGCGGCACGCGGGTGCTCTGACGCGCTTTGCGGTCCGGTTGGGTGTCGACGAGGATGTCGACGAATTGGTGCAGGACACGTTTATCCGGGCCTTTTCGGCGCTCGAATCATTTCGGTCCGACAGTTCGCTTCGAACCTGGCTGTTCACCATCGAGCGTCGCTTGGTCATCGACCGGCGACGCTCGATGGCTCGGCGCGGACGGGAGGTCGAAGTTGACGATAAACATGCGGCCACTGCCTACGACGCACTCGATGCCTTGGTGGCGGACGAAGCCGCGCAACGGATGGCGTCGGCGATCGGTCGATTGACGCGCATGCAGCGCGAGGTGTTCACCCTGCGTGTGCAGGAAGGGCGGAGTTACAAAGAGATCGCGGAGATCCTCGACAGTTCTGAGGGCGCTGCCCGTGTTCATTATCACAACGCGATGCGAGCCGTGAAGGAGTTTCTCGATGACTGAGTGCCGGACGCCGGAGATGCAGGACCTGTTGCCCGACTACGTGTCGGCCTCGCTCGAGGCGACGGCCGCCTCGTTGGTCGCGCAGCATCTGTCGATCTGCGACTCGTGTCGCGACGACGTCGCCGTGTTGCGCCTGGCGCGGGCGGTTCGCCCTCGGGCCGTGCCGCTCGACGTCGTGCAAATCGTGGCTAACTTGCCGCGTCCCACGCCGACGCTGCGCCTTGTGCGTCCGTCCAGCGAGGCCGTGCCGGTCGCGGCGCAGTCCACGACGGTGTCGCGACCGCGACGTCGCTGGTCGGCATCCGTGTGGCAAGTGGCGGCTGCGGTGGGCGTGATCATCGTCGGTGGTACGTCGCTCATCGTATCGCGGAACAGCCCGAACAGCCTCACGGGTATCCGCTCGAACGACGCGCAGTTGGCGGAAGCCGCTGAAAGCGCGCTGGCGCGAACAACGAGAGCGACCGGCACCATACCGTCCGCGACGGTCGCCGTGTTGGATTCGCCGACGAACTTCGGAAGCGCTGGTCGTGAGTCGCGGGTGTCCGTGTCGTACGGTGATCTCGGTGATTATTCAGCGGCCGAACTACAGCGAATGCTCGATCGCTTGGAGAAGTGGGATGGCACAAGCTCCGCAGAGCCAATGCCGACGCTACCGGTCGTATCGACATCAGGAGGTTCCTCACCATGATCATGCCTCGACTCCGATGGCTGGCCGCCGTTGCGCTAGTCGCGACGCTCGGTTCACCAATCGTCGCGGTTGCGCAGAGCGCACCGTTCCGCGGGAACGATCGAGAGGGCGCGCCGCGCATGACTGGTCAGCAGCGCGACGTTCTCGAAAAGCGCTTCAAGGAGCGGATTGACGCGATTGTAAAGCTGCGTCTGCGACTCACCGACGAGCAGCAGGTCAAGCTGCGTGAAGTTGCGTCGCGCACTGAAGAATCGCGACGCCTGATCCGCCGTGAAGAATGGATGTTACGGACGTCGCTGCGCGACGAGATGAGGGCGGGTGACAAGGCGAATGAAGCGAAGGTCGGGGATCTGCTCGAACAGATGCCTGGTCTTGAGCGTCGCAAGCTCGAGCTCATGGAAACCGAGCAGCGCGATCTGGCGAAGTTTCTCTCGCCGACGCAGCGCGCGCGCTACTTCGGGCTTCAGGATGAACTGCGCCGCGGCATGCAGGATTTGCAGCGTCGGCGGATGGGCATGGACGATTCCACCGTCGCCCCCACGGACAGCCGTGGATTTCGGCGACACGGAACACCGCCACCGATGTGAGTGGGCCCCCGTGGCGTCGCTTTCGCCAACCGTGTACACTTGTCTGAGCACAGTTGATGTACGCCCAGATGGCGGAACTGGCAGACGCAGGGGACTCAAAATCCCCCACTCGCAAGGGTTTCCGGGTTCGACCCCCGGTCTGGGCATGTAGGCAGCATGTGGTACCGTTTTGCACGATGTCCCGGATGATTCGCACAACGCTGTTGAGTTGTCGTGTGTAGCGCGCGATGTTTGGAGCAGGACCGCGCGGTCGCTTGCGGCCTCTGATGGGGTGTAGCTCAATGGCAGAGCACTCGACTGTTAATCGAGCGGTTGTAGGTTCGACTCCTACCGCCCCAGTTGTTGTCACAGAGAACGCCCGGTCTTCCGAGAGGAGAACCGGGCGTTTCGTGTTCCCGAAGCCATTTGTCGCTGCGCGGCCCCTCGCCTCGCTTGCCCGGCCCGCCGTTGGCTGCCTAGCTTCACACTCTCTGCGGGTGCGTGCCGGGGCCTGGCGTCCGCGCATCACCGCCATCCCCTTTTGCGCCGATTGCGTCCATGTCCTTCTCGCTCCAGCTCAGTCACGCGGCTCCCGCATCGGTTGATTCGCCGCTTCTTACCATCGTCCTGTCTCAGGACCCGTCGCTCGACGAGACACTCCGTGCCGTCGACGCGCCGTTGGCCGGCGCAATCCAGCGTTCAATCGCCCGCCGCGACTTTCGTGGCGGCCGCGACGAAACGATGCTGTTCGTAGGGGGAGACACGGGCGCGCAGCGTGTGCTGCTGGTCGGACGTGGCTCCGCACCGCTCACCCGCGCCGTAGCACGACGTGCCGCGGCAATTGCCGCACGTCAGGCATGCAAGCTTGGCACCGGGGCGATGCACATCGTGCTGCCTGGAGCCGACGCCGATGCCGTCGAAGGGCTGGCGCTCGGTGCGGCGGCGGGGAGCTGGGCCTATTCCGACCTGCAAACCCAGCCCCCCGAGAAGGACCGGCGTGCTCGACTAGAGGCGGTCACGGTGTTCGGTGCCGACACGGAGGCCGTGCGGGAGGGTTTCGCGGCAGGTGTCGCCGTGTCGGAGGGGCAGGCGATCGCCAAGCGACTCGGCATGATGCCCGGCAATGTGTGCACGCCCGAGACGTTTGTCGAAGTGGGGCGCGACATCGCCGCACGGCACGGGATGACCATCACAGTGCTGGGACGCGCGGAGATGGAGCTGGAAAAGATGGGATCGTTCCTGTGCGTGGCGCAGGGCACGCCGGAGGAGCCGCGCCT
Source organism: Gemmatimonadota bacterium (assembly GCA_031363815.1). Taxonomy (GTDB): domain Bacteria; phylum Gemmatimonadota; class Gemmatimonadetes; order Gemmatimonadales; family Gemmatimonadaceae; genus Gemmatimonas. The sequence continues at coordinate 50,934 of JANLVC010000171.1, forward strand.
GGTCGCGCTCGAGTATCGTGGCGGCGCGCCGGATCAGCAGCCCGTGGTGCTGATCGGCAAAGGGCTGTGCTTCGACACCGGTGGTATTTCGATCAAGCCGGCGCCGGAAATGGAGTGGATGAAGTTCGATATGTCGGGTGCAGGCGGCGTGATGGGTGCGATGGAAGCCATCGGCCGTCTCATGCTGCCCATCAACGTGGTCGGCATTATCGGATCGACCACCAACATGCCCTCGGGAACGGCCGTGAAACCCGGTGACGTCGTGCGGGCCTCGAACGGCAAGACGATTGAGATCATCAACACCGACGCCGAAGGCCGTCTCGTGCTGGCCGACCTGCTGGTGTTCGCCAAGCGCTTCAATCCGGCGATTGCCATCGATGCGGCGACGCTCACGGGCGCCATTGTGATCGGACTCGGCGCGAACGCGGTCGGGGTCTTCGGTGCGGACAAGGCGGCGGTGGACGAAGTGCTGGCTGCCGGCGCCGCCGCTGGTGAACCGGGATGGCCCCTTCCGCTGTGGGATGAGTACAAGGAGCAGATCAAATCCGATGTGGCCGACGTGAAGAACACGGGCGGCCGCGCGGCGGGCTCCATCACCGCTGCTCTTTTCTTGCAGGAATTCGTGGACGGTTACCCGTGGGTGCATCTCGATGTCGCCGGTACGGCCTATTCGCAGGTCGATCTGGGCTGGATTCCGAAAGGACCGACGGGTACGCCCGTGGGCACCTTCGTCGAAATCGTACGGGCGCGCGCGCGTCGGTGATCCGCTCCGTTCGGCTTATGGTTGCCAGCCTGCTGGCGGCCATGGTGGTGCCGACGCTCGCGTGGGCGCAGGTTCGTCCCGACACGGTGCGGAAGGATACCGTGCGGGTGTCCGTGCCTGTGCCGGTGCCGCCACCTCAGGGAGTGGACACACTCCCAAAACGCAGGGTCGCCAGTGACTCGGCCGTCTTCGCGCGCGAGGTCGCGCGCAGCGACAGCCTCAAGCGCTCGATCGCTGGCGACACGCTCAAGGCGCCGCTCGCGCGCTTTGAACGACCGGATGATTTCGAGACGTCGCCGCGCCTTCGTTTTTCGCGCGAAGAGATTCTCTCGTCGGGCGCCGTGAACCTCGCGGACTTGCTCGATCGGGTGCCGGGCGTCACGACGTATCGCAGCGGATGGATCGCCGGCGTGCATGCCGCCTCGTTCGCCGGCGACACGCGTCGCCTGCGGCTGTTTGTCGATGGTGTCGAAATGGACGCGATCGAGCCGCGAAATGGCGGCGCGCTCGATCTCACCGATGTGCAGTTGTGGACGCTCGATGAACTGATTGTGGAGCGGGCAGCGGGAGAAGTGCGCGTCTGGATGCGCACGTGGACCGTCGAGCGCACCACGCCGTATACACGGGCCGACATCCTCACCGGCGACCTGAATACCAATGCGTTCCGCGGCCTCTTCGCGCGCCGATGGCGCAACGGGGTCCTGCTGCAGCTCGGTGGACAGCAGATGGCCACGCAGAGCGGACGCGTGAATGCCGTCACCGGCGCCCAGCGTTCGACCGGGCGCGGTGATGGCACGGTGCAAGCCTTCATGGCCCGCATCGGATGGTCGAAGCGTCGCGTCAGCGTCGATCTCTTCGCGAACGCGACCGGCCGTGAACGGGATCCGCATACGGCACGCGCAGGCTTCACCGATCTGTTGGCGTACAAGGGCTCGCGTCGTGATGCCTATCTGCGCCTCGGATACGGCGATACGCTGCGCGGGTTCTGGTCGCAAGCAATCGTCGGCGTCGTGCGCACGCGGTTGGAGGGTGTTGGCGACCCGACTGCCGAAACGGATACGTCGGTCGTCGTCAAGACAGACACGATTCGCGGACGCACGCAGCAGCTGCTGGCCGCGGGGTATCGCACGTCACGCTGGTCGGCGTCGATGACCGATCGTGTGCGTCCTATCGGCGGCACGGCCATTCATGCGCCGGCCGTTCGCGGACGCCTCGGTGGATCGCGCTATGCGATCGGTGCCTTCGCCGAACAGAATGGAGCGGACTCCACCCGACGCGTCGATCTCTCCGCCCGTGCGCAGCCTTTTTCGTGGCTCATTCTCACGGGCGCGCAGAGTAGCCGCGCGCCGGATTCGGCGACTGGTCGCGTGGGTGGTAGCACGCGGCGTGCAGAGGCGGCGCTGAAGGTAGGCCGGCTGTGGCTCGGTGGCGGGGTTATCCAGGACAACGCCAACCAGTTCGACTCGCCGGTGATTCTGGGAACGCCCGCCGCGCTGCTGTCGTCAGTCGATGCGCGGGGCGTGCTCGTCTCGGCGGTTGGCCGCCTGTACAAAGACGTGCGGGTGGATGTGCAGGCGATCCGATGGGATGGATCGCAGTACAATCGGCCGCAGATGCACGTGCGGACAGAAGTCGCGCTGATCAGCGATTGGCGCCAGCGGTTCCCGCGTGGTGAGTTCTCGATCAACGCGCGCATCTGGCATGATCTGCGCGGTGGCGTGCCATTTTTCTATGGCACGGCGGCGGGCAAAAGCACGCCCGATGTGCGCATGACCGAGCGGGCCAACGTCATGACCGGTTTGCTTGAACTCCGTCTTCAGCGTGCCACTTTATTCTACCAGTACCGCAACCTCACCGGCGGCGCGTACGAGCAGATTCGCGGGATCACGATGCCGCCGGCCGTCCAGATATATGGCGTGCGCTGGGAATTTTGGAACTGATGCGGTTGACGCACTCTGACGTCCGCGTTTCATTGCCGATCGCATGATTCGTTCAATGACGGGCTTCGGCCAGGCGGAAGGCACGGTCGGCACCTCTCGGGTGCTGGTCGAAGTGCGCACGGTCAACCATCGATTCTTCTCGCCGAGCATCAAGTTGCCGGGCGCCTACGGGCACTGGGAGACCGACGTGCGCGAGGCGATGCGGCTCAAGATCGGTCGCGGGCACGTGACCCTTACCGCTCGCAGTGAGCGTTTGGCCACGCAGGCCATTGCCATCGACGACGCGCGCTTTGCCGCCGTGGTCGCGCAGCTGCGGGAGTTGCACGACCGGCATGGTCTGTCTGGTGGTGTGGACCTCGCCACGGTGCTGCGCATGCCCGATGTCATGGCGGCTCCTCGCGAGGAGGAGGACACCGGTACGGTTGCCGATCTGATCGCCATCGTGGAGCGGGCGCTCGATCACCTCGGGCGTGCCCGAGCCGAAGAGGGCGCGCGACTTGCCACGGTCTTGCTGGAGCGGCTGACCATGGTGGACGGAGCGCTGCAGCGGATTGCGCTCCGTGCGCCCGAGCGCCTTCTGGCTCAGCGGGACCGCCTCCGGGCGGCCGTTCGTGAGTTGGCCGATGGTCTGGCCGTGGACGAAGCGCGAGTGGCCCAGGAGATCGCGATTCTGGCCGATCGGTTGGACGTCAGCGAGGAGCTTGATCGGTTCCGGTCGCACATCACCGCCTTTCACAGCGTCCTCGCGGATGCGGGTGGAGAACCGCTTGGCAAGCGATTGGGCTTTCTTCTTCAGGAAATGCTTCGAGAGGCGAATACGACTGGGAGCAAAGCGGCCGACGCGGCGATCCTGCATGAGGTGGTCGGCGTGAAGGAAGAGCTGGAACGCATCCGGGAGCAGGTCGAGAACCTCGAGTGAGCCCATTTCCGGTCATACTGTCCGCTCCCTCCGGGGGTGGGAAAACCACGATTGCGCGTCGCGTGCTGGAGCGGCGGGCCGATGTGGGTTATTCTGTTAGTTGTACCACGCGTGCTCCTCGGGATGGCGAGGTGGACGGGCGCGACTATCGATTCATCAGTCTCGAGGTGTTTGCTGCCGCGCGTGACGCGGGGGAGTTCGCCGAGTGGGCTGAGGTGCACGGCAATTCCTACGGAACGATGCGATCCGAAATTCAGCGGGTGCTGAACGCCGGAAAGCATGTCCTGATGGACATCGACGTGCAGGGGGCACGGCAGTTTCATGTCGCGTTTCCCGATACCGTGCTGATTTTTGTTTTGCCTCCGTCTGGCGAGGTGCTGAAATCCCGACTCTCGGCGCGGAAGAGCGAAAGTCGCGAGCAGTTGCTTATTCGCCTGCGTAACGCCCGCGCGGAGCTGGGAGAAGTGGGACGCTACCACTACGTGGTGGTCAACGACGATCTCGAGCGCGCGGTGGATCAGGTGAGTGCTATTATCGATGCGGAAGGACTGCGGCACGACCGGGTAGACGAGGTCGAGGCGCAGGTCGAGGCGCTCATCGCGCAGCTCGAAGAGGAAATCCACGTTTTCAGCAAGGGCGACTAACGCATGCAGGTTTTTACTCCGTCCGACGTGTCGAAGCACGCGGCCAACAAGTATCTGAGCGTGCTGATCGCGGCCAAGTTCGCGCGCGTGCTCAACGAGTTCCCCCGCGATCGCTCGGCGCACGAGAAGAAGCTCACGACGCGCGCGCTCGAAGAGCTCGCCCACGGTGAGATCGAGTACCGCGTGGTGCCGCGCCGTCGTCCGGCCTGAGTTCACGTCGCTTGCTGGACCCTGCGCCGCGCCGTGACGATCGTCCCGGCGCGGCGCCTTTTCTCCCCCCTCTGCGCCCTCGCCCGTTCCTGTGCGTCCCTTCGACCGTCAGCGCATTCTGCTCGGGGTCACCGGTGGCATCGCGTCCTACAAGGCCGCGTGGCTGGCGCGCCTGCTGACGCAGGCATGTGCCGAGGTCGGCGTCGTGATGACGAGGGCCACGTCCGACTTCATCGGCGCGTTTTCTTGCGAGGCGCTGACGGGACGTCCGGTACATAGGGCGCTCATCGTGCCGGGACATGCCTGTCTGCTCTCCACGACCGCACCAACTAAGCGCGTGCCCTCTCGGCGCGGCGCGGTCGGGCAGGCGCTTTCCCGCGAGGATGCGCTTCACATGACCGCGGCACCTGATGATTTCATCGCAGTCGCACCAGCCGGCGTGAAAATCAAGAAAGCTGAAACCGGAGATCCACGCAGCGAGGCCCATCGAAAGCTGGTTGACCAAGGGCTCGACCTCATCGTTGCCAATGATGCTCTAAAAGGCGGTGCCGGTTTTGCCATCGGTCACGCCGGTGGTCGCGAAGAGAACCTGACGCGGCAAAGCACGACGCCGGCAGCGGATGAACTTCTCCGTCGCGTCGAGGTGCCGCTGCATGGACGCTAAAGATCGGCTCCGCCGATATCTCGAGCAGCGCAGGGAGCTTGGTGAGTCGGAGCTCGTGCTCGATAGCCTGTCGATTGAGGACGTGATGAAGCTCGTCGGCGCGAAGTCGACTGTTTTGAAGTCGAGTGACGCGCCTCCTGCGTCACCTCCTGCGTCGCCTCCTGCGTCGTCTACTGCGTCGCCCGCGAAATCGCCCGCGCCGGCCCCTGCAATTCGGCATGCCGATGCGCCGCCGCCGGATGACCCGCATGACGTAGCGTCGGCGCCATTGACGCCGCCGCCAGTGCCTAGCGTGCGATTCGATCGTGGTGCAACGACCGATTGGCGTGAAGCGCTGCGCAACGCCGGCGCGATACGTCCGAGTGATGCATCGTCTCCGCCGCCCCCGGCGTCGGTGCCGACTCCAGCCGCCACCGGTGATGCAACGCCGACGGCGGCCCCCGTCGCGAACGCGCTGACGGATGCGCTGGTGAAGGATTTGCCCGCGTGGCTGTCGGCGCTTGAGCTCCCGCTCGGGATCGAGGCAGGCCGGTGGCGTGTGATCGATACGGCGCCGGACGTTGCCAGTCTTTCCACCCTCGAGCGGATTGCTGAACACGTGGCGGGGTGCACGCGATGTGCATTGCATAAATCCGCCAGGCACCATGTGCCGGGCGAGGGCAATCCGTCGGCGGAGTTGCTCTGTGTCGGTGAAGCGCCAGGCGTCAACGAAGACGAGCACGGACGGCCGTTTGTCGGCGAGTCAGGTGCGTTGCTGACCAAGATTCTCGGCGCGATTCAGTTGTCGCGCGAAGATGTCTTCATCGGCCACGTGCTCAAGCATCGACCGCCCGAGAATCGCGATCCGTTACCGGATGAAGTCATCGCGTGCCAGCCGTATCTGTTGCGCCAGATCGAAATCGTTCGGCCTCGCGTCATTCTCGCGCTCGGCCGCGTTGCCGCACAGACGCTGCTCCAGACCACCACCGGCATCGGTGAGTTGCGAGGCCGTATACATCGGTTTCACGGCGTGCCGCTCATCGTGACGTATCATCCGGCAGCGTTGCTGCGCAACGAATCGTGGAAGCGTCCCGCGTGGGAAGATGTGAAGCTCGCCCGTCGCATTCTCGATGCATCGCGCTCCGCCAGCGCGGACCCTACGGCATCATGACCAGTCTCGTCGTTCCCAACGCTGCCGCACCGGCCACCCGCGATCCGTTCAAGGAACGCAGGCCACCGTGGTCCGAGGAGGCCGAACAGGCCGTGCTTGGCGCCATGTTGCTCGATGCCGATGCCGTCATGCGCGCGGCGGAACATGTCGACGACACGATGTTCTACCGTGAAGGGCATCGCCGTCTCTTCCGCGCCATGATTTCGATCACGGAACGTGGCGGCGTCATCGATCCGCTCACGCTGGCCGATGAACTTGAACGACGTGGGGAGCTCGAACATGCGGGTGGCCGCGAGTATTTGGGGTTTCTACTCGATGCGGTGCCGACCGTCGCGAACGTGGAGTATCACGCGCGCATCGTGAAGGAGCGCGCGTTATTGCGCCGCCTCATCGAAGTGTCGACCGAAATTGTTTCGGAAGCGTTCGAAGGTCGCACGGCGGCCTCTGATCTGCTCGACTCCGCGGAGTCGCGCATCTTTTCGCTCGGGCAGTCAAAAGAACGCACGGGATTCTCGCGCATCAAGGAACTGCTTTGGCCGGCCATGGAGAAGCTGGAGCTGCTCGCCCAGCGTGAAGCGGCCATCACGGGCGTGCCGAGTGGCTTCAACGAGCTCGATTTCCTGACGTCAGGCTTTCAGCCGGCGGATCTCGTGATCGTGGCCGCGCGACCGTCTATGGGTAAGACCGCGTTCACGCTGAACATTGCGCAGCATGCGGCGATCACGGCCAAGGTGCCGGTGGCGTTCTTCTCGCTCGAGATGAGCAAGGAGTCGCTGGTGCAGCGTATGCTCGCGTCGGAAGCGCTCATCGATGCGCAGGCGCTGCGTAAGGGCGGTAGGGCTCTCGACGAATCGATGCCACGTTTGGCGCAGGCGGCTGGTATCCTGAGCCATGCGCCCATCTTCATCGACGACACGCCCGGCATTACGCTGCTCGACATGCGCGCCAAGGCGCGTCGGCTCAAGTCCGAACACGACCTCGGACTCATCATCGTCGACTACCTGCAACTCATGACGGGACCCACCGGCGTCGAGAACCGTCAGCAGGAAGTTTCGCAGATCTCGCGCGGCCTCAAGGCCCTCGCGAAAGAGCTGGGCGTGCCCGTCGTAGCCCTGTCCCAGCTCTCGCGTGCGCCGGAACAACGGACCGGCGACGACAAGGGACGCCCGCAGCTTTCCGACCTTCGCGAATCAGGTGCCATCGAGCAGGACGCCGATGTGATCATGTTCATCTTCCGACAGGAAGTGTACGCCGAACGCGACGAAAACGGCCGACTCAAGGACCCGGATCTTGAAGGACGCGCGGAGATCATCATCGGCAAGCAGCGAAACGGTCCGATCGGCAGCGCGCGGTTGTATTTCCACAAGCAGTACACCCGCTTTGACAACTTCTCGGCCCGACAGGCCCCGAATGAATACGGCGGACCGAAGTCGGATTTCGGCGGACCGAAGTTGGTGAAGGGCGCCGATGATTTCGGCGGCACGCCGTTCTGAGCTCGACCTAATGGCCAAAACGAAGACGGTGTATCGCTGCACGGAATGCGGCGCCGAGTTTCCCAAGTGGGCGGGACGCTGCGAGAGCTGTGACGCGTGGAATACGCTCGGCGAGGAGATGGTCTCGACGGCGCCCACCAGCAAGCGCACCGCGGCGCGAAGCGTGCCGGGAATCGCCGCCGCCACCGTCACCCTTGGTCGCGTCACGGCGGCCGACACGCCGCGCTGGACGACGCAGTTGAACGAATTCGACTTTGTCCTTGGCGGTGGCATTGTACCCGGCAGCATGGTGCTGGTGGGCGGCGAGCCCGGCATCGGCAAGAGCACGCTGCTGCTCCAGGTGGCGGCCCGCCTCCAGACCGCCGGATTCGCCACCCTGTACGTGTCCGGTGAAGAGAGCGCGCTGCAGGTGCGCCTTCGCGCCGACCGGTTGGCCGAAGATGCGTCGTCGGTGGCGTTGCTGACCGAGACGTCTCTCGAAACCATACTCGCTACGGCGGCGCAGCCAACCGCCGACAAACGCCGCATCAGTGTGCTGATCGTCGACTCGATCCAGACCGTGCACACCGAGTTGCTTGAAGGCGCGCCGGGCAACGTGGGGCAAGTGCGTGAGTGTGCCGCGCGTCTCATGCGATTCGCGAAGGACACGGGTACGGCCGTGTTCGTGATTGGCCATGTCACGAAGGGGGGCGGTATCGCCGGGCCCAAGACGCTCGAGCACATCGTCGACACCGTGCTCTACTTCGAAGGAGACGGTACGCTCGATCATCGCGTACTGCGCGCCACGAAGAACCGATTCGGGTCGGTCGACGAAATCGGTGTCTTCCGCATGGTCGGCACGGGACTCATTCCTGTCGAGAATCCGTCGGCATTGTTTCTCGGCGACCGTCGTGACGTGGCGAGCGGCAGCGCGGTCTGCGCCCTCATGGAAGGCACGCGGCCGGTGCTCGTGGAAGTGCAGGCGCTGGCGGCGCGAGCCGGGTTCGGAACGCCGCAGCGCGTGGCCAACGGCATTGACGCGCGCCGACTGGCGCTGCTGTTGGCCGTGCTCGACAAGCGTGGCGGCTTCTCCTGCGCGCAGCTCGACGTGTTCTGCAACATTGTCGGTGGTCTGCGCGTGCAGGAGCCGAGTGTCGATCTCGCGATCGTTGCCGCCATTGCGTCGAGCGTGGTCGACAAGCCGCTGCCGGCGCAGGCCATCTTCCTCGGCGAAGTCGGACTGGGCGGCGAAGTCCGTCCGGTGTCGCAGGTCGAGCGACGCCTCGCGGAAGCCGCCAAGCTCGGTATGACACGTGCGTATCTCTCGGACCGCGCGATCCCGCGGCGTGTGCCCGGTGACATTACGCTGGTCGGGGTACGTACCCTGGCAGATGTACTCCAGAAAACGGTCGGCAAGGATGCATCATGAGTGAGCTGCCGGCGGCACTGCGCCGTGTGATTCCACCGCCGGTCATTGCCTCGCGCGGTGACGAAGCCGTGGCGCACCACGGCGTTGTGCGAGACGTCGGTGTGGTGATCGTGGCCGGCGGGTCCGGCTCGCGCACCGGGAGCGCGGAACTCAAGCAGTTTCGTTGGGTGGCCGGTAAGCCGGCGCTGCTGCACAGCGTACAGTCGTTCATGGCTCGAGTGGATGTGGCGATCGTCGTCGTGGTCCTGCCCAAAGCGTATGCCGCCGATCCGCCGCCGTGGCTGTTTCAGTGCGACGTCGATCGGTTGCTGGTCTCCGTGGGCGGTCGTGAGCGGCATGAAAGTGTCGTGAACGGTCTCGAAGATCTTCCCGAAGAGGTGGTCATCGCCGTCGTCCATGACGCCGCGCGTCCGCTGGTGACCGACGCGACGATTGATCGGGTGATCGCCGAAGCACGCAAGGGGCACGGCGCCGTCGCGGCGTTGCCCGTCGTCGATACGCTGAAGGAAGTCGATGCCGATGGCCGCATCGTCCGCACGGTCGATCGCACCCATCTCTGGCGCGCGCAGACGCCGCAGGCGTTTCCGCGGACCATGCTCGAGCAGGCACACGTGGCCGCGCGGCGCGATGGCGTCTGGGCCACCGATGATGCCGGGTTGTGCGAGCGACTCGGATTGCCGGTGGTCGTAGTGCGCGGAAGCGAACGCGGCATGAAGATCACCGAGGATGTCGATTTCGCGCGCGCCGACGCCCTCAGCATGCTTCTGGAGTAGTCGCCGGTGCCCGTGCATCGTGAGGCGCTCAGCGCACCGTTCTGGTCGCCCGTCGAGGTCGAGGCGGCACTGCGTGATGCGATCGCGCATCTCAGCGAGCGGCGAATCCTCGCGTACCCCACGGAAACCGTCTACGGATTCGGCACGGCCGTCGATCACGAATCGGTGGAAGCGTTGGTGCGGCTGAAGGGCCGTCCGCCCGGCAAACCATTCCTGCTGCTCATCAACGATCCAGCGCAGATCGCGCGCCTCGACCTGCATCTGCCCACGTATGCGGCGACGCTGGCGGCGCGCTTTTGGCCCGGCCCACTCACGCTGGTGCTGCGCGGCGGCGATCAGCGCGTGCCGCCGCGACTCCGCGGACCCGAGGGTGGCGTGGCGGTGCGCTGGACGCCGCACGTGGGCCTCCAGCGCCTGTTGGCCGCCTACGGAGAACCGATCACGAGCACCAGTGCGAATCGGCCCGGGGTTCCCCCTGCGATGACGGCCGCCGAAATTGTACAGCAGTGGCCTGAGGCAATTCACCGCGGGCTGCTGCACGTGCTTGATGGTGGTCGGCTGGCACCGTCCCAATCGTCCACCGTGGTGGATTGCACCGGCCCACGTGCTCGCGTCATTCGTCCAGGGGTTTTGACGGCGATCCAGCTGCGCGAGTGCGCGCCGGATCTTGTGGGCGATACCTAGCATCCGCCGAGGGGCGCGCGCCGCATGCATCTGCTCTTCGTCTGTACCGGGAACACCTGTCGCAGTCCGCTCGCTGAGGCGATCGCGCGGCGCATGATTGGCGAGCGTGCGATTCCCGAGCTCACGGTCGGAAGCGCCGGCACAAGTGCGTGGGCCGATGCGCCGGCATCAGACGGCGCGTTGTTGGTCGGGCTCGAGCATGGTATCGATCTCGGCGATCATCGGTCGCGACCGCTCGCCCAGGATCTCGTGAGTGGCGCTCACGTCATTCTCACGATGGGTCCGCACCATCTCGATCGTGCGGAGGCGCTTGGTGGAATGGGTCGCGCTTGGCTGCTTACCGACTTCGCCAATGGCACGCCTCGTCCGGTGAGTGATCCGTTCGGTGGTGATCTCGACGTCTACCGCGCGACGTATGTGGAGCTCGAGCAGGTTGTCAGCGCCGTGCTCGACCGGATTGTCGCCGATCGTTCACGCAGCGCGCGCTGAGTCGTCGCCCGTGACGGAGCGACCTCAGGAGCGAGTGGTGAGTGCGGCGCAGCGACCGTCCCGCCTGGTCATTCTTGGACATCCGGTGTCGCACTCGCTGTCACCGATATTTCAGAGCGCGGCACTACGCGACGCCGGCCTGTCCATCGCCTATGACCGCGAAGATGTTGCCCCCGATCGTTTGGCCGACGCACTAGCGACACTCGCGGCGGAAGGTGCTGGCGGCAACATCACGATTCCGCACAAGGAAGCCGCCGTCGCGTTGGTTACGCGATGCACGCCTGTCGCACGACGTATCGGCGCCGTAAATACGTTTTGGACGGAACACGGCGCGCTCGTTGGGCACAACACCGATGTCGATGGCGCCGCGGCGACGATTCGCGCGCTCCTCCCGGGCGACGCGGCAAACGCGCGCGACACGTCGGTCGTCCTGTTCGGTGCCGGCGGGTCGGCCGCTGCCACGCTGGTTGCGCTGCATGATCTGGGATATCGCGAGGTCTCAATCGTGGCGCGTACCCTGGCGCGCGCGCGCGCGCTGTCGGAGCGGCTGGCTATTCCGGCACGGTTGGTCTCGTATGACGCGATGGAGGAGGCGGTCGGCAACGCGGGTCTCGTGATCAATGCGACGCCGGTCGGATTGCACGGCGACGCATTTCCGGTGGCGATCGCTTCGCTGCCCGCTCGATGCGCGGCATTCGATTTGGTCTACCGCCCCGGACTCACGCCGTGGATCGCCGCCTGCCGTGAGGCCGGTCTGCTCGCCGAAGACGGGCTGCGTATGCTGATCGAGCAGGGCGCCGCGTCGTTCGAGGCGTGGTTTAATGTGCCGGCCCCACGAGCGGCCATGTGGCACGCGCTCAACACCGTGCCGCCCACCTACGACAGTCGATGACCCGGCGCGACGAGCCGCACGGCGTTGGCGCGAGCCCGTTCTCTGTGGTCGCACGGTTCGCGCGCGAGGCGGCGCGCGGGATGGTCGACTTGCTGCTGCCGTCGGCCTGCGCGATCTGCCGTGCGCTCCACCGGGCGGACGCCGACGGCATCGTCTGTCAGGCATGTCTGGCGCGCGTGGTGCGACTGGGCTGGCCTCAATGCAGCCGCTGCGGCCAGCCGCGTCTGTCGGCATCGATCCCGTTGCCGATCGAAGCCACACCGTCCGGAACGATCCCCCCGTGTCGATGGTGTCATAAACTCGCGCCGACGATTCGTGCAGTACGCTCCGTGTGCCGCATGGATGAGGGGACCGGCTCGGCGCTGGTACACGCGCTCAAGTACGACGGCTGGCATGCCGTTGCGAAGCCGATGGCCCGCCGCATGGCCCGTCTCGAGTGGCCGCCGGACGTCGTTCGCGAACGCACGGCCCTCGTGCCCGTTCCGCTCTCGGACACCCGACGTCGCGAGCGCGGCTATAATCAGTCGGAGCGACTCGCCAGTGCCCTGTCCGTTGAATGGCAAATACCCGTATGGACTGACGTACTCGAGCGCCGACGCGATACGAGATCGCAAGTGCGGTTGACACCGTCGGAGAGGGCGAGCAACGTTTCCGGAGCGTTTATGGCGGTCGTTCGCGCTCAGGCGCGTCTTCGGGGGGCACACATCGTGCTGGTTGACGACGTGATTACCACCGCCGCCACGATCAACGCGTCCGCTCAGGCTCTCGCCGACGGCGGAGCGCGCATTATTTCCTGTGTGACCTTCGGTCGGGCGCCTGAACCGGGCGACCGCGCCGTTTCTGACTTCGACTTCATCCGGAACTGACACGAATGGCCATTCGCGTAGGCATCAACGGCTTCGGCCGCATCGGCCGCCAGGTGCTTCGCGCCGCCAAGCAGCAGGGCGTCGCCGACCTCGACTTTGTTGCCGTCAACGATCTCACGGATACCGCCACGTTGGCGCACCTGTTCAAGTATGACTCGGTGCATGGACGGTATGACGGCGAGGTCAGCCATGATGCTGAGAGCATCACGATCGATGGCGATCGCATCCGTATTCTCGCCGAGCGCGACCCGGCCAAGCTCGGCTGGGGCGAGATGGGGGTCGATATCGTGCTCGAATCGACCGGTCGATTCACCGTCGCCGCCGATGCGCAGAAGCACATGGACGCCGGCGCGAAGAAGGTGATCATCTCGGCGCCGGCCACGAACGAAGACATCACGATCGTGATGGGTGTGAACAGCGACAAGTACGATCCGGCCTCGCATCACATCATCTCGAACGCGTCGTGCACGACCAACTGCCTCGTGCCGATGGTGAAGATCATCCGCGACAACTTCGGGTTCGTGCACGGCTCGATGGTCACCATCCATAGCTATACGAACGATCAGTCGATTCTTGATCTGCCGCACAAGGACTTGCGCCGCGCACGCGCGGCCGCGATCTCGATGATTCCGACCACGACCGGTGCCGCGAAGGCCACGGCACTCGTGATTCCGGAAGTGAAGGGGAAGATTGACGGTATCGCCGTGCGCGTGCCCACGCCCGATGTGTCGCTCACTGACCTCACGTGCGTTGTTGAGCGCAAGGTGACGAAGGAAGAAGTCAACGCCGCGTTTAAGGCCGCCTCGGAGACCACGCTCCTGGGCGTGCTCGGCTACAGCGAAGTGCCGCTGGTGTCGATCGACTACGTCGGCGATCCGCATTCGTGCACGCTCGATGCACTCAGCACGATCGTCATCGATGGCACGCTCGTGAAGATTTCCGGCTGGTACGACAACGAGTGGGGCTACTCGTCGCGCTGCGTCGACCTGCTGCGTTTCGTCGGCGCGCGCCTCTAAGCGTCAGGTCGTTCGTTTCGCGTCGCTCGTTTCACCTGTTTGCGTCTGCTTCCACGAGCCCCGGTGCCTGCGTGCCGGGGCTCGTGCGTCGCAGGACCTTTCTCACGCGATATCACTCCCGTCGTATTTCCCGCCATGACGACTCGCACTATTCGCGACCTCTCCGCCGCTGACCTTGCCGGCAAGCGCGCGCTCGTTCGCGTCGACTTCAACGTACCACTCGACGACGCCGGCGCGATCAGCGACGACACGCGCATCACCGCCGCGCTGCCCACGATCACGACGCTGCTCGATCAGGGCGCAAAGGTCGTGTTGCTCGCGCACTTCGGTCGGCCCAAGGGCGCGCCCGAGGCGAGTTATTCGCTGGCGCCAGTCGCCGCGCGTCTCAAGCAGCTGCTCCCGCGCCCGGTGCATTTTCTCGGCGAGACGATCGGCACCGCCGCCGTGGCGGCCACGCACGAGCTGCCAGACGGGGAGGTGCTGCTGCTTGAGAACACGCGCTTTCTCGCCGGCGAAGAGAGGAATGACGACGCCCTCTCGCGCCAGCTGGCCGAGCTGGGTGATCTCTATGTGAACGATGCATTTGGCGCGGCGCACCGAGCGCATGCCAGTACCGCGGGTGTGGCAAAATATTGCCGACCGGCCGTCGCCGGACTCCTGATGGAGAAGGAGCTTGCCTACCTCGGTGGCGCGCTTGCCGCTCCGGAACGGCCCTTTGTTGCGATTCTCGGCGGCTCCAAGATCTCGGGCAAGATCGACGTGGTGGAGGCGCTGTTACCGAAGGTCGATCACATCCTGATCGGCGGCGCGATGGCCTGCACATTCTTTCGCGCCATGGGTTTTGAAACAGGCAACTCGCTCGTGGAGCCCGATCGGCTCGACATGGCGAAAGACCTCCTCGCGCGGGCAGGGGACAAGCTCGTGCTCCCGGTCGATGCCGTGATCGCACGGGCGATGGACGCGGGCAGCGAGGCGCGCGTTGTGGATCGTGACGTGATTCCCGCCGGAGAAGCGATGTTCGACATCGGCCCCGCCAGCGTGGTGCGGTATCGCACCCTGATCGAGTCGGCACGTACGGTGCTCTGGAACGGGCCGATGGGGGTGTTCGAGAAGCCGCCTTTCGACGTCGGCACGCGCGCCGTGGCGCAGGCGATGGCGGTGGCCACCGATCGTGGCGCCACGACGATCATCGGCGGCGGCGATTCGGCGGCGGCCGTGGCCGAGGCCGGCCTCGAGGCAAAGATGTCGCACGTGTCCACCGGTGGCGGGGCTTCGCTGGAATTCCTGGAGGGGAAGGATCTGCCCGGGGTGTCCGCGCTCGACCTTCGCTGATTCGCGCCAGTCGCTCACTTCCCTACTCACAGGTCATCTGCCGCTCATGCATCACAAGCCGGTCATCGCTGCCAACTGGAAGCTCAATCACAGCCCCACCGACGCCAAGGCGTTCCTGCAACGCTTCCTTGCGCAAGCGCCGAAGATGAACGATCGCACGCTGGTGTTCTTCCCATCGGCGATCACGGTCACGACGGTCGTGGAGGGCCTGCGCGAGCGGCCCGACATTTGGGTCGGCGTGCAAAACGTGCACTCGGAGGTGCAGGGCGCCTTCACCGGCGAGAACTCGGTGCTCATGGCGCGTGATGTCGGTGCGCGGGTCATCCTGGTCGGACATTCGGAGCGCCGGCACGTATTCGGCGAAACCGACGCGATGACGACGAAGAAGATGGCGCTGATCTGTCAGGCACGACTGGTCCCGATGCTCTGCGTCGGCGAGACACTGGAGGAACGTGAAGCTGGGGCGACGGCGTCGGTCGTGGAGCGCCAGTTGTCGGCCGGCCTGGCGCAACTCGACGACAGCCAGGCGGCGGGGATCATGCTGGCGTACGAGCCGGTCTGGGCGATCGGCACCGGACGGACGGCGACGCCTGAGGACGCCAGCGCGATCCACGGTGTCTTGCGCGCCGCGCTCGGCAGCCGACTCGGGGAGAAAGCCGCGTCGGGCGTTCCCATCCTGTACGGCGGGTCGGTCAACCGTGGCAACGCGGCGACGCTGCTCGCCGCGCCGGACGTTGATGGACTGCTCGTTGGTGGTGCTTCGCTCGACGCCGACAGCTGGGCGAGCATCGTCCGGAGCTGAGTCCTGCGCGACACCCCACGTCATCTCTCGCAACTGTTGGATGGGGAAGGACTTGCCTCCACACATCCCCTTAGCCATGTTTGAAGGCTGGCGCGACTTTCGCGCACGTTGAACGCACTCGATTCCGGCTTCGTGACATGTACACGTTCCTGCTGACTCTGCTCATACTCGACGCGATCATTCTGGCGATCGCCGTGCTCCTCCAGTCCGGTAAGGGCGGCGGGTTGGCGGCGAGCTTCGGAGGAGCCAGTTCGTCGTCTGATTCTGTCATCGGCACGCGTCAGGCGGGCAACCTGCTCACGAAGGCGAGCTGGTGGTGCGGTGGTGTGTTTCTGTTCCTCGCGTTCATCCTGCAGATGATGTCGTCCCGCGGAACGGCGCCGAAGTCGGTGCTCGACAAGCTTGCAACACCTCCAACGCCGTCGTCGGCGCCCGCTGGTGGTGCGGCTCCGTCCGCCCCGCTGACTCAGCAGCCTGCGGCCCCGGCAGCGCCGGTGGCTCCCGCCAAGCAGCCGTAACCGACGCGTGAGCTCATTGCCTCCTAAGGGGTTCCTCCTCCTCGAGGACGGAACCATTTTTCTCGGTCGACTTGTCGGACCGACCACGCCCACCGTGGCGGAAGTGGTGTTCACCACCAACATGACCGGATACCAGGAGGTTTTCACCGATCCCTCGTATCGCGGCCAAACGGTGGTGCTTACGGCGCCGCAGATCGGCAATTACGGCGTGAACACCGAAGATCCCGAGTCGGCCAGGCCGCAGGTGGCCGGCGTCGTCGTGCGTGAACTCTCTCCGACCTACTCGAACTGGCGCGCCACCGGCAGCCTTCGTGCGTGGCTCGAGGAGCATCAGGTGCCGCTCCTCACCGAGGTCGACACACGTCGCCTCACCAAGCATCTCCGCGCGTCCGGAGTCATGCGAGGCGTTATCGGACTCGGCGAGACGCCCTCCCGCGAAGCGCTGGCGGTGCTCGAAGGCTGCCCGAGTATGAAAGGCCTCGACTTGGCAACCGTGGTCTCCACCCGTGAGGCGTACTCGTGGGGCAAACCCGACGCGACCTATCACGTCGTGGCCTACGACTACGGGATCAAGCGGAACATCCTGCGCTTATTTGAAGCGCACGATTGTCGCGTGACGGTCGTTCCGTCGGATACACCGGCCAATCGCGTCCTCGCGATGAACCCCGATGGCGTGTTCTTGTCGAATGGTCCGGGCGATCCCGACGCTGTGACCTATGCCCCCGCGGCCATCCGTGAAATCGCCGCGACCAAGACGCCGATGTTCGGGATCTGTCTCGGGCACCAACTGATCGGTTTGTCGTTCGGTGCGCGTACCGAAAAGATGCCGTTTGGGCACCGTGGAGGAAACCAGCCGGTCAAGGATCTCGCGACGGGAAAGGTTCTGATCACATCCCAGAACCATGGCTTCGCCGTGGTGGGCTCGGTTGACGGGGTAGAGGGGGCGCCGGATCTCGCGATTACCCACGTCAACCTGAATGATGGAACGGTCGAGGGACTGCGCCACCGGACATTGCCGATTTTCGCGGTCCAGTACCATCCAGAGGCGGCCCCGGGGCCACACGACGCGGCTCCCCTGTTCGATCAGTTTCTCGAAGCCCTTAAAAATCGTCGTCAGCGAAGTGGCTCAAACGCTTGACTGATAAGCACTAAGGTCATACGTTCGCTTACTTCGCTTGCTCTTCGATGCGTGCCGGACGCCCCGGGAACTGGGACGGCACGTCGACCCCTTGGTAGAGTCCATGACGAAAGCCGATCTGGTTGAGAACGTCACGGCGCGTATCGCGCGGACGGCCGGACCGACCATATCCAAGAAGGATTGTGCGCGGGTAGTCGACGCTTTCCTCGACGCGATCAAGGAAGCTCTTCAGGAGCAACACAATATCGAAGTGCGCGGTTTCGGCACTTTCAAGATCCGACAGCGCAAAACGCGCATGGCGCGCAATCCACGCACTGGCTCGCCTGTCGAAGTGTCAGCGCGCCCTGTCCCTGTGTTCAAGCCGAGCAAAGAATTGCGCGCGATGGTCGCCGGTGTAGACGAGAGTATGCTTGAGGATGACGATGCTGATGAGATGAACGAGGCGTAATCCGCGCTCGTTGCCCCAGCGGTCTCCAACGCCCTGCCGCGCATTGCGCGAGCGGGGCGTTGGTGTTTCCGCCGCGATGTTTCGCTCCTCACGGGAACAGAACGGCGTCGCATCGGCTATCTTTTATACGCCATGAGCATTCCCGTCCTCCTCTTCGCATCCTACGCCGATGCCTTCGGCGCCCGTCGCCTCGACGTGCCCCTTGACGCGCCGTGTCAGGTTGCCGATCTGGTGCGTGTCATCCGTTCGCTGCCCGGCGGGGACCGACTGCCGGCCGCACCGCTGGTCGCCGTGAATCGCACCTGGGTGAGCGAGGATGTCGCCGTGCAGGTTGGCGATGAGGTCGCGCTTATCCCGCCGGTCGCCGGCGGATGATGATGCTCGAGAGCGGCGTGCTGCATGTGGCCATCGTACACGCTCCCATCGACATCGGCACGCTCTTGTCGTGTGCGCAGGCTCCAGGCGTTGGCGCCGTGTCGATGTTCCTTGGCACGGTACGCGACTTGAATGACGGGCGACCGGTTAGCGGGATGGAGTATGAGGCCTATGAGCCGATGGCCGAATCGGAGTTGCGAGCGATCGCGGAAGAGACCTGCGGTCGCATCGACGGCCTGCGACTGGTGGTCCAACACCGCGTCGGAGCGCTCGAGATCGGCGAGGCCAGTGTCGCCATCGTTGCCGCGCATGCGCATCGGGTGCAAGCTATGGACGGCGCTCGCGATGTCATCGAAGCGCTCAAGCGCCGCGTGCCGATCTGGAAGCGCGAGCATTACCTCACCGGTGATCGAGAATGGATCGATCCGACGAAGGGGAAGGCGTGATGGAGCCCATCGCTTCCGAAACCCCCGTCTTGGGCGAATCTCGTGATCAGTTCGGGCGGAAAATCGAGTACCTGCGCATCTCGGTGACCGATCGCTGCAACTTCCGCTGCCAGTATTGCATGCCACTTGAGGGCCTCCCGTGGCTGCCGAAGGGGGAGATCCTGCGGTATGAGGAGATCGCCGAGGTCGTACGCCAGCTCGCGCCGATGGGCCTCCGACGGCTTCGCATCACCGGCGGCGAACCCACGATCCGGCCGCAACTTGCGACGCTTGTGCGGATGCTGCGCGACATCCCCGGGATCGAGGATATCGCGCTCTCCACGAATGGCGTGAAGTTGCCCTCAATGGCCGCCGAGCTCGCCGATGCCGGTCTCGATCGCGTCAACATCAGCGCCGATTCGCTGCGCCCCGAGCGCGTGGTGAAGATTGCGCGACGGGATCTGCACTTCGATCTCGTCGCGTCAGCTCGGGCCGCCCAGGCCGCCGGCCTTGGTCCGATCAAGATCAATGTGGTCGTCATGCGCGGCATCAACGATGACGAGATCGCTGACTTCGCGGCGCTCACGCGGGACAATCCGTGGCACGTGCGGTTCATCGAGCTCATGCCGGTGGGCGACTTGAGCGAGTTGACGTTCGATCATGTCGTCCCCACGAGCGAAGTGTTGTCGCGTGTGCGTGCGGTCGCGGCACTCACTCCTGACGATGGACCGGCGCGCGGGAACGGTCCCGCGGTGTATTACCGTTATCCACACGCCGCTGGTACGGTCGGCGTAATTACCCCGATGACCCACACGTATTGCGAGCGGTGCAATCGGGTGCGCCTGACGGCCGACGGGCGTTTGCGCACCTGTTTGTTCGGTGATCATGAAGTATTGCTGCGCGATGCCATCCGGAACGGCGCGCCGCTCGCGCCGCTGTTCCTTCAGGCGCTGGCCGAGAAACCGAAGGCGCATGAGCTGCTGCAGATGCGAGTCGGCGGACTCCGGGCGCTCAGTCAGGTCGGCGGCTGACCACTCGACGGCGCTTCTCGACGGCGCTTCTCGGCGCGAGCGTAGCCAATCGTGTTGCTCGCGTCGGTGTAGCGCCCTATGTTGCGCACGTTGTCCCCTTCGCAGCGACGAGTGCGGCTAACCGTCTAACAGCGAATTAGCCAGCTCGTCGCTCCTCCGCATCATTCAACTTCGCTCGGACATCCGTTCGGAGAACCGGCACAACATGGTCAATAAGATCACGGTCGTTGGCGCGGGCAATGTCGGCGCCACGACGGCGCAGCGCATCGCCGAGAAGTCGCTTGGACGCACGGTGGTAATGGTCGACGTCGTCGACGGCATCCCGCAGGGCAAAGGTCTCGACCAGTGGGAGTCGGCGCCCGTCGAAGGATTCGACACGCGGGTTATCGGCACCAACGGCTATGACGAAACGGCCGGGTCGGACATCGTCGTCATCACGGCTGGTATCGCCCGCAAGCCGGGCATGTCGCGCGACGACCTGCTCCACACGAATGCGGGTATCGTGAAGTCGGTGTCGGAGCAGATCAAGGCCACGTCGCCGAACGCGATCGTGATCGTGGTGTCGAACCCGCTCGACGTCATGTGCTATGTCGCCAAGCAGGTGACCGGCTTCCCGCGCGAGCGTGTGATCGGCATGGCCGGCGTACTGGATACGGCGCGTTACCGCTCGTTCATCGCCGAAGCGCTCAACGTGTCGGTGCGCGACATTCAAGCCATGGTGCTGGGTGGTCACGGCGACACGATGGTGCCGCTTATCTCATACACCACGATCAGCGGTATCCCGGTTACACAGCTGATGCCGCGTGAGCAGCTCGACGCGATCGTGCAGCGCGCGCGCGACGGCGGCGCCGAAATCGTGAAGTACCTCAAGACGGGCTCGGCGTATTATGCGCCGTCGGCCGGCGCCGTGGAGATGGTGGAGGCGATCGTGTACGATCGCAAGCGCATCCTTCCGTGCGCCGCTTGGCTCGAAGGCGAGTACGGCCTGTCGGGACTGTTCCTCGGCGTACCATGCAAGCTCGGTCGCAACGGCCTCGAGAAGATCCTCGAAATCGACCTCACCGATGAGGAGCGCGCCGCGCTCGAACGCTCCGCACAGGCCGTGCGCGAGCCGATGTCCGTGATCTCTCTCTGATTCTGACGGAACCGGCGCGATCACCACGGTGAGCGCGCCGGTTTCTACTTCTGACCCCGCCTATGTACGTTCTTTCGCGTTTCTGGCAAAGCACGATCGGCAAGAAGATCGTGATGGCGGTGACCGGGATCATCGGGATCCTGTTCGTCATCGGCCACATGTCCGGCAATCTGCTCATGTTCAAGGGGCAGGACGCCATGTATCAGTATGCGCTCCTCCTGCGCACGAGTATGCCGTTGCTGTGGGCGATTCGAATCGGCCTGATTGCGGCCGTCGTGCTGCATGCCGTCGCCGCCTACCAGCTCACGATGAGGTCGCGTGCGGCTCGTCCGCAGGGCTACGCGGAGCGCCGACCGCAGGTCACGACCTTCGCGGCGCGTACGATCCGCTGGGGCGGCGTGCTGCTGCTGGTGTTCATCGTGGTCCACCTGCTGCAGCTCACGGTGGGGACGATTCATCCGGATTTCACGCATCTCGATCCGTACAACAACGTGCGCATCGCGCTGTCGAACCCGCTCGTCGCCGCTTTTTACATCCTGGCGATGGCCGCGCTCGGCCTGCACCTGTACCACGGCAGTTGGGCCGTCGTGCGGACGCTTGGTGTGGCCCGACCGTCGGCGCAGCCGCTCAAGCGTCGAGTTGCGCTGGCGGTGGCCATCATCGTCGCGGCCGGCTTCATGATCATTCCGATTGCCGCCGTGCTCGGCAAGTTTGCGCCGGCGCCACCGCTCGCCGAAACGTCGGCAGCCACTGCGCTGGCGATGCCCGCTGCGGAGACCCATTAATATGCTCGACCTGAACGCAAAGATTCCGAGCGGTCCCCTCGAGGCAAAATGGGATCAGCATCGGTTCGCGATGAAGCTGGTGAACCCAGCCAACAAACGCCGGCACAACGTGATCGTCGTCGGCGCCGGTCTCGCCGGTGCGTCGGCGGCAGCCACGATGTCGGAGCTTGGCTACAACGTGTCCTGTTTCGTGTACCACGACACGCCGCGCCGCGCGCATTCGATTGCGGCGCAGGGCGGCATCAACGCCGCGAAAAATTATCAGAACGACGGTGATTCCGTCCGCCGACTGTTCTACGACACGATCAAGGGTGGCGACTTCCGCGCCCGTGAGGCGAACGTCTACCGGCTCGCGCAGCTGTCGGTGAACATTATCGACCAATGTGTGGCGCAGGGCGTCCCGTTTGCCCGCGAGTACGGTGGCCTCCTCGCGAACCGCTCGTTCGGCGGCGCACAGGTGTCGCGCACGTTCTACGCACGTGGCCAGACTGGTCAGCAGCTGCTGCTCGGCGCGTATTCGTCGCTGGAGCGTCAGGTGGCGCTCAAAGGCGTGCAGATGCATACCTTCGAAGAGATGCTCGACGTCGTGGTCGTGGATGGCCATGCGCGCGGTATCGTGACGCGCAACCTGCTTACCGGCAATATCACGTCGCATGCGGCCGATGCCGTCGTGCTGGCAACGGGTGGCTACAGCAACGTGTTCTATCTGAGCACGAATGCGATGCTCTCGAACACAACGGCCACGTGGCGCGCGTACAAAAAGGGCGCGGCGTTTGCGAACCCGTGCTATACGCAGATCCATCCCACATGTATTCCCGTGAGCGGCGACCATCAGTCGAAGCTGACGCTCATGTCGGAGTCGCTCCGCAATGACGGCCGCGTGTGGGTGCCGATCAAGCGCGGCGACAACCGCGCACCGTTCGCGATTCCGGAGGTAGAGCGCGATTATTTTCTTGAGCGCAAGTATCCGAGCTTCGGCAACCTCGCACCGCGCGATATCGCGTCCCGTGCCGCCAAGGAAGCCTGCGACGATGGCCGTGGGGTTGGCCCCGGTGGACTCGGTGTGTATCTCGACTTTGCCGATGCGATCAAGCGTCTTGGCAAGAGCACGATCGCCGAGCGGTACGGGAATCTGTTCGACATGTATCAGCGCATCACGGATGAGAATCCATACGAGTCGCCGATGCGTATTTACCCGGCCGTGCATTACACGATGGGTGGGTTGTGGGTGGACTACAACCTGATGAGCACGATCCCCGGTCTGCACGTGGCTGGCGAGGCGAACTTCTCCGATCACGGCGCCAATCGTCTCGGTGCGTCCGCGCTTATGCAGGGGTTGGCCGACGGCTACTTCGTGTTGCCGTATACCATCGGTGACTACATCGCCGGAACGACGCTCGCGAAGGTCGACAATACGCACGCCGAGTTCAAAGCCGCTGAGGAGTCGGTGCGGGCGCAGACCAAGCGCTTCCTCGACATCAAGGGCAAGCGCTCGGTCGACTCCTTCCACAAAGAGCTTGGCAAGATCATGTGGGAGCATTGCGGCATGGCGCGCACGGCGGAGGGCCTCACCAAGGCGCTGGAGCTCATCCCCGCACTGAAGGAAGAGTTCTGGAGCAACCTCAACGTGCCAGGTAGTGGTGATTCCCTCAATCAGGCGCTCGAGAATGCCGGTCGCGTCGCCGACTTCATCGAACTTGGCGAGTTGATGTGCCGCGATGCGCTCGCGCGCGAGGAGTCTTGCGGTGGTCACTTCCGCGTCGAGTATCAGGAAGCGGGCGAAACGAAGCGGAACGACGAGGAGTATGCCTATGTCGCCGCCTGGGAATTCGCGGGTGACGGCAACACGCCGATTCTCAACAAGGAACCGTTGGTGTACGAGAACGTGCACCTCTCCACCCGGAGCTACAAGTAATGAAGCTCACTCTGAACGTCTGGCGTCAGCCGGCCTCGCAGGCTCCGGGCAAGCTCGAGACGTATACGCTCGATGGTGTCAGCGCGGACATGTCGTTCCTCGAGATGTTCGATCTGCTCAACGAGCAGTTGACGATGGAAGGGAAGGTGCCCGTAGCCTTCGCGCACGACTGCCGCGAAGGGATCTGCGGCTCGTGCGCGATGATGATCAACGGCCAGGCGCACGGTCCGTGGTCTGGTGCCGCAACGTGTCAGCTGCACATGCGGGCCTTCAAAGACGGCGACATCATCACGGTCGAACCATGGCGCGCATCGGCGTTCCCGATCGTAAAAGATCTCGTGGTGAATCGCGGGTCGTTCGACCGCATCATCCAGGCGGGCGGGTATGTGTCGGTGAACACCGGCGGTGCGCGTGACGCCAACTCGATCCTGATCGGCAAGGATACGGTCGAGGAAGCGATGGATGCCGCTGCCTGCATCGGCTGCGGTGCCTGCGTGGCGGCGTGTCCAAACGCGTCGGCTTCGCTGTTCACCGGAGCCAAGATCACGCACCTCGGCATTCTCCCGCAGGGGCAGCCGGAACGTGACGAGCGGGCATTGGCGATGGTCGAGCAGATGGATATTGAGGGCTTCGGGCACTGCACGCTGGTCGGTGAGTGCCAGGAAGCATGCCCGAAGGAAATCAGCATCGATGTCATCAAGAGGATGAACCGGGACTACCTGGTGTCGAGCGCCAAGCGACAGGAGCCCAAGGCGGCCACGGCCAGCTAACCGGCCAGTGGTTTTTGATGTGGTCTGAAACGGGGGCGCGTTGATTTGACAACGCGCCCCCGTTTTCCATCGTATGTTCAGTCATGCGCGCACCCTCCGCCCTTCGCACTGTCGTTCTGTTGCTGGTCACCCCTTTTGTTGTCGGGTGCTCCGAACGCGCGCCCGCTGCGACTTCCGGCAACGCCGAGCGCGGCCTTGCACTCGTGACAGAGTTCCGCGATTCGCTACCGGCGCATAGTGGGAATGCGTTGCGCTGCGTGAGTTGCCATCTCGACAACGGCACACGCCCCACGGCCATGTCATGGCTGGGCACCGCCGCGCGCTATCCGCGCTATCGCGCGCGTCCCGGCTATGAAGAAACGCTGGCCCGCCGCGTGAACGAGTGTATTGCGCGCAGCTTGGCGGGGCGCATGCTACCGGAAGACGGTCAGGAGATGCGCGACATGCTGGCGTACCTCGAGACGTTGCGCGCGATGCCGCGACCGGCGGCGGTCGATTCCGTGAAGCTGGTCGGCGACGTTGCGCGAGGCGACCTCGGGTACGCGAAAAGCTGCGCCCGTTGTCACGGCACGAGTGGGGCCGGCATGCCGGTCGCGCCCGCAGTGTGGGGGAGCGACAGCTACGCCATCGGGGCCGGTATGGCGCGGCAGTTCACGTTGGCCACCTTCGTGCGACACAACATGCCGTTCGACCACGCGGACACGCTCACGGCGCAGGAAGCCGCTGACATCGCGGCGTTCGTGCTCACGCAGCCGCGTCAGGACCATCCCGGCAAGGAGCGTGACTGGCCGAAGGGCGACCCACCGGTCGATGTGGCGTACACCACGTCGGCCGCAGCGGCGGCGGGAAAGCCACTGCCGCCGGCACGCCCGTTGTTGCCGCGTCGTGTTTCGCCGGATTCGAGCGGCCGATAAACAACACAGAGATGCGCGTCCGCCCACAGCGTCGAGATCGGCGAAAGAGCGAGCGTGATTCCTCTCGCTTGCGACAGTAACGAACCACGCTCCGTCACGGCGGAGAATCTCGGCGAGTTTCTGATGATTCACGCGGCGCTCCGAGGCGGCGGACCAGCGCCGACGGTCACGGCGTAAAGCTGTTCGCGGCGGCGTATCGGGTTCAGGCGTTGCCGTTTCCGAACCCGTCGTCGACAATGAACTCGACCAGATTCGGCACACCGCTGTCGATCGCCGCCCGCATGACACGACCGATATCGTCCGGATCGGTCACGCAACGCGCGGCGAGGCCGAATCCCCTGGCCACGGCGGCAAAGTCGATCGCCGGATCGCGCATATCCATCCCGACGAAGCGATTGGAGTGACGGCCGGCCACGAGTCGCTCCTTGATGATCCGATAGCTGCGGTTGTTGATGATCACGTAGGTAATCGGCAGCTTGAGATGCGCCGCCGTCCAGAGCGCCTGGATGCCATACATCGCACTGCCATCGCCAACCATCGCCACGACGGGACGTCCAGGTTGCGCGAGGCTGATGCCAATGGCGCCCGCCATCGCGAAGCCCAGACCGCCGCTGGCCAACCCGTAGAAGCTTTGCACATCACGCATGGGGAGAAAGCGGGCCAGCGCGGGCGCCGCTGTCAGCGCTTCTTCCACCACGATGGCATTGTCGGGCAACGCGTCGACCACACGCATCATCAGCACGCGTGGATCAATGGGCATCGACGTGGCGTGCGCGCCGGCTTCCCCGAGCGCCTGCAGGCGACTGGATATCCAGTTCGAAGCAGACAGTGCGTGAAGGCGCTGCCCGGCTGCGTTCAGGTGCGCTTCGGTTTGTCGCGCTCGCAGCACCGGCAGCAGCGCGCGCAACGTTTCTTTCACGTCCGCGCGGATCGCCAATGCCGTGTGATAGTTCTTGCCGAGTTCCCAGTCGCGTTCCGTGAGGTGCACGACGGGCAGGGAGTCAGGCAGGGGATTGACCGTACTGTACGGCGACATGCGCAGCAGATCGGCGCCGAGACACAGCAGGAGGTCGTGCGGCAACAGCGTCTCTCGCACCTTGGTCTGGTTGCGCGTCAAGTCGCCCATGCATGCCGGATGACTGGACGGAAAGCGGGCGTTGTAGGGCACAGGCTCGTGGTAAACTGCCGCGCCAAGCAACGTCGCCAGCTCGCTGGCTTCGTCGAACGCGTCACGGTTGGCCAGTTCGCGACCGGCAATGATCACCGGCCGCGCTGACGCGAGCAGCGTATCCGCCAGGTGAATCAACGCCGCGTCAGAGGGTCGAGTCGCGGCATCGACGCGAGTGCGACTGCCGAAATCGAGTTCCGTCTCGTCATCCAGGATGTTGCCCGGCAGACTGATGAACACGGGGCCAGTGGGCGGCGTCATCGCGATCTTTGCGGCGCGTCGCACGATGCGCGGCAGATCCTGAACACGTGTCACCTCAACGGCCCACTTCACGAGTGGCTGCGCAATGGGCACCAAGGGCTCATACAACAGCGGTTCCTGCAGGCCATAGCCGATCTCGTACTGTCCCGCCGTGATGATCAGCGGCGACCCGGAGAATTTCGCGCTATACAGGGCACCCATGGCATGACCAAGGCCCGGTGTACAGTGCAAGTTGACTGCGGCGAGCCGGTGCGACGCGCGCGCGAAGCCATCGGCCATGCCGAGTACCACCGACTCCTGCAACCCCAACACGTACGTGAGCTGCGGGAATTGCGGGACCGCTTCCATGAGCGCCAGCTCGGTAGTGCCGGGATTACCGAACAGATGGGTGACCCCCTCATCGATCAAGAGCCGCAGAAACGCGTCACGGCCGGTCGTGCGTTCGTGTATATGCATCTCAACGCATCGTGAATGGATTGGCGCTTGCGGCACCAGTGTTGATCCAAACGCTTTTCACCTGCAGGTATTCGCGAATTGCATCGATCCCGTTCTCCCGACCCAGCCCGGAGTCCTTGTACCCGCCGAACGGCGACATATAACTGAGCGCGCGATAGGTATTGACCCAGACGGTGCCGGCCTGAATGCGCTCCGACATACGGAAGGCCCGTCCGATATCACTGGTCCACACGCCAGCTCCGAGACCGAATCGTGAGTCGTTGGCGATCTGCACCGCGTCGTCTTCGTCGGTGAACCGGATGATCGACAGGATGGGTCCGAACACCTCTTCCTGCGCGATGCGCATGGTGTTCTTGACGCCCGAGAAAATTGTAGGCTCGATGAACCAGCCGTTACCGCACTCCGGACGAGTGGCTGGCGCACCGCCTAACAACAGCTCGGCGCCGTCCTGCTTGGCGATATCGATGTAGCGCAGCACTTTCTCATATTGCGGTCGCGTGGTAATCGGACCCACCTGCGTATCCAGACTCATGGGGTCACCCATGCGCGCGGTGCGCGCCAGCGCGGTGAGCTTCTCGACGAACTGATCGTGAATGCTATCCTGCAGCAAGAGGCGCGATCCCGCAATGCACGTTTGTCCAGTGGCCGCAAAAATGCCAGACACCGCGCCGTTCACCGCATCGTCAAGGTTGGCGTCAGCAAATACAATGTTGGCCGACTTGCCGCCCAACTCGAGACTCACATGTTTGAAGTGCCTGGCGGCGAGCTCATTGATGGCTCGCCCGGTGGTATCAGAACCGGTGAACGCGACCATCCTCACGAGTGGATGTTCGACCAACGGCGCACCAACATCGCTGCCGAAGCCCGTCACGACATTCACGACGCCAGGAGGGAATCCCGCTTCCGCAACCAGCTTCACGAACTCCAGTGACGATGCCGACGTGAACTCGGACGGCTTGAGCACCACGGTGCAGCCGGCAGCGAGCGCCGGCGCGATCTTCCAACTGCTCAGCAGCAGCGGTGAGTTCCACGGCGAAATGGCCGCGACCACGCCGCGCGGCTCATTCCGTGTAAAGTTGAAGTACCCCTTCTTGTCCAGCGGAATCACCGTTCCCTGCACCTTGTCGGCCAAGCCACCATAGTAGTAGTACCACTGCGGCAGGTAGCTGAGCTGCGCCGCCATCTCGGCGATCAGCTTGCCATTGTCGCGCACTTCAAATTCCGCCAGCTTGCGGGCGTCGCGCGCGATCAGGTCGCCCAGCGTGCGCAACAACGCCCCACGCTGGCTGGCGGTGAATTGCGGCCACGGACCGGTCGTGAACGCCGTGTGCGCGGCCGTGACGGCGCGATGCACATCGTCCGCGTTACCCTGTGCGACCTGACCCCAAACGTCGCCCGTATAGGGGTTGTAGCTGTCAAACCACTTTCCGGAGTTGGCGTCCGAGAATTGGCCATTGATGTACATCTGGTAGCGCTGCATCGTTTCTGCTCCTAAGCTCCCCATCATGTCTTTACGTCCCCTGGATGGTATCACCGTGCTGGCGCTGGAACATGCAGTCTCCGCGCCGATTTGCACACGTCACCTGGCCGATCAGGGTGCCCGTGTGATCAAGATCGAGCGACCTGTGGTCGGCGATTTTGCTCGTACGTACGATACGCGTGTGCTGGGGCAATCGTCCTACTTCGTGTGGGCGAACCGCTCCAAGGAAAGCCTGACCTTGGATGTGAAGCACGCCGATGCGCGGCCGCTGGTGAACGCGCTGCTGGAACGCGCCGACGTGCTCGTGCAGAATCTGGCACCGGGAGCGGCCGCAAGGTTAGGCCTCTCCTTCAACCAATTGA
This sequence comes from Gemmatimonadota bacterium, assembly GCA_031363815.1. GTDB lineage: Bacteria > Gemmatimonadota > Gemmatimonadetes > Gemmatimonadales > Gemmatimonadaceae > Gemmatimonas. The sequence continues at coordinate 80,160 of JANLVC010000171.1, forward strand.
CCGAGCAGCATCCCAGACTGATCGTCTGTGATATCTCTGGTTACGGAAACGTGGGCCCCTACCGCGACCGGAAAGCCTACGACTTGCTGGTGCAGGCCGAAGCCGGACTGGTGGCTGCAACGGGCGACGGCGCGATGATGGCGCGCGCTGGCTTCTCGGCGGCCGATGTCAGCGCTGGCATGTACGCGTATGCCGGCGTACTGAACGCCCTCCTGTTGCGCGGTCGCACGGGGCAGGGTTCACACATTGACGTCTCAATGCTGGAAACGCTGGCCGAGTGGATGGGCAATCCGATGTACTACACGCACGACGGGCAGGCGTCTGCCCCGCGAAGCGGCGCGTCGCATCCCAGCATTGCTCCGTACGGTCCGGTGCTGGCCGGCGACGGTCGGCTGCTGTTGCTGGGCATCCAGAACGAGCGCGAATGGCATCGCTTCTGCACCGACGTGCTGGGCGATCCGCAGCTCGCCGACGATCCGCGCTTCCGCAATAACACGGTGCGCACTCAGAACCGTGCGCTGCTCGACGACAAGATCACCGCCTGCTTTGCCACGCTCACGGTACATGAAGCTGAGGCACGACTACAGGAAGCGGAGATCGCCACCGCCCGCATCAACAGTCCGGCCGATTTATGGCAGCACCCACAATTGCTGGCGCGCGCGTGCTGGACCACGGTGGTAACGCCAGCCGGGCCGATACCGGCGCTCCGACCTCCAGCACACAACAATTGCTACGAGGCGCGAATGGACCCGGTGCCTTCATTGGGTGAACACACCGATGCGCTGTTGGCCGAACTCGGCTGCGACCGTGCGCGCATCGCCGAACTGCATGCGGCAGGGGTGGTGTGATGCCGCAGAACGCCGGGGACGTCAACCTGCGCGACTGGATCGGTCGCGAGCAGGTAGCGGAAGACACGATCACCACCGCGCCAATCGCGGCTTTGTCGGCCACGCTCGATCGCGATGACCTCGCGCCGCGCGATGGAGACGCCCTGCCGCCACTCTGGCACTGGCTGTTCTTCCTGCCGCGCACCCCCATGCGCGACGTCGGCCTCGATGGTCACCCAACGCTTGGCGGGTTCATGCCGCCGGTGGGACCGACCCGACGCATGTGGGCGGGCAGTCGGCTCACGTTCGCGCATCTGCCCCGCGTTGGTGAAGCGGTCCGGCGCGTGTCGCGCGTTGCCGACGTCCAGGAAAAATCCGGTGCGTCAGGTCGGCTGGTATTTATCACCGTGCAGCATGACATCCACACCCCGCGCGGTCTGGCGATCAGTGAAGCCCAGGATATCGTGTATCGCGATGCGCCAACGCCGGACCGCGCCAACGCCCCGCCGACCGCGCCCCAAGCCGTGCCGCCATCAGCCTTCAGCCGCGTGATCACTCCCGACCCCGTATTGTTGTTCCGTTATTCGGCACTGACCTTCAACAGTCACCGCATCCACTACGACCGTCGCTATGTCACCGACGTTGAAGGCTATTCCGGCCTCGTCGTGCACGGTCCGCTGATTGCCACCTTGTTGTTGGACCTGCTGCGTCGCGAGAAACCTGAGGCACGGGTGCAAACCTTCAACTTCAAGGCCCAGCGGCCCCTGTTCGATACCGCGCCGTTCAGCATCCACGGACACGCCGACAGCGCAACAAGCTACCGTCTCTGGGCCCTTGACGATCAGCGTCAGCTTGCCATGCAGGCGTCAGCCACCATCGAGTGAACGAGAACATTTCATGACACCCCCCAACGACTATCAGGACATTCGCGACGCCGTGCGCGCGCTCTGTGCTGAGTTTCCCGACGAGTATCATCGCAAGGTCGACGAAGAGCGTGCCTACCCCCAGGCCTTTGTCGAGGCGTTGACCAAAGCGGGATGGCTGGCCGCGCTCATTCCACAGGAGTACGGCGGTTCGGGCCTTGGGCTGGCCGAAGCGTCGGTGATCATGGAGGAGATCAATCGCGCTGGCGGCAACTCGGGCGCCTGTCATGGTCAGATGTACAACATGGGCACGCTGCTGCGTCACGGCAGCGAAGCGCAGAAGCAGCAGTTCTTGCCGCGCATTGCCTCTGGCGAGTGGCGCCTGCAATCGATGGCGGTGACCGAGCCGACCACGGGATCCGATACGACCGGCATCCAGACCACGGCGGTCCGGCGCGGCGACCGTTACATCGTGAACGGCCAGAAGGTCTGGATCTCGCGTGTGCCGCATTCCGATTTCATGATCCTGCTCGCCCGCACGACGCCGCTGGCGGACGTCGCGAAGAAGAGCAAGGGCATGTCGGTGTTCCTGGTGGACTTGAAAGCGTCGATCGACCACGGCATGACCGTGCGGCCGATCCGTAACATGGTCAACCACGAAACCGCTGAGCTGTTTTTCGACAATCTGGAGATTCCAGCGGAGAACATGATTGGCCAGGAAGGGGATGGCTTCAAGTACATCCTCGACGGACTGAACGCCGAACGGACGCTGATCGCCGCCGAATGTATTGGCGATGGGCATTGGTTTATCGATCGCATCACGAAGTATGCGAAAGACCGTGTCGTATTCGGTCGCCCGATCGGCCAGAACCAGGGCGTGCAGTTTCCGATCGCCGAAGCGCACATCGAGGTCGAGGCGGCGAGCCTGATGCGCTGGGAAGCGTGTCGC
>JANLVC010000019.1:0-17909 GCA_031363815.1 Gemmatimonadota bacterium
ACGCGGGGTTACACCGGACACCGTGCAACTGCGAACTCCCTCGGCCGCTGGGGGGCGGTTATCTGGGGCCAGGAACCACCAACGGCGCGCCGTCCCCCTGCTTCCGGCCTCCTGATACCCTCCCCCCTGCTCACTTGGGAGTTTTCAGTTAACGATCCCGCAGCTTACAGCAGTCTATACCGCATCCGACAGCGAACTAAACGTAAAATCCCGAACCTTTATTGGCGGCATATACACGGCACCACCGGCGCCGAGGTTTTCCGACGCATTAATGCGGATGGTCGGGCCCATTGCTTCCAGGTTGTTCAGGAAGAAAATCGGGGACTCGTTGAAGCGAAAGTTCTTGATCGGGCGCGTGACTTTGCCGTTCTCAATCAGGAACGTGCCGTCGCGCGTTAACCCCGTATACAGGATCGTGCGTGGATCGACGCCGCGGATGTACCAGAAGCGCGTGACCAGAATGCCGCGTTCCGTGTTCTTCACCATGTCCGCCACACTCGTCGTACCACCGAGCATGCGAAGCGCCGACCGGCCGCCCGAGCGCGTGGGCTGCACGCCCTGCTTCTGCGCCCAGAACCGATCGTAGTTCAGGTTCTTCACCACGCCGTTCTCGATCCAGGTGACCTTCTCGAGCGGCATCCCGTCGCCGTCGTAGCCGCCGCCGGTGCTCGGCGAATCGGCCGGATCGGACAGCAGCGTAACGCGCTCGTCGACGACCTTGAGCCCGATTTTATTGCCACCGCCCTGCTTCGAGAAGAACGAGCGGCCTTCGTCGGCGGAGCGCGCCTGCATGGCATTGGCGATCAGCTGCACCAGATTGCCGACGGCCGTGGGCTCGAGGATCGTGGTATAGCGTCCCGGCTCGATCGCCACCGGACTGCGCGAGTCCTTCGCCTTCTGCACCGCCGTGGCGGCCACCTGCGCCGGATCCAGATCGGAGAAGCTGTTGCCATCGGTGCACGCCCAGCCCGAACCCGTGCCGTCTGGCGAGCGCACCGTGGTGGTCATCGTCACCGTCGAACTCGAATCGTACGCAAACAATCCCTTCGAGTTCGCCAGCGCTGTGGCCGACGCGCGGCATTCAATGAAGCCCGTGGCAATCAGCTCGTTCGCACGCGCCAGCGCGGTCACGATCTGCGCGGCAGCGGCCCGTTCAGTCGGCGACGGCAACGAGATCACGCGCTCCCGCGCCGCCGGGTACGTCTGCGCACCAAGCTCCGGCATGCGCTCCGGATTGGGTGGCACCAGCTTGGCGATTTCGTACGCCTGCTTCGCCGCCGCGGCGAGCGAGGCGTCATCAAGCCGGTTGGTGTTCACGCTTGCCGCACGATTGCCCGAGTACGCCGTAATCGTGACTTGCGTATCCTGGTTCTCACCCGACGTGGTGACCTGATTCAGCGCGAAGCGCGTGTCCGCGCGCGCGGCACTGTTGATCGAAACGCGTGTCTCTTCCGCCGGCGAGAGACGCAGCGCGCGTTGCGCGATCTCCTGCGCTTCAGCGCGCGTGAGGATGCCCGCTGGCGCGTTCGCGGAGGCATACAGAGAACGGGGGCCGAAGTCACTCACGCTCTCCTCCCGGTGTTGATGATGTTCGTTTGCTGAAAGAGCGACGGCACACAGCCGTGGCTCACGGAGTTTGACTGGCCCGGCTGACCCTTGGCATCACCGAACGCGCCGCCAAGCTCGTAACTTTTGGGGCCGCCAATGGCCTTGAGCGACTTCCAGAAATCAGGCGTGCGGAACTGGTACGCCACGTCCTTGAGCTGACCGACGATCTTGCCACCTTTCACTTCGTAGAAGACCTGGCCGGCGAACTGCCCGTTGTAGCGCTGCTGATCGATGGAGAACGAACCATCGCCCACGATCGCGATGCCCTTGTCCATCTTGCCGATCATGCTGTCGAACGTGTCGTCATTGTTGCCCGGCACCATGCTCACATTGGGCATGCGCTGGAACTGCACATCGGCCCAGCTCTGCGCGTAGGAACAGCCGTAGGAGCGCACCGGCTTGCCGACACTCTTGTAATAATCGCTCATCATCGTGGCCTGCTCGCGCGTGGTCTGATAGTCCACGAACACACCGTTCTTGATGATGTCGAACTTTACCGGCTTCACCGCTTCGTCGTCCCAGCCGATGGCTCCGAGCGATCCCTTCTGCTCGCGATCACCGACCACGTTCAACAAATCCGACCCGATGCGCAGCTTGCCGAGCACCTGCGCGGGCGGCGCAATGAAGCTCGTGCCGGCGTAGTTGGCTTCGAAGCCGAGCGCGCGATCGAGCTCGGTGGGGTGCGCGATCACTTCGTGCACGGTCAGCCACAAGTTCGACGGATGCAGCAGCAGGTCATAACGGCCCGGCTCCACCGGCTTCGCACTCAACTTCTGGACGGCCAGTTCCGCCCACTTGGGCGCGCGCTCGGCCATCTTCGAGTTGATCACCCATTCGTAGCCCAGGCCCATCGGCGCGATCTCGCTGCTGTCCACCGATTGAAAATCGGAGAAGTCGGGCGACACCGCCGTGATCGACATGCTCGGCGACGTGCGATAGATCGTCTGCACGAGGAACGACCCGTCGCTCGTCATGAGCGACTTCTCTTCGCGCAGGAAGAACATGCTCGACGTGACGTTCCGAATGCCCTTGACCTTGAGCGCCGACTCATTGGCGGCCAGCAGCAGCGCCACCTTGTCGGTGATGGCCACGGTGAACGGATCGATTTCGATGGGGCTCTTCCACTCGCCCACCTGATTGCCGGGCGTTGGCGCGAGCTGCACCGGGCGCAACTGACTGGCGCGATTGGCCCGCGCCTGTTCGAGCGCGGCGCGGGTGGCGTTGGCCACCGAGTCCTTGTCGAGACGGCTGGTGGCGGCGAAGCCCCACGCGCCGTCCACCAGCGTGCGCACGCCGAGTCCGAACGTGTCGGTGTCGCTTACACCCTGCACGATGCGGTCACGCGTGTTCACGTTCTGCTGGCGACGGGCCGCCACGCGGACGTCGGCGTAGGATGCCCCGCCCGACTTGGCGACATCCAGCGCCGCCTGCATGAGGGCCTTGATGGCGGGATCGCCGGCCGACGGCATATCGGACGAGATGAGGCCGGGAGCGGCGATCAGGGCGCCGGAGGGGGCCAAGGCGGAGGCCGATCGCGAAGCGACCAAGCCGCCGGCAGCCACGGCGGCGCTTGCCTTGAGGAAATCGCGGCGGGAGCGTGTCATGAGCAGATCATGAGCAGGGCGGGAGGGGACGCGGACAGCCCACAGGCGTGTCCGGTATGAACCAACGGTCGTTGCAACTTACGCAGTCCACGCCGGTCCTGTTGAGCGCCGCGCGCTCGATTTCGCTATAGCTTGACCAAGACCGGCCCGCGCCATCACGGTGCGTTCCGTCCCTCACGTTTTCGCCGTTGGAGCCGTCTCGATCATGTCCCCGCTCCGTCGTTCCCCGTTGGCCGTCGCGGTCTCGACCGCGCTCTCGCTGGCCATCCCGCTGGCGCTTTCGGCCCAGATCCTTCAGAAGGCGCCCGGCGCCCCGACCACGCTCACGCCGGCGCAGCAGGATGCGCGCGCGATTTACAAGGAGATGGTGGAGATCAACACGGTCGACTCCGTCGGATCCGTCACCAAGGCCGCCCAGGCCGTTGCGGCCCGCTTCAAGGCTGCGGGCTTCCCGGCTGGCGATATCGCCCTGGTGGGCCCCGCTGGCGCCCTGACCAAGCAGAATCTGGTCGTCCGCTACCGCGGCAAGGGTCGCGGCAAGCCGATTTTGTTGCTGGCCCACCTCGACGTGGTGGCCGCGATCCGCAGCGACTGGCCGCGTGATCCGTTCACGATGACCGAACAGGACGGCTACTTCCTGGGACGCGGTGTGGCGGACGACAAGTCGATGGCGGCCATCCTTACCGCCAACCTGCTGCGCTACAAAAAGGAAGGCTGGGTGCCGGAGCGCGATCTCATTCTCGCGCTCACGGCCGACGAAGAGGGTGGAGGCGAGAACGGCGTGAGCTGGTTGATTGCGAATCGTCGCGAGCTGATCGACGCCGAGTATGCGATCAATGAAGGGGGCGGCGGCACGCTGCAGGACGACAAGCCGCTTTTCCATTCGATTCAGGCGGCGGAGAAGGTGTACGCCGATTTCACGCTGACCGTGCTCAACACCGGCGGTCATTCCAGTGTGCCGCGCAAAGACAACGCGATTTACTCGCTGGCGTCGGCCCTCACGCGCGTTCAGCAGTACACGTTCCCCGTTGAGCTGAACGAGGTCACGCGTCCGTTCTTTGCGCAGACGGCGAAGGTGGAAATGCCATCGATCGCCGCCGCGATGAAGGCGCTGGTGGCCAATCCGCTGGACACCGCGGCCGCCCGCATCATCTCCACCGACCCGCGTTACGCCTCGATGCTGCGCACCACGTGCGTGGCCACGCGACTCGCCGCCGGGCACGCCAACAACGCGCTGCCGCAAACGGCTACCGCCAATGTGAATTGCCGGATCGCGCCCACGAGCACGGGCTCGCAGGTGAAGGCCACGCTCGAGCGCATCATTGGCGATGCGACGGTGAAGCTCACGGGCGCACGCGAAGACCGCAAAGACGGCCCTCCTGGTGCGATCAATGCCACGTTGCTGCAGGCGACCACGCAACTCACGAACAAAATGTTCGGCGGCGTGCCCGTGATTCCCACGATGAGCACCGGGGCCACGGACGGCTATCGACTGCGCGCCGTGGGCATCCCCACCTACGGCGTGAGCGGCATCTTCTCGTCGCCCGGCGAAACCAACGCGCATGGGCGCGACGAGAAGTTGCGTGTAAAAAGCTTCTACGACGGACTCGACTTCCTGTACGAACTGGTGAAGCAGGTGGCCGGCCCCAACGCGGGCAAGCCGATTTCCTGACTACACCTTCATGCCAGGTTCGCTCTCGATGACGGCGCGCGCGATATCGACCATGCGCACCGAGCGATCCTGGCTGCTGCGCTGCATGATGCGATAGGCTTCCGGTTCGCTGCTGCCGGTGCGGCGCATGAGAATGCCTTTGGCGCGTTCGATCAGCTTGCGCTCTTCGAGCTGCGCCTTGGCTTCCGCCGCTTCGCGACGAGCCGACAGCAGCTCGCGCGCACGCGTGACCGCCATGCGCAACGTGGCATCGAGCGCGGTGGGCGGCGTCGGCTTGGGCAGCAGGGCGACCGCCGTGCTGCGCAGCACGTCGGCCGAGCTCAAGGTGAGCGACAGATCGCCGGTGATCAGCACGACTGCCGTGCCGGGCAGCGCCGCGGCAATCTCCTCCGCCGCCTGAACGCCACTGGCGCCCGGCATGTGCATGTCGAGCAGCACCGCGTCTGGCGTGAACTGCTGCGCCTTCTCGATAGCTTCCGTGCCGCTCTCGACTTCGGCGACCACCATGTGGCCAAGCGCGACCAGGAGGTCGACCAGTGTCGATCGATCGAGGGCGTTGTCTTCGGCCACCAGCACGCGGATGGTCGACGGCAATTCCGTCATGACTTTACTCGGTTGTAGAAGCGGGAGGGGAACATCCCGCAATGTGGGTCTGCAATTCGGTGGCGCGCAACGGTTTGCGAAGGACAAATTCCGCCCCGCAGGAATCACCGGTCTCGGCAATGGGTTCCCAGCCGGTAAGTACCCCGACCCGGACGGCGGGCACCTTGCGACGGACATACCGCACAAGGTCCCAGCCGCTGCCGTCGGGTAACCCGACATCAGTAAGCATGAGATCGTACGGGGTTCCGGCGCTGGACGCGAGTTTTTCCTTGGCTTCGACACAAGTTCCCACCGCGTCCACCCAGTGTCCATCGGCCTCAAGGATGCGCCGCAGGAACTCGCGACCGTCATCGTGGTCCTCGACCACCAAAATGTGCTTCGGGACCACCACCTGTGGCGCCGCGTCTGGGGCCGCAGCTCGTGGATCCGTTCCCACGGCCCGCGGCAGTCGCAGGGTCACTTCGGTGCCGCATCCCGGCACCGACGAAATGGTGGCCGTGCCACGGTGCCGACGGGCAATGCCGTACACCTCGGCCAGCCCCAACCCTGAGCCTTTCACGCCCTTGGTCGTGAAGAACGGCTCGAACGCCCGCTCCCGCACATCGGCGCTCATACCCACACCGGTGTCGCCGATCGCGAGACAGGCGTCGCCGCCTTCCTCGAAGGTGCGCACGGTCAGCACGCCGCCGTCGGGCATGGCATCGATCGCGTTCTGCACGAGATTGAGCAGCGCTTCGCGTATTTCGCCGGGGAGCCCGCGCGTGCTGACCGTGGGCGCGAACTCACGGATGATCCGGACTTCACGGGCGTCGCTCGATCGACGCAAGCGCATCGGCTCGGTGAGATCGAGCACCTCTTCGGCCAGCCCGGACAGGTCGAGCGCTTCGTCGCCGCCGGCATGCACCGGCTCCTGGCGAATGAAGCGACCCACGCGCGATGCCGTCGCCGCACCGATCTCGGCCGCCTTCTGAATGCGGTCGGCGTAATCGCGCACTGCATCCGGCGATTCGGCGTGGTGCCGCAGCAGGTAGGCCGCCGCCATGATCGGGTTGAGCGCGTTGTTCACATCGTGCATCACGCCGGCGGCCAGCTGTCCGACGGCAGTCAGAAGACGCTCGCTCAGCCGATCCTCTTGCGACGCGATGAAGGCGCGCGAGCGTTCTTCAACTTGCCGCTCAAACTGCTCGCTCTCCGTCACATCACAGTCGAGCAGGACGACGCCGGCGACTTCCTGCTGCTCGTTGCGGATCGGCATGGCAAAGGACTCGATCACGCGCTGCGCCCCCAGCCGACGCACTTCGAGTCGCTGACCACGCACCTCGTTGCCGGCGAGCGCCCGCATGGCCGGCGCATCGAGAAACGAGAGGGGGCGTTTGTTCGCGATATCGTGCGGCGCATCGCACTCCCACAGCTCGCGCACGGTGGCGGGCTGTCGCGTGGGATGCTCACGGTCGGCCATACCGTTCGACTGCAGAATTCGCCCCGCCACGTCGGTGATCCGCACGGCGGAAGGCGTGAGCGCCAGCAACGCCGAGAGCTCGCGCGCCACGCGCACCGCCTCGGCCGGCGCTTCGTCGCGCGCCGCCGCTTCGGTCGCGGTAAGCAGCAGGAACTCGTTGTCGAAGGGCACCGCGCGCACATCGACGACGCGCCCCTCGCGACCGAGTGTCACACGCTGCGCGGCCAGCGTTTCACCCGCCGCCACGCGGTGCAGCAGCGCCGAACCGGCCGATCCCAACGGCAAGAGCACCACGGCGCACGACTGCGACGACAACGGGGCGCGGGCATCGACGACGAACCGTTCGCGCCCAAGCGTGTTCACGGCGTACAGCATCCCCGAACGCAAAAACAGCGCGGCAGCCGACGGCAGCGCCTCCAGCAATGCCGCGGCACGCGCCGGATCGAGCGCGTGGGGCACGACAGATCCCAACTGGTCGGTCGAACTGAGTTCAGCCATTGTCTCGCCGCTCGCCTGTAACCGCGACCCACACACGACGGCGTAGTCGCATATCGGGGCGCTCCGCCATTCAGGACTTCCGTGCGTTCTGCTCTCACAACGCTAGCGACGATTGGCCCCAACGGTCAAAGGGGAAGTCCGCCTTCGCTCATATACTGGGCAGCGTGATCCCTGTTCGACCAGTAGGTTAAGGCCATGTCTCCCTCGTTTCGCTCGACGCTCCGGCGGGTCCTGCTCATGCAGGCCGTCACCTTGGCGCTGCTCTGGTACCTGCAAGCGCGGTACACCCTGCCTACGCCCTGAGCCGCTATGCATTGGATCAACTGGACCATCGTCGCGGTGTACCTCGCGGTCGTGGTCGTCGACGGCCTGCGGCGAACGCGCGGCACCACCAACATCGAAGGCTACTTCCTGGCCAACCGAAGCCTTCCGTGGTGGGCGGTCGGTCTTTCGGTCATGGCGACGCAGCTCTCGGCCGTGACCCTCATCGGCACGACCGGACAAGGCGCGACCGATGGGCTGCGCTTTATCCAGTTCTACTTCGGACTGCCGATTGCCATGGTCATCCTCGGGGTGACCATCGTGCCGTTCCTGCACGGCGCCAAGGTCTACACGGCCTATGAGTTCCTCGAGAAGCGTTTCGACGCGAAAACGCGGTCACTCACCAGCTTCCTGTTCCTGCTGTCACGCGGCATGTCCTGCGGCACGATCATCGCCGCCCCCAGCGTGGTGCTGTCCGCAATTTTTGGTTGGGACATTGGCTGGTGTGTGGCCTTGATCGGCATTCCCACGGTTATCTACACCGTGCTGGGCGGTGTGCAAGCGGTCACCTGGGCTGACGTCAAGCAGATGTTCGTGATCGTGGGCGCGCTGATCGCGATCGTGGTTGTGCTCATTATTCGCATGCCCGTCCCGCTCGACAACGCGCTCGAAATCGCCGGCGCTACCGGCCGACTGCGCGTCTTCGATTTCTCATTCAGCCTGACGGAGACGTACACCTTCTGGTCGGGTATCCTGGGCGGCACGTTCCTCATGCTGTCGTACTTCGGCACCGATCAAAGTCAGGTGCAGCGCTACCTGGCCGCCAAGTCGGTAAACGAGGCCCGCAGCTCGTTGCTCATGAGCGCCTACTGGAAGATCCCGCTGCAGGCGCTGATCCTGCTGATTGGTGTGCTGGTGTTCCTGTTCTACACGTTCACGCCGGCACCGATGCTGTTCAATCCGCAGCACAGCGTACAGGTGCAGCAGAAAGAGCCCGCCACGTTCGCCGCACTCGAGGCGCGCTACTCTACGGCCCTCTCGAAGCGCACGGCAGCCGCGCGTCAGGCGTCCACCGATATCGACAACGGCGCCGAGGCCGCGACCACGAGCGCGCTGCTCGCGTTTCGCAGCGCCGACTCGTCGGTGAACGTGGTGCGCAAAGACGCGTTGGCTGCGGCCGGCCGCGTGACGGGCGAAGCGTCGCGCGACGTGAACTACATCATCCCGCGCTTCGTGCTCGACCAGCTGCCGCTCGGCTTCGCCGGCATTTTTCTCGCCGCCGTGCTCGCCGCCGCCATGTCGAGCGTGGCCGCGGAACTGAACTCGCTGTCCACGGCATCCGTGGTGGACTTTTATCAGCGATGGTTCAAGAAAGAAGGCAGCGACGCGCATTTTCTGTTCGTGTCGAAGGCCGCCACCGCGCTCTGGGGTGTATTCGCCTGCGTGGTAGCCGTGTACGCCGCCAACCTCGGGTCACTGATCGAAGTCGTGAACCGCTTCGGGTCGTTCTTCTACGGCTCGATCCTGGGCGTGTTCATTCTCGCCATGATCCCGCGCACCCGCGCGTTCGGCGCGTTCGTGGGCCTGCTAAGCGGTATGGCCGCCGTGGCTGCCGTGTCGTTCGGTGTGCCGAGTATAAGCTTTCTGTGGCACAACGTGATCGGGGCGGTGGTGGTGGTGGTCGTTGGTACGGTGCTGAGTCTTGGGGACCGGAAACTGCAAACTCCCTAGGTAGCAGGAGGGAGTAAGGAGGTCGGAGTAACGAAAGCCTTCGGCCCTACCTCTTTGTCTGCACCACCGCCGGCGCCCCATTCACCAAATTCGCCAGTATCCGCGCCGCGCCCGGCACACCGTTCGGCAGCTGTCGGAACAGCGCCAGCGTGACGTACACATAACGTCCCTTGCCCAGCGGGGCCACGAGCAAGCCGCCCTGCTGCGCGGGCTCATTCGGATCGTTCATCGTCAGCAGCGGTGTGTAGCGTTTGTCGAACGTACTCGGCATGTACGTGGTGCGTTCCTGCACCCAGTCGGCCCAGTCGGCGGCACCCATGCGATTCGGGCCAACGAGGAACGGGTGCGTAGGCTGCAGCACGGTGACCGGTGCCTGCTCCATTGTCACGCGCGCGGCCGGGCGGCTCCACTGCATGGGGTACGGCACGACGCCCGGGAACGCGTTCATGTCCTGCGCGCCGTACTGCACAACCAGTGTGCCGCCTTTGTTCGCGTAGTCGAGCAGGCGCGCATTGTTGCGCACCAGTACGTCGCTGGCTTCGTACGCACGCGGACCGACCACGATGCTCGTGAAACGTGAAAGGTCCGCGCTGCCGAGCATGGAAGGTTCGATTTTCTCGACGGCGATGTCGAGCTGCTCGAGTGCTTCGAGTCCCGTGTCACCCACGCCCTTCACGTAGCCCACGCGGGCCCGTGGTGGAAGCTTCACGGTCACCGCCGACAGGTACATCCCGCTCGCGCCGTACAAGCGCATCGGCGTGATGTGGTCGTACTGAATGGTGAACACGCTCCTCGTGCTCATCGCGCCGTCGTGCAATGCGAGTGCAACCAGTTCCAAGCGGCCCGCCTTCACCGTTCCGCGCACACGGAAGGTGAGCATCGTGGTGCCGTCGGGGCCCAGCGTACGCTCGCGCTCTACAGAGTCGGCCTTGAGCCCTTCGGGTAGCTCCAGCTTCACCGTGACCTTTGCGTCGTGCGGATACGACGACTGGATTCGCACCGGCACGAGCCGCTCGACCGGTACGCCCGCGCGGATATACTCCATCGTGCTGCCGAGATTCACCGTGATACCGGGAACGGCCGACACCGGCACCTGCTGATCGCCCTTGATCGGATCGGCAAACCGATAGACCACCGACTCGTTCACGGTCACGTTTTCACCCGCGATGATAAGTCGCGCCTGCACCGTCGTGGCGCGCTGTTCCTGCTGTTGCGCTTCGGTGCGGGCGTCGATCGGCGCCTGGAACCAGTCCTGCTGCTGGCGCCCGAACGCACGCCACCACGGCGAGTTCGCCTGAAACGCCACCGCCCAGCGGGTGAGTACCGCCGCGCTGTCCGGGCTGATCGCCACGTCGCCCACTTCACCAGGCCGCAGCCCGAGGCCCGCGACTGACGCGTTCAGCAATTGCACCGGCGCGCGTCCACGATTGAACACCGTAATCGTGACCGGCAACGAATCATTCACTGCCAGCTTCACCGACTCGCGCACCGGGAACGTTGCGCGCGGCGCGGTGGCTTCTATCGCCACACCCGCCGCCAGCACCAGCGCGCGTTCGGCGCGATCGATCGTGGTCGCGAGGGCATCCCACAACGCTGGCGGCGCTTCATCGGGCGAACGTCGCAACACACTTGACGGCGCGCCCGGACGACCAGCAATCAGCAGGCCGGGGCCGCGGCCGCTCGCGTTGCGCACATCACGCAGCTGCCGTAGCGCCGATGCCAACGGCGTCACGATCGGCGACGGATCATCGGCCCGGTACGCGCGGCGCGCCGACACGATCGTGCGCAGCGCCGAGTCGAGCACCGGCTGCGCCGTGGCCGGAAGCGTGGCCCGCAGCGCCGTCCACGTGGTATCGATGCCATCGAATAGCGACTGCTCGAGGCGCGCGTTTTCCGGTACGACGCGCGATGCCTCACGCGACAGGTACCCCAAAATCGTACCCTTCCGCTGCAGCACGCCGAATCCTTGGCTCTTATGCTGCGACCGACTCTCGGCCGCGATTTCGTAGTAGCTGCGCCCCAGCAGCGCGTCGTATTCCCCCACGTTCACCCGCAACGTGGCCGAATCCGGTGTCTGTCGCGCACTGCGGTAGAACTTCTGCGGCGTCCACGGTAATCCGAACCCCTGCACCGGAAACCGCACCGTGTCGGCGGCGAAATCGTACGCTTCGCGCGCCAACAATCCCGACACTTGGTGATGCCCATGTCCGTCGCGCGGCGTGCCACTGAAGAAGGCCACCATCACGTGCGGTCGGAACGCGCGCACCACACGCACCACGTCACCGAGAATTGAATCCTTGGGCCAGTGCGTGTACGTCTCCTCGGCATTCTTGCTGAAACCGAAGTCGTAGGCGCGTGTGAAGTATTGACGGCCGCCATCGATGCGGCGCGCAGAGAGCAGCTCCTGCGTACGGATCGCCCCAAGCGCTTCGCCAAGTTCGTTGCCGATCAAATTCTGTCCGCCGTCGCCACGCGTGAGCGACAGGTACGCGGTTTCCACATGACGGCCCTTGGCGAGCCACGCGAGGATCGGCGTGTCCTCGTCGTCGGGGTGTGCGGCCACGGTAAGCACGCGCCCGGTGGTGCCCAGGCCGGCGAGGGTGGAGCCCAGCGCCGCGGCGCCGCGATCAAGTGTTACATGCTGCGCGAACAGTGTGCGGCCACCAACGACGAGCGCCGCGGCAACAGCCGCGGCGCTCATCATGACGTGGTGAATTGGGGTGCGCCGAAGCGCCTTCACTGCCCCACCGGCACCGCCGAACGCTCCACCGCCACTTCTCCGGTATCCATAACCATGGCAATGATGCGCGCCTGCTCAGCCTGATGCGCATCCATGTAGCCCTCGGCCGGGCTCGCGCGCTCCGGACGACCCACGTAGCGCACGCCGACCGACGCCCCGGCCGACGCCCGCAGACGCGGCTGCACGTATGTCCACGCGCCCTGATTTTTAGGCTCTTCCTGCGCCCACACCACCTGTTCGATCGCCGGATACAGATCCATGATGCGCACGATCTCTTCGTGCGGCCACGGATACAGCTCTTCAACACGCACCAGCGCCACATTCGGGTTGCGCGTGGCCGCGAGCGACATGTCGTAGTACAGTTTGCCGGTGCAGAACACGATGCGACGTACATCGTCGCGATGCTGCGACGCGAGGGGATCGTCGATCACCG
This sequence comes from Gemmatimonadota bacterium, assembly GCA_031363815.1. GTDB lineage: Bacteria > Gemmatimonadota > Gemmatimonadetes > Gemmatimonadales > Gemmatimonadaceae > Gemmatimonas. The sequence continues at coordinate 12,610 of JANLVC010000019.1, forward strand.
GCTGGAAGCCGCCCTGCGACAAGTCGCTGAGCTTCGACGCGGCCTGCGGCAAACGAAGCAGCGACTTCGGCTGCATGCAAATGAGCGGACGACGCGACTTCCGCAGCGCCTGCCGACGCAGCAGGTGAAAGTACTGCGCCGGTGTGCTGCAGTAGGCCACCGTGAGGTTGTCTTCGGCGCACAGCTGCAGAAACCGCTCGAGACGCGCGCTGGAATGCTCCGGTCCCTGACCTTCGTACCCGTGCGGCAGCAGCAGAACGACGCCACTGTCCTGTCCCCACTTGGCACGGTCGGCCACGATGAACTGGTCGATGATTGGCTGCGCCACGTTCACAAAATCACCGAACTGCGCTTCCCACAGCGTCAGCGCGTCGGTGGCCACCGTACTGAATCCGTATTCGAAGGCCATCACGGCCGTTTCGCACAGCGACGAGTTGAAGATCTCGAACGCGCCCTTGGCTCCCGGGAGATTGGCGAGCGGCACGTACTTGCGCCCGTTCTCGCTATCGCTGAGCACCGCATGACGGTGCGAAAAGGTGCCGCGCTCTGCGTCCTGACCCGTGAGGCGCACCGACATGCCGTCGATAAGCAGCGTGCCAAACGCCAGGGCCTCGGCGTGCCCCCACTCAATGCCACCCTGTTCGCCCAGTGTCTCACGACGACGCTCAAGCTGCTTGGCCAGGCGCGGGTTGGGCTTGAGATCCGCCGGCCACGTGAGCAGCGCTTCGTTCACGTACTGCAGCTTTTCCGTGGGCACATTGGTGGCGACCGCCTTTGGCGTAGCCACGGGCTCGGCGGGCCACGGCGCGTGCGTCTCGCTTCCCAGCAGCGACTGCTTGAAACGCGCATGCACGTCCGCGTAGTTCTGCGACACGGCCTGTTCAATCGCCGCGGCCTCCGCTTCGGTGAGCACGCCTTCGGTGACGAGACGGGCCGCCCAGACTTGCGGCACCGTAGGGTGCCGGCGAATCTGCGCCGAGCGCACCGGCTGCGTGTACATCGGCTCGTCGCCTTCGTTGTGGCCGTGACGACGGTAGCCAACGAGGTCGATCAGCACGTCCTTTCTGAACGTCGCGCGGTACGCGCACGCCAGACGCGCCGCCGTGATGCACGCCTGCGCATCGTCGGCGTTGACGTGAAAAATCGGCATCTCAAAGCCCTTCGCGAGATCCGACGCGTAGTGCGTGGAGCGCGCATCCGTCGAGTCGGTGGTGAAACCGACCTGATTGTTCACGATGATGTGAATCGTGCCGCCGGTGCGGTACGCATTGAGGTGCGAGATGTTGAGCGTTTCGGCCACGATGCCTTCGCCCGGGAACGCCGCGTCACCATGAATGGCCACCGGCACCACCGCGAGTTCATCGCGCTCGCCCGATCGGCCCGGCACGCGCTGCAACGCGCGCACCACGCCTTCGATCACGGGGTTCACCACTTCGAGGTGCGACGGATTCGGCGCCAAGCGCAGCGTTATGGTCTTGCCGTCCACATCACGGGTGCCGATGAACCCCATATGGTACTTCACGTCGCCGGTTGCGTTTTCGTCGGCCTGATCGTGCAGGCCTTCGAACTCGGCGAACAGGGTCTCGAACGGCTTGCCCATCACGTTCGTCATCACGTTCAGTCGACCGCGATGCGCCATACCGATCACGATTTCCCGCGCCCCGGAGCGACCCGACGCGAGAATCACTTCGTCGAGCATCGGGATCAGCGTGTCGGTGCCTTCCACCGAGAAGCGCTTGTAGCCCTGATACACGCGCCCGAGAAAGCGCTCAAGTCCGTCCACCTGATTCAGGCGACGGAGCGCGTCTTTCTTCTCTTCGGGTGTAAGGGGCCGCGTAAGCACGCCGTCGCGAAACGCGCGAACGAACCACTCGCGCTCTTCGTCGACTTCGAGATGCCACACTTCATAGCCGATGCGGCCCGCATACACGTCCCGCTTGCGCGCGATGGCGTCGGCGGCCGTGGCAAAGCGATCGTCACCAAGCGCGGCGCCGGGAATCTCCTGCAAATCGGCGTCGGTCAGCCCCCAGAATGCCGGGCTCAAATCCTCGGCGCCCGGAGGCGGCGTACCGAGCGAATCGAGCTGCACGGCATAGTGGCCGTAGCTACGGATGGCCTGCTGCAGCGACGCGGCGGCCGCCACTTTCCGGAGGAAAGCGACGTCGTACGTCGCGCCACCGGACGGTGCCGCCGCCGGCGCGGCCGCAGGCGAAGCCGCAGGCACGGCCGAAGGCTGTCCAAACAGCGACTCGGCGATGCGGAAGTATTGGCGCCACGTCTCGTCCACACTGGCGGGGTCGTGACGATAACGCTCGAATTGCTCGGCAAAAATGCCGTCGTTGAAAACGCTCGTGATGGCAGCGGTCATAACGTTCGAATGTAATGTCGGGTTAGCGAAGACACAGGTGAGGGCCGCCCTCCGTGTGTCGATCCGTTGTCGATCAGTGCGTGACCGGCAGGACGAGGGTGAACACCGACCCCTCACCGGGGCGTGACACGACCTCGATGCGCCCGCCCAACATGGTCGCCAGTCGTCGCGCGATGTAGAGCCCCAGTCCGGTACCCCGGTGCCGACCGGCCGGCACGTTCTCGATCTGTGAGAAGGGGCGAAAAAGGCGCTGCATGTCGGTGGGCTCGATCCCGATGCCGGTGTCGCGCACGGCAAAGCGAACCGTGGCGGCTCCATCGGCCAACGGGGACCCACGGGATACCCGCACGGACAGCGCGCCATTTTCAGTGAACTTCACGGCGTTCTGGCAGAGATTGAGCAGAATCTGCCGAACCCGCGCCTCGTCGGTGTGCAGCGCGGGCAGCGCCGGTTCGAGTTCGATCGAAAATTCGATCCCCTTTTCGCGAGCCAGTGGTTCGATGAAGGGGTGAAGGGAATCGAGCAGTTCAGGCACGCCGACGGTGGCGTTGCGCGCCGTGAGCCGGTCGGCTTCGAGCGAGGCATAGGTGAGAATGTCCTCGATGAGGGCGCCGAGGTGCCGTCCCACGGTGCGCAGGCGCATCACCACGTCCTGCTGTTCGGGCGACAGTGGACCGAGGATCTGATCCTCCAACAGCTCGCTGTACCCCTCAAGTGCCGTTAAAGGAGTGCGAAGATCGTGCGATAGTGTCGCTAAAAGGCTGGTTTTTGCGGCATCGGCCGACCGGGCGTCTTCCAGCAATCGGGCCTTCCAGAGCGCCAGCGCGGCTAGGTCGGCCATGACCCAGAGCCGCTCCTCGTCGGTCTCGTCAAACTGCGGGTGACCGGTATCTCGAGTAATCGAGAGCACGCCAAACAGCTGGCCGTTGGCCAGCAGCGGCAGCAGCAACATCGGCCCGACTCCCAGCCGGGGCAGCAGTTCGGCAAAAAATGGCGAGCTGGCCTGATAGGACAGGATCGTGATGGCACGCAACTCGTTGGCGACGCGCCCCGTGATCGTGCCATCGAGCGGAAAGGTCATGGAGAGCAGGTCGTTCGTTCGGCCGGCGCAGGCTACATACACGCCATTATCGCCACTTAATTCGGCCACTGACGCGCCACTAGCCCGTCCACTCACCATAGAAAGCTCGCAGAGCGTTTGCAGCACGCTTTGGGAGTTCGTTTCGGCGGCCAGTGCGCGAGCCACCTGCCGGAGCGTGCCCAGCTCCTCTGTTTTCCGATAGTCGGAATACAGCAGGTCTTCCGTGCTGGCCGGAAAGTGCGCCGGATCGTGAGGACTGTGCATTGGGGAACTCTGCACCGCCGCGCATCACTTGGGGAGCGATGCCCTCAAGAGAATCCAAACGACCGCGCCACGGCGGCGTGCGCGGGAACGGCGTACACGGCCACCCCGACACACTGGGTGCCGGATGGGGAAGGGCGCGGGGTAGACGCGCCCTACTTGATCACCGGCGTCGCCCCGCCCGGCCACAGCGGCCCCAGTCCCGCCATCAGCTCGGCGATCACCCCGATGGCGTCCCACAAATTGCCGATGCGCAGGTTCTCGTTCGGCGCGTGCTGACTGTTGTCGGCGTTCACGGTGGGCACGGTGATCACCGTGGCATCGAGCTGCTCGACAAAGTGAAAGAGCGGCAGCGACCCGCTCACGCTGGTAGAACCGCCGCCGCAGCCGAGGTACGCGAGAAGGGCGCGGGGTAGGGTGGACGTGCACTACCGAGGCGACGGGACGTACTCGACACCCCGAAGCCCCTCGAAGTCGGCGTCCTGCGTCCACACCGTCGCCCCCAACTCGTGCGCGGTCGCGTACACGATACTGTCAGCAAGCGGCAGCTTGTGTGCGAGCCCGAGCGACGCCGCTCGTAGGGCCAACGTCGCATCGAGATCGACCACACGCCCCTGCTGCATGACGGCGACCGCCTGGAGCGCGTCGCTTTCGCCGCGTTGGCGCGCGATCACCTTGAACACTTCCAGCAGGCAGATGGCCGGCGTCACGAGACGCCGCTCGTCTTCGATGGCAGCGGCAAACGCGGCGGCATTTGGCGTGTCGGCGAAGTACGCGAGCCACGCCGACGAATCGACCACATTGAGTTTGGCGCGAGTGACCATGCTGTCCGCCTACTCGCGATCGGAGTCGCGTTCGACATGGCTGTCGATGCCGCGCACGAATCCGCGCAGACTGCGCGCAGTTCGCAGTGGGATCAGCTCGACGCGATCGCCGTACACGATCGCCTGCACCTTCTGCCCGGGCTCCAGCTGGAGCCGCTCGCGAACGCTCCGCGGGATCACCACCTGATACTTGGGCGAAATCGTGACCACGTCCATTCGACCTCCGTTTCTCTTATCGATCGGCATATCGTTGTACGAAATGTAGATCGATCAGGGTTTCGGGGCAACACGCTACTTGATCACCGGCGTCGCCCCGCCCGGCCACAGCGGCCCCAATCCCGCCATCAGCTCGGCGATCACCCCGATGGCGTCCCACAAATTGCCGATGCGCAGGTTCTCGTTGGGGGCGTGCTGACTGTTGTCGGCGTTCACGGTGGGCACGGTGATCACCGTGGCACCGAGCTGCTCGACAAAGTGAAAAAGCGGCAGCGACCCGCCCAGCATCGGCATCACGAACGGCTCGCGGCCGTACGCGCGGCCCATCAGCGTTTTCACCGCGCGCACCGACGGCAGCGTGGATGCCACGCTCACGCTGGTATAACCACCGCCGCAGCCGAGGTACGCGAGATGGGCGCGATCGGTGCTGCGGGCGGCGGCGTTCGGGTCGGTGGCCACCGTATACCCGAGCGACCCGAGATGACGCGTAACCATCTCACAGATGCGCTTGGGCTGCTGGTCGGGCACGAGACGGAAGTCGATGGACACG
>JANLVC010000057.1:0-4837 GCA_031363815.1 Gemmatimonadota bacterium
GGTACTATCGGCCTGCAAAGAGTTCAACGTGCCGTGTGGTTATCCGGCCGGCGCCGCCGACATCGAGATGCGTATGAAACAGGGATTCAGCGTGTTCGTGATCGGCTGGGGTGAGCCGGGATTCAAGGCGGTTGAGATCGGCCGCGGCGTCGCGGGTCGGTAACGCGTCTCGCGCGAGTAGGCGTCAGCTGTGAAAAGGCCGCCGGTGCACAGTGCACCGGCGGCCTTTTCACAGCTGTACCGCGCCGTTCTTACGGGTTGCGATCGAGGCAGCCGTTGAACTTCGGGTTGTTCCGCTCGTCGAACGGGATCGGCGCATTCACGTCGTTGCCGTACGTGCCGGCCAACGGCGACGGCAGGTTGCCCGTGGGGAACACCGAGTTGGCGGTGCGTCCGTACTGACGAATCAGTCGACGCAAGTCGCTTAGCCGGTGACCAGTAAGGTACAACCAGATCGCCCGCTCTTCGAACAACTGCGACACCGCAGCGGCCTGGGTGATCGGAGCGGAGCCCGGCAACGGCGCGATCGCCGGCGTGATGCCGGTGGAACGCAGCGTGTTCAGGCCCGCGAACACGGCGTCACGGGCCGCCGGCGTATCCGCACGCAACTGTACCTCGAGCTCGATCAACCGAGCTTCGATGCCTTCGGCCACCGCCACCGAGCCAATACGCGCATACTTGCCCTGCGTGGGCAGATTCGTGCTGGTGCCGTTAAAGCCGACCCGCGTGGACGGGGTCCACGGGATGCGTGGATCGGCCGGCGTGCGAAGCCAGTCAATGCCGTTGCCGCCTTCGCGGTTGACGATTGCGTACCGCGAATTCGCGATCGACAGGGCGTTCCACGCACCATTCTCCTGACGTAAGCTCGATGTCGAATGGGCGGTCAGATACTTGAACGAGGTTGGAACGCCAACCACGGCCGTCGCCGCCTGAGCGTATTGCCCCTGGTTCAGCAGCACGCGACCGCGGCCGATTCTCGCCATGTTCTGCACCTTCGTGTCTGTGCCGGCCGAAGCGAGCGCGGAGTCGAAGGATGCCAGAGCACGGGTGTAAATCTGCGCCGTCGTCTGCGGATCACCGAAAAACGCCACGCCATCGACCTGACCGGAGAACGGTACCCCAGAGCAGTACGTCTCGGCAAAGAACGTCTCGGTGAAACCGCGGAGCGCGTAGAGTTCGCCGATGTTCTGAACAGGCGTCGGCGCGAACTTCTGGAGCACGAGGATGGCCTGCGTGGCACCTTCACGGGCGCGGTGCAAGTTCCGATAGAACCCGTCCATTGCCGGAAGGTTCTCGACCATGGCGCGCTGGTTCGGGAACAGTCGATCGTCGAACGTGTCGGTCGAGTAGATCTCGTCCGAAATGTTTGCCGTTACGACAACCACGCTCTCGAGATTCAAGTTGCCCGAGAAGACGTTCTGGAAGTCCTGAATTGCCCCGAGTCGGAGCGGCGTCGCCCCGGCCACCGTCTGGTAGTCCCCAACGTTCAACACGTCAGGATCGATGACTTCAAGGGTACTGGTACTACAGCCCGCAGCGATGCCACAGGCCAGCAAGATAGCACTCGCCGGTCGGATCACGCGGCGAGTCACGGAAGGAAATTGCATCGGTGAGATCGCCTGATCAGAAGTTGAAGTTCATCCGAAACGTGATGTAGCGCATCGGCGGCGTTGAGAAGAACTCTTCGTTACCACGCGTATCGCTGTTCCCAACCGTCGTTTCCGGGTCGACGCCAGTGAACGGCGTCCACACCCCCAGATTCCGGCCGGTGAGGACCACGTTCCACCGTTCGGCACGAAGGGCTTTGGCCCACTTGGTCGGCATCGAGTACGAGACGGCCAGTTCGCGGAAGCGGGTGAACGATCCGTCTTCGTAGAAGCCGGTGAAAATCGAGGCCGCAGCGGCCACGGCCTTCGCCTGCTCCTCAAGCGGCGCGCCGGCGTACAGGCCCTGACACGACTGGCCGGCCTGACACTGGTGTCGCTTGGTGTTGTTCAACTTCCTCATGCCCCACTTCGAGTCGAGCTGGCCGCTGATGCGGAGCTTCCGATTCAGCAGTTCGATCGTTGGCGTAAATGCGACTTCGCGCATCGGATACGTGGCGCCGATGAACTGGTTTGCGCCGTAGGTCATTTCGCTGGCCACAAGCACGCCGTCGTTATTGGCGTCGCTGTACGTGTAGGGGCGACCCCAGAGTCCGTACAGCGGGAAGCCCGGCGAGTTGAGCTGGGTATTGCGGTTACCGCTCGGTATCGGCGACACACCTTGGCCAAGCGTGACCAGCTCGTTCTTGTTCGTGGAGCCGGTGAGTACGAAGTCGAGAGCCAGTGCTTGCCGATCAACCACCTTCTGGTTGTACACGAGTTCAATACCCGAATTACGCACGTTGCCGATGTTCTCGAACCGCGACGTCACGCCGGCTATCGAGGGCGCAATGCGACGCTCGATGAGCGCGTCGGTGGTGTTCTTGTTGTAGTACGTCACTTCAAAGTTGCTGCGACCGTTGAACATGTTCAGGTCGAAGCCGCCTTCGAGTTCGGCCGAATACTCCGGCTTCAGCACGACGTTGCCAAGCGAGCCGATGGACACGCCAGGCTGGTCGGCCGTGCCCGAGATCGTGGTGCCGAACGGCAAGAGGAACCGGAGGGCGTCGGTGGAGCCGGGAATCTGACCCGAGGCACCATACGTGGCGCGGAAACGGAGGGAGCTGATAGCGTCGGTCTGCGGGAAGAACCCTTCCTCAGACACCAGCCACGACGCACCCACCTTCGGGTAGTTCACGGCGCGGAACTCCTTACCGAACGCGCTGGCCGCGTCGCGGCGAAGCCCGGCGGTGATGAAGAGCTTCTCGTTGACCGTGAAAAGCTGCTCGACGTAGTATCCGAGCGTGCGCTTCTCTTCGGTACCCGCCGCGGCATTTCGTACAGCGGCCGCGGTAATGGTGGTCGCGCCCGGCGGCAGCGAGTTACCGGTTCCGCCTGTCTGCGAGAAGTAGTTCCGGATGTACTGCATGCCGACCGACGTCTTCGAACCCAGCCAAGAGAACGGCTGCTTCGTGACGGTACCGCCAAGATCGACAGTCTGCTGATTGATCTCGGAGCGCTGATCGTTGATGTTGCCCACGCGGTTTACGCCCAGCACGCCCTGCTCAAACAGCTGCACACCACGGTCAAGGCGTGAAGCGAAGTCCATACCGATGGTGGCGCGAGCCGAAAGCCAGTTGTACGGCTCGTACCGCGCCTGCGCGCTGTTGATGAAGCGATTGAGGGCCTGCGTGGTGGTCGTGGACAGGATATCGCCCATCGGGAATGCGCGGTAGCCAAGCAGCTTGACGCCGCGGCTATCCACCAGATCCTGACGCCAATTGCCGCCCAGCATGCCCACCATCAGACCATTGCCGTTGTCTTCGTTCTGCGGCAGGCGCTGACGGCTGTTGATGAAGCCCGACGAAACCTGCAGCGTCGCCTTTTCCGATATCTGCGCGGTCAGGTTGGCGCGCAAGCTGTTACGGTCGAGGGCGTTCGGACGGATCTGGGACGAGGGAAGGTCACTGACGCCACGCTCCAACTTGAGTCGCGCGATTTCGATGGCGGGCATCTTGTAGACACCCGTTTCCACTTCGGTTTCCCCGGCCACGAAGAACTGCACGCGATCGGTACCACCCGACACCTGCATGCCGTACTGGCTACGGGCTCCACGATCGATCGGCGTGAGGCTGTCGATCCCGAACGCGTTGCCGACACGCAGGCTGTCCGCGCGGCACGATCCATTCGCGATTCCGGCATTGAAGCACTGCACGCGGGAGCCAGCATTGGCACCGGTGAGAGACGTGCCCCAACCGTAGTACAGATCGGGGAACACATTCGGGTTCGTGATGGCACCGTTTTCGGTGTACACGTTCCAACGCGTCTTGCCGGCCTTGCCGCGCTTGGTCGTGATGTTGATCACGCCGTTCGCCGCCTCGGTCCCGTAGAGCGTGGCCGCTGACGGGCCCTTGATCACTTCGATGTTTTCGATTTCCTCAGGATTGAGGTCGTCGAGGCGCGACGGCGCCGAGCCGCCGACGCCGATCGCCGAACTGCCGGACGTCGCGGTCATGCGCACACCGTCGATGATGACGACGGGATCGTTGCTGAGCGACAGCGAAGACTGGCCGCGGATACGGATACGCGAGCCGGCGCCCGTGGCACCGGCCGAGACGACCTGCACACCGGCCGCACGGCCCGAGAGCAGGTTGCCCATGGTCGACACGGGCAACTCGGCGATCTTGTCGGCGACGGCAATCTGCGTGGTGGAATTCGCCAGTTCAACCTTACGCTGCTGACCGGTTACCGTGGTCACGACCGCGGACAGCGAGAAGGCGGCCTGCGTGAGCTGCACGTCGGCGACCACCGGCGCGGTGCCCGTTACCGTGACGGTGATCTTTTTCGCTTCGTACCCGATGCGATTGACATCGAGGGTGATCGCGCCCGTCGTGGTGACACGGAGGGTATAGCGGCCATTGTCCGCCGTCAGCGCACCGTTCTGCGTGCCGGCAACCAGCACGCGCACCTGCGAGACGGGGTTTCCGGTGGCGGCGTCAGTCACGCGGCCGGAAATGGTTCCGCCGGCAGCCTGCGCCTCCGCCCGCGGAGCCGCCATCAAGGAAGCGCCGACAAGTCCAGAAAACAGGGCAAGCCGTGCGCACACAGCGGCTAGTGGGCGACGATAAACGGAATGATGTGGCGAGCGGATTCGCTCGCCATGATCAGTCGCGACAGGTCCGAACAATCGCATCTCGTGACTCCCTCAGAGAGCTAGATCACTCAACGGCCACCCAGTGTGGCCGAACATGGCC
>JANLVC010000086.1:0-55673 GCA_031363815.1 Gemmatimonadota bacterium
GACGTGCAGATGTTCAAGGAGAACGCGCGTCACTCGAACACCTCGCGCTCGAAGACGTGCAGATGTTCAAGGAGAACGCGCGTCACTCGAAGGCGTCGGTGACGCTCAAGATGGCCGGTGGTGAGACGCCGCGCGCCGAAACCGTGCACGGCATCGCCAGCATGGTAGCCAACAGCGTGGGCGGCCTCGAACCGGAGCACGTCACCATCGTCGACGAGCGCGGTCAGGCCCTCACGCTCGAAGACGAAGGGTCGGTGGCGGGTCTTTCGAGCCGACAGCTGTCGGTGCAGCGCGAAGTCGAGACGTACATGGAACAGAAGGCCGACAAGCTGCTCCACAGTCTCGTTGGCGTCGGCAACGCTCGTGTGCAGGTGGCCGCGTCGATCAACTTCGACAAGGTCGAGCGCACGGTGCAGGCCGTCGATCCTGAGCGCCAGGCGCTTATCACAGAACAGAAAGCAGAAGTGACGCCGAGCAACCCGGCACAGGGCGCCGGGTACAGCACGACCGCGACGTCTTATGAGAACACGAAGAGCGTAGAAAGCTTTAGCGGCGCGATCGGCAATCTGAAGAAGCTTACTGTCGCGGTGCTCGTGGCCGACAAAGTCACGATGCCGGTGCTCGACACCACCGTAAAGACGGCGCAGGCCCCGATCATCACCGTGCGCACGCCCGAAGAGATCGCCCGCATCGAGACGCTGGTGCGCAACGCGCTCGGCGTGGACTCTACGCGCGGCGACATGATCTCGGTGGTGAGCGCGCCGTTCGACATGCCCGCCCCGATCGTACAGCGCGACACGGTGCTTCCGCCGCAGGACATGGTGGCCAAGCTGCAGTCAAATCCGAAGCCGGTCGTCGCGATCGCGGCGCTCGTCGTCCTGTTAGTCATTGCGCTCGTCAGTGTGAGCGCGCTCAAACCCAAAAAGTCGACGGCGATGGCCGGTGGATCTCCGAACCTGCTTCCGCCACACTCCGGTTATCCGGAGCTGCCCGCCAGTTCGCAGATGCAGTCCGCCATGCATGGCATGAACCAGTACGGCGAGGAGGAGCTCGAGGAACCCAAGCGTCCCGTGCGACTTCCCCCTCCGCCGAGCACGCCGGAACGTGAACAGGCCATGGCCACGGTTGATCAGCGTCCCGACGCAGCCGTTCGCGTGATGCGCGGCTGGCTTCGTTCGTGAGCGCCTCCATGATCGCCCTCCCGCGCGGCAGCAACAACGCGGATAAGTATGCGCCCGAGCGTCTCACCGGCCGCCAAAAGGTGGCAATCGTGTGCATGGCGATTGGCACGCAGCACGCAGCCAAGATCACGGCCGGCCTGCAGCCCGAAGAGGCGGAGATCGTCGCTCTCGAAATGGCGCAGCTCGATCGTGTTCCCCCCTCAACGGTCGATACCGTACTCGCCGAGTGGCTCGAGCTTACGCTCGGTGTTGATTCGCTGAGCGCCGGCGGTGTGGAATTTGCCAAAGACGTGCTCGAAGCGGCATTCGGACCGGCCAAGGCGCAGCAGATTCTGAAACGTATTCAGGGACAGCTCGCCGACAGCGATCGCTTCGGCCGTCTCCGTCGTGCCGATCCGCAGCAGCTTGGCAGTACGCTGCGCGGTGAGCATCCGCAAACGATCGCGCTTATTCTCGCGCACCTCGATCCGGGCCATGTGGCTGCCATTCTGCGCGAACTCGATCCCGCGCTGGGCGGTGACGTGATGTTTCGCATCGCAAAGATGGGGAAGGTGTCGCCCGAGATGGTCTCGCTGGTGGAACGCGCGATCGGCAGCGAAGCCGACCTCGCCTTCTCGCAGGGCATGTCCAGCGTTGGTGGTCCGGCCGCCGTGGCCGCCATCCTCAATCTCGTCAGCACGTCGCTTGAGAAGGAAGTGCTGGACCTGGTGGCCGAGAAGGACGCGCACCTCAGCGATCAGATCAAGAACCTCATGTTCGTGTTCGAGAATCTCTCGTCGCTCGACGACAAGTCGCTGCAGCGCCTGCTGCGCGAAGTCGATGTCAAGCAGCTCGCGCTGGCGCTCAAGGCCACAAGCCCGGAGCTCAAGGCGAAGATCATGCAGACCATGTCGCAGCGCGCAGTCGCTGGCCTCAAGGAAGAGATGGAGTTTCTCGGCCCGGTCAAGATGCGCGATGTGGAAGCGGCACAGACGGACATCGTATCGAAGGTGCGCGCACTCGAAGAGACCGGCGAGATCGTGATAAGCGCCGGAACCGACGATGTCATTATCTGAGGACCGACCGATGCGAGCAACAGCGTGGTCTCTCGACGAGTTTGCCATGGCCGACGGCTTCGGCGAATTCACCCCTGCGGAAACGCAGATCCCGACGCAAAGCGCGGACGACCAGGAAGCGGACGTCCAGGCTCGCCTCGCCGTCGAGCAGTCGCGCTCCGAGGCGGCGGCCTACAGCCGCGGCCGAGCCGATGGCGAACACGCGGCCCGTGCCAGTGTGGACCAACACATTGCCTCGGCGATGGCCCTGCTGTCCGAAGCGCTGCACTCCGTGCAGCTGCACGAGTCACGCTGGGTCAGCAATGCCGAAGAAAACGTTGCCGCACTCGCCGTGATGGTGGCGCGTCATATCGTGCAGCGGGAAGTGCACGCCGATCCGTCGTTCGTTCGGGACGTAGCGCAGCGCGCCCTAGCGCAGTATCCGCTCGATCAGGAAATCACCATCCGCGTCAACCCGGAAGATCTCAACGCCTGTCGCGCGTCGATCGAGGAATCCGGCCGTCGCGAGGTCCGCTGGATCAGTGATGTCTCGATCTTGCGCGGCGGCTGTCTGATGGAAGGACGCGAGCGCATCATCGACGGCCGTCTGGACACGGCGCTCGAGCGCGCCTACCACAGCCTCGGTGGAGTGCTGGCGTGATGTCGCCCACGCGCGCCGCGATGCAGTTCGACGACGGGAGCCACTCGATGCTCGATGCGATGACGGACCGTCTCGCGCACTGCGAGCGGTTCGGCGCGTACGGTCGCGTTACCCGCGTGGTAGGGCTGGTGGTCGAAGCCACCGGCATTGATGTTGGTCTCGGATCGCTGTGCCGCATCACCAGCCACTCGCGCGATCGGTCGGTGTTGGCCGAAGTCGTGGGATTCAATGAGCGCAGCGTACTCCTTATGCCGCTCGGCGAACTCGATGGACTGCATGCCGGTGCCAGTGTTCAGCCGCTCGGACGCACGTTCGGGGTAGATGTGGGACCGGGACTGTTGGGCCGCGTACTGAACGGACTCGGTCATCCGATCGACGGGAAGGGCAAGCTCGATACCGTGTTGCGCGTGCCGCTCTCCGCCGAACCGCCGAATCCGCTCACGCGCGACACGATCGTCCGTCCGATGGAGACGGGTGTTCGCGCGATTGATGGTCTGCTCACGATTGGCTGCGGTCAGCGCATCGGCATCTTCGCCGGCTCCGGCGTGGGCAAGTCCACGATGCTCGGCATGATTGCGCGCAATGCGCAGGCCGATGTGAACGTGATCGCGCTGCTTGGTGAACGCGGTCGTGAAGTGCGCGAGTTCATCGAGAACTCGCTCGGTACAGAAGGACTCGCCCGCTCTGTCGTGATCGTGGCCACCGGCGATCAGGCCGCACTCGTGCGCGCCCGTGGTGCCCTCGTGGCCACCGCCATTGCCGAATATTTTCGCGACCAGGGCAAGCAGGTACTGCTCATGATGGACTCGGTCACGCGTGTCGCCATGGCGTGGCGTGAGATCGGACTCGCCACTGGCGAGCCGCCTACCACGAAGGGCTATCCGCCCTCGGTGTTCGCCAACCTGCCGCGCCTGCTCGAGCGCGCCGGCAACGCGACCACCGGCGGTATCACCGGCATCTACACCGTACTGGTGGACGGCGACGACTTCAATGAGCCGGTGGCCGACGCGTCACGTTCAATTCTTGACGGCCACATCGTACTCACGCGTCGCCTCGCGGCGCAGAATCACTTCCCGGCCATCGATGTACTCGACTCAAAGAGCCGGGTGAAAGACGCGATCACGAATGACGTGCAGCGCCGCGCCGGCAGCGCCCTTCTGCGACTCGAGGCGGCGTATCGCGAGAAGGAAGACCTCATCATGGTCGGCGCGTATCAGAAGGGGAGCGATCCCTACGTGGACGCCGCGATCGTCTATCGGCAGCGCGTGCTCGAGTTCCTGCAGCAGCGCCCTGAAGAGGCCACCCCCTACGGTGACACGTACAGCGCGCTCGCGCAGATCGCCGAGGCCATTGAATCCTCGGTGCGGAGTCGGTTGTGAGCTTCAAGTTTCGCTTGCAGCGCATCCTTGAACTGCGCGAGCAGCATGAACAGGCGAAAGCGCGCGCGGTGGCCAGTGCACGCAACAGCGCCGAGACCGCGCATCGCGCGAAGGACGAGATCGCGAGCCTGCGCGATCACAGCAAGCAGCAGATCACCACGACCGCGAACAGTGGACCGCGTATCGGGCATCTCCAACAGCTCGGATTCGTGTTGGCGTCGCTCGATGAACGGGTGCTTTTGGCCGCCGATGCGGCAAAGCTTGCCGATGGTGACGTGCAAAAAGCGCAGGCAGTACTGGACGACGCGGCCCGCGACCGACGCGTGCTCGATCGCCTAAAGTCGCGCCACGCCGACACTTGGCTGGCCGAGCGCGCACACCAAGATCGGGTGACAATGGACGAGATCGCTCTGGCGCAGTTCTCGCGTAAAGCAGGGCTGAATGCGGCGGATGACGCCGCAAGCGGCAACACTCCCATTGATGGTTTGCACTCATGAAGCAGCTGATCATCCCGATCGCGATTGGACTTCTGGCCGGCCTCGGTGGCGGCACGGGGTACTCGTACATGAAGACGTCGGCCAAGTACACGGCCGACTCCACGCATCTGGCCGATAGCCTGAAGGCGCATCCGCCGGCTGACTCCACGCATGCGGATTCCACGCATGCGGATTCCACGCACGCCGATTCCACGCACGCCGATTCCACGCACGGCGGAGCGGCCGCGCGTGGCATGGACGCGCCAGGTTCGCACGAAGCCGCGGCGCCGGCAACGCCAGCCGACAGCATTCGCGCGCTCGTGGCCGCTCGCCGCGACCTGAAGGCCGTGCCAGCGAAGCCCGCCCCGGCAACGGCCCCCGACGCCCACGTAGCACCCAGCCTCAAAGCGCAAACGCCGTCGGTCACCGACGCCAAGGCCAGCGCGGAATCCGCCGCCACTATCGTGAAGAACGCGCGTGATGCCGCGATGCAGACGGCGCTCCCCGAGCAGCGCCTCGCCAAGATCTTCGCCGCGATGGCCGCGAAGGATGCCGCCAAGGTGCTTGACCAAATGACCGATGGTGATGTCCGCATGGTTCTCGGCATGATGAACAACCGTCAGGCGGCCGCCATCCTGACCTCGATGTCCGCCGCGCGTGCAGCGGCGATTGCGAAGGGTGGGAGCAAGGCACCTGGAGGTTCGCTATGAACGTGACGAAGGCCATCACCACGGCCGCCCCACGCCCGGAACGGGCCGCCGAGCGGGCGATCGAGCGCACCACGCGCCCCGATACCGACCACACTGAAGCGGAAGCGACGACCGAGGGCGAGCGGAAGCGCAGCGTATCGCGCGCCGAGTTCTCCGCGCTGCTCGCACTCATCTCAGGCGCCGGTTCGCGTGTTCGCTCCGATCTGATTCAGCAGCTCCCTGCCGAAGGCGCGTCGCTCGTGGACAAGCTGCTCCACGAAGCGGCCGCCAAGTCGCCCGCCGATGAATCGACGGGCGAGACGCTCACCGACGAGGGGGCATTGTCCGGTGAAAAGGGACTGCGCACCCCAGTGCAGCACGAGTCGCACGATCGCGAGGCGCAGCGGGCCGCGCAGGCAGTGAGCGAAGCACTGCGCTACGGCATTCTGAACACGTCGATCGGCAACACGCTCACGGGCAATACGCTCACGGGCAATCCGCTCACGGGCAATCCGCCGGCTGCGTCGTCGTCGGACGACATCATCGACCTCCCCACCTACGCCAAGAATCGCGGCACGAACGGCCTGCTCGGCATTTCCCGCGCGGCGCAGCAGATCAGCGCGCAGCGTGGCAGCCAAGGCGAGATCGAAGGCGAGCGCAACGCACTCGCCGTGCTGTCGCGCATCACGACCAGGCGTGGTTCGTCGCTCGAACAGCTCATGGCCATCGGTGATGTTCGTGGTGCCGACGCGCGCGCCGCGCTGGACGCGCTGCTTTCAAAAGCGGGCACGCCGGCCGGAACTGAAATCGCGGACAACGCGGCGGCGCTTGCCACGTCGGCGCTTGCCACGTCGGCGCTTGCCACGTCGGCGCTTGCCACGTCGGCGCTTGCCGCGTCGGCGCTTGCCACGACGGCGTCGGCGTCGGCCTTGGCCAGCGCGTCGGCATTGGCAGCAGCCGCCGCCGCGTCAGCGGCCGACCCGACCACGCCGATCAAGGATCTCGATGCCGTCGCCCCGGAGCTCCGAGCGCGGGTACAGCGCGTGATCGATCGCATGAAGGGCGAGTATGGCCACGACGTGTCGATTGTCGAAACGGCCCGCTCGCAGGAACGACAGGATCATCTCTTCGAGCAGGGGCGCACGCGTCCTGGCGCGGTCGTGACGTGGACGCGCGATTCCGCGCATACCCGTGGCGACGCAGTCGATGTGATCGTGGACGGCTCCTGGGAGAATGCGCAGGGCTTCGCCCGACTGCAGCGCCTCGCCAAGGAAGAAGGGCTCCGCACGCTCGGCATCAAGGACCCCGGACATCTCGAGCTTGCCAATCATGGTGAGCGCGCGCTGGCCAACGCGGCGCCGCAGGCGCTCGACAAAGTGACGGCGGCGTTTCAACGGCAGGCGTCGTCGGCCCCGTCGGCAGCCCCGGCTGGTGTTGCACAGGTCGCCAACGTAGCCGGTGTCGCGCAGGTCGCCCGCGTCGCCGATGCCAACGCCGCCCCGGCCGCACGGGGTGCACTGAGCGCACTGGGCGACGGCGCGGCGGCGTATGTCGCGCAGGCCAACGCGAACACGGGCGCCAACGGCGAACAGAATGGGAACGCGTTCGGACGCGGCACGCGTGACGAGAACGGACACCCGATGAATGATGGACGGAAGCTGGGCCACGCCAAGCAGGACGCCGCGAACGACACGTCGGGCTTGGGGGCGATGCAAGGCCACGCCCAGGGCTTCACGCAGACGACCGGCGCCGAGCGCGCCGCGTCGGTCGGTCAGGCGGCGGGCAGTGAGCAGGCACAGCGGGTGTCGGAGATTCAGGCGATGCGCGCGGATGCGCCGGCCGGCCCGCTCTCGCGCATGACGATCAACGTCGAGAACGTGAATGGCACGCAGGACCGCATCACCGTCGATCTGCGCGGCAACACGGTGGACACGGTGATCTCGACCGATACCGTGAGCGCCGAACGGATGAAGCTGCGCACGGGCGAACTGCAGGAATCGCTGGGACGTCATGGCCTCGACGCCGAGAGTATTCGCATTAGCGGCGCCGCGAAGACTGAGCCCACTGACTCGTCACGCACGATCGGCAGCGAGCGCGAGGCGCTCCGCACGAACGGCGCGACGCCGACCACGCAGGGCGACGGTGCCCAGTCGCAGAGTCAGCGCGACCGGGCGAGTGGCCGCGACTGGGACAAGCAGCAGGATGCTCGCCGCGAGCAGAAGGAGCAGGCGGCGCGGGATCAGCAGCGCGAGCAGGCAAACCCGCGCGGCTGGCAGAATCTCTTTAACGGGACCAAGTGATGATCACCGCTACGCGGAACGTTGCCAGCGCGTTTGATCCGAACACGATCAAGCCGACGTACGCCACGACGGACACGACCACGGGCGTGACGCCGCCGGTCGGCGCCGCCGAGCCGTCGGCCAAGGTCAGTGGCCTGGCCAAAACGAGCGCGATGGGCCAGGACGAGTTTCTCAAGATGCTCGTCGCCCAGCTCAAGAATCAGGATCCCCTGAATCCGATGGACGGCAAGGACATGGCGGCGCAGCTCGCCCAATTCTCCACCGTCGAGCAGCTGATCACGATGAACAAGTCGATGGAGGCGCAGGCCGCGTCGGCCTCGGAAACGGCCGAGGCGATCAAGTCGCTGAAGACGACGCAAAATGAGCGGGCCGATGAACTCGCGCAGCTCATCGAAGGACAGATGGCCATGGGC
Source organism: Gemmatimonadota bacterium (assembly GCA_031363815.1). Lineage (GTDB taxonomy): Bacteria > Gemmatimonadota > Gemmatimonadetes > Gemmatimonadales > Gemmatimonadaceae > Gemmatimonas. The sequence continues at coordinate 8,134 of JANLVC010000086.1, forward strand.
ACGGTCGGCAAGATCGGCGTAACCACTGGCAACAACACCTTCGTCGACAAGGCCGGCAACGGCACGATCGTCGTGGACAGCGGCACCATGAAGGGCAGCGGCCGCATCAGCATGGTGAACGAGAAGGGCCAGACCGTCGGCACCACCTCTGTGGGCGAGGTGAAGGGCGGCCAGATGTCGTTTGAACTTGGCGACTACGCGTGGACACCACCGCTCGCGCCTGGCAAGTACACCTACAAGTTCGAGGTCGCAACGGATGGCGGCCAGTGGCAAGCAGCGAAGACGTACACAGCCGGACGGATCACCGGCATGCGGTACGACAGCGGCAACCCCATCCTGATCATCGGCGATTCACTCCACGTGCCGATGTCGAAGCTCACCCAAGTGCGCGCCTGATCGCGACCTGACCCCCGAGGATTTTCACAGATGCTTCGTTCTCTTTATGCTGGTGTTTCCGGCCTGCGCAACAACCAAGTGCGCATGGACGTAATCGGTAACAATATTGCGAACGTGAACACGGTGGCCTTCAAGGCCGGCCGCGTGACGTTCAAGGAAGGCTTCGCCCAGTTGCTGCAGGGCGCGAGCCGTCCGCCTGGAGACCAGGGTGGTATCAACCCGGTCCAGATCGGCCTCGGCATGCAGATCGGTTCGATCGATCAGATCTTCAATCAGGGCAATCTCGAAACGACCGGCTTGAACACCGACGTCGCGATTCAGGGCGACTCGTTCTTCGTGGTGCGAAAGGGTAACCAGAGCTTCTACACGCGCGCCGGTAACTTCCAGGTGGACGCGAACGGTCAGATGGTGTCGCCGGCCAACGGCTTCATCGTGCAGGGCCGCATGTATGAGAACGGCATTCTGCAGGACGGCATTCAAGACATCCGCCTGCCGTTCGGTCAGAAGGTGTCGGCCAAGCCGACCACCGAAGCCGTGCTCGCCGGCAACCTGAACGCGTCGGCCCCGGTGTTTCAGGGTGACTTCCAGGATCCGATCGATCGCGCGCTCCCGATCAACGAGAAGTCGTGGACGGAGTCGCAGATTGCGGTGTTCGACTCGCAGGGTACCAAGCGCGACATCAAGATCCAAATGTGGAAGACCGGCCCGAATTCGTGGGACTGGCAGCTCGATCCGATCGCCTCGGGGGTGATCGAGAATTTCCAGACGGATGCGAATTCGCCGCCGTCGGACATCGGGCTCCCCACGCCGCCCGCTGGCTACGAGATTCTGCCTGCCAACGTCAAGGTGTACAGCGCGTCAGGCACCGCGTACCTGTCGCCGGCCGAGTACAGCTTCTCCAGCGGCCCGCCACCGGCCGTGCAGTTCACGGCAAACATGCCGTCGAGCTCCGAAATCAAGATCTCGTACTTTATGAGCCCGACCGCCGCGACCGCGAGCGAGAACAGCGGCACGTTCACGTTTGACACCGCGGGCATCATGAACACCAACATCTCGGCCGCAATCAACTTTGCGGTGCCAGGTGCCAACCCGGTGCAGCTCAACCTCAAGCTCAACGGCGGCGTGAGCGGCCTCACGCAGTTCGCGTCGACGGCGTCTACGGCGGTGCTCCGTGACCAGAACGGCTACACGGCCGGCACGCTGCAAAACTTCAGCATCGACCGGTTCGGCCTGATCACCGGCTTCTTCACGAACGGCACCACGTCGTCGCTGGCCAAGATCGTGCTGGCCGACTTCAACAACCCGAGCGGCATGCTCCGTATTGGCGATAACATGTATCAGGAGTCGGCCAACTCGGGCGGCGCGGTGCTTGGCTTCGCGTTGGAAGGCTCGCAGTCGCAGCTCACCAGCGGCGCGCTCGAAATGTCCAATGTCGACTTGGCGCAGGAGTTTACGAACATGATCGTGGCCCAGCGCGGCTTCCAGGCCAATGGCAAGGTCGTCTCGACCTCCGACGAAATGCTGCAGGAACTCATGAGCATCAAGCGCTAACCGGGTGATCGGGTAGACTGGACCGCCCGGATTCGGGGGGCCAGAAGGCGGAGGATGGGGCACGCACGGGCCCTCATCCTCCGCCTTTGGCGTTTCGTGACCGGCAAAAAGTGCCGTGATGAGCAAAAAGGACCGGACCATCGCCTGAGTGTACGGTGTACGTTTTCGCCATACCTACGCCCATAAAATCCCGTAAACTGTTGGTGTTAAACACATTACACAAATCTCACAACCCAAAATTCACGGTGGCCCCAGACCTGCTTTTAAAGAACGTAGAAGTCCCTCGTTCCGACTCGATCAACCGATCCATGGAAAACGAAACCCCGCAGCCTCCAGAAGACGCACCCAGTGCGCCCACGAAAGCGAAGCTCCCGTTGCTGATCGGCATGGTTGCCATCGGTCTGGCGGTGGGCGGTGGTACCGGGGCCGCGCTGCTCGGACCGATGGCGGCGAAGAGAATGGGCAAGGTTACCCCGATCGTCGCCGGCGCGGATAGCGCGCACAGTGGTGACGCGGCGGCCGCTGGCGGTGAACACCAGGCGTCGGCCGAGGGAGGCAAAGAAGGGGGAGCTACTGAGGCGCTGATCCACGTGCTCGACAACATGGTGCTCAACCCGGCCGGCAGCGGTGGCTCGCGCTACCTCCTGCTCACTGTGGCGATCGAAGTGGGCTCGCCTGCCGCGATCGCGAGCTTCAAGGCACGCGACGCCGAATTGCGCGACATCGTGCTGACCACGCTTGGCACGAAGCCCGTCGAGCAGCTCACCGACATGGCCACGCGCGAGCAGTTCAAAGTCGAAATCATCAAGGCCGTGGACGAGCGCTTCGGCAAGACGTCCGTGAAGCGCATCTACTTTCCGCAGTTCGTCGTTCAGTAAGTCACGCCGCACCGACCACTCGATGAGCTCCGAAACTCTCAGCCAGCACGACATAGACCGCCTCCTTGACGGCGGTTCGCGTCAGTCGTCGTCAGTGGCGATGGACGTGCAGGTGTACGACTTCCGTCGTCCGCACCGCGTGTCCAAAGAACGCCTGCGCACGCTCGAGGCGATGTACGAGCGCCTCGTGAAGGGCCTGGAAGGGTGGCTCATCTCGCGTGTGCGCGGACAGATCGAAGTTCGTCTGCAAAGCGTGGAGCAGTTCTCGTTCGGCGAGTTCACACTCTCACTGCCGATGCCGTGCTCGTCGTTCATCTTCGATATTACCGGCACGGGCCAGAAGGGCGTCATCGACGTCGGGCCCGAGTTGAGCACGTACATCATTGATCGCCTGTTCGGTGGCGAGGGTACGGGCAGCGCGCTCACGCGTGCGCTAACCCCCATCGAGCGGATGGCGGTTCGGTCGGTCGCCGACAAGGTCTGTGGTCTCCTTCAGGAGATCTGGCAGGACCATGTCGCGATGGATCTCAACATCACCGGCTTCGAGTCGTCGCCCGAAATCCTGCAGGTCGTCAACCGCGAAGATCCCGTGCTCGTGGCGAACGTCGAGTTTACGACCGGCAACGTGAGCAGCTTGCTGCTCATCTGCCTGCCCTTTTCGGTGCTCGACAAGTTCTTCACGTCAAGTGGTCAGCAGCGCAACGCGTTGCTCACCACGAGCGATCAGGAACGCGAGACCACGCGTCAGCGCAGCGAGACCGCGCTTCGCGCGACGAAGGTACCGCTCACCGCGCGCCTTCCCGACTTCCAGCTCTCGCTGCGCGACATCGCCGGCATTTCCGAAGGCACGATCATCCCCACCGGCATCCCCACCGACGCCCGCGTGATCGTGCGCGCCGGCACGCAGGAACGCTTCATCGGCCATCCCGGTCGTGTAAGCGGCAATCTCGCGGTGCGCATCCTCGATGCCGTACCCAGCGCCACGACCCCCGACTCACGGACGACCCCCGCATGAATCCCGCCGAAATCGACGCGCTCGTCGCCAGCGTGCAAGCCGCCAAGGTGGCCGACCAGCCCATCTCGTCGCTCATGGACGAATCGGGCACGTCCGCCGCGGCCCCGGTTCGCGCGCCGCAGCTCACCGAGTTCGAACAGACGATGATGAGCACCACGGAAGTGCCAATTGGCATGCTCCTGGATCTCACCCTCCCCGTGTCCATCGAATTGGGTCGCACCTCGATGACGGTGCAGGAACTTCTGCGCCTCGGTCGTGGCTCCGTGATCCAGCTCGATCGCCTCGCCGGCGAGCCGATCGACATCTATGTCGGTGACCGTCGCTTCGCCGAAGGTGAGGTGGTGGTGCTCGGTGAACACTTCGGTGTGCGCATCACGCGCGTGCTGGCCAATCCGGCCGCCTCCAGCGCTGCCAACGCGGCCTGAGACCTGTCATGCTGACCGCTGCACTGGGTGTTGTCGCCGCTCTCGCCTTCGTCCTCGGACTGGGCGCCGTCTGCCTCTGGGCGCTCAAGCGCTTCGGTGCCGGTGGCCTCGCGTCAAAAACGCGCGTGCCGCTGGAAGTCGTGCAGCGTATTCCGCTGGGCCCCAAAACCGGGCTCGCCGTGGTGCGCGTGGGAGAACGGGTGATGGCGCTGTCGATCGGCGAGGGTGGCGTGCGTCAGCTGTTCGAACTCGATGAAATCGACCGCCTACGGGTGATCGCTACCAGCACCTTGCCGGTTCCGATGGTCTCCAGCGCCGCGGCATCGGCATCGTTCGCGATGCCAACAGCATTCCCGGGAAAGTTCGGCGCGATGTTCCGCCGCTCGCTCAACGCGACCACTGTGCACGACGCGATGTCGGCGGAAGACCTCGAAAGCAGCGCGGCGCGTCTGGTGCCCAGTGCGCCGCGCGTAGCGGTGCGGCCGTTCTCGTCGGCCGAGCGGAGCGAAATACCGGCGTTTCTGACGTCCCTCACAACGACTCGCCGTGGCGATGCGCTCACGTATGCGCCGCGCGCCGCCGCATGGGGTACCACGCCGAACGCATCACCGCAAGCCGATCGTGATTTCCGTGCAATGCTCGGCATCTCACTGGGCGGGGCGACGCGCTTGGCGACCTTCGCCGCCGCCATGTTCCTGCTCGGCGCGACGTCGCTGAGCGCTCAGGCCGCCACGCAAGCGGCGCCACCGCAAGCGGCGCCACCGCGTCCGGCGACGCCGGCGGCGTCGGCGACCACACCGGTTCCTCTGCCGGCCCCCGCGCTTGCGGGAGCACCGGCCTCGGCGGCCATGCTCCCCGCGCCCTCGGCGCCGGGCGCCCCTGACTTTGCGCTGCCCGCCTCATTGCAGCGCGTGACGCAGGATCTCGTGCAGAAGGCCGCCACCGCCGACGCCGCGACCAAGCAAGGTGCGGCCGCGACGGCGAAGCCCAAGAGCCGCAACTCCCGACTGGGTGCGATTCTTGGTGCCGACAACGGCGCCGCGCTCACGCCGCAGGCCGCCGCGTCGCGTCGTCCGATGTCGCAGATGGTCGTGGACTCCGCCCGCGATGCGAGCGGACGGGCCAACACCGCCTCGCCGGCGCCGATCGGCACCGATGATGCGATCATGCGCATGATGCCGCAGATGGATGTGAAGTTGGGCGGCGATGGCGAGAACGGTGGCCTGCGCCTGAACGGCACCGTGGGCATCGTGGTGATGATGGGGCTGCTCACGCTGCTCCCTACGCTGCTGCTCATGATGACAGGCTTCACCCGCATCCTGATCGTGCTGCACTTCCTGAAGCAGGCCATGGGTACGCAGAGTGCACCGCCGGCTCACCTGCTGGCCGGCATGGCGTTGTTGCTGACCGGGTTCGTGATGACGCCCACGCTCACGCAAGTCAACCGTCAGGCCATCGAACCGTGGCTCGACGGCCAAATCTCGCAGGTTGAGATGATGAAGACCGGCGTGAAGCCGATGCGCGAATTCATGCTGCGCCAGACGCGCGAGTCGGATCTCAAGACGTTCGTAGAAATGAGCCGCATGCCGCGCCCCAACACGGTGGACGACGTGCCATTGCATGTACTGATGTCGGCGTTCGTGGCCAGCGAACTGCGCACGGCCTTTCAGATCGGCTTCGCGATCTACCTGCCCTTCATCATCATCGATGCGGTGGTGGCCTCGGTACTCATGAGCATGGGCATGATGATGCTGCCTCCAGCCATGATCTCGCTGCCGTTCAAACTGTTGCTCTTCGTACTCGTTGATGGGTGGACACTCACCATTACGAGTCTCGTGCAGAGTTTCAAGTAGGGCGTGCTGGGACCGTGCGGTATCCCGTAGGAAAGTGTCCAAACGTGTACAGGTAAATGCTTGGGGTTCGGCGTACAGGAACGTGTGGCCTAGGTGGGCGAGAACCTGCCTTCGAAAGGCCGCGACAGATCGATCGGTGTCTCACCCGATCTCCCGTTGGTGAGGGTCCCCGCAGAGGCCACGACGAATCTGGCCATGTCATGCTCCGCACTATGCTGGAGCGGGCGTAGTGACGGTGCGCCGGGCAGGATTGGAACTGCGAACTCCCAAGGAAGCAGGAGAGAGGGTATCAGGAGGCAGGGTGCAGGAACCACCCTCGTTTCCCTGCCTCCTGCTCCCTGATACCCTCCCCCCTGCTCACTAGGGAGTTTGCCGTTCTCGGTCCCCGCGGCAACAGGGAGTTTGCCGTTCTCGGTCCCCGCGGCAACTCTCGCCGCCGTCACACTCGGCAAATCTTGCCGAAGCCAAGTAATCGGTCAACTCGACCGATCAGCTCATCAGCAGTAAGCTCAATGACGTCAATGCCTTAGCACACCCTGTGATCCGGGTCGCCTCTGGTACGGCCCATGCTTTATGAAGGCTCGACAGTTCTCTTTTCTCGAGCCGACCCCGGATGTCACACCAACTCGTCATCGACTTATCACGCCAGGCCATCATGACCGCGCTCATGATTGCGGCCCCGATGCTGCTCATCGCCCTCGGCGTGGGCCTGGTCGTTTCGATCATCCAGTCAGTGACGCAGATCCAGGAACAGACCCTCGTCTTCGTGCCGAAGCTCGTCCTCGTGGGCGGGGCCTTCATCGTCGGCCTGCCGTGGCTGCTCCAGATCCTGATCCGCTATACCACCGAACTCTTTCGCGGCATCCCCGCGATGGTCGGCTGAGCCGGATCGATCACGTGACTCCGTCGACGGGCCTCTTCGGCCTCCCTGACTTCTTCGCTCCCGGCGTCGCGACAGCCTTCGTGCTGACCGCGATCCGCGTGGGCGGGCTGTTGCTCGTCGCCCCGGCCTGGTCGGCCAAGAGCTTCCCGATGAAGCTCCGCACCGCCGTGCTCGTCGTCTTCGCCACCCTCCTCCTCCCCAGCGCCGCCGCGACCGCCGATCTCACCGCGCTGCGCATCACGCCGCTGACGTTCCTCAGTGAGACCATCATCGGCTTCGTGATCGGCTTCGCCGCCGCCATCATCGTGGCCGGCGCCGAGTTCGCGGGTGAGCTGATGACGAACTCGATCGGTCTCTCCGGTATGGCGATTCTCGATCCCGTGAATAACACGCAGGGTGCCATCCTCGGCACCTTCATGCAGATGCTGGCGCTCACGCTGCTCCTTACCGGCGGCGGTCACCTCATCATGCTGCAAGCGGTCGCGCAGAGCTTCGTCTCGATGCCGCTCGGCGCCCCGCTCGATCTTGGCCCCGGCATGCTGTCGGTCACCAAAGCCGGCACCACGATTTTCTCCTCCGGTGTGCAGTTCGCTGCCCCGGTGATTGCCGCGATTCTCGTGGCCAACATCGCGCTGGCGATCCTCGGACGCGCCGCGCCGCAGCTGCAGGTCATGAGCCTCGCCTTCCCGCTGCAGATCGGGATTGGCCTGCTCACCTTCGCCGGCTCGATCGGCCTCGTCGTTCACGCGCTCGCCGACTGGACGCCGGCCTACGCCACGACGCTCGACACCTTTGCGCGGGCGGTGCATGTCGCCCCTGCGCCAGCGGGAGGGCGTTGATCCATGTCTGATTCCGATTCCGGCGAAAAGACAGAGGCGCCCTCTGGCAAGAAGCTCGACGACGCACGCAACAAAGGACAGATCGCCAAGAGCCCCGAGCTCACCACCGCCGCCTTCCTTTTGGGCTCCACGCTCACGATGACGATGGCCGGACCGCCGCTCTGGGAGTTCCTGCTCGACACGATGGGCAACACGCTCGCCAACGCCGGCAATTTCGAGCGCGGTGGCGCGTCGGCCATTCCGTTTCTGCAGGCCATCGGCTTCCGCACCATGGTGGCCATGGTCGGCATGATGGCGGCCCTCGCCGTGATCGCGATTGCCGTGCAGGCACTCCAGACCGGCGGCTTGCTCACCACCGAAACACTCACCCCGAAGTTCAGCCGCATCAATCCGATGAACAACCTCGGACGGCTCCTCGGCAAGCAGTCGATCGTCGAACTCGTCAAGGCGCTGCTGAAGCTCAGCATCGTGGCCTGGGCCGTGTATTCCACGCTCGCCGATGCCTGGCCCGACGTGCAGGGCCTCGCCCTCGACACGTCGCCCGCCGCGCTCATGCAGGTCGTGGGCAAGTACGCGGTGGCGTTGCTCAAGAACGCCGGCCTAATGTTCCTCGTGCTCGCGCTCGCCGACTTCGCGTGGCAGAAGTACAGCACGACCGAGTCGCTGAAGATGACGAAGCAGGAAGTGAAGGAAGAGTCGAAGTCGCAGGAAGGCAACATGGAGATGAAGGGACGCCGCCGGCAGATCGGCCGCGAGCGCATCCGCCGCCAGATGTTCGCGGAAGTCCCCAAGGCCGATGTCGTCATCGTGAACCCGGTGCACATCGCCATCGCCATCAAGTACGACCCCACGGTCGCCCCCGCGCCGTATGTCGTCGCGATCGGCCAGCGCAAGATCGCCCTGCGCATCAAGGAACTCGCCTTCAAGCACAACGTGCCCGTGATCGAAAACATCCCCCTGGCCCGCGCGCTCATCGTCGTGGCCAAGGTAGGCACCGTCATTCCGGTCGAGATGTACTTGGCCGTGGCCGAAGTGTTGGCCTTCGTGATGCGTCAGCGTGAACGGTTCGGCGCTTCGTGGCGTGGAACGGCCGCCGCATGAGGAACGCCTAAGTGACCAGCGCCGCACTCCCTATGTCGCTTCCGGTAGAAGCCGGCAAGAAAGCCGAGGTCGCGCTCGCCCTCGCGGTCGTGCTCATTCTGGCACTGATCGTGGTGCCGTTGCCGCCGCTGTTGCTCGACCTCTTCCTCGCCGCCAGCATCGGGCTCTCGCTCGTCGTGCTGCTGGTGTCGTTGTATACCACCGATCCGCTCGACTTCAGCAGTTTTCCCGCGCTGCTGTTGCTGCTCACGCTCTTCCGCATCGGTCTCAACGTTTCGTCCACGCGCCTCATTCTCACGCAGGCGCACGCGGGCAAGGTGATCGAAGCGTTCGGCAATTTCGTGATCGGCGGCAACTATGCCGTCGGTATCGTGATCTTCCTGCTGCTCATCGGCATCAACTTCATCGTCATCACGAAGGGTGCTGGACGTATCGCAGAAGTCGGCGCGCGCTTTGCGCTCGATGCGATGCCCGGCAAGCAGATGGCGATCGACGCCGACCTCTCAGCCGGCCTCATCGACGAGAAGGACGCCCGCAGTCGTCGCGACGTGATCTCGCGTACCGCCGACTTCTACGGCGCGATGGACGGCGCCTCGAAATATGTCAAGGGCGACGCGATCCTCGGCATCATGGTCGTCGCCGTGAACATCATCGGCGGCATTTTCATCGGCGTGATTCAGCGCGGCATGTCCCTCGAAAAGGCAGCCAGCACCTATACGATCCTCACCGTCGGTGACGGCATCGTGTCACAGGTCCCGGCGCTGATCATCAGCACCGCGGCCGGTCTCATGGTCACCAGCGCGGCCGGCAACGAACGCATGGGCACGGTGCTCAGCAAGCAGCTCGGTGCGCACCCGCGCGCCATGTGGATGGTGGCCGCCGTGCTGTCGTCGTTCGCGCTGATTCCCGGCTTGCCGATGCTTCCCTTCCTCGCGTTGGCCGCGGGCGCCGCGGCGCTCGCCAAGATGTCGGAGAAGGCCGCCAAAACGCGCCTTGAACTCGCCCAGTTCTCCGCCGAGCCGCTCAAAGAAATCGAAGCACCCGCGCCGAACGATCCGATGCGCGACTTGCTGCAGATCGATCCCATCGAACTCGAAGTCGGCTACTCACTCATCCCGCTGGTGGACGAAAGTCAGGGCGGCGATCTCCTCGAACGCATCGGCCTGTTGCGCAAGCAGGCGGCGCTCGAACTCGGCATTCTCGTACCGGCCATTCGTATCCGCGACGACATCCGTTTACCGGCCAACGAGTACGTCATCAAACTGCGCGGCTCCGAAGTGGCGCGCGGTGAAGTGCTCCCGCGCTTCGTGATGGCGCTCAACACCGGTGGGGTGGTCGAAGAGATCCAGGGTATGGATACCGTCGATCCGTCGTTCGGCATGCCGGCCAAGTGGGTCTCCATGGGGCAGCGTTCCGACGCCGAAGCGCGCGGCTACGTAGTCGTCGAACCCACCACGGTGGTCGCCACACACCTTTTGGAGACGCTCAAGATGAGCGCCGCCGACCTGCTCGGTCGCCAGGAAGTGCAGGAAATGGTCGAGACGCTCAAGAAGTCGCACCCCGCGCTCGTCGAGGAGATCATCCCGAACAAGGTTTCGCTCAGCGTGCTGCATCGCGTGCTGCAGCGGCTCCTCCGCGAGCGTGTCCCCATTCGCGATCTCGTCACGATTCTCGAAGCGATCGGCGACGGCGCGGATTCCACGAAGGATCCCGAAGCGCTCACCGAAGTGGTGCGCAAGTCGCTCACGAACGTCATCGCCCGCCTCTTCGCCGATCAGAGTGGTGTCGTTCGCGGCATCACCATCGGCGGCCGGCTCGAGTCGGCGCTGCTCGGTCTCTTCTCGCCGCGGTCGTCGAACGCGAACGCCCCGGTGCTCACGCCGGAATCACTCGCCGCACTGCTGCGCGATCTCAACCAGATGGCCAGCACCTACTCGGTGGATGGTCGTCCCCTCCCGCTCATCACGCCGCCGTCGCTGCGTGTGGGTGTGCGCCGCCTGATCGAACCTGTACTGCCCAGCCTCCCGGTGGTCTCGCTTGCCGAGCTCCCCGCGCAGATCACGCTGAGCAGCGTTGCTACCTGGGAGATGCACTGATGCACTTCAACTCGGCCGAACGTTTCCGTGGCGCCGATCTCGCGCGCGTGGCCGATCGGGCCCGTCGTACGCTCGGCGACGATGTGATGATCCTCCACACGCGCACGGTGCGCGACGGCGGCGTGCCGATGGTCGAAGTACTGGCCGCACCGTCCACCGCGATCGATCGCGTGCGCGCCCAGCTCGAGCCGTTGCCGTTTCCGACGAACATGCGGAAGGCGGACGGTCGCCCGTACTGCATCGCCCTCGTGGGTCCGACCGGCGCCGGCAAGACGACCACGGCGGCCAAGCTCGCGGTTCGTCGCGGCATGTTCGGCGCGGCGCGACCCGGCTTGCTCACCATCGATACGTATCGCGTGGGTGGCATGGAGCAGCTGGCCACGTATGCCGAACTCGCCGAAGTGCCCTTCGAAGTCGTGTACGACGCGCGTGAAGTGGACGCCGCGATGAAGCGACTCTCGAGCACCTGCGATGTGATCATCATCGACACGCCGGGCCGCAGTCCCGCGTCGGCGGAGCTCACCGAACGCTGGCGCTCACTGCTCGACGCGTTCGATCCCGACGAAGTGCATCTCGTGATTCCCGCGTCGTTACGCGCCGATCTCGCCGTCGATATCGGTCGCGCCTATCGCGCCACGCGCCATCACTGCGGTGCCACGCACCTCATTCTCTCCAAGGTCGACGAAGTGCCGCGTGAATCGGGCATCAGTGATCTCGCGCTGTCGCTTGAAATGCCGACGCGGTGGATCGCTGACGGACAGGACGTGCCCGGCGATCTCAAGCCCGGGATGCCGCGGTTGCTGCGCGCCTGGGGACTCTCCGCCGATGCGGAGCCTGACTGGATGCCCGCATGACCGGCCAACAGCTCATGTCGCCGCCGCGTGGGGCCGCCCGTGCATCGCAGATGGATGCGCTCCTCGACCGTCTGCCGCGCCACAGCACGCCGCACGGCGGCGCCCCGCGCGGTGCCACCACGTTGCTGGTTGCCAGTGGCCGCGGCGGCAGTGGTACGTCGCTGGTGTCGGCGCTGCTCGCCGTCGCGGCGGCAGGCGATGGCTGTCGCGTGTTGCTCATCGACGCCGACGATTTCGTCGGACCGCTCGCGCTCACGCTCGGAGTGCAGGCGCGCGCGTCATGGCAGGATCTGCGCGGTGGCCGTGCTACGCCCGCCGACGTGGCGACGCCGGTCAGTACAACCCTGACACTCGTGGCCGGTGGCGCACCGCGCCTTGGCTCCGATGGTCTCGTCCCCTCTGCCGCGGAACGTCGCGCGTGCATGCGCCGACTGGGCGTCCTGGCGGATGGACTGGATCTCGTCGTCATCGACTGTGGTGCACGTATCGACACGGTGCTCGCGGCCATCACGCCGCACGCCGACGAACGCCTGATCGCCGTCTCGGCCGGCAGTGACCCGGTGGGGCTGGCATCGACGTACGCGCTCTGCAAAGCGGTGCACACCCGTCACGGTGCCCTTCCGATAGACGTGCTCGTCAATCGACATGAAGGGAGCGAAGCCGCTCGCTGCTTCGACGCCATCGACGCGGGTGCCCGTCAGTTTCTTGGAAGTGCGCTGCGCCTGGCGGGCGCTGTTCCATCCGATCCGACGCTCGACGCCGCGCTGCGCGCGGGAATGCCTTTTCCGCACGCGGCTGCCGGCTCTCCGGCGGCGATTGCTGCTCACGAAGTCGTGATGCGCGCGCTGGCGACTGCCTCTCTCTCCCGTTCTGGTACTGGACCGTGACTCTCGTTTCTACTCAAGGCTCTGCCTCCGTGCACACCAAGCTTTGGCAGTCATATCAGGCCGGCAATCAGACGGCGCGCGATCGCCTGCTCGAGGAGCATCTCGGCCTCGTGCATCATGTGGCACGTCAGGTCTCGCGCACGCTCGCGGTGCGTGCCGACTTCGACGAGCTCGTCAGCGCCGGCACGATCGGTCTGATGACGGCGCTCGAAAGTTTCGATTTCTCCCGCGGTCTCGCGTTCAGCACGTTTGCCGCGCCGCGTATCCGCGGGGCGATTCTCGACGAGTTGCGCAAGCAGGACCATGTGCCGCGCTCGATCCGTCGCAAAACGCGTGAAATTTCCGCCGGCCGCGAGGGGTTTCAACGCACGCATGGCCGCGCGCCCGACGACAAGGAACTCGCGCACCACCTGAACGTGGACATGGATACCTTGTGGCGTTGGCAGTCCGACATGGAAGGCGCGCACCACATCCCGCTCGATCGCGCTCCGGGCGAACGCGAGAACTCCTCACCGGTGCCGGCCGAAACGCTCAGCAACGACAGCGACAGCGATGTCGAAGACAGCCTTACGCACGAACAGGAAGTGTCGCACCTCAAGGATGCGATCATGCATCTCAAGGATCAGGAGCGCGTGGTGTTGTCGCTGTACTACTTCGAGGAGCTCAAGCTGCACGAGATCGCGAAGGTGCTCGAGCTGACCGAATCGCGCGTGTCGCAGATCCGTTCGAAAGCGCTCAGCAAGCTGCGCGTCGAACTCACCCCGCTCCGCGGGAACGTGGCGTGAGCACGACGTCGCAGCGTTCCACGCAGCCGCGCACGATGCTCCGCGACGCGATGCAGGTCATCGGCGTCGGCCTGGGCGTCACGGTGATCGGCCTGATCATCGGCGCCGTGGTCGTGGCGCCCGCCGTGTCGCATCAGCTGCGTCTGCTCGGCATCGGCTCATTATTCGGCATCGCCGCCGTGGTCCTCGCCGCCCGGCTCGTGCTCCGCGCCCTCCGCAATCGCCCCACCAGGACCACGCGTCAGGCCCGCCAGGCACCGGCCCCCACGATCACGCTGCGCGGCCGCAAGTCGTCGCGCACCCCACGTGCCGTGGCCGCCCTCGCCGCCGCCGGTGCCAACCCCACCGAGATCGCCTGGAAAACCGGCCTCCCGGTCGATGCCGTGTCGATGCTGCTGGAGATCTCCGGCTCGCGCATGACCACGGCTTGACCACGCCCTCACCGTAGCCGCGGTAAAACAAGACCACACTGTTTACCCGCAAATTTCACGAATCAAGCGCGGATTTTCGCTCGATTCGCATTAACCGCCGTGTCAGTTCGTCGAGATCCCGGATTGCTGTTGCCAAGAAAAATGCGACCTATCACTGACCCGCGACGGTCGGCGTTCCGCACCGAGCACATCCGCGCCCGATTCGCGTAATCCGCGGTGAGGCCGTTGCCGTTGCCGTGACCCCGTAAAAACAGCAAAAACCATTTGACCGCGGATTTCACGAATCGAGCGCGGATTTTCGCTCGATTCGCGCGAACCGCCGTGTCAATTCGTCGAGAGCCCGGATTGCTGTTGCCAAGAAAAATGCGACCTAACACTGACCCGCGACGGTCGGCGTTCCGCACCGAGCACATCCGCGCCCGATTCGCGTAATCCGCGGTGAAGCCGATGCCGTTGTCCGTGTAAGTGTAGCCAACGTCACGCGTCCCGCCGGCAACTCCCGCCGAGGCCTTCGAACCATTCGCTAGCAATCGGCATGAATTGCCGACCTACGCTTGCCGCATATCCCCGCAACGGCACCTCACAGAACTACCTAACAGTATGCGAAGTAACAACTTATAGAAATACATTCGGTTGGGTCATTTGTGGCCCGACCGTTGCTTTTTTCGCTGGTGAGTTCGTGTCCCCTTTCCCGACCACGACCATGCCCGGACCCGTTCGAACCAATGGTATGAGCAGTGCCGCAGCCGCCATGCAGATGCTGGAGCGGAAGCAGCAGGTGCTCGCCAACAACCTCGCCAACGCCTCCACCCGCGGCTTCAAAGCGGAGACGGCGTTCGCACGGCTGATGGACAACCAGCTCGCCAAGACCGACACCGCCCTCGACCTCACCGCCGGCTCTCTCACCGAGACGCATAACAGTCTCGATCTCGCCGTCGACGGCGACGGGTTCTTCGTCACGCAAACCCCAAACGGGGAACGCTTCGTCCGAAACGGCAGCTTCCGGCTCGATCCGGAACGCCAGCTCGTGGATGAACGCGGCAATCCGGTGCTCGGCGACGACGGTCCGCTCGTACTGCCCACCGGCACTGTTGAAATCGGGAATGACGGCACCGTCAAAGTGAACGGACGGGTGCTGCAGCGACTACGGCTCGAGCGCGTGGCCGATGGCGCGCAGCTCCAGCACGAAGGCGGCACCCAATTCGTACCCGATGCCTCGCGTCAGGCGATACCACCCGCCGAGCGCAATGTGCGCCAAGGATTTCTCGAAGAATCGAACGTGAACACGATGTCGGCGATGACCGACATGCTCGCCGTGCTGCACCGCTACGGAGCGGCCCAGAAAGCACTGACCGTCCTCGATGCCGCGCGCGGGACTTCCGTGAACGACCTCGCCAAGCCCGTTTAAGGAGAATAGGACATGGATCCGGCACTTCGCGCCGCCGCTACCGGCATGATGGCGCAGCAGACCCGTACGCAAGTCATCGCCAATAACCTCGCCAACGTCAACACGCCCGGCTTCAAGCGGAGCCGTGCGCACTTCGAAGACCTGCTGTACCAGACCGTGCAGGACCAAGCCATTCTCGGCGAGACCGCCACCAACACCACCGCCGCCGTTCAGGTCGGACGGGGGACGCGACTCTCAGGCGTGCAGCGCATGCACGAACAGGGACCGCTGGAACAGACCAACCGCAATCTCGACGTCGCGATCGAAGGCGAGGGCTTCTTTCAGGTCCAGCTGCCGAACGGCGTTACCGCCTACACGCGCGACGGCAGCTTTCAGATCTCCGACCAGGGGCAGCTCGTCACGGGCGCCGGATATGGACTGCAGCCGCCCATTCAGATCCCGCTCGACTCGGCGGAACTCACGATCTCCAACACCGGCATCGTCTCCGTACGGCGTGGCAACGACATCGAACCGACCGAACTTGGTCGCATTGAGATCGCGCGCTTCGCGAACCCGTCGGGACTCCTGTCGCTCGGACAGAACCTGCTCGCACCCAGCGCCGCCTCCGGTCAGCCCGTGGTTGCCTTCCCGAATGACGAAGGCATGGGACGCCTGCAGCAGGGCAGCCTGGAAGGCAGCAACGTCGAAATCGTGACCGAGATGGTCGAGATGATCGCCGCCATGCGCGCCTATGAGATCAACTCCAAAGCTATCAAGACGGCCGACGAGATGGGTCAGATCGCCAACAACATCACTCGCTAGTCCACCTCATGAAACTCGTGTTCATGCGACTCCTGTTCTCGATCTTCATGCTCGCCGGTGCGGTCTCCCTGCTCGGCGCGCAGGAACGGACGATCACGGTGTCGGTGGCCGCGCGGGCACTCGCACGCGGTGACACGCTGCAGGCGGGCGACATCGCAACGATGGACACGACGATCGTGTGGCGCTGGAACTCGATCGCCCCCGACACCACGCGCGCGCTTCCCGGCTGGGTCACGCGCCGCAATGTCGCCCGTGGCGAAGTGTTGCGCGCACCGGCCGTCATGCCGCCGCCGGCGATTACGAGCGGCACGCGCGTTACGGCGATCTGGCAGGATGGCCCGCTGCGCGTGGTCGTTACCGGCATCGCGACCAATACTGCCGCTATCGGAGCACCGGTCGGCGTTCGCATCAATCCCACACGGCGGCTCGACGGCATCGCTGCCGGGCCCAATACCGTTCGCCTCCGTTGAAGACCCATCAGGTGAGGACCGCCGACATGACTCCCACGCGCTTGGCTATGACCACGAGCGTCGCTCTCGCTTTCGCTCTCACGCTCGCGCTGACCGTACGCCCGCTCTCGGCGCAGGCCGCCGTCGCGGCACCGGCCACGACCAGCGTCACCACCGTGCCGCCCGTGGCCCCGATCAAGCCGCGTGAATCGTGGACCGCCGATCGCCGCAACTTCGCGGTCGGTGACATCATCACGATTCTCATCGACGACTACACCATCTCGACGGCCGTGAAAGAAAACTCGGCCTCCGACAGCCGCACGCGCGGCCTGTCGGTAAACGCCAAGCTCCCCACCAGTTCCAAGCAGGTCGGCATCGACTCGCGCAACAACGCCGATCAGCAGCAGCGCGGCGCGGCGCGGCGCGAGAATCGGTTCCAGAACGAAATGAGCGTGCGCATCGTCGCGATGGGCCCGAACGGTCTGCTGCAACTGAAAGGCACGAAAAAGATCGACATTGACAAGGCGCTGCAGGACATCGTCTTCACGGGCTGGGTGCGCGCGCAGGACGTGTCCACGTCCAACGTGATCGAATCGAGCCGGGTGGCCGATGCCCAGTTGGGGTACACCTCGCCGGGACCGCTCGGCAAGCCGAAGCAGGGCATCATCACGAAAGTTCTCGGAGCGTTCTGGCCATGACCACGATTCAGGCGCGTCATCTCGGCGTGAACATCGTCCGCACCATGCTCGTGACCGCCAGCTTGCTGTTGTTGCCGGTCATGGCCCGCGCGCAAAACGACATCAAGATCCGCGACCTTACCAGCGCCGAGGGCGCGCTACCCGTGCGCCTGGTGGGCTACGGACTCGCGATCGGACTCGATGGAACCGGTGACCGCGCCGTCGGCGGACAGACGGCCGGCCCCACGATTCAGAGCGTCATCAATATTCTGCGGCGCTTCAACATCGAAGTGCCGGCTGATCTCATTCGCATGCGGAACGTGGCCGCGGTCCTCGTGACCGCCGAAGTGTCGCCGTATCTGCGCGCGGGCGGCCGCTTCGAAGTGAACGTGGCCTCCATGGGTGATGCGCGCTCGCTGCGCGGTGGCACACTGTACATGACACCGCTGGTGGCCGATGCCGGCGGAGCACCGCTCGCGTCAGCGCAGGGTTCGCTGTTGGTCAGTGATGGTGGCGCGGCGACGCGCTACATGCCATCGCACGAAACGTCGGCGCGCATTCCCACCGGTGGCGTGCTCGAAGCCGATCTGCCGCGTCCCGCAATCGTGGCCACGTCGCGACTGCTGCTGCGCGAACCCGATCTCGGGACCGCGACGCGCATCGCCATCGCCATCAACGCCACGTACGGCGAGAAGACCGCCACCGTGGAAGACGAAGGCTCGGTGATCGTCACGCTCCCCGATTCCGTGCTGAAGCCCACCGCGCTCGCGCGCATTCGGGATCTCGCCGTCAAGCCGGAATCGCGTTCGCGCATCATCATCGATGGGAAGGACGGCACCGTCGTCGCCGGCGGCGAGATGATCGTCGGCTCGGCTACCGTGAGCCATGGCGCCATCACGTTGGCCATCGGTACCGAAACGGCCAACGACACGACGCCGATTCCCGGCAGTGTGCGCCTGCCGGCCGGTATCCCGGTGCAGCGCGTTGCCTCGGCACTTCACGCCGTGCGCACGCCGCCCAATGAGATCGCCGCCATCTTCGCCGCGCTTCGCGAAGTTGGCGCGATCACCGCGGAGGTCATCGTTCGATGATCGACCGCATCAATGCCCGCAGCATGAAGGGGGCGAGCGCGCCCACGACCCCACTCTCCGCCAAGGATCAGCGGGACGCCACGCTCATGAAGTCCGCCAGTCAGCTCGAAGGCATGTTTGTCCAGCAACTGTACAAAGCCATGCGCGAAACCGTTCCACAGCAGGAAGGCATCGTTTCAGGAGGGGCCGGAGAAGACATCTTCACGGGACTCCTGGATCAGCACCTTGCTGCCGAGACTCCGAAGCAGTGGGAGCATGGGATCGCGCAGGCGCTCTATCAACAGCTACGTCGCGGCACCCCTGCTGACGCAACCGGCTCCATGACCACTCCTGATTCAAACACCCGCTGATGTCGACGATGACACTCTTCGCACAGGAACCCGCCCCACGCCTCGGCGCATCGACGTGGGCACTGCTGGAGGCGCTGCACGATGCGCTGACCAGCGAGCGCAGGCTGCTCGATGATCTGATCGCGCAGATGCGTCGACAGCGGGCGTCGGTGGCAGCGGATGACATCGAAGGCGTGGACGAGAGCACCTTCGCCACGCACCGCATTCTCGCCACGCTCGGCCAGGCGCGCACCCGTCGTCGTCAGCTCAACATCCTGCTGGGCGGCTCCGAGGACTGCACGCTGCGCGAACTCGAAGCGACGCTTGGCGATCAGGTCGATACGCGACTGCGCGATGCGCGGCTGCGTCTCACGCAGGCCGCCGATCTCCTCACCCGCGAAGTCGGCATGAACCGCAAGCTGCTTCGCGAAGCGTTGACCAATACGGACCAGCATGTGCGCACCCTCGTGGGCGCGCCGGCCCTGCCCACCACGTATGCTACCGAAGGGGTGGCCACGCCCAGCAGCGGCGCGCCCCGTGGTATGCTCGTAAACCGGACCGCCTGACATGTCCTCCGGCCTGTTAAGCATCGCGCGCACCGCGCTTCTCACGCACCAAACCGCGCTCCAGACGATTTCGCAGAACATCGCGAACGCGGAAACGCCGGGATACTCGCGCCAGGAAGCCGTACTCGCTGCCAACGTGCCGGTTCGCATGTCGTACGGCATGGTCGGTACCGGCGTCCACGTCGAAACGATCATTCGCAAGCGCGATCTGCTGCTCGACGACAACTATCGCTCGGCGAGCACGCTGGCCGGCGGTGCGGAACTGCGTCGCGATCTCATGGGCCAGGTGGAGAGCGTGTTCGGTGAGCCGAGCGACGCGGGCATGGCCAGTGCACTTGACGCCTTCTGGGGCTCGTGGAGCGACCTGTCCGCTTCGCCCAGCAGTTTGTCGGCGCGCTCGGTGGTGCAGCAGCGTGGCCGTCAGGTGGCACAACTGTTCAACCACTACGACACGCAACTCACGCAGCAGCGCAATTCCACCATGGAACGGCTGCAGAATACGGTGAGCACGATCAACTCGATCGCCGCGCAGGTGGCCGAGTTGAACACGCGGATCGTGACGTCGGAAAGCAACGGCAACACGAACAACGACCTGCGCGATCTGCGCGACATGAAGCTCGACGAGCTCTCGCAGATCGCCGGCACGCGGGTCATTCCGCAGGCCAACGGCAGTGTGTCGGTGCTCATCGGCAACTCCACACTGGTGCAGGGTGACACGGCGCGTCCGCTCACGCTCACGCTCGAAATGCCGAATCCGATACCGGCCACGCCGTTGACGGATGTGAACGTGCGGATTCAACTCGGCACATCGCCCGACCGTCTCGCGCCGTTGGCCGGCGAGCTCAAGTCGATGGTGGACGTGTTGAACGTCGACATCCCCGACGCCCGCAGCCGGCTCGATGCCATGGCCGCGCAGTTCGCGACGGCCGTGAACGACGTGCACACCACCGGCTACACCTTCAGCGGCAACACCGTGCCGGGCACCGCCGCCGGCAACTTCTTTGATGCCGGCACCATCACCAACCCGGTCTCCGCCGCGACGATCACGGTCGACAGCGCCATTCTGAACGACCCGCTCAAGATTGCCGCCAGTGGGAACGCGAACGGCCCGACCGACAACGGCGTGGCGCAGCGGCTCGCCGGACTGCGCATCGCCGACAACAGCGTGAGCTGGACATCCAGAACCGGCGCCACGGAGTCGGGCTCATTCCTGAGCTTTTTTCGAAGCATGGTCACGCGCATCGGCATCGATGCCGCCGCCGCGACCGACAATGCCACCGTCTACCGCAGTTTGGCCGACCAGGCCGACGCCCGACGCCAGTCGGTCAGCGGCGTCAGTACCGACGAGGAACTGGTGAACATGATGCGCGTGCAGCAGTCTTATCAAGCGGCTACCAAGATGATCAAGGTGGCCGATGAAATGATGCAGACGCTCCTCTCACTGGTTTGATACGCGATGCTCATCCTCGGACGTCGCGAAGGCGACTCGATCATTATTGACGGCGGGATTCGGATCGTCATCGTGTCCTGCGACCGCGGAAGCGTGCGCATCGGTATCGACGCGCCCAGCAACGTCAAGATTCTGCGCGGCGAAATCGCCGATCAGGTCAAGTCGGAGAACGAGCGCGCGGCGGCCCCGGTGGCCACGGAATGGCTGGCCGCCCTGGGCGCGCCTTCAAGCGCACCCTCGAAGGCGGCGGCCAGCGTGCCCACGCCAGAACCGGCACTCGAGCCGGACGTCTGATGTCAGCGTGGGCGGCGCGAGGCCTGCAAGGTAGGCAGCTCAATGCGGCAGCCGTACGGATACGCGTAACCGCGTCCGTGGCTTCGCGCCAGAAGCCAATCGATCGCGCCCGCGTCGAGCGCCAGTTCATTGGCCTCGCCCTCACCGGTGCTGCCATCGGTGGACACCTCGATCCGCACCACCTCGCCCTCGGTGGACAGCGCCACGCGTACGCCGGCGCGGCCCGCTCCCACTCGGCCGGCCGCCGCCAGCGCCACGCACAGCGCGTGTTGCAGCGAAGAAGGCTCGGCTCGGACTGGTTGGACATTGTCGGCGGCGATCACGGTGCAGGGCACGTCCCGGTAGTCGGGATGATGCTCGAACAGCGCCAGGGCCGCGCGCACACTGTCGCCGGGCAGCAACGGTTCGAGATCGGCGTCGCCGCGTCGAGGCAGCTGCCGCAACTGCTCCAGCAACCCGTTCAAACGGTCGGCATCGGTACGCAATCCGGAGAGCACGCGTTCGTCGGGAACACGCGACGGATCGAAGAGCGCGGCGATGGCGGCGACCGTCGCCACGCGATTGCTGAACGCATGTGCCAACCCGCGGAGCAAATCGTCATGTACCGAGAGCCAGCGCGCCGCCCCGGCGTCGTGGCTCACGCCTGATCTTTCCACTCGCACTCCAGGATCTGTCGCGTGTTTGTCATCATAGGCTTGGTCATCGTGATGGGCTCCGTCATCGGTGGGTATCTGATGCACCATGGCGAGATCGCCGTGCTCATCCAGCCCAACGAGTTTCTGATTCTCGGTGGTGCGGGCCTTGGGTCCATGATCGTGGCCAATCCGCCCGCGGTCCTGAAGGGTGTCGTGTCCCAGTCGCTGGCGCTGCTGAAGCCCAATCCATTCGGGGCGAAGGCCTATGCCGAACTGCTGCAGGTACTCTACGAGATCTTCCAGAAGGCCCGCAAGGACGGACTGGTCGGCCTTGAGTCGCACATCGAAAATCCCGAGTCCAGCGACATCTTCCAGAAATACCCGTCGTTCATGGGAAACCACCACGCGGTGTCACTGCTGTGCGATACCATCAAGGTGCTGCTCACCGGCACCGTGGAAGATCATAACCTCGCGGAAATTCTTGACGTAGACCTTGAGAAGCATCATCACGAGGCCATGCTCGTGCCCACCGCCGTGACCGCCGTCGGCGACGCCATGCCGGGCTTCGGCATCGTGGCCGCCGTACTCGGTGTGATCATCACGATGGGCTCGATCGGTGGCGCTGCCTCGGAAATCGGTGAGAAGGTCGCCGCCGCGCTCGTCGGTACGTTCCTTGGCATTCTGCTCGCCTACGGCGTGTTCGGTCCGATCGCCTCCGCCATGGGCAGTCGCATTGCCGCCGAACACGACTACATGCTCTGCGTGCGCACCGCCCTGCTGTCGTTTGCTCGTGGCGATGCGCCGATGACGGCCGTCGAGTTTGCCCGCCGTAACGTCGAACCGCATGAGCGCCCAAGCTTTACGGAGCTCGAAGAGATGACACGCAAGAAGGCCGCGTAACGTCATGGCTCCGCGCGGTGGCAAGAAAATCATCATCGTCAAGAAGAAGGTCGTCGGTCACGGCGGCCATCATGGTGGGTCGTGGAAGGTGGCGTACGCCGACTTCGTGACCGCCATGATGGCGTTCTTCATGGTGATGTGGATTCTTGGTATGGACGATAAAACCAAGCTGGCGATCGAGGGATACTTCGCCAATCCGGTTGGGTATAAAAAGGGCTACGGCGCCGGTTCGAGTCCGCTCTCCACCGGCACCGCACCCACGAACGTGCAGAAGACGCCGCTCCGCATGATCGTGCGCAGCACGGAACAGCGCACCTTCGAGCAGCTCAAGAATGCGATTCTCGAAAAGGTCGCGTCGAACGACTCGCTGAAGGCGCTGAAGGCGCTGGTCGATGTGCAAGTCACGAACGACGGACTGCGCATCGAGCTCGTGGAAACCGGCAGCGGCGACGTGTACTTCCCCACCGGTTCCGCGCGGATGAAGTCGCCCACGATGCTCGCGCTGCAGCTGATCGGCACCGAACTCGCCACCCTGCAGCACCCGGTGATTCTGGAGGGCCACACCGACGCCGCGCCGTTCGGCGCCGCCGGCGGCGCCTACGGCAACTGGGAGCTCTCCGCCGATCGCGCCAACGCCGCCCGTCGCGTCCTCGAAGGCGTAGGACTGGGCAACAATCGCATCGTCGAAGTGCGCGGCTACGCCGCCACGAAGCCCCGCATCATGAACGACCCGCTCGCCGCTGCCAACCGCCGTATCTCGATCCTGCTGCCATTTAGTGTGGCGCCGGATGGCGCCGCGGATGCCGCCAGCATGGCGCAGTACAAGACCGATTCGATGCACGCCAGTCTCGCCAAGCGGGTCCCGTAAACTCCCCACTCGAAACGGGGACTCAGTACTCCCCTTATTCCGCGCTCGCCAGCCTTTGCGTCGCCCACAACGCCGCATCGGCGTACATCCCCGCCAGTTCGGCGCGCAGCGCGATCACGACGTTGTCGTCGGCTTCGACCTGGGCCCACTCACCGCGCTCATACGCGTCGGCCAGGCGCAGTAACGGCGCGTGCGGTCCCGTGCCCGTGAGCAAGGCGTCGCGCACGTCGACGCTCACCGGGAGCCGCTCCAGCACCGATGCCATCGGCAGGCCGAGCAGGGCGTCCATGCGCGAGAGGAGTCCCACCAGGAAGCGCGCCGAGGGGTCGCCGGTGAGCCCGTGGGCGGTGACCGTCTCGCAGAACCGGCCGCGCACAAGGGCATTCACGACGGCTTCGTGCGCCACCGGGCTCTGCCCGCCAACGGTGGAGATCAGCATGATCAACATCCAGCGCGACAGCGCTTCACGGCCGATCAGGCGAATGGCGTAGGGAATCGAGTCGACGGAGCGGGCCCCGAACGAGGCCGAATTCACGATGCGCAGCAGCGACAGCGACAGCGAAGGGTGACCGCTAAACGCCTCCTCAAGCGCCATGTCCGTTACAGCTGGCTCGTTCAGCAGCGCCATGATATTGAACATCGTGGCGTGCTGCACGTTCACCGCCCGTCCGTCCAGCGTTTCCGGACGGCTGAACACGTAGCCCTGAAACAGCACGCACCCCAGCGTCTCACAGATGTGCAGCATTTCCGCCGTTTCCACCCGTTCGGCCAGCACCGTAAGCCCCAGCCCTTTTAGGCGGGTCACGGTCGGTGCGAGCTCCTCGGCGGTTTTCCCGAGCACATCCAGCTTCACGATACTGGCCAACCGCAGCAAGGGATCGAGGGACGCACGTCCATCGTAGTCATCGAGCGCCAGCCGATACCCATCGGCCACGGCCCGTTCGCAGGCATCGACCACCGCCGCGTCGCCATCCACCGTTTCCAGGAGCTCCAGCACCACCGCGGTCGGGTCGAAAATCCGGTAGAGTTCGCCCAGCAGGTGATCGCGGGTAATGTTCACGAAGGCCGTCGTTCCGGCCGTCAGGCGGTCGAGGCCGATGGACAGCACGGCGTGCAGCGCCGTATCGCCGCACATATGCGTTTCCGACATGCCCAACGCCTGCGTGGCATCCCGGTGCGCGCGATACAACAGCTCATACGCGACCCGTGTTCGATTGGTATCAAAGATCGGCTGGCGCGCAATGAACACATGCTGCGCCGTTGGTGGCGGCGTCACGTCGACTTCGGTGTAACTCATACGGAATCAGGGTTCGTCATCTCACCATCGACTCTCGTCGTGATCATGTGGCAACTTCAATTTGAACGGCGGGCTGTCATCAAGCGTTTCAGCGTGCGGCACATTATCGCACGCTGCATTCCTTTGGCAATGGTCGTCATGGCTGGATGTCGCGATCGTAATGCGCAAAGCTCGACCGTAGACTCGCTGCTCGCGCGCGACCTCACACTGGCCGCTGGCGATGCGCCCTCACGGTTTACGCCCGCAATCGGCGACACGGCCATTTCTATCCCCAGCTCCCCTGCTCCCGAGACGCCACGCCCCGCTCTTCCTCACATTGTTCGCTCTACTCCGCGTGCTCCGGGGGCTCCAGGGGCGTCGCGCGAACCAACGGTCTCCGCTCCCGCACCAGCCCCGGTTGCCGAGGCACCAATAGCCGCCCCAGCCCCAGGCCCTACGCCCGAACCGTCCCGCGCGCTTGCCGCCGGCACCGCCCTGTCCGGAAAGACCAACGCCGCGATCTGCTCCCTCGCCAACCGACCCGGTGACCGCATCGTGGCCGAACTCGCCGTGGCCGTGAACGGTCCCGACGGCGCCACGCTTCCCGCAGGCACCCCGATTCTCGTGGAATTGGCGCCACCGGCAGCCGATGGCACGTTCGCATTCCGCGTGCGCAGCGTGCAGGTCAACGGGGAACTCGTGCCCGTGCAGGGCACCGTGCGAATAGGCGACGACATCGCCATTGCGGAGGGCCGTGTCTCCAAAGGCGGTGACCAAGGAAAAGTCATCACCGGAGCGATCATCGGCGCCATCGCCGGACGCGTGCTTGGTGGTGGTACCCGCGGTACCGTTATCGGAGCCGCCGGCGGCGCAGCAGCCGGCACCATCGCCGCCGCCAGAAATGTCCAAACCGAACGCTGTCTTCCTTCCGGCGCCACTCTCACGGTCACGCTGTCCGCCCCAATGGTCTTTCCGTAAGCAGTACAAGACGTACTCCTTACTCCCTACCCCTTACTGTTTTCATGATTGACGTCATCGAGTACACCAAGCTGTACGGCGACACCGTGGCCGTGCAGTCCCTGTCGTTTCGTGTGGCACCGGGCGATGTGCTCGGTCTGGTCGGTCCCAACGGGGCTGGTAAAACCACGACCCTGCGCGCCCTTGCCGGCATTCTGCAGCCCACGTCGGGAAGTATTCGTATTGCCGGCATCGATCTGCACACCGATCCCGTGGCCGCCAAGTCACGGCTCGCGTTTATCCCCGATGAACCGCAGCTGTTCGACTATCTCACGGTCACCGAACACCTGCAGTTCGTCGCCCGCCTGTATGGCGTGCATGAGGCGGGCCCGCGCATCCCCGTGTTGCTCGAAGAGCTCGAGCTCACCGCGAAAAAGGATGCCCTGCCCACCGAACTCTCCCGCGGCATGAAGCAGAAGCTGGCGATCGCCTGCGGTCTCCTGCATCAGCCCTCGGCGTTGCTGCTGGATGAACCGCTCACCGGACTCGATCCGGTCGGCATCCGTCGCATGAAGGTGACGATCGCCGCCCGCGCCCGCGAAGGTGCCGCGGTCATTCTCAGTTCGCACCTGCTGCATCTCGTCGAGGAGCTGTGCACGCGCATTCTGGTGATTCGTCGCGGTCAGGCCGTCGCCCTCGGCACGCTCGCCGAAATCGTCGAGTCGCGCCCTGATCTCGCCGGTCGCTCGCTCGAGGAGATGTTTATCGCATTGACCGGCGACGACACGGCGTCGTGAGCATGCCTCAACTGCCGGCACCCGTGCCGGCCATGCTCTTTCTGTATCAGCGCACCCTCCTGAACCGGTTGCGCCAACAGGCTGCTCGGGCCAAGAGTCCACGCTACCTCGCGGCCGTGGTCATGGGCATGCTGTACATCTGGTGGGCGCTGTTTCGGAATGCACACCTCGGCGGCGGACCGCTGGCGGCGATCGTGAAAACCGACGTCGCCGTCCCGATCGCCAGCGCCGTCATGCTGCTCTCGGCCGCGCGATGGTGGCTGTTCGGCGGAGAACGCAGCGCGCTCGCATTCACGCCGGCCGAAGTGCAGTTCCTCTTTTCGGCGCCCGTGAGCCGACGGCAGCTGGTACATGCCAAGCTGGTGCGTATGCAGATCGCGATTCTGCTGAACACGCTCATCTTCAGCGTGTTGCTGCGCGGCGGTGGCGGAAGCGTAGAGGGATGGCAGCGCGGCGTGTCGCTGTGGATGCTCTTCTCCACGCTCGCGTTGCATCGATTGGGCGCATCACTTGTCCATGCGAACGCCATGGAGCATGTCGGCAAGGCACGTCGCCGACTCATCCTGCCGCTCATCCTGTTCGGTGCGGTGTTGGTGGCCGTGATTTATGGCATCGTCACCGCGTGGCCGCTGCTGCAGGTGGCGAGTCTGTCGGGCATCAAAGCGGTGTTGCTGGCTATTACCGACGCGCTCCGTGCCCCCGTACCAGCGGCAGCCCTCTGGCCGGTGCGCGCGGTGCTCGAGCCGGTGTTTCTCGGGACCGGTACGCGGTGGTTAACCGGAATGCCATGGGCCGCCACGATCCTCTCGCTGCACTACGTCTGGGTCGTGCGTCTCGACAAGGCCTTCGAAGAAGCCGCGCTCGAAGCCACACAGCATCGCGCCGAACGACTGCAGCGCTTCCGCTCGTCGCAGATGGGCAACTCGCGCTCGCGGAAAGGCAAGCTGGCCAAGGTGCCCTCGCTCGCGCTCACCGGTCGTCCGGAAATGGCGATCGCCTGGAAGAACGTGGTGGCCGCGTTGCGCGGCGGTGCGTGGCGCACGCAATTGCTCAGCTTTACCGTCGGTCTCGCCCTGATGGCGGCGGTGACACGTTCGGCCTCCGATCGCGCCGGCGATGTGTTCATGGGGGTCACCTTCGGCTGGGGCGCGATGCTGCTGTTCATCGGCCCCCTGTGGATGCGCTTCGATCTGCGCCTCGATTTGCCGCGGTTGGCGATGCTGAAAACGATGCCGCTACCCGGCTGGCGTATTGTGGCGGCCGAAATTGCCGCGGTGACCGCGCTGCACTCGGTCACGGTGTGGTCGCTGATGGTCGTCCCGTTGGTGATGTTCTTGCAAGAGCCCGCGTTGCTGGCCGAAAGCGGCGCCACGATTCCGATCATCGTGTCGGTCGTGGTGGGGGTGCCGGTGTTCAACGCCCTCATGTTTACGATTCAGAACGGCACCGCGCTGCTCTTTCCGGCGTGGGTGCGCCTCGGCACCGAAGCGCGCGGCTTTGAGACCATGGGCCAAAATTTGCTGACCACCGGTGCCACCACGCTCGTGGCCGCCGTCGCCCTGGTGTTTCCGGTGGGTCTCGGCGGTCTGATCCTGTGGTTCACGAACGACTGGGGCGGCTGGTCCGTGCTGGTCGCCACGCTGCTGGCCTGTATGGTCGTGATGGCCGAGCTCTGGCCAATCCTGTTTTGGCTGGGCGCCGTATTTGAGAAGATCGATGTGAGCGAGGTCGCCGCCTCCACCTGACCGTCGCCCTTCCCGTGCGGTCGTTTGGTGCCTAACCTGCCATGCTGGGGTATGTCCCCGATGCAGGATACACGAACCATGTAGATGAGCCATGCCGGCTGACGAATTCAAAACGCCCGACGACGACACGCCCAAAGACACGCCCGACGACGCCACGCCCGACTCCCCAGACGACCACGAAGGGGATGACGAGGCTGCCGACGAGGACGATGCCGAGGACGATGACGACGGCGACGGCGACAATTATGGAGTAACAGACAGCATCGGCGATGGCGATGGCGAGGCGAAGCCTGCCGTATTCGTAACCACGCGCCAGCCGATCGTGTTGATGGTGTCGCGTTTGGACGATCCGCGCGCTCCGGAATCGTCAGCGCTCGCCGCCTACATCGACGGCCGCCTGGTGGCCCGCAGCGCGATGCCGCCGGAAGCGATCGAACGCCTCGTGGATCTCAAACTTTTCGAGGAGCCGGTTCCGCTCGGCCTCTTCGCCTACGAAGAGGCCCCCGGTCTGCAGTGCCGTCTGTTCGCGCTCGTGCCGCGCGCGTTGCTCGAAGCCGACGCCCACTCGTCCGAACCGTGGAAGGCGAGCGTGCCGAGTTACGAGGCCATGCGCGACGCCGACGACGAGATGGATGACGACACGGACGACGACGACGACGAGGACGGCGACGACGACGAGTCACCCTTCGAGACGATCCTCCTTGGTCACATCGTGCGCTTCGCCAAAGACCGCAAGTATCCGGACAATCTGGCCGAGGAAGCGGTCGACATCCTGCAGCGCATCATCCATGGCGCCGAGCCGCTGGAAGACGCCGACCGGAAAGCAATCGACGACTTACTGGGATCGCTGTAGGAGCGCTGTAGGAGCGCTGGCGGAACGCCGAAAGGACAGCTACTTGTTGTGCAGAGTTCAACGGCGTGCCGTACCGCCAGCCCATCCACCGCCAGCTCCCTCCTCGTATGCGATACTTTATGCGCCCTGCTCGCCTGCTCTCCGCGGCCGTTGCCGTTGTGACCCTCGCGGTCACCACACCTCGCGTTTCGTTGGCCCAACTTGCCGACACCAAGATGCTCACCGCCGATGCGGTGAAGAGCCTGCTGGCCAGCGCTGAAGCCACCGCCAAGCAGAACAAGTGGAACGTGTCGATCGCCGTGACCGACGCCGCCGGCGATCTGCTGGGCTTCCTCAAGCTCGACAATGCCAGCACCGGCTCCACCCAGATTGCGCTGGGGAAGGCGCGCACCGCCGCCCGCTTCGGGCGCCCCACCAAAGTGTACGCCGACCGTATTCTCACCGATACGCTCACCTTTCTCTCGGTGGACGGACTCGTGGCATTGCAGGGAGGCCTGCCCATTCTCGTGGGCGGCAAAGTGATTGGCGCCGTCGGTGTGAGCGGAGCCACCAGCGCGCAGGATGAACAGGTTGCCGCGATCGCCATCGCGGCGGTCATCAAGTTGTGACCGCATCGTGATCACCGTCGGTTCTCATTAGCGGTTCTCGTCTGAACACGGTGACTTCCGACGGGATCGATACCCCCGATCTGGCGCACGCGCTGGCGGCGCTCCGCGACAGTGACGCGCGCTATCACCTGATGGCCGACACCATGCTGCATGGCGTCGTGCATCAGGCGGCCGACGGGCGCATCATCGCCATGAACCCAGCCGCCGAACGCATTCTCGGAAGGTCGCGCGCCGAGATGCTTGGCAGCACGTCGGAGCATGCCGAACAGCACACCGTACGCGAAGACGGCACCGTATTCCCGGCGCCTGAACATCCCTCCATGATCTCGCTGTCGACCGGCCTTCCCGTGCGAGGCGTGATCATGGGCGTTTACAACCCGCGCGAACGGCACCGTCGCTGGATTTGCATCGACGCGGTGCCGCTTATGCACAACGGGTCGCCGAAGCCGGTGGAAGTGTACACCGTGTTCGACGACATCACCGAGCGTCGAGCCACCACCGCTGCGCTCCAAAAGAGCGAAGCACATTTCCGCTCGCTCGTCGAGCACATGCCCGACCTGCACCTGCGGGTAAACCTCCGCACCCGCCACTACGAGTTCGTCAGTCCGTCCAGCATGGCGATGCTCGGCTTCTCCCCGGAGGAGCTCATGCAAATGGACGTCGCGCATTTTGCCGCGATGGTGCACGAAGACGATCGGCCGGTTTTGGCCGCCGCTGTCGATCGACTCATGCGCGACGGTCGTGCGGAACACGAGTTCCGCACCCTTTCCACGTCGGGTCACGTGCGCTGGTTCTGGTCGATCATGACCATCGTGCGCGACGAGCAGGGCGAGCCGATGTATCACGACACCTTCGTGCGCGAAATCACGGATCGCAAGCACGCCGAGCTGATGTTGCGTCAGGCCGACGAACAGAAGAACCGCTTTATCGCCACCCTCGCGCATGAGTTGCGCAACCCGCTCGCACCGCTCGGCAATGTGGTCGACCTGTTGCAAGATCCGATCGCCCCCGCGCGACTCGCTTGGTGCCGCGACCTCATCGAGCGTCAGGTCACGCAGATGGGACGACTGCTTGACGATTTGCTCGATCTGTCACGCATCACGCACGGCAAGATCACGCTGCAGCGCGAAACGCTCACGCTCACCGCGATGGTGGAGCGCGGCATCGAGATGGCACGCCCGGCCATCGAAGCGCGTGGTCATGAGCTCGTGCTCAATATGCCAAGTGAGCGCATGCACGTGCACGGCGACATTGTGCGACTGGCGCAGGTCTGCTGCAACCTGCTCACCAACGCCGCCAAGTACACCGACACCGGTGGCGTCATCACGCTGCGCGTCTGGCGTGACGGACTCCACGCCGTGATCGAAGTCGAGGACAACGGCATCGGCCTCGCCCACGCGGATGTCGAAAGCGTGTTCGGTATGTTTAGTCAGGTCGACACGATGCGCTTCCGCTCCAACGATGGACTCGGCATCGGCCTCGCGCTCGTAAAGGGCATCGTGGAACTGCACGGAGGACAGGTCGAAGCACGCAGCGCAGGGCTCGGCCACGGCAGCACCTTCGTGGTTCGGTTGCCGCTCGCCATGTAACGACGCGGCGCGTTCAGCGATTTTCGTCGTGTCCCTGAAACCCGATGCGCTGATTCACGACGCGCCGTTCGTCGAGTGACATGCCAGACCAACTGCCGATCTCGGCCAGCGTACGGCGGCAGCCTCGACATTCTCCGTTCAGGGCTATGACGCAAACCTTGATGCACGGAGAGGTGGCCGGAAACATCGGATGGGACGAGTCGCTCATTTGCGAAATGTATTCGAGTACGCCGGCGCGTTCCTGTTCAATCGGCGTTTAGTTTCCGCCATGCCCACTCCGTCGGGCACCGCAGCACTTGGGACCGCTACGTTCCTGGCCGATGGGGGCGAGATGGGTCGGCGTATTCGAGAATTCGACTGGAGCACTACCGCGCTCGGCGCTGCTGCACAGTGGCCGGCGTCGCTCAAGACCGTCGTTCGGCTCATGCTCACCACGAATCACGCCGTGTTCGTGTTCTGGGGCCCCGACCTCATCTGCCTCTACAACGACGCGTACAGTCGATCGCTCGGAAAGGAACAGCACCCGTCGATCCTTGGCATGAAGGGTCCACAAGCGGGGCCATTGCATGGGATGTCATTGCGCCACAGATCGCGCTCGTGACCTCCGGACGACGCGCCCAACGGTGTGGGCGGCACGCTGGTGCTCACCACCGAAACCACCGAGCATGTCTTCGCACAAAAGCAATTCCGTTCGGCCGAAGCACGCTGGCGATCGCTGTTCGAACAGGCGCCGGGCTTCGTGGCGATTCTCGCGGGGTCGTCACATCGGTACGAGTTCGCCAACCTCCGGTATCGCGAGCTGATCGGCGCCCGTGAGCTCAGTGGCCGCACCGTACTCCAGGTGCTCCCTGAGTTCGAATCCCAAGGCATCATCGGGCTGCTCGACGGCGTGTACGAAACCGGCATCCCGTACAACGGCACCGAGGTCGCCGTGCGCCTGGAGTCTGGCACCGATGCCCGCGAGCAACAGCACTACCTCGATTTCGTATACCATGACCGGTATCTTCGTGCAAGGGTCGGACGTTACCAGACGTGTGCTCTCCAACGTCAGGCTCACCGAGAGTGAAGCACGCTATCGCGCGCTGGTCGAACAGCTGCCCGGCGGTGCCGTATTCGTGATCGACGAATCACTGCGCTTCATGACCGCCGGCGGCGAGGCGCTCACCGGCGCCAAGCTCACCTCACAGCATTTTGTGGGACGCACCGCGAGCGAGGTCTTCGATACCGAGACCGTGGCAGCCTACGCGCCGAATATCCGGAAGGCGTTCGGCGGCACCGCCTTTGAAGTCGAGCACCAGACCTTCGGTCGCTTCTATCTCACGCGTGGAACGCCGCTCCGCACCGCATCGGGCACCGTGTACGGTGTCCTGGCGGTGTCGTACGACATCACCGACCGACGCGCGATCGAAGAGCAGTTGCGCACCGCCAGCGTGAGACTCGCCGGCGTGATGGCCGCCGGTGAAGTCGGCGTGTGGTGGTGGGACATGAGCACCAACATCGTCGATCACGATCGCAACCTCGCACGTCTGTACGGCCTCGGCGACGTGATCGCATCGACCGTCGAAGAGCACTTCGCGGTGATCGCGCCCGAAGACCGACCCGTGCTGGAGGCGGCGATCGCGTTAGCGCGCACCACTGGGCACTTCTACGTGCGCGAGTATCGCGTGCTTGGCCCCGACGGTAGCGTGCGTTGGCTCGGCGCACGGGGACAACTGCAACGGGATGCACAGGGCAACTTCAGCGTGATGACCGGATTAGCCATCGACATCACCGACCTCAAGGTGCTCGAGGAGTCGCTCAAGGCGTCTGACAAGCAGAAAGACCGATTCCTCGCGATGCTCGCGCACGAGCTGCGCAATCCGCTGGCGCCGTTGTTGAACGCCGCCGTCATTCTCGAATCGGAGTCGATTTCGAGCGGCGATCTGGCGTGGTGCCGTGATGTGATCGGCCGGCAGACGCGACAAATGGCGTTGTTACTCGACGACCTGCTCGATATCTCGAGGATCACCCACGGTCGACTGTGGCTCGATCGGAGAACCGTCCCGTTTGCCGGAATCGTCGAGGCCGCGATCGAAACCGTGCAGCCCGTACTCACGTCGCGCGGGCATCGGCTGCACATCGACCTGCCTCTCACACCGC
The DNA here is from genome assembly GCA_031363815.1 of Gemmatimonadota bacterium. Taxonomy (GTDB): domain Bacteria; phylum Gemmatimonadota; class Gemmatimonadetes; order Gemmatimonadales; family Gemmatimonadaceae; genus Gemmatimonas. The sequence continues at coordinate 41,560 of JANLVC010000086.1, forward strand.
TTTCGGTGCACGTCGATCCCGATCGCATCGCGCACGCGCGCGAACACGATGGCCTCGTGGAAATCAGAGTGCGCGACAGCGGCATTGGACTCGCCGCAGACGACCACGACCACATCTTCAGCATGTTCTCGCAAGTCGACCCCGCCGGCGGCCGCGCACGAAGCGGGCTCGGCATCGGGCTTTCCCTCGTGCGCGGACTCGTCGAATTGCACGACGGAAAAGTCGACGTGCACAGCGCAGGACTCGCCCACGGCAGCACCTTCACCGTGCGCCTTCCCCGCCGCACGCGGTGCTCCATCGGCGCGCGGAATCGTATCGGTCACCAGCATCAACTCCACGTCAAAAATCAACGTAGCCTTTTCCGGTATCACCGGAGCGCGCCCCTTCTCCCCGTAGGCCAACTGCCACGGAATGATGAGCCGGCGCAACCCACCCACGTGCATTCCCTGAAAGCCCAGATCCCATCCGGCAATTACGCGTCGGAATCCCTGCGGAAAGCTGATCGGATCCCTCGCCCGCCCGGCGTTGGTGGTATCACGCGATGAATCGAATTTCTTCCCGTCGGTCGTCCACCCCGTGTAATGCGCGTACACACAGCGGCCCGCCGCCAGCGGCGCTCCAGCACCCACCTTCACGTCAATGACGTCCAAGGAAAAGAGTTGTGCCGCTCTCCCCTCCACCCCAGGAATCGGTGCCGCAAATCGGGGTGCCCGCGCGCACCCCGCGAGCAACAGCGTCATCGCCGCCAACAGCGTTCGTGTCATGAATGGAACTATAAAACACCCCCGTCAAAATATCTGACGCAGCCTATCAGAAGTCAGAGCGTTCAGCGTTCAGTTCTGACGGTGACCCACCACCCACGCCCTCAAGCCCGCGGTAGCCGCCGGCAAATCGTCCCGCGGTCGTGATCGAGACGAGTGCTGACGTGTCACTCTTCGCGCCCGATGGTGCGCTCTCCGATGAGATCGCTCGTGTGCTCGAGGCCGAGTATCTGCGAGGTGCCGCTTGTTGGCATCTGGCCACGGCCTTGTACGTGGCACCCAATCCGTCGGAGCTCACGTTTTTCACGCGTGATCTCGCCCAACGTAAGGTGGCGAAAGCGCTCGGGTGTCAGGGGTAAGCGGCGCGTGCGTGGCTCAAATATTGCCCTCCGTTGCGCGATGCAGGAATGCGCATGACAGTTCGTCGTCGTGCCATTCGCTCGTCACGGAACGCCGCTTATCCGGAGCACGCGCCATGTCCGCCCCAGACGACTACGATCTCAGCCGACGACATTTTCTTGTCGTTGGTGCTACGGCGGCCGCCGCCTCGCAGCTCATCCCGTACGCAACCGCGGAGGCCGCAATGAGCGAGCCGGTGGTACCGCTCGCCGCGAACGCGCTGCTGAAGGTCTCGCTCAATGTAAATGGCACGCCGCACCAACTCACGCTGGACACGCGCACCACGCTGCTCGACGCGCTGCGCGAGCATTTGAAGCTTACCGGCACGAAGAAGGGGTGTGACCACGGTCAGTGCGGCGCCTGCACCATCTTGGTGAATGGTGCACGCATCAATTCGTGCCTCACGCTGGCCGTGATGCATCAGAGCGACGCCATCACCACCATCGAAGGACTCGGTACGCCGGCGGCCATGCATGCCATGCAAGCGGCCTTTGTGAAGCACGACGGCTACCAGTGTGGATACTGCACGCCCGGCCAGATATGCTCAGCCGTCGCCGTGCTTGACGAAATCACGCAAGGTATCCCCAGTCATGTCACAGCTGACCTGATGACGAAGCCTACGGTCACCGCGGTTGAGCTTCGCGAGCGCATGAGTGGCAACATCTGTCGATGCGCAGCCTATTCCAATATTGTCGACGCTATCGTCGAAGTAGCGGGGGCCGCCGCATGAGGCCCTTCACATACGAGCGCGTGCAAACGCCCGCCGCAGCGGCGGTAGCAGCTACGCGAAACCCAACGGCCAAGTTCATTGCCGGCGGTACGAATCTTCTCGACCTGATGAAGCTCGAGATTGAGAGGCCTACTCATCTTATCGATATCAATGCCATCGGCCTCGACACCATCGAGTCGACTGCCAATGGTGGGCTGCGCATCGGGGCGCTCGTTCGCAACACCGCGTTGGCCGCGAACGAACTCGTGAAGCGCGATTACAGTCTGTTGTCACGCGCGCTGTTGGCGGGCGCGTCGGGACAGCTCCGCAACAAAGCCACCACGGCCGGTAATCTTTTGCAGCGAACGCGCTGTTCGTACTTCTATGACACCAATCAGCCATGCAACAAGCGCCAACCGGGAAGCGGGTGCAGCGCCGTTGGAGGCTATAGCCGGCAGCTCGCCGTAGTGGGCGTCAGTCGCGCCTGCATTGCCACGAACCCGAGCGACATGGCCATTGCACTGCGTGCGCTCGACGCCACCGTCGAAACGGTGCAAGCGAGCGGAAGAACACGCCAGTTGCCGATCGCCGACTTTCACACGTTGCCGGGCAACACGCCGCACGTGGAGACGGTGTTGCAACCTGGCGAGTTCGTCACGAGCGTGTCACTGCCGAAGCCTATCGGCGGCTCGCACGTGTACGTGAAAGTGCGCGATCGTTCGTCGTACGCGTTCGCGTTAGTCTCCGTCGGCGTGATTGTGCAGCCAGACGGTACGGGTCGTGTGGCTGTTGGCGGTGTGGCGCACAAACCGTGGCGCATGGAAACCGCCGAGGCCGAGCTCCCAGGTGGTGCTCAGGCGGTGACAAAGAAACTGCTCGTGAATGCGAGCCCCACCGACCAGAACGCTTTCAAGCTCAAACTGGTCGAGCGCGCGCTTGGCGCCGCCATCGCGCAAGCGCGGGGAGCACGGTCATGAAATTCGACACTCCAGCCACCACGAATCCGATCGATCAGTTGAAAGTTGTTGGCAAACCGATCGACCGCATCGACGGCACATGGAAAACGACGGGCACCGCGCCGTACGCCTATGAGCATCATGATGTCGCGCCCAATGCCGCGTACGGCGTCGTGGTCGGCGCGTCGATCGCGAAAGGCACAATCGCGTCGATCGATTCGGTGGCCGCCCGGGCGGCTCCCGGCGTGCTCGCCATTGTCAGCGCGACTAATGCCGGCCGGCTCGGCAAGGCGAAACGCAACACCGCCACATTGCTCGCCGGTCCTGAAGTAGAGCACTATCACCAAGCGGTTGCGCTGGTCGTGGCGGAAACGTTCGAGCAGGCCACGGCTGCGGCGCAGCTGGTGCGCGTGCAGTACCTGAAGGGGCTGGGCTCGTTCGACCTGGCGGCGGCCAAGGCGTCCGCTATCAAGCCGCCTTCGGGCGATGGTGCCGCGCCCGACACCGCCGTTGGCAACTTTGCCCACGCGTTCGCGCGCGCTTCCGTCACACTCGACGCCACGTACACCACGCCGGACCAGGCGCACGCGATGATGGAGCCACACGCGACTATCGCCGCGTGGAGTGGCGAGAAGCTCACGGTGTGGACGTCGAACCAGATGATCGACTGGGCGGCAAGCGACCTCGCGACGACGCTGATGATTCCGAAGGCGAATCTTCGCGTGGTGTCGCCGTACATCGGCGGTGGATTTGGCGGCAAACTGTTTCTGCGCACTGACGCGCTCCTTGCGGCGCTTGGTGCGCGGGCGGCTGGTCGTCCCGTAAAGGTGACCTTGCAACGTCCATTGATGTTCAACAACACCGTGCACCGTCCGGCGACCATTCAGCGCATTCGCATCGGGGCCTCCCGCGATGGAAGGATTAGCGCTATCGGCCACGAGAGCTGGTCAGGCGATCTGAAAGGCGGTCAGTCCGACGACTCAGTACTCCAGACACGACTGCTCTACAGCGGTGCAAACCGCATGACGGCCACACGCCTGGCGGTTCTCGACCTCACGGAATCGAACGCAATGCGCGCGCCGGGCGAGGCGACGGGGCTTATGGCGCTCGAGATCGCGATGGATGAGTTGGCGGTGAAGTTGTCGATGGACCCCATTGCGCTACGGGTGCTCAACGACACGCAGGTCGATCCAGAGAAGCCGACCCGCCCGTTCTCACAGCGCTCGTTGATCGAGTGTCTTCGTATCGGTGCGGAAACGTTCGGTTGGAACAAGCGCAACGCGCGTCCTGGTGCCGTGCGTGACGGTCGCTGGCTGGTGGGCATGGGCGTTGCTGCGGCCATACGAGGCAACCCGGTCACCAATTCTGCCGCGCGCGTTCGTCTGGACAAAGCAGGCATGATCACGGTGGAAACGGATATGACCGATATCGGTACGGGCAGCTATACCATCATCGCGCAGACGGCCGCTGAAACGATGGGCGTTTCCATGGACAAGGTCGTGGTGAAGCTGGGCGACTCCAGCTTCCCGGTGTCGTCGGGCTCGGGCGGACAGTGGGGCGGCAATAGCTCCACTTCGGGAGTGTATGCGGCGTGCATGAAGCTCCGCGAGGCGATCGCACAGAAGCTGGGTCTTGGAGCCGACACACTGTTTGCGAACGGGGAAGTGCAGTCTGGCGCGACGCGCATCCCGCTGGCGAGCGTGGCGGGCGACACGGGCATGATGGCTGAAGATCTCATTGAGTTCGGCGATCTCGACAAGCAGTACGAACAGTCAACCTTTGGCGCGCACTTTGTAGAGGTCGGCGTTGATGCGGCTACTGCCGAGATCCGCATCCGGCGCATGCTGGCCGTGTGTTCGTGCGGACGCATTCTGAATCCGAAAACAGCGCGCAGTCAAGTGATCGGCGGCATGACCATGGGCGTGGGTGCAGCGCTGATGGAGGAGATGGTGGTCGACACACGCCGTGGATTTTTCGTCAATCATGATCTCGCCGGCTATGAAGTGCCCGTGCACGCTGATATTCCGCATCAGGATGTGATTTTTCTCCAGCAAACGGATCCGGTTTCGTCACCCATGAAAGCCAAAGGCGTCGGCGAACTCGGCATCTGCGGCGTGGCCGCAGCGGTCGCGAACGCGGTCTACAACGCCACCGGCGTGCGCGTCCGCAACTATCCGATCACGCTCGACAAGTTGCTTGATAAGCTGCCGGGCAAACGCTGAGCGAATGCGCAAGGGGCGCGATTCTTGAATGAGCGATGCGCACACGAAAGTGTTGCGGCTCTCCGCATCTCCCTCATACTGGAGTCTGTTATGGTACCAGCGCTCTCCCGCTTTGCCAGCGTACTGACCCTCTTCGCACTCAGTACCGCGAGCGTTGCATGGCCCACGCACACGCTGCAGGCGCAAGCCGCCACAGTCAGGTTTGACGCGCTTACCGAGAGCGCTGAAGGCTCTGGTATCCGCTTCGTGCAGAACTGTTATGTCGAAAGCGGATTCCAGTTTACGGTTTTCGGTGTGCCGTGTGCGGGCGCCGACGCCCAGAATGCGTTCCTCGCCGGAAGTGCGAACAGTCCGATCTTTGGTGGCGCGACTACGCCGTCGTTCTTGCTGAACAGTCCGACCGGGTCGCTCATCGACATCACGCGCGTCGGTGGCGGTCAGTTCTCGTTTCTGTCGATCGCTCTGGCGCCGTTTTTCGATGCCAACACCACTGTGATGTTCACCGGCACGCGAGCGGGCGGCAACGCGGTGCAGTCGTTCGATCTGTTCGGTACACAGAGTGGATTCCAGACGCTCTTCCTTAACGCGAGCTTCAGCAATCTTACGAGCCTTCGCCTTGCCGCGAGCAATGCATTCGAGGAACCATTGGTCAAGTTTGACAACGTGTCGCTGTTTGCCACGCAGGTGGTGCCGGAGCCCTCAGCGGTGCTGCTTTCTGCGGCGGGGCTCGCTGGAATCGCTCTGCTTCGCCTTCGCCGGAGAACACGCGCATGAACACGGATGCTACACGTGCGGTGGTGGCGAACGCGACAAGCGCTACTTCACATCAGGAAGGTCGTCGCAATTTCCTTCGTCGTGCGGGCCTCTCTGGTGCTGCACTGGCGCTCGCAGGCTGCACCCTCGATGGTGCGGAACTGTTCGCACCGATGGAGCCGTCCCGCGCTGTTGTCGGGGCAGATGGCAGTATCACTCTCGACTTTTTGAACGACATCGACGTACTGAATTACGCGTATGCGCTCGAGCAGCTCGAGGCGGCGTTTTACGTGAGTGTCGTCACGAACGCGCAATTCACGTCGATCTTCGCGGCGAACGAACAGCGCGTGCTGCGCGATGTGCGCGATCATGAGGTCGTCCACAAAGACTTTCTGGCCGCTGCGCTGGGCAGCGCACGAATTCCGAACCTCACCCCCAACTTCAGCGCCATCGACTTCGCGAATCGGCTCAGTGTGCTGCAAACGGCACGCACGTTCGAAGATCTCGGCGTCAGCGCCTACAACGGTGCCGCCCGCTATCTCGCGAGCACCGCGTACCTGGGAGTCGCCGGAAAGATTGTCTCAGTCGAGGCGCGTCACGCCGCCGCCATTCGCGACCTGTTGAACAACCGAAGCGGCGACTTCGCTCCTGCGGCGTTCGACGCTGCGAACACCCCGCAAACTGTTCTCGCCGCCGCCGATCCGTTCATCGTCGAAGGCATCACCGCCATCAACACCTAGGAGTACCGACCTATGTCCATGCAGGCAGACGCAGTGTCGGCGCTCACCGCCATCGATACGGATGTGGCAGCGCACCTCGTAGCGCGTCGAAGTGCCATTGCGAATGGTGTGACAACTTCAGGGCTGGTCATGGCTGGCCTCCGCCTTGGCAGCGTACCCGCCGCGCTCGCGGCGCTCGCCAGCGATGCATACGGGCAGGGCCGACTCCCGACCGTTGTGAACGGCGTGCTCAACTTCGCGTTGCGACTCGAGTATCTCGAGGCCGAGTTCTACAACCTCGGCGTCGCTGCGCCGAGCCTCATACCGGCGGCTGACCGCCAGATCTTTCTCACCATTCAGGCGCATGAAAATGCGCATGTGCAGTACTTGAGAGATACGCTGCGCGCGTCCGCGCGCGCCAAACCGGTATTTGACTTTACCGCCGGCAACGGCGCAGGCAACGGACCGTTCGCGGACGTGTTCACGAATTACAACACGTTCAAAGCCGTCGCGCAGGCGTTCGAGGATACTGGCGTACGCGCCTACAAAGGACAGGCGGCCGCGCTCCAGCCTTATAAAGACGTACTGCAGGCGGCGCTCACTATCCATTCCGTCGAGGCACGCCATGCGGCCGAGGTCCGCCGCCTTCGTGGAAACTTCACGGACATGGAGCCGAACGAAGGGTGGATTACGAACGCCGACACTGACATCCCCGGCACCGCCGCCGTGTACGCGGGTGAGGCGAACACGACGCACCTGGGCCTCAATGTCACAACGGTGACAGCTGTTGCGGCCAAGGAAGTCACGGAGGCATTCGATGAGCCTCTCACGATGGCCGCCGTGCTGGCCATCATCGATCCGTTCATCGTGTAACAACACCGGGGCCGCGCGTTTTGATGAAACGCGCGGCCCCGGTGCTTTCCTTTCATGTCTTTTACTTCTGGGAGTGTAGCACATGCCTTATCGCTGCGTGAACGATCCTGTGTACGTTGGTCGGCAACCGCGTGCCGTGCTCGTGGCCGCGCTGGTCAGTGCCGTTGCTCTCGCCGGATGTTCCGGCAAAACGCCAGCGCGAGCCGATTCCATGTCCTCGGCGGGAACGCTGGCAGATCCGAATGACATGTCGTCGTCGCGTGGGCCTGCCGCGGCCAATACAGAGATGCAGAGCGTGCTCGACCAGCTTGGGTCTATGGGCGGCAAGCCGATGGCATCGCTCACGCCAGCGGAGGCGCGCCAACAGCCCACACCAGCGGCCGCGGTCGCGATGGTAATGGCGAAGGCAGGCAAAGATACGATGCCTATGGCGGTCGTTCCCGGAATCACCAGCGTCGACCGCACCATTCCCGGCCCTGCCGGTGCCATGCCGGCGCGCATTTACACACCACGCGGCCCCGGACCCTTCGCGGTGGTGGTGTACTATCACGGCGGCGGTTGGGTCATCGCCGACAAGAACGTATACGACGGAGGCGCGCGCAGTATCGCCAAAGAAGCCAACGCGGTCGTGGTATCGGTGGACTACCGATTGGCGCCCGAGCACAAGTTCCCGGCGCAACACGACGATGCGTTGGCGGCGTACGCCTGGGTGGTGAAGAATGCGTCGTCGATCAATGGTGACCCGAACAAAATCGCCATAGCCGGCGAAAGTGCGGGCGGTAATCTCGCCGTCGCAACGGCCATCGCAGCGCGCGACGCGAAGATGCCCATGCCGAAGGCGGTGATCGCGGTGTACCCGATTGCACAGCCAGACACCATGACGGCGTCGTACGTAGAGAATGCGAATGCCAAGCCGCTCAACCGTGCCATGATGGGGTGGTTTGGGCGCCATGTTTCCCGCACCCCGGCCGACCTGCAGGACCCGCGTATCAACCTCGTCAAGGCGAATCTTTCGGGGCTCCCGCCGGTCACCATCATCAATGCGCAAATCGATCCGCTGCGCGATGATGGTGCCATGTTGGAGCAGGCGCTGAAGGCCGCCAACGGGCCGGTGGAACGTCGCGTGTACGAGGGCGTCACGCACGAGTTTTTCGGGATGGGTGCCGTGGTCGCGAAGGCGATGGACGCCACGCAGTACGCGGGGGCACGGTTGAAGGCGGCATTTGGGAACTAGAGCCGCGGGTCTTCTTTCATCTCACCGTCCCCGAAACCGATTCGCTCTACATTGACCCGTTTGACCGCGCTACCGTAGAAAGCCGGGAGGTTTCCGCTGGCGTCGTGCTTGATCACGACGCCAGCGAACGCATCGTCGGCATCGACATCGACCACGCCATTCAGACGGTTGAATTGCTACCGCGTGAGCTGCAGGCCGCGCACATGGCCGTCGAGCGCACGGTCGCGTAGCCGCTAACAGGACAGGCCTAGAAGAATGGCCCATGAACCAGCGACCACGCCTCGAGCATCGTGCGAAACTCGGTGAGCGCCCGCTGCACGGCGGGAAACCCCGGCAGCCGTTCGCCCGTGCGCTCGTCCATGTAGAGATCGCGACGCACCTCGATCATCACCGACTGTACCCGCGCATCCCGACCGTAGAAGGCATTCGACACCCACGTGGAAGCCGCGGTCCACGAAGAACGCCTCCGTCAGCGCACGCAACGCCGCGCTCGTGTGCGTCATATCCGTCCCGATGCCGATTTCCGGCAGATCGGTCAAGGCGACCTGCGTCGGCAACGGTTGCACCGGAAACGAATGGGCATCGATGATCACGCATCGTCCGAACTGCTCGAGTGCGAGCAACGCCATCGCGTCCAGTCGGCGATGATGTGGCCAGTCGTACTTAGCCAGCAATTCCGCGCGCCGCTGGTCTGAGATCCGGCGCAGCGGAGCACCGGTACTTGTGCGCACGTACACCGCGCCCATCCCCTGCGCTGCACAGGGCTCGAAGCTGTCGTCGGAGAACCGCTCCACATCAACCACCAGGCGCGAGACGTCCGCCGCCACGATCTGCGGCGGCGGAAAGCCGTCACCGTACAACGCGTCGGTGTATCGGTCGGTGAGCCGAAGCAGTTCGGCGTCGAGCGTTGCGCGTTGCGCGTCGAGCGTTGCGCGATCTACCACGAAGTCACCGTATTCCGAGAGGGGAATGCAAGTGGCGGCGTGTGGGATGTGCAGGAGCAGCGGCGAGCGGAGCATGCAATCCGTGAAGAGAGGGGGCCGGCGGGAATGCGGCCAACAGGCGTTCGGAGACTGGCGGTCGCGTCATTCTGGTGACATACGGCCGCCCGCGAGGCCCGAAGTTCCCCTCTCGCCGCTAGCAGCCGCCGCCGGAGGCGGAGTTCTGTGTAGTCAAGACTTTACGCGTATACGTGTATAGGATATCATTGACATGAGACTCAAGCTGGGGCGTGAGCCGCATCGGCTGGCGGTGGAGCGTCCGTGATCATTGAGGAGCTGCTCTCGCTGGCGGCGGATCGAAAATCGGTCGCAGTCACAACGATCATCGAGATGCTGGCCAGCCTGTTTGCTGAAGGGCGAAACAGTCCGTATCTGGTGAAGCTGTCCCATTCCCCATTGTGGGAGCTTAAGCCATTGAGTCGTGGCGGTGAGCGAGGTGGCTGCCGAGTGTACCTCTTTCTGCTGCCGACAGGTGAGGCCGGAATCGTGAATTGTGAGGTCAAGAAGCCGGATGCGAGGGCCAGTCAGTCCAAGCTGGCGGTTGGGCTACGGATGATGAAGGCCTACAACCACGGGACCCCCGTGTTCGAGGAGGCGAGGTGAGCAGACAGACACACTCCCAAGACAGAAAGGCCGAAGTACAGGCCGCGCTACAGCTGGACTCCGAGCCCACCGACGAGTTCATGACGCTTCTGGCCGAACTCGGCGACGGCGACGTCGCGGCGGGCCCGGTGGTGCCGGTCCCCACGCGGAGCTACACGCCGGACGAGATCGAGGAAGTCGTCATCAACGGGACGACGGGCGACTTGCTCGCCCGGGCCCGCGGCGGCCGCACCCTCGCCAGCATCGGCGAGAAAGTCGGCGTCACGCGTGCCCGTATCCAGCAACTCGAACGCAACTCAAACATCGAGATCGCCACTTTCGTGCGGGTCGCCAAGGCGTGTGGCTACGAAGTGAGCGTGCATCTCCGGCCGCTGCGCTCCGGACTTTCGCCGCTCTCAGCGGTGCTTGGCGCGCCTGACGTGACGTGAGTTGCAGCGGGGACATGTCTAGTTTTTGAGCATTTTCAATGCAGGTCGTCATGACGTGCATACGACATGAGCATTTTCGATCAACACGGCGCCTCGGCCGTTGGCACAACCCCGCTACACCCGCCGCGCGAGTTCCGCGACACTCGGCACGCGAACCCGCATCAACGCCTCGAGCCGCGTCAGCGCCGCCGTCTCGACACTAACCATCACCGTCGTCGCGTGCAGCACATCGTGCATCGCCTGCTGCAGCGTGGTCGTCACCTGCTCGATCGTCGAACGCACCTTCGCCGGTACGACCCCGAGGTCGGTCGCCAACCGTTGCACATCAGCGGTGGTGAGTGTATGCGGCTGATAGCTGTGCCCGAAACGCATGGAAAGATCCGGCGAGAGCGACGGGTACACTTCGGTACTCACGACGTCGTAAAACGGCGCCAGCCGCGGACCCGACGCGGCGTGCAACAACGCGAAGTTCTTGCCGTGCGCATCGCCGTTGCCAAGGCAGACGTTGGCCACCAAGGCGGTGAGCAGATCCTGGAGATCGGTGGCGGGACGCGCACTGTAGCGACGTATCGCCTCGGCGAGGTCGCGCACACCCGGGCCACCGTCGCGCTGATATTTGCGCCGCGGCAGGCGTCCCGTGACCTGACACATGTCTTCCTGATGCACGCGGGTGATCGGCGGCGGCGACATGGCATCGGTCGTCATCGCCTCGATCCGGTCATACCGCGCAATAGCAATCAGCGTCGGCTCGGCGGAATCGCCCACACTCGCGACGGCATGTGCAGCGGGCACGATGAGTCCGAGCGCACGATAAAACGCCAGACACGCCAGCTCATTCGCTACGAGCCCATCGTAGCGCCCGCTCGCCCGCTTGATGATGTGCGTGCCCGCGGCGCCGTTCAGCGGGAGCTGCCACGTATCGTTCCAGCGCCGCAGAACGAGCTTGCGCTGCACGCCACTCATCACCTGCCGACTTTCCAACATGGCGGCCGTGAGTCGTTCGCCGTGCCGTTCATCGAACAGCGCCGAGAGTGCATGCTCGCTCAATGCACGGTAGGTCGCCTGCGTCGGTCGCTCGGTGCCGGGTGTCCAAACCGAGACGGCGCCGGCGCACTCACCGCCCACGCGACCGAGCAGTCCCGCCACATTCGAACGATCGTCTTGCCGCACGCGCGCCAACTCATCGCGCCTGTCTGATTCCAGCAGGAGATTGTCGAAGAACACGAGCGTATCGCGATGCCCGTACGTGGACGCGCGCACGGGCAGCCGGACGGACACGGCAGCCTGCGCATAGCCGTCGCGATAGCGATACCAGACGTCGTCCTCATGCTCGCCCAACACGCCGGCTTCGTGCTCGTGCATCAGGACATCGAGCGCAGCCTCGGTCGTGTCGTAACGCTCGGCTCGACGCGGGTTCATGGCGCGGCCTCGTGCACAGCAGGCAGCCCGCCGCCGCCGCGGGTGGTGAGGACCAGGTCGATGCCCATGGTGTTGAGCATGCGCAGGACCGTGTCGAGCCCGAGTTGTCGGCGTTTCCCGAGTTCGGTCTCGTTCCAGAGGCGCGGGCTGACGCCGGAGAGCTGAGCAGCATCGACCTGCGTCAGACCGAGCGCACGTCGGGCGTCACGCAACGCCGCACCGAGCTGCTCGAGGTCGTGGATCGGGGTCTGGTTGCTCTGGCTGGGCGGCATACAACTTCCCTATATGGAATAAAACTGGAAACACCCTATTTACTTACGTAAGCGGAAGTATACTCGGTAAGCAAGGGAAAATGCCGCTTACGTAAGCAAATGTGCGACATTCTACCTCCCGACCGCCGCCCGCATTGCCACCGTACGCCCTCTCCCCAATCTTCGGTCATGAACCGCAACGATCCCTGCTCGTGTGGCAGCGGCCGGAAATTCAAAAAGTGTCATGGCGCGCCCGCCATGGCCCTCACCGGCGACTCCACGCTCTCCATCACCCGTCGTACCGAAATCGCCCGCGCGACGGCGGCCAAGGCGGTGGACGTCGCGCTCATGGACGAGCTGCGCGCCTACGCGCAAAAACGGTACGGGCCTGGCTGGCTCCCGCAGGCGATCGTCGACTTTTCGATGGACGGCGAGCCGGAGCTCAACGAACACGAAGTCGAGATGTTTTTGGTCTGGACGATGTTCCACATGCCGGCGACCGACACCGACCTGATGCCGCTGGCCTCGTACTGGCGCGACTCACGCCGAACGGGGCGCGAACCCGCCAAGGAGCGGATGCTGCAGGCCCATCTCGATGCGCCCATCGGCGTGTGGGAAGTGCAGTCCGTGGAACGGGGCGTGGGCACGCACGTCAAAGACCTGCTGTCGGGTGACGAACGGTTTGTGTACGACCGTTCGTCGTCCATGTCGCTCGCCCCATGGCTTGGCCTCCTTGGCTACATCGTCGATGTCGACGGCGTGAGCTTCTGGGGGGCGCTGCATTCTCACGCGCTACCACCGGCGGATGTTGCGATCGTGGCGAAGGAAATCCGTAAACTGGCACGCGTCCGTACCAGGCCAGTGCCGCTCAGCTTTCGCACCGACACAAATTGGCAGCTCGAGGTGCTCGATCAGTGGCGATTGGCCCTCGACTTCATGGCACATACGCAGCCCGCGCCCACGTTGCACAACCATGATGGCGACGTGGTCAGCATCCAGTCGGACCGCTTTGATCTTGTCGGTGCGCGACCGATGGTGCTGCAACAGCTGTCGACCATGCCCGGCGCGTTGCCACCGGAACGCGATGGCACAGGAACTCGCGCCCGTGATGTCGTGGCGGTGCAACGCGCGCCCACCGCGAGCGCCGTCAATATGGAGTCGGTGATCATCGGCACGATCACGATCACCGGCACGTCGCTCACGATCGAGACCAACTCCGTGAAGCGCGCTAACGAGCTCAAGGCCGCCGTCGAACGCGCCTGTGGGAGCAATGTGCGCTATCGCCTGCGCAGCGAAGAGAGCATGGACGCGTTGCGCCAGCGCGCCGCGTCGTCACCACCGTCAATGAACGGCATGCTCACCAGCGAGTCGGAGATGCCACCCGAAGTGCGCGAGGCCATGCGTCAGATGATGGCCAAGTTCAACGCCGCTTGGCCGGATGAGCAGATCCCCGCCCTCGGCGGCGTCACCCCACGCCGCGCCGCGCAGGATCCGAAACTGCGGCCGCGACTCGTCGCGCTGCTCAAGGACATGGAGTCGCGAGGCCCGGTGCCGGGCATGGGCGCCGGCATGGCGATGGATATCGCGGCGATACGGCGGGAGTTGGGGCTGTAAGACGTTCGTCGATCGCATTCTGTCGTAGCCTATCGCGACGCGACGCGCTGGAGGTTACGACTACCCCGACTTACGCGGGGCTGGACACAAAGCGGCGCTCGCGATCGGCCGCGAACGCGAGACACGCGCGGATATCGTCGCGCTCGAGTCGAAGTATGTGCTGGTCATCCGC
>JANLVC010000103.1:0-4376 GCA_031363815.1 Gemmatimonadota bacterium
TGGATATGGTGTCGACGATGGTGCGCCGGTGTCTGCAGCAACCCCGCGCGCTGAAACACGCCGACGAGCCACGGATTCTCGCGCGGCGACCCATGACTCCATTTGTGGATCTGATTCATGTTCACGATCAGGCAGAGGCCCAGCACGAGCATCCATGTCAGCACCCCGGCGATCCACGCGAGGAACGCGATGACGCAGCCGATGGCCAGCAACGTGCGTGAGCTGACGATCCACGATTTCGCGAGCATCGCTCTCGGTGCGTAATGATGCAGAATGTTGGGGCGTGTGACATGTTCGCCGACGATCGGCCAGAAGGGATCGCCGTAGGCGTCCTCCCACCAGTGAAACAGCCCGGACAGGAAGTCGGTGATCAGCCAGACGGCAAGGATTTGGAAGACAAGCAGGGCGAAAGCCACGGGCGCTCCTCGATGAAGGTCGCCACGAGGCTACCGGAGTCGAGAAAGCGAAACCATACGTCGCGCGACGCAGCCGCGCGGATCGAACGAGGGCGCCTCTACGGCACAGGCGGGGGCCTTCCGAATTCGTACCGCGCTATCCAGGTGTCAGCTGCGTAAATGCCATGTCGATCCAGTCGACAGGCGGAGCGGGATGGGCTAGCAGCGCCGCGACTTGCGGGGTGACTTGCGGGGTGACTTGCGGGGTGAGTCGCGGGGTGAGTCGCCCGGTCACTGGTGGGGTGACTGGTGGGGTAACTGGTGGGGTGACGGCCACCGGTGGACGCGAGATTACCACGCGGAACTGATTGGCGGCCACGTCGTCGATCAGTTCAATGGCCGGCCACGCGTCCAAGGCACGCGGAATACCGCTCCCAAGGCCCCGGTAGGGCAGCAGCTTGACGGCGTGATCGGTGAGGGTGGGGTTCCGCCGGTTCGTGGCGCCACGACGGATTTCGGTGGTGCTCGCGTGATGACCATCCTCGCCAGTAGAATCGTGCGAACCCAATACCGAGGTCGTTTTGCCAAAGCGTCGCAACGAGTCCGACAAGCCTGAGCCATCATCGACGCAGGCCATGCACGACGAGATGATGCGGGATCTCACGCGCTTGCTTGGACAACAGGAGTTCAAGAACTTCGACGAGATGAACGCGTTCTTGCAGGGCGAGGTCACGGGCAAGCCCCTGCGCCACGTGCAGCCCACGACCGATCGCGAGCGCGCCGAAGACTTGGTGATGGCCGCCCGCCAGGAGCGCTCGCTCCCCAAGCTGCGCGCGCAAATCACCAAGGCGCTCGGCCTCGATGCCGACTGCATCGCGGCGCACCTGCTGCTCGCGGAAGTAGCAGACAGTCCTGCCAAGGTGCTCGTCCACTGTCGCGACGCCATCGCGGCCGGAGATCGTGTGCTGGCAGAGTTCTTGAGCGAAAAGGACGCCCCGATGTGGCTCGTCCCCAACGGACGCCCGTACCTGCGTGCCCGGCACCGCTACGCCGAGCTGCTGTGGCTAACCGGCGACCGGCCTGCGGCACTGGAGGAAGCGCGCACGATCCTGCGCCTGAACGCCGGCGACAATCAAGGCATTCGCTACATCCTGATCGAATGGCTCATGCGTGCCGGCTCGGTGGCCGAGATCGATGCGCTGCTGGCCGCGTACGACGAAGGCACCGCCGCGTGGACGTTCACCGCCGCGCTGCACCGGTATCGCACCCTGGGCCCCACGGCAGCAGCTACAAAGGCCCTCCGCGCCGCTCTGCGTGCGAACGCGCACGTGGCGCCGATACTCCTCGGCACCGCGCCGATGCCCGACGAGCTACCCGACACACATGGCTTTGGCGACCCAGACGAAGCGGCCATTTACGTGAGTGGATCGATCTCGACGTGGATCGATGCCATGGGCGCGCTCGACTGGCTGGCCGACGTTTCGCGGCCATCGCCCGGCGGCCAAACCCGGCGTCTCAAACTCCGGTAACCGCCCCATGAGGAGCACCACACCCAAAGGGCGGCGTCGTGCCAGTGCGTCGTGTCTCAGTCGTGGAGGATCTGGCGCAAACCGTGTTCGCACAGCGTGCGAAGACGTTCTGGGTGCACGACTCGATCCTGCGGAATACGTGACGCGGCGCGGAGTACGTCTGTCACCGCACCGTACTGATCGTGCGCGAGTCGCTCGACCTGAGCGACTGCCTTATGTGTGAGCGTCGGCCTCACATGGTCTCGCCAGGTTGCCTGCAATACCTCGAGCTGCCCCCCGAACAGATCCAGTGTGTCGTGGACGTACAGCGCATCCTGCGCACGCTTCGCCGGAGGTCGCTGCGCATGGATCAACAGCTTCTGCACCATGAAGCTCACCGGGTTGGGGATGCGTATCACGGCTGCCGCATCCATCGGCATGGAGGCACTCGGCTCGAGCTGAACGGACCACGGAAACGTCAGTAGCAAGTCGATATGCCGTAGTTTCTGGGCCGTGATTCCCGCCTTGGCGAGTGTCGCGTCGGGAGCGCCGCTTCGCCTTGTGCCGCTTCCTACAAGAGGCACCAAGAACTCAGCGTAGAATCCCTGAGCGTCTCCGCTCAAATGGTACCAGGTAACCGGCGGCGAATGCTCGCCTGCGAGCTCCTCCCGGAAGCCAGCCGCCTTGAGCGCTGTCCCCATGTCGCCCGTCAGGGATACCGTGGCAGAGAAGGCCACGTCAGCGTCGAGCGTGCGGACCGGTTGGTAGGCCAACGTGGGCACCATCGGCATCATACGGTAGAGTCGGTGCGCCCACCCTCCGACGATCACCAGCTCGTCGAGCCATGGTCGGAGGGCGCTGACCAAACACGCAAGCGCGTGCCAGTCATGCATGGACGGTCCGGCCCTCGAGCAAGGGCGCGAGGACTTTCCGCCTGATCTGTTCGGCCTGCTCGGCGCCTCGAGTCGGGTGTGATGCGACGTCCAACCACACTTGCAGGACATCGCTCGTTGGCCGGTCCTGGGCGAGTACGAGTCCACGAAATATGGATTGCGGCGCGGGCGCCTGCCGGAGAATGAGATCCGGCACTTCCCCCTTCTCCGCAGGGACCACGGCTTCCATTGCGGCGAATTTGTGTCGCCTGGGCCGGTCGACATACACGTGCGGGGGCACGCCTTTCACAAATCCCACACCGAGGGCGTCAGCCGCAGCAAAGAGGCCAAGGCAAGCGTGCCCACTTCGCAGGAAACGACCCAGTTCGACGTGGGTGTTTCCGCTGAACAAGAATCGCATCGGGTACTCGTGCACGCGCTTCGTTGTCGACCACGCCTCCCATCGGTGAAACAGCGAGTCGCGACGCACGAGGTTCAAGTACGGCGCGGACTCATGGAGGAAGCCGTCGCGTCCAAGTTGCTGCACAAAGCGAAATGCGCTCATCACCGACACATTGGCGGCTTGGGCAAGCTCCGAGGCGTTCCGGTAGCGACCGCGCGGTGCTGAGAGCAACCGTTCAGGAAGCTCCGGCGCCAGGAGGACCTTGAGCATCCACTGATTCAAGTCGGAGAAGAGGTTCTCCGGCTTCGCCGCGTCGGCGAACGCTTCGCTCGGCCATTCTGTGCGACGAGCTGCCTCCGCGTGCAAGCCGTCGAGATCTGGTCCGCGGAACCGCCGGAGTCCAACGAGATCGATCACCCCGACCGCGGCCGCCGGCGCGTACTTGGCGGCGAACGCGAGCACCTGATCTGCCGCGCGCGGCGAAATGCGCGGTGCCGCCACGACCGCAAGCGGAGCGGCACCTGCATCAGCGGCTTGGTTGGCCTGCAGCCAAGCCTGCGCCCACAGTGGCACCAGCCGATCGGCTCGACCGTCTGGCGTTGCCTTCACCTCAACAGCATAGCATGTGTCAACCAGACTGACCAGCAAGTCCGCACCGCGCGCGTCGCTTCGACGTGACGGCTCGCGCCGAACGTGCCAGCCCGCTGCGACAAAGACGTCATCCACTGCGGCAACGGCCTGTTGTTGAACAGTTTGCGTGACGGGCGGCGTCTCAGATTTCACATGTTTCACGGGGATAAACCGGCGCAGTTTCACAGCGATCTGCGATTACCACGATCATGATAATTATCGCGTTCATGGTAATTATCATGATCGTGGTAACTTTGCAATAGCGACGTCACGGCGTTTGCTAGGAGTGCCCCGCCCGAAGGGTGTCGCGCATCAGCGCCCGTCGCCGTTCCGCGTCATTGGCCCAAAGCGAGTACTCGCGCCACGGTGCCACTCCCCCCGCCGAGGCCGGGGCGGCCGAGGGTGTCCCAAAGCCGCCTCTGCGTGGGGGCCGCGACCCAAACGTCGAGCCCCACCCCCCGGACCCACCCGCAGCAAGCGGCGACGGGGACACCCACGGCCCCCCCACACCCCCCGAAAACAAAACCCCCGCCCACCACCAACAGCTAACAGAGCACCACATAATTGT
>JANLVC010000119.1:0-83004 GCA_031363815.1 Gemmatimonadota bacterium
AGGTCGTCGATACCGTCCTACACATCCTTCGATCTCGAACTTCGATTGTCAAACAGCGATGCAACTTCCCTGCTATCTTCGCGCAACCGCTTGCGGCTGCGTCAGTTACTCTTTTTCGTTTCGCCACGATTTAGGTGGCAGATCGTATTAATAAACCGCCGCGCTGCTCTCGTCAAGGCGTCCGGGTGAGCTTTTTAGGAGTTCGAAGCGCGTTCGTGATGATCGCGTGATTCGCCTCCATCGCAGCCCGATCGGCCGCCGCGCATCCACTTTAAGGACGGCGCTTGCCGCGCTTCGCAGCGATCCCTGCTAGGCTATGCCTGAGAGAATTCGGCCCACTGAAGCAACGACACACCAGCCTAAGCCGGTGAACGAGAACCCTACACCGCCACCAGCACCGAAGTGCCATCGTCGAGTCAGCTATGTTCAACTGTCTCGGCGGGTCGGGGATATAAACCCATTAGAAGGCGAGTGTCAACCGCTGCATGGCAATTTTGTGGCTGGGCCAAGGAAACGGCGGGCAATCCCAGGATTGCCCGCCGTTTCCAGACGGAACCCTCAGTTCCCGCCGCTGCCCCGTGGCTTGGCCGTGCGTCCGGTGTCACCACCACCGGCGCTGCTGCCGCTGCTGCCGCTGCTCCCGCCGGAACCGCTGCTTCCACTTGAGCCACTGCTGGTACCACTCCCGCTGCTGCCCGACGAGCTGCTCCCGCCCGACACGCTCGGCGGCGGCGTAGTTGAACCACCAGATGATGCCCGCGTATACCCACCGCCCCGAACCGCCCGTCCCGGATTCGAACGCACCGCAGGGTCAGTATCGCCCCGGTTCACGATGATCACCGGCGTGTTGCCGGGATAGTACCCGTTCCCGAAGCCGTAGCCGTTGTACATCCCACCGTACCCGTTTCGCAAGCTGTAGGCATCGAACGGGCTCATCCCGTATTGCCAGCCCAGTCCCCAAGCGCCCATCCCGCCTGGACCATAACAAAAGTCGTCCATAAAGCGGCATCCACCGCGCATGCGAGAATTGGAAATACCGCCCGTCATCACGTCGCCAGCCATGGGTCGATCACGATTGGCGCCGGGCGTCCGCACCGCGAAGGTTTCGGGATTCGAGAGGGCGATCATCAGATCGATCACGCGCGAGGGCATTCCACCATCAGCGAACCGCACGAGTTCTGTACCATTCACCGAAAACTGCTGACGGGTTTCCGTGAGCCACGCTTCGGTGAGTGCGGCCGGGGCACGCTTCGCCACGGCGAGGACATCGCTGTGGAGCAGCGGCGCGCCAACCGCGAGACGCAGCGACTGCGTAGACGGGGCGGCACTGGCGCCGAGCCGCGCCCACTCACCGAGAGAATCGACGACGTAGCGCAGTGTCATCACGGACGTCGCCGAATTGCCACCGACATCCAGATGCTGCACCTGCATCCACTCTCCGGCCGAAGACATCGTCATCAAACCGGTCTCCAATCGCTTCGCGCCGCGACCGCACGCCAGTTCCGCCTGCATGAGGAGCCGACGGTCGTCGGGCATCCAGGTGGCCGTCTCGGTGCCCGAGCAACCGTCGATCGACTTCGCGATGCGCGTACCGGGGAGCGGTACGGCGGCACGAGTCGCCACATTGGCACTGTCAAACACCACGAGATCGACGCTTCCCGTGATCGTCGTCGAAGGCACGACGCAGGCCATCGAGGGCGGCTTCGGTGACTGCCCACCCCCAGCCCCAGTTGACTGCGACGACGGCGTCCAGCAGCCCATCCACGGCTGAAAGCGCGGATCGACGGCGCTGGCCGCCATGGTCAGTGTCGCGGGCATTTGGGCGGACAGCGCGCCCGCACAGCTCAGCGTCGCGATCGCCCAGAGGCGCGCCGCGCGCGCGGTACCGAGATGTCGAATCGAAGTCATAAGGTCGTCCTCAGAAGCGGAAGAGAAAGCCGGCGGTGAGGCCCACACCGGACAAATCGATCGGCGAAAAATCGCGGAAGTCGGAGCTGAGGGCGCCCCGCGCATGCTCATACCGCAACTCCGCATTGAGGCCAACATGCGGCGTTAACGAATAGGTCGTGCCGACGGAACCGAACGCCATGGCAGACACATCGGTGGACCGAAGTGAAGTCCTGAACACATCGTTCGTGCGGAAGTCGACGAAGTCCCCGTCCTGTTTAAACAGGTAGTACATCATACCACCGCCGGCGGCAACATACGGTGACAGCTTGTTGGGCACCCACGCCAACTTGCTGATCGTGCGGCCTTCGGAACGGAGATGCAGTTTCAAGCCCGCGGTGATCGGAATGCGCCGGAACGTGGTGCGCTGTTCGATGGGCAAGTCATCCGTATCGACGAAGTCGCGATACTCCGATCGCGTGACGCGCGTGCTTATGCCGGTGCCCACGAGCACGTCGGCGCGCGAATGAACGCGGAACGCGAGATCGGTGGCGAGCGAAAGCCCACTGAAATCGCCGCGGTCGACCGTCAATCGCTTGGTGACGAAGGAGAACACGTCACTGGAGGCACTCGGTCTGGCGAAGCCGCCCCGGATCGAAAGCGTCGCATGCGGAGGCGAAAACAAAAACCCGTCTCCACCGCGCGCTTGTGCCGACATCTGTGTGGCGGGAACAAGGGCGGCCAATAGGCCGCAGAAGAACCTCGTACGCATTAGAGGCGCTCTCGGAAGGGGGATTCGGAAATATACCTGCCGTGCCCGAATCCTGTTCCACCAGCCCCCGACAGCGATTTTGCCACCGGGCGGGCGAACCCGACGCGACCCTCTATGCCGCTCCGCTCCGTCGCGCCGGGCCTGGCCCGCTCGTGGGTTGCCCCACAATGCGGCACCATCGTCAGCAACATGTCAGCGGCTGCGTAGGAAAGGGCCGTCCCGGCGCGAAACGGCTAGCGGTTGACTCCGTGACATTTCTTGAACTTTTTGCCAGATCCGCAGGGACAGGTGTTGTTCCGTGGCGTCGACTCCCACCCTCGCGGCAGGGCCCCCCCTCCCTTCTCGAGCGAGCGCACCGGTCCAGCTCCGACGACGGCCGGCATACCGCGCGCGATCGGACGGGCCAGCTCTGCGGTCCCTTGCGGCTCGGCTTCCTCGAAGTCGACGTCGAGCTCTTCGTCGATGGCATCGACCAAATCGAGCTCCTCAAGCGGAATGTCCTCGAGAATGCCGAGGGCATTGAAGCGCTTGGTCGGACGGCCATCATGGCGAGGGAACTCACCCGGCGGCGGCTGGAAGCTCTCCATCGGTGCCGGTTCGAAGACGAGCTGCGCCTTGAGGAACCGCTCCGTGAAGGTGTTCGCCAGATCGTGCATGAGATCTTCGAACATCGTGTACGCATCCTGCTTGTACTCAACGAGCGGATCCTTCTGGCCCCATGAACGATAGTGAATGGACGCGCGCAGCTGGTCGAGATCGTAGAGGTGATCTTTCCACTTCTCGTCGATCACGTTGAGCGTGACGAGTGAGAGCAGGCGATCGGCGAAGCCGTGTCCGCTCTCGTCCGTGACCGCATTCAGGCTGTGGAGTTTCTGGTCGAACGCCGCACGTCCCGCCTCGACGGCAATGGCCTGTGCGTCTTCGACAGACGCCGCATGCGCGCCGTCGGCGAATACCGGCACCTGCAGCATGTAGTGCATCAGCAGATCCTGTTGCACATACTCGAAGTCCCAATCTTCCTGTTTGTCAAACGTGGCCAGCGCCTGCTCAACGCGGCGCTGCACACCGCGATCGATCATCTTGAGCGCCTCGCCCTTCAGCTCCTCACCGCCTTCCAGTGCGAACGCCCGCAACGAGTAGATCACCTCGCGCTGCTGGTTCATCACATCGTCGTACTCGAGCAGACGTTTGCGCGACTGGAAGTTCTGCAGCTCCACGCGCTTCTGCGCCTGCTCGATGGAGCGCGTGATGAGCGGATGCGCGAGCACCTCGCCCTCTTGGGCGCCCATGCGATCCATCAACTTCGCAATCCGGTCGGATCCGAAGAGTCGCATGAGATCATCTTCGAGCGACAAAAAGAACTGCGACGCGCCCGGGTCGCCCTGACGTCCGGAGCGACCACGCAGCTGGCGATCGATGCGACGAGATTCGTGGCGCTCGGAGCCGATGATGTGCAAACCACCGATTTCGGAGATCTCGATCTCCTTACCGTCGGGATCCGTGACCTTCGACGGCTTCGCTTCGGTAATGCCGGCCCCGAGTTTAATGTCGGTACCGCGGCCCGCCATGTTTGTCGCGATCGTGATCGCCCCCGGCTGACCGGCGCCCGCTACGATCTCGGCTTCACGCTGGTGATACTTGGCGTTCAGCACATTGTGTTTGAGGCCGGCGCGCGCGAACAGGCGCGCGAGCGTTTCGGAGGCTTCCACGCTAGCCGTTCCGACCAGCACCGGATACGCGAGCTCGTGCAACCGCTTCGTTTCGTCCACGATCGCGTTGTACTTCTCGCGACGCGTTTTGAACACGTAGTCCTGACGGTCATCTCGCGTGATCGGCCGGTTCGTGGGAATGACCGACACCGACAGCCCGTAGATCTGGTGGAACTCGTTCTCTTCCGTTTCGGCCGTTCCGGTCATACCGGCCAGCTTCTCGTACATTCGGAAGTAGTTCTGAATCGTGATCGTGGCGAGCGTCTGTGTCTCGCCCTTCACCTGCACGCGCTCCTTGGCTTCGACCGCCTGGTGCAGGCCTTCGCTCCAGCGACGACCGGGCATGGTGCGGCCGGTGAATTCATCCACGATGAGCACCTGCCCTTCCTGCACGACGTAGTTGACATCGCGCTCGTACAGGGCATGCGCACGCAGCAGCTGGTGAATGATGTTCAACTGCTCACTCTTGAGCGCATACTCGCGCTCGATCGCATTGCGCTGCTCCAGCCGCTCGGCCGCGGAAATGCTGTGGTCGCGATCGAGTGTGCCGATCATGAGCGAAATGTCGGGGAGCACAAACTGATCGTGCGCTTCGGGCGAGAGGTAGTCGAGCCCCTGCTCCGTCAAGTGCACGGTGTGCCCTTTCTCATCGAGCACGTACAGCAGATCGTCTTCGATCTCGCGGTACGTGCGCTTGCTCATGGGGAGCTTCTTGTCCGAAATGATCTCAAGCTCCATGCGCTGCACGAGCTGCTTGACACCGGACTCCTGCAACGCCTTGACGAGCCGCTTGTTTTTCGGGCCGCCGAGTTGCGCCTTGTACAGCTTGAGCGCCGCGTCCCGTTCGTCCTTGGACTCGAGCGCGCGTTCGCCTTCGCCGACCAGGGTGTTCACCAGTTCGGACTGGCGCCGCACCAGGCGTTCGACGGCCGTGTTGAACTCTGCATAGCGCCCGTCGCTCTCGTTGCCGACGGGACCCGAGATGATGAGCGGCGTGCGCGCTTCGTCGATGAGGATCGAGTCCACTTCGTCGATGATCGCGAAGACGTGCGTGCGCTGCACCCGCTGGTCGAGCGAGACCACCATGTTGTCGCGCAGGTAGTCGAATCCGAACTCGTTGTTGGTGCCGTAGGCGATGTCGCAACCGTAGACCGCGCGACGCTCGTACGTGCCCGGCTCGGTATCGTCGAGACAGCCGACCGTGAGTCCCAACCACCGAAAAAGATGTCCCATCCACTGCGAGTCGCGACGGGCGAGGTAATTGTTGACCGTCACGAGGTGGACGCCACGTCCGGTCAGCGCATTGAGGAACATCGGCAGCGTCGCAACAAGCGTCTTGCCCTCTCCCGTCGCCATTTCCGCGATACGGCCAAGATGCAGCTGGATGCCGCCGATCAACTGGACGTCGTACGGCACCATATCCCATGTGAGCTCGTTGCCGGTCACCATGACAGTGGAGCCCTTCAATCGCCGGCACGCCTCACGCACCGTGGCGAAGGCCTCGGGAAGGAGCTCGTCGAGCACTTCGGCGATGGCCGTGCGCAGTTCGCCCTCCACACCGCCACGTCCGTCGGCGCCATGCAGTTCGAGATCGATACGCTCGCGCTCGGCAGCTTCAGCGGTGTCGTGCTTGGCCGCTTTGAGCTCGGCGATACGGCTCTCGATCGGACCGGTCCGTTCGGCAAGAATGTCGCGGAACTTGGCGGTCTGTTCCTGAATCTCCTGATCGGACAGCGTGGCCAGGCGCGCCTCGATCTCGTGGATTTCGGACAGTACCGGCTGCACCCGCTTCCGTTCACGTTCGTGACGCGTGCCGAACACGCGTCCAATCAAGCCCTTCAGCATACGAACCTCATGGCAAGGGAGTCGCGACGGCGAAGTCCCTGTACGCCGCTAGGCGCGCGCTGGGCCCTCCGTAGTCGACGACTCCCGGGAATTCTCGAGATACAGTCCGGTGGTCGCTATGTATGTCGCCACGGAGTCAGGAACAAAGCCTCGAATGGAGCGCCCGTCCCGAACCCGTGCTCTAATTTCGGTTGATGACATGTCGACGCGTCGCGTCGCCAGTCGCCGTGCCGTCGATGCTCCGATGCTCTCCAGCGGGACGGTGAGCCCGGCGACGTCGTGACCACGGTTGGCGCGGTGCAGTACCACCAGCTGCACCATCGCGAGCAACCGAGTCACGTCTCGCCAACGTGGTAACGTGGAGACCACGTCATCGCCGACCAGCAGGAGCAACGTCGCCGACGGCCAGCGTTGGCGCAGAGACTCCACGGTGTCAACCATGAAAGATAACCCGCCCCGGTCGATTTCGATGGGGTCGACCTCAATGCGCGGGATCCCGCCAAAGCAGGCCTGCACCATCGCGAGTCGGTTCGCCGCAGGTGTCTGATCCCCGCCCTTCAGTGGCTGTTGGGCCGCGGGGACGATCACCAGACGATCGAGCGCGAGCTCATCGAGGGCATCCTGTGCCACTAGCAGGTGGCCGACATGCGGCGGATCGAAGCTTCCGCCAAGGATGCCGATGCGCATCGAGGTCAGGCTGTGCGGGTCATCCGCGACGCGCCGGACCGGGGCGCGCGTAGGCGATCGGCGACGAGACGGCCGGGGGCGGTGCCTTGGCGGCAGTGGCTGAATCGGCCGGTGCCGCTCCACAGGCGGCCTTGACCAATGCATCGCCCGGATACGCCCGCCACATGGCCGTACACGTCTCCGCGGCGTCTTCCTTCCAGCGGATCTTCGTATACAGCTCATGCAGCCGCAGCCACGCGAGGCGGGCCGCCTTCGTGCTCGGATAGGTGGTGACGACGTCCTTGAAGTAGATGATCGCGGGATCGACGACCCGACGAACGCGAACGTAGTGGACGCCGGCGTCGTAGTCCTTTTGCGCCATCCACTCATCGATCTGGACGATGCGTTTCTTGGCGTCGTCCGTTTCCTTACTCTCGGGATACGACGAGAGGAGGGCCCGGAGAATCGACACGGCCTTCTGGCCGTTCTCGGGATCGAGGGACGGCCGGCGCCACAGGTTCTGATAGCTGCGTCCCACGCCAAGCATGGCGGTGGGTGCGAGCGTGTCGTCGGGGAAGCCGTCGGTGATGCGTTCGAAGGCCTGCGCGGCGAGCAAATACTCCTTCTGTCGCTCGTGTGATAGCGCCAGATAGAAGTAGGCCGGAGCCAATAGCGGATCACGCGCCGACAAATCACTTGTCAGGCGCTCGAAGCCGATCTTCGCGTTGTCCCACTTCTGTCGCTGGAATTCCAGCAGGGATGCACGGAAGAGCGCTTCAGGATTCGCGTAATCGCGAGGTTGAAAACCGCGAGAACAGCCGGCCAATGCAGCGGCGACGCCGAGCAGCATCAGCAGGCGGAATTCAACGCGAGACAGTCGTGGACTCATGCGGACTCTGGTACCCGATGCACCCAATGCGGATCCGTTCCGCCTGCGGGAGCTCGGCTCATGATGCTGCGCCCACCGTCCGAGTGCCGGACGCCAGCGGGATGATGCGGGCACGCCCGGCTTTGAGGCCGGCCGTGACGTTCCGCGTGTCGACGAGCAGGGCGGCGTGGTCGACGACGCGCTGATAGTCAACCTTCTTGTGATCCGTGACGACCACGACTGCGTCGGCCCAGCGCAGCATTTCATCGCTGAGTTCGACGCCCTTGCGACTGTGGCCATCCTCACGGAATTCGTGCACGAACGGATCGTGGAACTCCACGTGCGCGCCGCGCGCTTCAAGCAGACGGATCACGTCGAGCGCCGGACTTTCGCGCACGTCGTCGATATCGCGCTTGTACGCGACCCCGAGCACCAGCACGCGGCTGCCGCGAACGGCCTTGCGTACTTCATTGAGCGCGTCGGCCACCTTCTGGACGACCCATTCCGGCATATGCGAATTGATCTCGCTGGCGAGGTCGATGAAGCGCGTCTTGTAGTTGAGCGTGCGCATCTTCCAGGCGAGATAGTGCGGGTCGAGCGGAATGCAGTGGCCCCCGATGCCGGGGCCCGGCGTGAATTTCATGAACCCGAACGGCTTCGTGGCGGCCGCGTTGATGACTTCCCAGACGTCCACGCCGAGTTTGTCACAGACAATCGCGATTTCGTTGACGAGGCCGATGTTCACGGCGCGGAACGTGTTTTCGAGCAGCTTGACGAGTTCGGCCGCTTCCGGCGAGGACACCGGCACGACCACGTCGATGCAGCTCGCGTAGAGAGCGCTGGCGACCTCGACACAGGCCGGCGTGACCCCACCGACGACCTTGGGGGTGTTCTTCGTGTGGTAGGTCGGGTTGCCTGGATCGACGCGCTCGGGGCTGAACGCTACAAACACATCCTTGCCGACCGTGAGGCCCATGGCTTCGAGGCGCGGCTGGAGCAATTCGCGCGTGGTGCCCGGGTACGTGGTGCTTTCGAGCACCACGCACATCCCGGGATGCGCCTGTCGCGCGATCGCGTCGGCGGCGGCCAGCACAAAGGCCATATCCGGATCGCGCGTCTTGGACAGCGGCGTCGGGACAGCCACCGAGATCGCGTCACACTCCCCGATGCGTGGCTCGACGGCGGTGGCGACAAAGCTGCCCGCCGCCACCGCCGCCTGCACCACCTGACTTGGGATGTCCTGAATGTGCGACTGCCCGGCCATGAGCAGATCGATGACGCGCTGGCTGACGTCGTAGCCGATCACGCGAAAGCCGGCGTGCACGAACTCCATCGCCAGCGGCAATCCGACGTAGCCCAGACCGATCACGCCGATGACGGCGGTGCGGTCCTGGATCTTCGAGAGCAGGTGATCCTTCATCGACGGGGAATCGACCATGTCGTACGCCTCAGCGTCCAAAGAAGGCTCGCACTGCCCCGATGACTTCATCGAGTTGCGCAGTAGTGAGCTCGGGGAAAACAGGCAGCGACAGTACTTCGAGCGCCGCGCGTTCCGACTCGGGGCACTGCCCCGGCTGGTACCCGAGATACGCGAAGCACGGTTGCAGATGGAGCGGCAGCGGATAGTAGATGGAGCAGCCGATACCGCGATCCTTGAGGTGCGCCTGCAGCGCATCGCGCGTGGGCACCCGGATCGTGTACTGGTTGAAGATCGAGGTATTGGCGGGATCGATGAACGGCGTCACCACGTCGGCGAGATCAGCAAACGCCGCGTCGTAGTATGCCGCATTCCGTCGACGGGCCGCGCTCCACGATTCGAGGTGCGGCAGCTTGGCGCGCAACACGGCCGCCTGCAGCGCGTCGAGGCGGCTGTTGTAGCCGACGATCTCATGGAAGTAGGTCCGACGGCTGCCGTGCGTGCGCAGCTTCATGAGCACGTCAAACAGCGCCTCATCCTGCGTGACGATCATGCCGCCGTCGCCGTATCCGCCAAGATTTTTCGAGGGGAAGAAACTGTACGTGCCGATCGTCGCGGTTTCACCGGCCATCACCCTGACGCCGTTCACGAGACGGCTCGCGCCGATCGACTGGGCGGCGTCCTCGATGACCGGGCGTCCCTGCGCCGCGTCGTTGACGTGCTCGATCGCTGCCATCTGGCCGAACACATCGACGGCAATCACGGCTTTTGTTTTTGCACCGACAGCGGCACGGATCGCGTCGGGTGCGATGTTGAACGTCCGCGGGTCGATGTCCACGAACACGGGGCGCGCCCCGACGTTGTGCACTGCGCCCGCGGTTGCGAAGAACGTAAACGGCGTGGTGACGACCTCGTCGCCCGGCCCGACGTCCAGCGCGCGCAACGCCAGGAGCAGGGCATCGGTGCCGTTGGCACAGCCCACGGCGAATTTGACCTGCGAGAGTCCTGCCACGCTGCACTCGAGCTGGGCAACGGGATCGCCGAGGATGAACGCCTGCTGATCCACGACGTCCATCACGGCGGCAACGACTTCGTCACGGATGGTGGCGTGCTGCGCCTTGAGATCGAGAAGAGGAACGGCCATGACCGAGTGATTCAGATGTTGACGCGAAGCGGCAGGGGCACGTCACGGCCAGTTTTCGCCGATTCGTAGATTCCCAGAATGAGTTCGAGCGACTTGCGACCGGCACGACCGTCGGTGTCGGGACGCGCGTCACCACGCAGCACCGACTCGACATTGCGGTAGTACCCTTCGTGCCCGAACCCGTACACGCTTGGCGGATTGGTGTTCGCCTGCTCGACGAGCTTGTCGTCGTCATCGTAATCGGCGAAGGTCCAATGTTCGACCTTGTTGACCGCCGTCCCGCCGATCTTCACGCTGCCCTTCTCGCCAAGGATGGTAATCGACCCTTCGAGATTCTTGGGAAAGGTGAGCATCGTGACTTCAATGACGCCGATGGCGCCGGAGCGGAACTTGAGGACCGCGGCCCCACTGTCCTCCGCCTCGATGCGCCGTGCCATGGTCGCGGTCTTCGCCATGACGCTCTCGACGGGACCGACAAGCCACTGCACCAGATCGACATAGTGCGATGCCTGGTTCATGAACGCGCCGCCGTCGAACTCCCACGTCCCGCGCCAGGGCGCCTGATCGTAGTAATCCTGCGGGCGCGTCCACCGCACCGTGCAATTGGCCATGTAGATCCGTCCGAAGCGCCCGCGATCGATCGCGCGCTTGAGCAGCACGATCGGCGGATTGAGTCGGTTCTGCTTGACCACGAACAGATGGACGTGGTGGTCGTCGCAGGCCTGCACGAGCGCGTCAGCCGCGGCGAGCG
This sequence comes from Gemmatimonadota bacterium, assembly GCA_031363815.1. Taxonomy (GTDB): domain Bacteria; phylum Gemmatimonadota; class Gemmatimonadetes; order Gemmatimonadales; family Gemmatimonadaceae; genus Gemmatimonas. The sequence continues at coordinate 11,060 of JANLVC010000119.1, forward strand.
AAATCGCCATCGGCTTCTCGGAAATCACGTGCCGGCCGGCCTTGGCAGCCAGAATGCCGTGCTGCGGATGCAGTCCAGACGGCGTCGCGATGATCACCGCATCGCTTGGGACATCGGCCATCATCTGCTCGTAGCTCGTGAACCATGGCACGTCGTATTGCCCGCCGGCGAGCTGCGCGCGCTCAGCGACGATATCACAGACCGCCACGAGCTGCAGACCAGGCAGCTTCGCGAGCGCATCGAAGTGATTTTTGCTGATTCGCCCGCACCCCAGCAGCGCAACGCGAATTCGCTGTCCCGCGGAAATGACCTGCTCCGTCATACCGTGTCCTCAAGGCGAACGACCACATCGCCCTGTCGTTCGTATCGCACGTCGGTGCCTGGGCAACGAAGCAGTTCGTTTTCTCCGCCAGCACCGGCCAGGCTGAGCGACTCTAGCTTGTGTCCGTCTTCCGACATCCAGCCGATTCGCCGCCCCGGCACACCGGCCACGAGGGCGTAGTCGGGGACATCACGATTCACGACGGCACCGGCACCGATAAACGCGAAACGTCCGATCGTGACTCCGCAGACAATCGTCGCGTTGGCACCGATCGTCGCGCCACGGCGCACCAACGTGCGACGGTATTCGTTTTTCCGCGACACCGCGCTGCGAGGATTGTACACGTTGGTAAACACCATGGACGGCCCGCAGAACACGTCGGCCTCGAGCTCTACGCCTTCGTACAACGAGACGTTATTCTGAATCTTGGCATTGTCGCCGACCACGACCCCGTTCATGACGACCACGTTCTGCCCCAGCGAGCAGCGCGCACCGATTTCGGCGCCGCCCAGCACATGGCAGAAATGCCACACGCGCGTTCCCGCACCGATGACCGCACCGGCATCGACGTAAGCCGACTCGTGCACGAGCGCGCCTTCACCGAGCATGACGCCGAGTGCGACGTGTCCCTGCCCCGCCGATGCGACCATGCCGGGAATGCTCACGCCGCACCAACCCCAGCGGCGCTGGCGGCGAGTGACGCCGCCAGAATCACGTGCCACTCCTGCAGCGAGCGCACGCCGGGCTCGCGCGTCTGGCGCGCCGCAATCGCCTCGGCCGCGGCGCTGGCCGCCGACAGCGTCGTGGTGTACGGCACACGGTTGCTGATCGCGGCCTGACGCAAGCGCTCATCATCGACTTGCGCGTGCTTCCCGAGCGGCGTGTTCACGAGCAGATGGATCTCGCCATTCAAGATCATGTCGACGCCGTGCGGGCGTCCCTCGCTGACCTTGAAAACCGACTGCACAGGGATGTTGCGCTCGCGCAGGTACGCGGCAGTGCCGCTGGTCGCGTAGAGCGTGAAACCCAGCTCGTGGAATCGCGCTGCCAACTTCGCGGCGCTTGGCTTGTCGGAATCGTTGACGGTGATGAAGACCGCGCCGGTGCGTGGCAGTGCATTGTCCGCCGCCAGTTGCGACTTCATGAACGCCGTGCCGAAATCTTCGTCAATGCCCATGACTTCGCCGGTGGAGCGCATTTCGGGGCCGAGCACCGGATCGAACTCGCGGAACTTGTTGAACGGGAAGACCGCTTCCTTCACGCTGAAGTACGGCGGCACGATTTCGGCCGTGAATCCGATTTCGGCCAGCGTCTCACCGAGCATGAGTCGCGCGGCCACGGACGCGAGCGATACGCCGATGGCCTTGGACACGAACGGCACGGTACGCGAAGCACGCGGATTGACTTCGATGACGTAGACCACGCCATCCTTGTACGCGTACTGCGCGTTGATCAGTCCGACCACGCCCAGCTTCTTGGCGAAGGCGACCGTGTGGGCGCGCATCTGATCGGCGGCGGCCTTCGGAATAAGGTACGGCGGCAGCACGCAGGCCGAGTCCCCTGAGTGAATGCCCGCGCTCTCAATGTGCTCCATCACCGATCCAATCACCACGTTGGTGCCATCGGAGAGTGCGTCGACATCAGCCTCGAATGCATCTTCGAGGAACTTGTCGACGAGCACGGGCCTGTCTTCGCTCACGCGCGCTGCGCGTTCGAAGTAGCCACGCAACGATTCAGCGTCGTGCACAATCTCCATCGCGCGCCCACCGAGCACATACGACGGGCGCACGAGCACCGGATACCCGATGCGGTCAGCGATCTCCACGGCCTCATCGACACTGGTGGCCGTTCCATTGGCCGGCTGGGCGATGCCGAGTTCGCGTACGATTGCTTCGAAGCGACGCCGATCCTCGGCGATGTCGATGGCATCCGGTGACGTGCCCAAAATGCGCACACCGGCCGCCTCGAGCGGACGCGTGAGCTTGAGCGGCGTCTGGCCGCCGAGTTGCACGATGACGCCGAGCGGCTTTTCCCGATGAACGATCTCGAGCACATCTTCAAGCGTGAGCGGCTCGAAGTACAGCTTATCCGAAATATCGAAGTCGGTGGAGACAGTTTCGGGGTTCGAGTTGACCATGATCGTCTCATATCCCCGCTCGCGCAGCGCCAGCACGGCGCGCACGCAGCAGTAGTCAAACTCGACACCCTGTCCGATCCGATTGGGACCGGAGCCGAGGATGATGACCTTCGGACGTCCTTCGGTAGCGGCTTCGCTTTCCTCGTCGTAGCAGCCGTACAGGTACGGCGTACTGGAGGGAAACTCGCCGGCGCAGGTGTCGATCATCTTGTACGACGGGCGCACGCCAAGCGACCAGCGCAACGCACGGGATTCATGTTCCGTGACGCCGCGCAGCGCACCGAGCTGACGATCGGAGAAGCCGAGCCGCTTCATGCGACGCATGCTGTCGGCGTCAACCGACGCGTCCTGCTGGTACTCGGCCTCGGCGACGATGAGCTCCTGCAACTGATCGAGGAACCAGGGATCAATTCCGGTGATCTCGTGCAGTTCCGCCGTGCCCATGCCCATGAGCATGGCACGCTTGACCTGATAGATCCGCTCCGGCGTGGGGCGACGCATTGCGCCACACAACTCTTCTCTTGACCCTTCGACCAGCCGGTCATCGACGAGACGTTCACCGACGGTCCACCCACTGCGGCCAGTTTCGAGCGCGCGCAGGGCCTTCTGAAACGCCTCCTTGAAGGTCCGTCCGATCGCCATCGACTCGCCGACGGACTTCATCTGCGTCGTGAGGCCCGGGTCGGCCGAGGTAAACTTCTCGAATACGAAGCGCGGACACTTCACGATCACGTAGTCGAGCACGGGCTCGAAACTAGCCGGCGTGGTCTTGGTGATATCGTTCGGCACTTCGTCGAGCGTGTAGCCGACGGCGAGTTTGGCGCCGATGCGGGCAATCGGAAAGCCCGTCGCCTTGGAGGCGAGGGCCGACGAGCGCGACACGCGTGGGTTCATCTCGATGACGATCAGCTCGCCATCCTTTGGGTTGACAGCGAACTGGATATTGCAGCCGCCGGCGTCAACGCCGATTTCGCGGATAATAGCGACGGCGGCGTCGCGCATCACCTGATACTCGCGATCGGTAAGCGTCATCGCGGGCGCGACGGTGATCGAGTCACCGGTATGCACGCCCATCGGGTCGAGGTTTTCGATCGAACAGACGATCACGACGTTGTCGGCGCAATCGCGCATCAGTTCGAGCTCGTACTCCTTCCAGCCAAGCAGCGAGTGTTCAATGAGCACGGAGCCCACTGGCGACAGGTCGAGCCCGCGACGCACCATCGTCTCGAACTCTTCGCGGTTATACGCAATGCCGCCACCGGTACCGCCGAGCGTGAACGAGGGGCGAATTACGGCGGGGAAGCCCGTTTCTTCGACACCGGCGATCGCTTCCTCGACGGTGGTCACCGTACGGCCAGCCGCACACTTGAGTCCGATCCTCACCATGGCTTCGGCGAAGAGCTTGCGATCTTCCGCGACACGAATGGCGCGCGCATTAGCGCCGATGAGTTCGCAGCCGTACTTCTCGAGCACGCCGCTATCGTAGAGCGCGAGTGCGACGTTCAGCGCCGTCTGCCCACCCATGGTGGGGAGGACGGCGTCGGGGCGTTCCTTGGCGATCACTTTCTCGACGAACTCGGTCGTAACCGGCTCGATGTACGTACGGTCGGCGAACTCCGGGTCGGTCATGATCGTGGCCGGATTGGAATTCACGAGGATGACCTCGTAGCCTTCTTCGCGCAGGGCCTTGATGGCCTGCGTACCGGAGTAATCAAATTCAGCAGCTTGTCCGATCACGATCGGTCCAGAGCCGATCACGAGAATTCGGTGCAGGTCAGAGCGTCGCGGCATGGAGTAGATCGTCGATGATGTCGTCAACAGAGCGCGTGGCGGACCATCCGGTGGCGCGCTGCAATTTGTGCGAATCCCCGATCAGCACGGGGACGTCAACCGGGCGTACCAGCGACGGATCTTCGACGGGCGTCGCCTGCACATCGGCACGCGCCAGAACCCGGTCGAGAATCTGTTGCACCGACCATCCGGTGCCGCTGGCCACGTTGTACGCCTCGCCAGGCGCACCCCGTCGGCAGAGCGAAATATACGCAGCAGCGACGTCACTTACATGGAGGAAATCGCGTATCGGCGAGCGATTGCCGACCGGCATGCCGGTTCCAGGCGTCGCGTCGCGCAATTCGAGGGCGCGCTGCACTAGCGCCGGAAGCAAAAAGCGTGTCGGCTGTCCCCGTCCGCTGTGGTTAAAGCTCCGCGCGACGACCACCTTCAGTCCCGTTGCCCGCCAGCACTGCAGCGCAAGAATTTCTTGCGCCGCCTTGGTCGCGGCGTAGACCGTTCGCGGTGCCTGCACGGAGCTCTCGACGAGCGGAAACTCATGCGACTCGTGTCGGCCGTACTGCTCCGCGCTGCCGACGACCAGCACCGTCGGGTCGATCACGCCGGCGTCGCGGGAGCGTCCCAGCGCATGAAGCAGGCGTGCCGTCGCGGTGACGTTGATATCCCACGCGAGCGCCGGATCGGCGGAGGCAGTGGGAACGTGCGAGATCGCGGCCAAGTGGATGACGGTATCGGGTCGCGCCGTGTCCACGACGCGCGCGACGTAGTCGTGGTCCCGGAGATCGCCGTATAGCCACGTGGCCTGGCCGGCGGCAACCGGCGGGGGCGCAGACCCGGCCGTGGAGTGCCCCACGGGGGGATCGGTGGCGAGCGCGAACAGCTCGACCCCGACCGCCTGTAGTGCGTCGAGCATGTACGATCCGACGAAGCCGGCGGCCCCGGTCACGAGCACGCGCTTCACGAGGCTCTCACCGTGCGCGTTCGTACCGCGCGAGATCGGCGGCGACCATCATGCTCACTAACTCGGGGAACGCAACCTTCGGCGTCCACCCGAGCTTTTGCTCCGCCTTCGACGGATCGGCCACGAGAAGGTCGACCTCAGCGGGCCGAAAGAACTTCTCGTCCTGCTTCACAAACTCGAGATAATCGAGATCAACGGCGCCGAAAGCGGCGGTGCAGAAATCGCGCACGGAGTACGTCTCGCCCGTCCCGATCACGAAGTCGTCCGGCTCATCGAGCTGCAGCATGCGCCACATCGCATCGACGTAATCGCCGGCAAATCCCCAGTCGCGACGGGACTCGAGGTTGCCCAGTCGCAGTTCATGCTGCAGGCCGAGCTTGATGCGGGCGACGGCATCGGTGATTTTGCGCGTCACGAACTCGAGGCCGCGCCGCGGCGACTCGTGATTGAACAGGATGCCGGAGACCGCGAAGAGATTAAAGCTTTCGCGATAGTTCACGGTGATCCAATGTCCATAGACCTTGGCCACGCCGTAGGGCGAGCGTGGATAGAACGGCGTGGATTCGCGCTGCGGCGTGTCGACGACTTTGCCGAACTGCTCGCTTGAGCTGGCCTGATAGAAGCGCGATTTCGGCGCGGCCTTTCGCATCGCTTCCAGCATGCGCGTGACGCCGAGGGCGGTGAATTCCCCGGTGAGCACGGGCTGGGTCCACGAGGTCTGCACGAAGCTCTGCGCGGCGAGATTATAGATCTCATCGGGCTGTGTTTCGTGAACGACGTCGGTGAGCGACGTCTGATCGAGGAGATCAGCCGAGACGAGTTCGACGCGATCGACGAGATGGGCAATGCGCTCGTAGGGCGTGGTCGACGAGCGACGGACGACGCCGACGACGCGATAGCCCTTGGCGAGCAGGAATTCGGCGAGGTAGGAGCCGTCCTGTCCGGTAATCCCGGTGATCAGTGCAGTCTTCAACAGAGTACTCAGTCGAAAGTCAGGAGTCGCGAATGGCGACGACGGGTCGCACATGTACAAAGCGGGGAGCCCGGCAACTGCGAGCTCCCCGCTGAGACGTCACCGTACGCGGATTACGCGACGGCAACCTGACCGCGCGGCGCGCGGGTGATCTTGCCGGCGGCGATGCACCGCGTGCAGGCCTTGACCTTAATGACTTTCCCTTCGCTGAGGGTGCGCACCACCTGAAGATTGGGTCTCCAGGTCCGGCGCGTCTTGTTGTTCGCGTGCGAGACGCTGTTTCCAAAGGCGACGCCCTTGTCGCAGACGTAGCAGCGGTGTCTATCGATAGCCATGTCCGATATCCTCAGCTCTGGATCAATTCGATCCGCGCCATCTCCGCACCGTCACCCTTGCGGTGGCCGGTTTTGAGAATGCGCGTGTAGCCGCCCGGTCGCGTGGCGAACATGGGGCCGATTTCCTGAAACAGCTTGTCGGCCGCCTCACGCTTGTGGACGTGCTTGCCAGCCAGGCGGCGCGCGTGGAGCGTACCGGTCCGGGCCTTCGTGATCAGCTTCTCAACGAAGGGGCGGAGTTCTTTTGCCTTCGCCTCTGTCGTCTCGATCGCACCCTGCTCAATGAGCGAGGTTGCGAGGTTGCGAAGCAGCGCGAGGCGCTGCTCACTCGTCCGCCGAAGTTGGCGGTTTGCCTTGCGATGGCGCATGGGAATTACTCCTCGTCGTCTTCGTCGTCGAGCGCGTTCTCGGCCGCGCGGCTGGGCGGGGTGCCCATATCGAGGATGCGCACACCATCAGTGCTTTCCTCGTATCGCATACCGAAATTGAGCCCTTCCTTCTCGAGCAGCGCGGCGATTTCCTGCAGAGACTTCTTACCGAAGTTCTTGACCTGGAGGATCTGCGCCTCGGTCTGGCGAACCAGATCGCCGAGCGAGCGGATGTTCGAGTTCTTGAGTGAATTGACCGAGCGAACCGAGAGTTCGAGATCGTCGATCGGAGTGCGGAACAGTTCGGCCAGGCGGAGGGCGTCGCTATTCGAGCCGTCGCCACCCGCGCCAGGCTGTGCCGAGGCCGACGACCCGAAGCCCACGAAGTACTGGAAGTGGGTCTGGGCCAGGGCCGCAGCGTAGCTCACCGATTCCTCGGGCGACATGGTGCCGTTGGTTTCGACGGTCAGCGTGAGGCGGTCGTAGTCGGTACGTTGTCCAACGCGCGTCTCAGAGACGGCGAAGTTGACCCGACGCACCGGGCTGTAGATGGCATCGATGCGCACCACGTCGACGGAGAGATTCTTGTCGGCGGGATGCTGATCGCTCTCGACGTAGCCGCGCCCCTTGTTCACGTAGAGTTCGACGTTGAAGTCGCGCTCGTCGGTGATGGTGAAGAGGTGATGCGTCGGGTCGATGACCCGGGCGCCACCGCTGACCTGGATGTCGGCGGCCGTGACGGTGCCGGGTCCCGACTTGGCAATGCGGAGCACGGTCTGCTCGACATCATCGGGGAGCGCCAGCGTGAGCGTCTTGAGATTACCGATGATCTGGTGCACGTCTTCCACGACGCCGCCAATGGTCTGGTGCTCATGCACCACGCCGTCGATACGGAACGCCCACACGGCGGAGCCACGGAGCGACGACAAGAGCAGTCGGCGCATGGCGTTGCCCAGCGTGTGTCCAAAGCCGCGTTCGAGCGGCTGCAGACGGAATTCGGCCAGATTGGGCGTGTCCTCGCGCTTGGTCGCTTCGACAAGCTGCGGGCGAACCAGCCCGGAAAGATCGATCGTTGCCATGTAGTTCGAAAATTTGAAGTGGTCACACCGGCGCTGGTTGCCGATGACGCGCTACCCCGCCCCGAACGCGCGGTAGCCCCGTAGAGGGGTTCGGGCCCCGACCGCTGGTGGAGGCGCGCTGTGTGAGCCGCTCTCCGCCAGCTGAGTAGCACGTGTTACTTGGAGTACAGTTCGACGACGAGTTGTTCCTGCGCCGCCAACGGAATCGACGTACGCTGCGGCTTCTCGAGCACGCGACCGCTGAACGACTCCTTGTCGACGGCGATCCACGAGAGCGAGGCACCACGCGCGGCCTGTTCCATGGCCGACATCACGAGCACCAGTTCACGGGACGACTGCTTGACGCGTACTTCTTCGCCCGGACGCACCTGGTAGGACGGAATGTCCAGCAGGCGACCCTTCACCTCGATGTGACGGTGACGGATGAGCTGACGCGCGGCCTTGCGGCTGGGCGCGAAACCCATGCGGTACACGACGTTGTCGAGGCGTGTTTCGAGCGCCGCCAACAGGTTATGACCGGTGATGCCGGGCGCCGATGCGACCCGATCGAACGTGTTGCGGAACTGCTTCTCGCTGATGCCGTAGATGCGCTTGATCTTTTGCTTCTCGCGCAGCTGCTTGGCGAATTCGGAGATCTTTTTACGACGCGCCGTGGCCTGCCCGTGCTGACCGGGGGCGTACGGACGACGCTCGACGGGGCACTTTTCGGTAAAGCATTTCGTGCCCTTCAGAAAGAGCTTGGCGCCCTCGCGACGGCACTGACGGCAGCTGGGACCAGTATAGCGGGCCATGTCTTAGACCCTCCGACGCTTGGGGGGACGGCAGCCGTTGTGCGGAATCGGGGTGACGTCGCGAATGGACTTCACCTGCAGGCCGGCCGAGGCGAGCGCCTGAATGGCGGACTCACGGCCACTGCCCGGACCCTGCACGCGCACATGCACGCGGCGCACGCCGAGTGTGAGCGCCTCGCGCGCGCACTGCTCGGACGCCACGGTAGCGGCAAACGGCGTGGACTTTTTCGACCCCTTGAAGCCCGCCTTGCCGGCGGAGCCCCACGACACCGTGTTGCCGTGCATATCGGTGATCGTGATGGTCGTATTGTTGAACGTGGCGCTGACGTGGGCGATGCCTTCGGCCTCGACGACGCGCTTGGTTTTCTTTGCGGTAGCCATGGCTTACTTGGTCACCTTCTTCTTGCCCGCGATAGCGCGGCGCGGCCCCTTTTTGGTGCGCGCGTTCGTGTGCGTGCGCTGCCCGCGCACGGGAAGCCCGCGACGATGGCGCGTGCCACGGTACGAGCCGATGTCCATCAAGCGCTTGATATTCATCGCGATCTCGGTGCGCAGGGCACCTTCGACGCGAATGTTGCGCTCGATTTCCTGACGGAGCTTGTTGACATCCACGTCATTGAGATCGCGGATGCGCTGATCGGGCGAGACGCCCGCGGCAGCGAGGATCTTCTGGGCGGTCTTGCGACCGATGCCGAAGATGTAGGTCAGGCCGATCTCAACCTTCTTTTCACGAGGGAGATCGACGCCAGCGATACGTGCCATGTGTTACGCTTCCCCTCAGCCTTGACGCTGCTTGTGCTTGGGGTTGCGCTTGCAGATGATGCGAGTCACGCCCTGTCGTTTGACGACTTTGCAGTGCTCACAGATCGGCTTTACGCTGCTCCGAACTTTCACGGGTCACCTTGGCGCTCGCGCGTCAACGGAGTCTCCCGCACCGAATTACTCCGGCCGGCTGGACTCCCCATGCGTCCATCGCTCATGAAGCATCGCATTTCAGCGATTCCGCGCACGAGCGAAGCAAATGTGGCCAGCGGATTGGCCTAGAATCTCACCCGAAAACGGGCAAGACCTGCATCATAGCGGACTTAGGCGGCGCCCGCAAGTGATGCCCTGACCAACTCCATTGCCGCCACGGGGTCCGAGGCGCCCGTCACTGTTCGTCCCAGGATGAGCCATCGAGCGCCGGCATCGGCCGCCGCCTTTGGCGTCACGACTCGCCGCTGATCGTGCGTGTCGCTGCCCGGCAAACGAATACCGGGAATGAGCAGGCCAAGTGCGTGACCGAAGGTGGCCCGGACGGCAGGGGCTTCGTGGCCGGCGCAGACGATCCCAGCGCCTCCGCCCGCGCGTACCAATCCGGCCAGTCGGACGACCTCATCGGTGAGATTGACTTGGTCGCGTCCCCAAACCACGTCGATCCCGGCCGCGTCCATGCTGGTCAGGATCGTGACGCCGAGAATACCACAGCCACCCGACGCGGCGAACGCGCCGGCCGCCCCCTCGTTCGCCCCCTCGACCGCAGCCCGGATCATTTCCGAGCCGCCGGAGGCGTGCACGGTGAGGAGCGACGCGCCGTGGCGGGCAACGCTTCTGGCCGCCCCGCGCACGGTGTTGGGGATGTCATGCAGCTTCAGGTCGACGAACACCGACTTGCCGGCGTCGCGCAACCAACTCACGATTGCCGGCCCCTCGGCCGCGAACAGCTCAAGACCGACTTTGTAAAAGCGGCAGGCGTCGCCGAGACTGGAGACGATCGCCTGCGCCGCGCTCCGGTCGGCGACGTCGAGGGCGACAATCGGGGTGACCGTCGCGCCGACGGTGGGGACAGACTCGGAACTCACGAGGGCCACTCCAGTGTGCCGATAATCGAGCGAAGATCGCGGACCCCTTCCCGGCTTGCCCAAGCCGCCAGTTCACGGGCGATGCGCTCCGGCGCGCGGGGGTCGCGCAGGGCGGCGGTCCCGACACCCACCAGCGAGGCACCAGCCAGAAGATACTGCGCGGCGTCGATCCCGGAGCTGATCCCGCCAAGACCAATGATGGGGACGCCGGGCAGCGCCTGACGCACCCGCCACGTGGCCAGCAGCCCCATGGGGAGCAGCGCCGGTCCGCTCACGCCGCCGGTCCCGAAGCCGATCTTCGGCCTGCGTCGTGATGCGTCGATGACCAGTCCGGGCATGGTATTCACGAGTGTGAGCCCGGTTGCGCCCTGCTCCATCGACACACGCGCTGCATCCACCACGCCGCCGCCAAGTGTCGGCGAGAGCTTCACGAAGATTGGACGGGACGTCTTCGCGCGTGACGCCCGCACCAACGCCGCGAGCGCCGCGGGGTCGGCCCCGAACTCGAGACCGCCGGCCTTCACGTTCGGACAGCTCACATTGAGCTCGAAGGCATCGACGCCAAGCAGGTCATCAAGTCCGGCAATGACCGTTTCAAAATCTTCCACGCTATTACCGACCACGTTTACAATAACGCGGGTGTGGGGATACGCGCGGTGCAGCCACGGCAGATAGTCGGCTTTCACTGCGTCGAGACCGGGGTTGGCGAGGCCGATCGCGTTGATCATCCCACCGGCGAACTCACTGACGCGCAGGGGCGGAGCGCCGTGTCTTGGAGCAACGCTGACCGCCTTCGTCGCGATGCCGCCGATGGCCGCGAGGTCGAGCACATCGTCGACTTCCTTGCCGAAACCCGCCGTACCGGCGGCAAGCAGCACGGGGTTTCTGAAAGCGAGTCCCGCGACGATCCACTCCTGCTGTTCGGTTGCTGTTGCGGTCACGCGGTCACCGAGATCCGGCCGGCTTGGGAGGAAGGCGCAGCTTTCGCACGCTGTCGGACCAGATGCCGAGCGCATCGGTCCACTGTACTCTCAACAATTCGGGCGTGCTCACAAAGTCCGGGCGGTTGGTGGGATCCTCACCACGCAGTCGCGCCGCGACGGAGGAGCTGCTGAAATCCACGAGCACGCGGCGCAGCCAGGCGGCGGCACTATCCGGCTCAAGCAGAGCCGCCGCGTACCACGCGTTGGGCACGAGAGGCGACGACGGCGACTCGCGCGGAATACGCAGGAAGAGCGCACGGGCGAGCCTCGGGGCTCGCAGGGAGTCACGCGCAATCTCGGCGGCGAGGTACAGCGACGCGCTCTCGGCATCCCCCCGGGCCGTCAGCAGCCGGAACATCAGCACCCGCTCGGCAACCTGACGGGCGTAATTGGTGCGCCAGACGACGCTGTCCTGTCGCGCCACCAGTGTATCGAGTTCACGCACCGACGATACGCGTGTGAGGTCAAGCAGCGCCAGACGCGCGTTCGCGTCGTGGGCGGTGACCGTGTCGCGTTGTGACAACGTACGCGCCGCGTAGAGATGCCTTCGGGCCATCGAATCGAGGCCGACACGGGCGTGCATGTCGCCGAGCGCGTAGTGCATGCGGGCCCTGCTGTCGTCGCGGACGCGCGCGGCATCGTACTGTGCGACAATGCGTTCAGCCGCGTCGACGCGCCCATCGGCGAGCAGCTCACGGAGCGCGCGCGTGACGTCTTCGCGATAGTCGCCGATCCGGGCGCGCTGCACGAGCAGCGACTCGACGCGGGTAAACTCACGTGCCGACATGGACGCGCTGATGAGCTCCCACTGCAATACGCCCGCATCGAGATTGCCGAGATACGTCGGAACCGCGTCGCGGTCTCCCATGCTGAGCGCCGCGCGCGCCGCCCAAATCCGAGCCTGACGCGCGAATTCGCGATCGGCAGACATAAACATCGAGTCGAGCCGAGGCCGGGCGTCGGCGCTCCGGCCGACGCGCACTTCGCACGAGGCAAGCGCCAATCGGGATCGATCTCGCTCGTTCGCATTGAGCGTGGTGCCGGCCAACAGCGCCTGCAACCGCGGCATTGCGCGTTCGCACTGCGCCGCCATCGCGCCGCTGCGTGCCGCTATGTAGAGCGCACGGTTGCGCCACTTGGACTTCGGATGCCGCACCAACACTGTTTCCGCAATGGCGGCGGACCGTTGGAAGCGCGTCGTGGCCTGGCCGTCGTCATCACGCCGCAGTGTGGCATCCGCCCGCCGGGCCTCAGCCTGCGCATTGTAGATGCCGTTGTAATAGACGCACCCCGACCCCGCGAGACACGAGGCGAGCACCAGCGTCAGACGCTGCGCGGCGCGCATCAGCCGCCGCCCCCGACCTTGCGCTCGTACTGTTCGAGATAGCGAACGACGGCGTCGGCCAGTGTCGAGGCCAACTCGCGCTGTCGATCCGTATCGGTCATGTACTCCGCTTCGAGCTTGTTGGTGCCGAACCCGATCTCCACCAGCACCGCCGGCATGAAGGCGGTCACCAGCACACGAAAGCCGGCCTGCTTCACCCCACGACTCGGTCCGGGATGGACGCGCATCATTCCCGCCTGCAGGAGCTCCGCCAACCGTGCCGACTCGCGGAGGTGCTCATTCTGCGCCATGTCGCGCATGATGAACCCCAGCGGATCGTCGCGCGTGACATCGGCCGCCGTTTCGAACCGAATCGCTTCGTTTTCCATCGCCGCCACACGACGTTCGTCTTCGGTTTTCGCTTCAGCGAGAAAATACGTTTCGAAGCCACGTGCCCCGCCGGGATTATTCCAGCGCGGATTGGCAGCGTTCACGTGCACGGACAGGAAGAGGTCCGCCCGTGCCTGATTTGCGATGCGCCCGCGATCGCTCAACGCGATCAGCGTATCGGCGGTGCGCGTCATGACGACCTGAATCTCGCGCTGTTCAAGCGCCGCACGCAGCTCCGTGGCAAACGCCAGCGTGATGTTCTTCTCGTAGACTTTTTTCGGTACGCCGATCGGTCCGGACATTCCGTTATCGGGCCCACCATGTCCGGCGTCCACCACGACCACGCGCTGTCGGAGCGCCGCGCTGCGGCCGGCCGACGCACGGCGCACGTTGTCGGCCGCCGCCGGTGTGACCGGACGGGGCGTCGCGGCGCGCGCGCGCGGCGCTGGCGCGCGCCTGGCGGTTGTGACGGTGGAGAACCGACGCAGCTCCGCCTTGTCCGGATCGAAGAGGACGCCGGCGCCGAGTCGCGGCAGTAACTCGGTGGCCAACGAGAGCGGGACGTACAGCTGCCCTCCGCGCCGGAAGACTCCCGCACGCAGCGGGATCGTATCGTTGGCCACGACGACGAGGGCGTTGCCGGCTTCGAGATCGATGCCGGTGGTGCCCACTTCGAGACGATAGCGCAGACTCCCGGTCGTCTGCGCCACGACCTGACCACCGAGTGCTTCGGCCAGCGCGTCGGCACGCACAGCGATACCGCCATCCGGATGACGCAGGGTGGGCACCGACTGCAGGCGGTCGCCGGCGCGGACGGCGAGCGGTGGAAGCGGCGGCGTGACCGCCGACAGCTGCAGCGTGAGCGCGAGCGCGCCGAGCAGCATCATGAGCGCCGCCGCTCAGCGCTTATTAAGCGCACGCGCAATCTCGCGCTCGGCGTCGCGCTTCTTGAGATCCTCGCGCTTGTCATGCTGCTGCTTACCACGCACGAGCGCGAGACGCGCCTTCACGCGCCCGCTCTTGAAGTACAAATCGAGTGGCACGAGCGTGAGTCCCTGCCGTTCGACCGCGCCGATGAGGCGACGGATTTCACGGCGGTGCATGAGCAGCTTGCGCGTGCGGGTGGGCTCGTGATTGAACACATTGCCCTGCCCGTACGACCCGATATGCAGGTTGAGCAGGAACACCTCGTTGTCCTTGATCACCCCGAAGGCATCGGTCAGGTTCGCTCGCCCTTCACGCAGCGCCTTGACCTCCGTGCCGGTGAGCACGACACCGCACTCCCAGGTGTCCAGGATTTCGTAGTCGTGCCGCGCACGCTTGTTCCGCGCGATCAGTTCAGTCGGTTCTTCGGTGTCCGTGTTTGCCATACTGAGAGGAAACGTAATACCCTGACGCACACGAAGAGTGCGCGATGGCGTTGACTTCAGGGGCATCTTCGGTCTATTCTATACGGCCCTGCTGGAATTCTGTACGAAAAGTTGCACTCGTGCAGGATTCTTGGATCTGCCGGAGTGGTGGAATTGGTAGACGCGCTGCGTTCAGGTCGCAGTGTCCGCAAGGACGTGCCGGTTCGAGTCCGGCCTCTGGCACTCAATGCTTAGACGAACAAAGGGGAAAGATGGCTTCTGCCATCTTTCCCCTTTGTTCGCATCCGTGGCTATCGTCCCGGACCTATGGAATTGCTCGGGGTCAGCGCCGTAGCGCTGACGGTCGGATGTCATCAGGGAGCGAGGCCACGCCGAACACGTCACGGAGCGCAATGTTGGCGGAGCCGCGGGTGTCCAGCACGAATTGGGTGGCCCGGAGCATTTGCGCGCGTGAGGGTTGGCCGATCCCCGACCCGGCCAACAGGACGCGCGCCAAGCGCGTGGCCGGCGACTCCGCGTCTCCACGTACCGCCCACGCGACGGTGAAGGCCCGCCAACGCTCGTCCCACTCACGACCAAGGTCCGGGGCCCCCCGGGCCTCACGACTGATCACCGGGGCCAGCTGATGGGCCACATCGGAGGCAGTGCGGTCATCGAGCGCGTCACGTTCGGCGACAATCAGGCCAATCGCCCGTTTGGCAAACGTGAGCTCGCGCACGGCGACGGCTTCCGGCACACCGAGCGAAAGGAGCCACGTGACGTCGGCCTGTTCCGGTGTGCGCAGCAACTGACCGAGATACGTGCATGCCCGGTGGTTCCGTTCGCGCTGCGCGCGCCACTGCGCCCAAAGACCCATCGGCGTCGTCAGCCCTGAAAAATCGGCAACGCGCCGGGGAGATCCGGAATCGCCTGGTACGGCGGAAGACCGACACGATCGCGCACCGTGGCTTCGTCGGTGAGCAGGTCGCTAAGCTTGACGCCCTCGAGCACCTCGTCGATGCGTTGTTGGAGGAGCATCCAGACGGGACGAATGCTGCAATTTTCGGCCGCGGCGCACCGGTCGGCGTTGACCGGATGGCTGATGCAGTGGAGGTCGAACGTGGTGAGTTCCGCGGCCTGAATCACATTACGCACGGAGATCTCGTCGGGCGAACGGGCGAGCGAATAGCCGCCGCGGGCCCCGCGAGTGCTGTTGACGATGCCGGCGCGGCGCATCCGCAACAGGATCTGTTCGACGTAGTCGCCCGGCAATTTCTCACGGGCGGCCACGTCCCGTCCGGTCACTGGCCCAGATCCCGCGCGACGCGCGAGATGCAAGGCGCAAATGAGTCCGTATTCCGCCCACGTCGTAATGCGCATACGTCGAGTCTATGGCTCGCAGGTCGCGCGGACAAGTTCTGTGGCGGAAAAGCCGGGTCGGCTCCAACCGGAGCGTGAGCGCTCAGCCGCCAGCCACGGACCCGTGTGTGCCGGAGGGCACTCCGATTTCTGTCATCTTTCGGAGGTCGAGGACCGCATCGAGCTCAGCCGGCGGCAAGAGCCCGTCGCGCGCGACCAGCTGGCGAATGAGCGTGCCCTCCTTGACAGACCGCTTCGAGATCTCGGCGGCGGCGGCGTAACCGATCTGCGGCATGAGCGCCGTCGCGAGGGCCGCCGACCGCTCCACCCAGTATTCGCACATGGCGGCATTCGCGACGATGCCCTCGACACAACGCGCGCTGAACACGGCGATCGCGTTGGTGAGGATCTGCATGGAGAGTAGGACATTGTGCGCGATCACGGGCATCATCACGTTGAGCTCGAGTTGCCCGTGCTCGGCGGCGATCGCGACGGTGGTGTCACAGCCGATGACCTGAAAGCAGACTTGATTCACCATCTCGGGGATCGACGGGTTGATCTTGCCCGGCATGATGGACGATCCAGGCTGCACGGGCGGCAGGACAATCTCATTGAGCCCCGTTCGCGGGCCAGACACCATGAGACGCAAATCGCTCGCGATCTTCGACAGATCGAGCGCCAGCCCGCGAAGCGCTGCAGAGAAGGCAGCCGCGTCTCCCATGCTCTGCATGAGCTGGATCCGATCGCGCCCGATGCGAAGCGTACGGATGCCGGTAATCGCCATCAGGTGCGCGTTCATTCGCGCCGGATACTGCGGCTCGACGGTGACGCCGGTGCCAACGGCCGAGCCGCCGATCCCGAGATCGTTTAGGTAGTCGGCTGCCTCAACGAGTCGCTTTTGGCAACGCGCGAGTGTGCCGGCATACGCGGTAAACTCCTGTCCGAGCCGGATGGGCATGGCGTCCTGCAGATGCGTGCGCCCGGCCTTGACGATGCCATCGAACTCCACGCCCTTACGCGCCAGCGCGCCGTGCAGTGAGCCGATGGACGCCAGCAGTGCGGGAAGCTGCCGTAGTACGGCGAGTCGGATATTGGTCGGGATCGTGTCGTTGGTACTCTGCGCCATGTTGACATGGTCGTTCGGATGCACCGGCGAGTACGTGCCGCGCGCGCCACCGAGCAATTCGTTGGCGCGGTTGGCGAGCACCTCATTGACATTCATGTTGTGCGACGTGCCCGCGCCAGCCTGATACGGATCAACGATGAACTGATCGCGATGCTGCCCCTCGAGCACTTCGTCGGCGGCCGCGATGATCGCGTCGGCTCGGCGCGCATCAAGGCGACCAGTATCCCGATGCGTCATCGCCGCCGCCTTCTTGATCCACACCTGTGCGATCACGAACGGCTCGAGGGGGCGCAGCCCACTGATCGGAAAGTTTTGTGCGGCGCGCACCGTCTGCACGCCATACAGCGCCTCACCAGGCACCGACACTTCACCAAGCGGGTCCTTCTCGAGCCGAGTGGCCACCGGGTTCACCGCATCAGCGCGATCAGGGAAATCGAACGATCGTATCGACGGTCGAGACGACGTGTAGCAAGCTGAGGGAATTCGGTCGCACTTCCTGCGTGCGCCACCGAATCAGCGTGATTGAGCGCAATGCACTCGGTGAGGCGAAAAACGCGCCAAGCCCGGTTGCCGGAACCTGGAACGCGCCATCGTCCTTGAGCGCGCAGTAAATCTGCTCGTTCTGCGCCGTGGCCGTGGGCGTGGCCCCGTATCGAACGGACAGGATAATCGCGGCCGTGACGTCGTTGGACGCGTTCCAGGTCACATCGAGTGGCGAGCCGCTGGCCGGGAGGGCGAGGGGTCCCGGCAGGATCGGCTCGGCAAGCTTCACGCTGATCGACGCGGCCGGGAACGACCCGGCGAGCCCCGGCACGCTGATCGTCGCAGCATCACCCGGAGCGTAGGTGAGTGCGGTCCCGGCTACCGGTTCGTAGCGCGAGAATGCGGTCGAGAACGGCATTGCGACGTTCGTGCCCGCCCACGTAAGCGCGAGGTTGTCACCCGCTCTGAGCGAGCCGGTTGAAGCACCGGTCGTGCTATCGATGAGGGAATAGACGCACTGATCTCCCTGCTGCACCGCGCTGTTCGGCGCGCTGGCGGAGAGTCCCTGAAAGAAGACCGCGTTGACCGTGGCCGAGGCGCGGCCGGCGGCGGCGTTCTTCGCGGTGATCGTGATTGACCCGTAGTTGCTGAGCTTCGTGTTCGTCTCGGTGAGGCTCGAACAGGCACTGAGCGCAGCAGCACCCAGCAGTACCACGGCCAACGGACGAAATCTGACTGACGAGACGTTCGACATGCGAAAACCGGAAAGAGAAGGCGACGCTCAGGCGCCGACTGGCTGGGCGGCACCGCGCAGAAAAGCATTGGACGCCAACTCGCGCCCGATCGTGGTAGAGACACCGTGCCCTGGCAATACCCGAGTCTCGGCGCTGAGTGTCGCCATTCTCATCAGCGACTGATGCATCGCCGTCGGGTCGCAGAGCGGCAGATCGGTCCGGCCGATGGAGCCAGCGAAAAGCACATCACCGGAAAAGCAGAGACCATGACCGATGAAGGCTACGTGTCCGGGTGCATGTCCGGGCAGATGCCAGACGTCGAACGCGAACTCGCCAAGCTGAACACGGTCTCCTTCGCCGAGTTCGTGGTCGGCAGGCGGCGGGTTGTCGATGACAACGCCCCAGCGTGCTGCGTTGCTGGCAGCATTCGCGTAAAAGACAGCGTCCGCCGGATGCACCCAGATCGGGACGGGCCGTAGCGCCACGATGCCGGCTACGCCGCCCACATGATCGAAGTGCGCGTGGGTGAGCCAGATGCCCTCGAGCGTACAGCCCGTGGCATCCACGGCGTCCAGCAGCGCCAGCGGCTCGTCGCCTGGATCGACGAGAACAGCCTTCGCGCTTGCCGTATCGGCCAGCAGCCAGCAGTTCTCCTGCAGCGGACCGACGGTAAGTTGTCGCAGCGTAAGCGTGCTCACAGGAACGTCGATTCCGGGGTGACCGGGACAGGCGCTTCCGCCGTTTCGAGCACGGGCGACTCCCCGATTCCGTGATGCGCGAGCCAACGTTCCGCTTCGAGCGCCGCCATGCAACCGGTGCCCGCCGACGTGATCGCCTGACGGTAGTAATCATCAATCACATCACCGGCGGCGAAGACGCCGGGCACGCTCGTTGCTGTTCGCCACGACGACACCTTGATGTAGCCATGTGCGGTGGTGTCGAGCTGGCCGTGCAGGAACTTCGTGTTCGGCGTGTGTCCGATCGCCACGAACAGACCACCGACTTCGATGTCGCGCACCGCCCCCGTTTCCGTATCGGTGAGCTGAAGTCCCGTGATGAAGTCGTCACCGAGTACGTCGGTTACCTGCGCATTCCAGATCACGCGCACCTTCGGATGCTCGAGCACGCGATAGGCCATGACTTTCGACGCTCGAAAACGGTCGCGACGATGAATCACGACGACTTCGCTGGCGAACTTGGTGAGATACATGGCCTCTTCCATCGCGGTGTCACCACCGCCGACCACGGCGAGTCGCTTGTGGCGATAGAAGGGCATCGCGCCGTCGCAGACGGCGCAGGCGGAGACGCCGCCGCCCGACGTTGCCAGTCGCAATTCGTTATCGAGGCCGATCCACTGGGCAGCAGCGCCGGTCGCAATCACGACCGAGTGCGCCGAGATCGGCGTGGCATAATTCGGCACGATGCCGAACGGTTTCGACGAGAGATGCACCCGCTTCACCAGTTCGGAGACCACACGCGCGCCGTGATGCACGGCCTGCGCCCGCATGCGGTCCATGAGGTCGGGACCGCTGATCGCCTCGGGGAAGCCCGGGAAATTCTCAATGTCGGTGGTCAGCATGAGTTGACCACCGGGCAGCTCGGTTCCAACCGGTTCACCTTCGAAGACGATCGGATTCAAGTTGGCGCGCGCCGCATAGATCGCAGCGGTCCACGCAGCAGGACCGGAACCGATAATGACGATGTTTTCGGGACGAGAGTCGGACATGTCGTCGAGGAGAAGGAGAGAACTTAATCGACCGCCAACACACCCAGCGCTCCGTGACAGTGCGAGACTGTTCCAACGAGCACAGCGCAGGGGCCGGAGGCGCCCCACGCGGCGAGTTGCCGATCCGCATCCGCGATCGCGGCGGCATCGATCATTCCGACGCCGTACGTGCGGTGCACACAGTGAAAGATAACGGGACCAAGGAGAGCCGGGTTGTCGTGGACGAACTGGCGCATCATCGGCGGCATGCTCCAGTCACGGACGCCGCGCGTGTGCGGACAGCGCGCGGGTTCGATGCAGTTCACCGGACACATCCATGTCGCGTAGCTCACATAGTGACGCCCGTCGGGCGACGCCCGTTCCCAGGGGGTGGGAGGCGCCTGGTCGAGCGGCTCCACGCGAATGCGTCGTTCCGGCCAGCGCGCCCGCGCCCGCGCGATCAGCCAGTCGAGACAGACGTGTGGCATCAGCGGCGACGGCACCATGGCGTCGCTGGCAAGCGCTGCCGGCCCCTGCCCCAGCCAGTCGGCCAGATACGCATCCCACTCGGCGACTTCCACGCGAAGTGGCAGCCCGTCGTACTGGCCGGCATCATTCAACGCGGCCACGCGGCATGCGGGATCGCGATCGACCACCACCACGTCACTCGCCTGCAGCGCGCCGCGCTGAGCGGCTCGCGTGAGCTGCTGGGCATACCAACTGCCGTAGCACCCGCCCCCGATGATCACAATTCGGCTGAAGGTGAGTGGGGCGCCGCGCTCATGGCCGTGCGTTACCGGTGCCTCCGGGACGCTCATCGGCGCAGGTGCCGGCCACCATCGACCGGCAGCACGATTCCCGTGACGTACGGGGCATCGACCAAAAAGTGAATCGCTTGCACGACATCGAGGGGCGTGCCACGGCGGCCCATCGGCACATCACGCAGGAAGCGTTCGATGGCGTCCTCAGTCAGCTCGTCCGGCGGGAGCACAAGACCCGGCGCAACGGCATTTACGCGCAGGCGCGGCGCGAGCGCCGACGCGGTGGTACGCACAAGCTGGGTGAGCGCGGACTTTGTGACTTGATGCGGAATCAGATGCGGGAAGATGGTTTCGAAGGCGAGATGATCGGACAGCTGCACGATCACCCCACCGTCACGCATCACACGAGCCGCCGCCTGGATGAGAAAGAAGGGCGCACGCAGGTTGATCGCCGACGTCTGCTCCCACTCCTCCGCCGTCACGGCGTCGAAGGGATGCATCATCATCACGGACGCCGAGCTCACGACGACATCCAGTGCACCAAACGCCTGCATGGCCGCATCGATAATCCGCGCCGATGCATGCACGTCGGCGAGATCTTCCTGCACGAGTTCGATGCGCACGTCATGCGCGCTGCGCAGTTCCGCGGCGAGTGCGGCGGCGGCATCGGGCGAGTTGCCGTGGTGCAGCACCACGTCGTAACCGCGCGCGGCGAAGCTGCGCACGATCTCGGCGCCCACACGTCGGGCGCCGCCGGTGACGAGCGCGACGCGGTTCGGCATCAGGCCGTCCGTTCCGCGGTGCGTTCCGCAGTGCGGGTTTCCTGCCAGTCGAGCCAAATCTTCGGGACCAGCTGCCCACCGAGCCGACGCGGACCGTCGTGGGTACCGTGCCAATCGGACCCGCCGCTGGGCAGCAGTCCCGCTTTCACGGTATTGTCGAACAGACGCTGTGCCAGCGAGGGTGGATGACTGGGGTGCAGAACCTCGACCGAGTCGAGTCCCATGTCGGCGAGACGCAGGATGCGCGTGTGCGTCGCGGAGTCTCCGGGGTGGGCCCACACGGCAAGACCACCGGCCTGATGCACCAGCGCGATGGCATCGGCGACATCGAAGCGATCTTTCGCCATATACGCGGGACGACCGAAGCCGATCCACCGATCAAAGGCGTCGCGGAAATCGCGCACCCAGCCGCCGGCAACCATCGCCCGTGCGATGTGTGGACGACCGACCGCTCCCTTGTCCGCCTCAGCGAGCACCGACTCCATGGTGACCGGAATGCTGTGCCGATTGAGTACTTCGACGATCTTCACCGCGCGCTCCACCCGACCGGCCTGCAGTTCAATCAGCGCGGACCGCATTGCCTCCTGATTGGATAGGTAGAGGCCGAGCAAGTGCAGCTCGTCATCGTCGAAATGCGCACTCAGTTCAACGCCGGCAATTATGCGAACGCCGAACTCGACGCCGGCGGTGATTGCCTCGGGCAGTCCGTCTACCGTGTCATGATCGGTCAGCGCGATCGCGTACAGATTCGCATCGCGCGCCGCTTCGACGACCTTCGCCGGCGAGAGCGCGCCGTCCGATGCGGTCGAGTGTACTTGCAGATCGACGAACTGCGCGGACTCGCCGCGTCCCGCAATAGTTTCCGGGCCCGCTATGCCCGATATTTCCGTCACGTACGGTAGCCTGCCTCTGGAGAACGCGCGCCCGGCTGCGACGTGCGGAAGAGGTCGACTAGCTGCGCGTTCTCAAGTTCGGCGAGCGATTGCTCACGCGCACGCGTTCCCATCGGCGAGTAGCGCGTCACCCGCACATCGCGGTCGACGCCCGTTCCCGTCACAAAGATCAATCCGAACTCATCACCGACGTACTGCGTGAGGAATCCGGAGGGGTATACCTGCCATTCGCGTCCATCGACGGTAATGCGTCGCGCGGGCATATCAGCCTCCTTGTACTTCGCGCCAGAGCCCAGGCGCCGTACCGCTTTCATGGACCGCGGCGATGGCTTCATCGCTGGCGGCTTCCGTGAATTCGATAAAGCGACCGGATTCGGTGGCGTGTTCAAAGACCCAAAAATGTGCCGACACGGCAGCGGCGCGCGCCCGTCGGTTCACGAGCGCAGCCAAATAGGCCGTTCGCTCCGCCGAGGCAACAACGCGCTCCTGCATAGCCAACAGGCGTGTCATGTCGGACTCAATACCCGCTTTCGGGAACCGACTCCAGCGTTTTCTTGAGATCGGCCATAAACCGATCCGCATCCGCGCCGTCGATTACGCGATGATCAAACGACAAGGAGAAATACGCACAGGTGCGAATCGCGAGTGTGTCCTCGCCATCGGGACCGGTGATCACCTTCGCCCGCTTCTCGATTGCACCGAGGCCAAGGATCGCGGTGGTCCCCACGGGAATGATCGGCGTGCCGAACAGCGAACCGAAGACTCCGGGATTGGTAATCGTAAAGGTGGAATCCTGTACGTCCGTGGGGCTCAGCTTCTTGCTACGCGCGCGCGCGGCGAGATCATTGATGCCACGCGTGAGGCCGGAGAGCGAGAGTTCATCGGCGTGCTTGAGCACGGGAACGATGAGGCCGGTCGGCTCGAGCGCCACGGCGATGCCGAGGTTGATCTGCTGGCGGCGAATGATGTCGTTGCCGGCCACCGCCGCGTTGAGCACGGGATGGCGCTTGAGCTGCGCGCAGACGGCCTGCAGGATGAACGGCAGGTAGGAGAGCTTCTGTCCCGACTGCGCCTCGAACTCCTTCCGCATGGCCGCGCGAATGCGCGCCACGCGCGTGAGGTCGATTTCAAAGAACGACGTTACATGGGTCGCCACTTTGATGGCGAGCGACATGTGATCGGACGTGAGCTTCCTGATCTTGGACATCGGCTCGACGATGTCACCCGCCCATGGCGTGGGCAGCGGCCCCCGGTTTTCGACCCCGGCCGGCGCGTACATCGACGCACCGGGAACGGGCGCCGCTGTGGCCGCAGGCTTTGCCGCGAGGAACGCGTCGAGGTCCTTGCGCGTGACACGGCCGGCAATACCGCTACCGCTCATACCCGCGATCTCGACGCCGTGTTCGGCGGCCATCTTGCGCACGAGCGGAGACGACTTGGTGCGCACACGCTCCTCGAAGGAACCGGCAGGCGCGGAAGGGGCCGCAGCCGAGGCCGGCGCAGCCGAGGCCGCGACTGGCGAGGACAGCGCGGATGGCATCACGACCGACGCCGCCGAAGGAGCGGCGGCGGCCGGAGCACTGGGTGCGGCGGCCGGCAAGCTCGCGGCGGCCGCGGCGTCGGTCTCGAGCCGCGCCACGACGGTCTGAATGGCCACCGTCTGCCCTTCACCGACGACGATCTCGACCAGGATACCAGCCGACGGAGAAGGAATCTCCGCGTCGACTTTATCGGTGGAGATCTCGAAGAGCGGTTCGTCGCGCTTGACGTTGTCGCCGACCTTCTTCAGCCACCGCGAAACGGTTCCTTCCGCGATGGACTCACCCATCTGCGGCATGATGACATCTACACGAGCCACTCGATCATCCTCGATCTGAAGAAGCAGCGCCGGCCGCGCGATCCGCGCGACGCAAACGCCACAAGGCGAGAATCGGCAGCGTAATCGCGCCGAAGGCACCACCGTAACCTGCGTACACCCACCATTCGCACGCCGGCAACCCCGCCATGGGAGTGCAACGCGCGAAAAAGCCCAGCAACTTTCCGATGCCGACGCCAACCATCGCGCCGCTCACGCCACCGATAAAGAACGTAAAACATCCCACGCCGATATTCCGACCTACGCGGTCTTCCGGGAGGGGCGTCTGTGCATCGCCAGCTGAGGTCGTCATCATCAATACGCAGTCAGGCGCCGGACCGCTCGAACGATATCGGCAGTTTGCGGCAACACGTAATCTTCGAGGGCCGGAGCGTATGGAAGCGGAATATCCGCGGCCGTTACGCGCAACACCGGAGCGTCGAGCCACTCGAAGCAGGTTTCGTTCACGCGCGCGGTGATTTCACCCGCCATACCACCGGTGCGCGTATCCTCATGAACAATGAGTAGTCGATTCGTCTTCTTTACGGTGCGGAAGATCGCCTCGTCGTCCATCGGTGCGAGTGACCGCAGATCGATGACTTCGACGGAGATGCCTTCGGCCGCGAGCAAATCGGCGGCCTCGAGCGCCTTCCACACGGTCGAGGCATAGGTCACGATCGACACGTCACTGCCCTCGCGCGCCACGCGTGCCTTGCCGATCGGCACGACATGATCGCCATCGGGCATCACATCCTTTACGCGACGATACAGATATTTGTGCTCGAAGAAGAGCACGCAGTCGTCATCGCGGATGGCGGCCTTCATCAGGCCTTTGGCATCCGCTGCCGTGGCCGGATACACCATTTTGAGCCCCGGCGTGTGCAGGAACCCGGCTTCCGGGTTCTGCGAGTGAAACGGACCGCCACGTACGTAGCCACCGCTGGGACCGCGCACCACCATTGGACACGGCAAGAACGCGCGATAGCGCGCCGTCGCGACGTAGTTGGTGAGCATGTCGTAGGCGTTGGCGATGAAGTCGATGAACTGCATCTCGACGACCGGCCGCAACCCCATATGCGCGGCACCGGCGGCCGCGCCGACGAGCGCGATTTCGCTGATCGGCGAATCGATGACGCGCTGCTCGCCGTACTTTGCCAGCAGCCCTTCAGTGACTTTAAATGCACCGCCGAACGCGCCGATGTCTTCGCCCATGCAGAACACATTCCGGTCGCGCTCCATCTCCTCGAACAGCGCCTCGCGGATCGCTTCGAGATAGGTAATCTCGGCCATCAGCGTTTCACTCCGTCGGTATTCCAGGTGCCCCAGCTTTCGGGACGCTCCTGGCCGTACGCCTCCGTGTCGGCATCGCGACGGAACCACAGCGGCTGCTCAGCGGGCGGCTCGGCGTAGACCCCCCTGAGCGCCTCACGCGCGTCCGGAGTTCCAGAGCGTTCGGCCAAATCGGTGGCTTGATCGATCTCGCGCACAATGCGCGCATCGATCGCTTCGATCTCGCTATCAGTCGCGTCGAGATCCAAACGCAGCACCTGCACGTAGCGATCTATGGGATCGTTGTTCGCTGCCCACTTCTCAAGCTCACCGGCTGGCACGTACGACTGGTTGTCGTGCTCGGCGTGTCCCTTGCGGCGATACGTGATCAGCTCGACCAGCACCACGCCGTTGCCCGCACGCGCATGATCGACGGCCGTTTTGGTCACGTCGTACGTCGCCAGCACGTCGTTTCCGTCGGCCTGCAAGCCCAACACGCCGTAGCCGATAGCTTTGTCGACGAAGAACTTCGCGGCGGATTGCTTGTGCGTTGGCGTGGAGTAGGCATACCCGTTGTTCTCGACAATGACGACGAGCGGGCACTTCTGCACGGCCGCGAAATTGATACCTTCGTGGAAGGCACCAGTGCTCGTCGCGCCGTCGCCGATGTAGACGAGTCCGACGCGATCTTCAGCGCGCATTTTGAAGGACATTGTCACGCCCGTCATGACCGGGACCATGTCGCCAAGCGGGGAAATCTGTCCGAGAAAGCCGCGCGTGACGCCGGCTTGGCCGATATCGCCGAAGTGAATATTGAGCTCGCGACCGCGCGTGGGTGAGTCGGCCTTGGCCATGTACTGCTTGAGTACTTCGACCGGCGTCGCGCCCTTGACGAGCATGGCGCCGAGGTTGCGGATGAGCGGCGACATGACGTCACGCTGCTCGAGCGCGAAGCAACTGCCGACCGAATCGGCTTCCTGTCCAAGCGAACGAAAGAGTCCACCGACGACCTTGGTTTGCCGATACAGATTTACCAAGCGCTCTTCGAGGTGCCGCGTGAGTTTCATCCAGTAGTACAGCTCAAGCTTGCGCTCACGCGAGAGCGCGTCGCTGGGGCGCGCTCCAACGGCCGGAGTGTCAGGGCCGGTGCGCGCCTCCGCCATCAGTATCCGGCCTCGATCGAGTGTCGAGGATCGGCGGCGCGATGCACGGCGTTGAAAAAGCACTTGACGTTCTTGTCGAGGCGGCTCTCACCGACTTGATCGGTGTGTCCTTCGACACACGTGTAATGCCCGCCTTCCATTTTGACCGACAGCGTGAGCGTGCCGAGCGCACCACTGAAACTGTGCGAACGGGAATCAACGGCCCCCCGGATCAGCCCGAGCGCCGCGAAAAAGCGATCGGCCGACTCCAGGACGGTGTCCGGTGTGAGTGAGGTCCGATGAAAGTGCCGCATACTTAGGGTTCCTTACGCGTGCTGTCCTTCGCACGCGGTGGTGGTTCGGGCGGGCGGGATGACGCCGGCGGGGAGAAGTCGCCCGGCTCGTTGGCGGCCATAATGTCCTGTGTCCAATCCGGCGTCTTCTGCAAGACCTTGACGGAATCGCGACGGAACTGGATGGCCATCGCCCACATGCCGGCAGTGACGAACATCAAGTTGCTGCGATAGGTCCCCAGCTCGTCGGTGGCGGCGAGGCCATTGGAGACGGTCTTTCGATCGCGATTGGTGCCGAAGATGCGTCCTTCGCCGCCTTGGATTGGGAGGCCGCTCTTTACATCGTGGACCATCACGCGCCAGTAAATCGGTTCCAGCGCACGCGTCGGCATGGTCTCAGGAGACACCCGAATGACAAAATCATCTGTTTTGAAACGGAGTTCATTCGTTGCTGGTGGGCTGCCCCCGCCTCCGCAGCCGGCCAAAACGAGGCCGGCTGCGACGAGTGCACCCACGCGATGGAGACGCCGCGCGCGCTCTACGATCATTGATAGTATTCCAACCCGAGGTGAGTGATCTGCTCTTCACCCATGAGGTGACGGAGCGTGTTCTTCAACTTCGTCTGCTGGATAAAAAGATCGTGTTCGGCCTGGAGTCCCGGAGCGGTCTGCGGCGATTTGTAATAAAAGCTCAACCATTCCTGAATGCCCTTCATGCCGGCACGCATCGCGAAATCCGAGAACAACGCGAGGTCGAGCACCATGGGCGCGGCAAGGATGGAATCGCGGCACAGGAAGTTGATCATGATCTGCATCGGGTAGCCGAGCCACCCCTTGATGTCGATGCTGTCCCATCCTTCTTTATTGTCGCCGCGCGGCGGGTAGTAATTGATGCGCACGACGTGCGAGAAATCCTTGTACAGTTCCGGGTACACTTCGGGCTGCAGGATCGTATGCAACACCGAGAGCTTCGACTCTTCCTTGGTCTTGAACGACGCGGGATCCTCAAGCACTTCGCCGTCGCGATTGCCGAGAATGTTCGTGGAGTACCAGCCTTCGAGCCCGAGCATGCGCGCCTTGAGGCCCGGTGCGATGATGGTTTTCATCCACGTCTGGCCGGTCTTGAAATCCTTACCAGAGACGGGCACGCCCTTCTCGATGGCGAGGTCGAGCAGCGCGGGGAAGTCGGCGGAGAGATTCGGGGCACCGTTGCAGTACGGAATGCCTTCCATGATGGCGGCATAGGCGTAGAGCATGCTGGGCGCAATCGAATCGTCGTTGTCTTCCATCGCCTTTTCGAACGCTTCCATGGTCTGGTGCTGCGGGCCGGCCTTGATGTACGTCTCGGTCGAGCCGGTCCAAACCATCACGCCGCGCGTGGCGCCGTTGCTGTGCATGACGTGGCGGATGTCGGCGCGGATCTGTTCGGCGAGGTCGCGCTTGTTCTTGCCCGTCTTCACATTGGTTGCGCGCGTGATGCGCGTGACATAGCGGCTCTCGAACACGGCCGGCATCGGCGTAATGCTTTTGAGGAAATCCGCGATCGGTTCGATGTCGGACTTTTCGAGCACGCCGGCGTTGACGGCCGACTCGTAGGCATTATCGGGAATGGGATCCCAAGCGCCGAACACGATGTCGTCGAGATTCGCGAGGGAGACAAAGTCCTTGATGAGCGGGCTACGCCCGTCGGTGCGCTTGCCGAGGCGAATCGTCGCCATTTGCGAGAGCGAACCGATGGGCACCGAGAGTCCACGGCGCACGCGCTCGACACCGGCGATGAACGTGGTCGCCACGGCGCCGAGACCCGGCGTAAAAATGGCGAGCTTCCCCGTTGCCGGGGCTGGTGACGCGGCCTTACCGCGAGTCGAGTCGGACACTGCGTTTATTCTCCAGGGGAAGAGGTCGTGCGATACACGAAGTTGATGCGTTGGAACACGGTGATCCACGCCGTGACGGCCAGCACGCTGACGATACCCGCGAGAATCCAGCCGTTCAGCGCCAGGCCGAAGAAGGCCTGCGGAGCAGAGAGCAACGTGATGCGCTCCGCGCGCTGCAGCATGCCGACCTTCGCATCGAGGCCGAGCCCTTCGGCTCTGGCCCGCGTGTAGGACGTGAGGAAGGTGGCGATCAGTGCGGCCAGCGTGACCATAACCATGGGCTGACTGGCATGCACCGGGTGGGTGGCGTAAAAGACCAGCAGACCTCCGAGCAGGAAGCCGTCAGCCACGCGATCAAGCGTGGAGTCGTAAAAGGCTCCGAAAACGGTGCTCTGCCCCGTACGACGGGCGACGTTACCGTCGAGGACGTCAAAGAGCGCCGTGAGCCCGAGGAACCACCCACCGGCGCTGATGTGCCCCGACGCGAAGATCACCCCCGCCGTACACGTACAGATCGTGCCGATGGTGGTGATGGTGTTGGGGCGCACGCGCCGCGCAACCAGCCAGTCGGCCACAGGGGCGATGACTCGCAGGTATCCGCGCTGGATTGCGCTCCACAGAGATTGCATCTCGATCGTGCTGAAGGTACGGAAAAGTGGCTAGCCGGGGAAAGCTAGAACTCCCCTAGCGTCAACGGTAGAGATAAAAGCGTCTGGCATCCTTTTCAAACGCAATAACTGCCGGTAACTGGCGATCCATTACCGCATCGGGGTCCGCACCTCCCATCAAGGCCTCCCGAGCGCGAGCCGATCCCATGCGCTGATCAAATCCGGCGGCCGTGATTCGGAGGGAGTCCTTGTGCACGCGGGAGAGTGCCCACAGGATGGCGGCGCCGACGCGAGCGGGCTGAACGCGCTCGCGGTCGGTGACTTGAATTCGGACCCCGGGAATCGCCTGACCCGCGAACTTGCCGTCGCCGGGCTTATTCGGCGTGAAGCGCTCCGTCTTGAACTTGACACCAGTCAGCGAGAGATCTTCGAGCATTCGCGTGACGGAATCGGCACGGAGCCAGGAGGCGCCGAAACGCTGAAACGGCTCGTCGGTGCCGCGTCCCACGGACACGTTGCTTGACTCGAACGGAACGAGGGCGGGATAGAGCAGCGCGCTGATGACGGTCGGCATGTTGGGCGACGGCCGAACCCACGGCAGCGACGTCTCGTCGAACCACATGCCGCGGCGCCAGTTTCTCATGGGCACGACGGTGAGCCGGGTTCCGAGTTTGAACTGGGCTTGGAAAAGCCGCGCGATCTCGCCCATCGTGAGGCCGTGGCGGAGCGGCATCGGATAGAGCGCGAAGCCATTCGTTCGATTCCCGGCAGCAGGCATCTCGCCGTTTGCCAGCGCCGAATCCAGGAGCGCTCCTTCGGCCCGGGCCCCCGTGATGGGGTTGGGCCGATCGAGCACGAGCACCGGGATCCCGCGCTTCGCGCCCGCCTGCATCGTGTACAGCATGACGCCGACGTAGGTCCAGGTACGGGTGCCAATATCCTGGAGATCGACGACCAGCACGTCGATGTCAGTGAGCAGACTGTCGGGAGGAGCAATCGTGCGGTGTTGATAGAGCGAATGAATCGTCAGGCCCGTCTTCGCGTCGCGCTCGTCGCTGAGATTGGGACGATCGGCGGTTCCGGTGGCACCGTGTTCTGGGGCGAAGAGTCGTACCAGCTTTACGCCGGCGCGCTGCGCACGCGGGTCGGCGGCCAGGAGGTCGATGGAGCGTCGCCCTTTCTCATCAACGCCCGTTTGATTGGTGACGAGCGCGACGCGCTTGCCGGCGATGAGCTTGATGCTATCGTCCAGCAGGACGGTGATGCCGGGACGGACCTTGCGGTTCCGGTTTCCGATCGGCATTCCCTCCGCATCGTCGTCCGGCATTGGGTCGTTGTCGGGGCGACCGCCTTGCGCACATCCCGCGACGAGTGTTCCGACACACACCACAGAGAGCAGCACCAGCGTCTTGATGGCCTTCACGCGTAACCTCCAGAAGATCCCGCTGCGCTCAGGTCGCACAGCATCCCGCCCTACCGCGAACACATGACCCGACCGAATTCCAACCGACCTGCCCTGCTCACCGGCCCATCCGGCTGCGGCGCTGTCTGCACGAACGCACCGAACCGCGCCTTTCTCAAGCGGCGTGCACGGCGGATGTTCGCACTGGCCGCCAGTTCGAGCGTATTGATCGGGTGCGCCACGCGCAGCACGGGGGGGCGCGACTTTCCGCCCGTGCCCGGCATTGCGGGAGCGCAGGCGTTGCGCCTTGGGGACAGCGTGCGTGCCATCCTCTCACGAGCGATGGCCGACAGTGCCTTTCCCGGCGCCTATGCCGCCGTGGGTACCGCCGATGGCGTGATCGTCGAATACGGGGTGGGGCGTCTCGATGTGGACGACGACTCCCGTCCTTCGGCGACAACGATATGGGATCTTGCGTCACTGACCAAGGTGATCGGCACGACGAGCGCCATGATCCAGCTTGTGGGATCGGGGCGGGTAGCGCTCGATTCGCCCGTCGTGCGGTACCTCCCGGCGTGGAAGGCACCGGGAGCCGAACGGATCACGGTGCGTCACCTCTTGTCGCACTCGTCGGGAATGCCGGCGTGGCGCGCGCTCTACAAAGAGGCGGCCACTGCTGAAGAAGCCGAGCAACAGTTGTTCGCGACGTCTCCGGACACGCTGCCCGGCGTGCGGTATGTGTACAGCGACCTGGGCTTCATTCTGCTGGGCAAGCTGGTGGAACGGGTGAGCGGCGAACGGCTGGCGCTGTATGACTCGGCTCACGTGTTCTCGCCGCTCGGGATGCCCGATACGCGCTACCTCCCGCCGGTGGCCTTGCTGCCGCGTATCGCGCCCACCGAGCAGGACCCGTGGCGTCAGAAGAAGGTTCGGGGGGAAGTGCACGACGAGAACGCCGTCCGTCTCGGGGGCGTCTCCGGACACGCGGGGCTGTTTTCGACCGGCCACGATCTGGCTCGCTTTGCCCGTATGTATTTGCATCACGGAACGCTGGATGGCGTTCGGGTATTGGATTCGGCAGTGGTTGCGATGTTTACGCGAATGCAGGATTCGACCATCTCACGCCGGGCGCTTGGATGGGAGACGCCGACTTTGGGCAACTCGGCGGGCAGTCGGCTGTCGCCTCTCGCGTTCGGCCACACCGGGTTCACCGGCACCTCGCTGTGGATGGATCCGGGGCAGGGCATTTTTGTGCTTTTGCTGACGAATCGCGTGAATCCGTCGCGCGAGAATCGGAAGATCGGCGGTGTCCGCGCGGCGCTGGCGGACGCGGTGGTGGGTGCGTTGCGTGGTGACGCGGGTCGATAAGCACGGGTCCGAGCGGGGCTTTCTTGAACGGGAGCGAATCACTCGTTATTATTCTTACAGCTTGAGGCGACGCTGTTCCGGTTGCCGATCGCGGGTGCGATCGGGTGCGGTCGGCGCGCTACATCAGGCCGGGGTGTCAGCCGGCCGCTTCGGAGGAGAGCAATGAGCACGATGCAGCAGCCGGATGTCATGGTGGTTCTCACGTCCACGGCCGCGACGGAAGTCCGCAAGTTCATGGAGGCGGAGGGGGTCACACCCGAGCAGGGTGGCCTTCGCGTGTCGGTGATGCCGGGCGGATGCAGCGGCTTCAAGTACGGCTTGGTGATCGAGGACAAGAGCGCGGAAGACGACACGATCTTCGAGCTTGAGGGGATCAAACTGTTTGTCGATCCGTTCTCGGGGCAGTATCTGAGCGGCACAACGATCGACTACGTGACGTCGATGCAAGGGTCCGGCTTTACGTTCAAGAATCCAAGCTCAACCGGCGGTTGCGGTTGCGGCAGTTCTTTCTCGGCCTGAGCCGACGACTCGACAGCTACCCCCATGCCCATGGCCTCCGGATCTCCGGTGGCCACTGATCGTTCGCAGGCCCGCGCGCTCGAATCGAGCGGCGGGCCTGTGCGCGTCGGTGGCACCATCTTCGTGCATCCCGACATCAACGGCACGGTGCGCGAGCGTATTCCCACGATCATCATCGATGAGCACGAGGCGATGGCGCGGCTCGTGGCCGGGCGAATCGCCACGCTGATGCGCGAGCGCGCGGCGGCAGGTCGGTCGATCGTGCTTGGACTCGCGACGGGCTCGACGCCGATCGGCGTGTATCGCGAGTTGATCCGCCTGCACCGTGAAGAGGCCCTCAGCTTCCGGCATGTGATCTCGTTCAATCTGGACGAGTACTATCCGATGGCGCCGGACAGCATTCACTCGTATCACCGGTTCATGTGGGAGAATCTGTTTTCTCACGTCGACATCGAGGCGGCGAACGTGCACATCCCGGACGGCGCACTGGATCGGTCGGCGATCGATGAGGCCTGTGCGCGATACGAGGCGGTGATCCTGGACGCGGGGGGTGTGGATTTTCAGCTGCTCGGTATCGGCAAGACGGGACATATCGGCTTCAACGAGCCGGGCTCCGGAGAACACAGCCGTACGCGTGTGGTGCACCTCGACTCGGTCACGCGACGGGATGCGTCCGCCGATTTTTTCGGTGAAGACAACGTGCCGCGCGAAGCGATCACGATGGGCATCGCGACGATCCTGCGTGCGCGCGAAATCGCGATTCTCGCCACGGGCGAGCATAAGTCGGGCATCGTGCGTCGTTCGGTGGAAGGCGAGATCGATCGCGCGGTCGCGGCGACGTTCCTGCAGCGTCACGGGAACACGACGTTCTACGTGGATGACGCGGCGGCGGCGGATCTCACTCGCGTGGCAACGCCGTGGCTGATCGACGAAGTGCGCTGGGATGATGCGCTCGCCGTGCGCGCCGTGACGTGGCTCGCGGGCCGTTGCCAGAAAGCGATCCTCAAGCTGACGCAGCACGACTACGATGAGAACTCGCTGTTGTCACTGGTGGCGCGTCATGGGTCTCCCGGCGCGGTGAACGGGCTGGTGTTCAACGTGCTCGGTGCGAAGATCCGCGGCAAGAGCAAACTGCCCCGCGGCATGAAGACGCTGTGTTTCTCTCCGCACCCAGACGACGACGTGATCTCGATGGGTGGCATTCTCCGCAAGTTTGTGGAGAACGAGAACGAGGTGACGGTCGCCTACATGACGAGCGGCAACATCGCAGTGTTTGATCACGATGTCCGTCGCTACATGGACTTTCTGGTGCGACTCGATCAGGAGCTGATCGGCGAGGGTACCGCCGTCCGCACACTGGCCGACACCGTGCACGCCTTTCTCGAAGCGAAGCATCCGGGTCAGGTCGACATCGCCGAAGTACAGGACATCAAGCGCATTATCCGCGAGTCGGAGGCGGTGAGTGGCATCGAGGTCATGGGTCTCACGCGAGACCATGCGCGATTCCTGAACCTGCCCTTCTATCAGACCGGAAAGGTCCGCAAGGATCCCATCGGTCCGGCAGACGTGGCAATCGTTGCCGATCTCCTGCGCGTGTTTCAGCCGGAGATCATTTTCGTGGCCGGCGACCTGTCGGATCCGCACGGCACCCACCGCATGTGCAAGGAAGCGATCGACAGCGCTGTGCTCGACGTGTACGGCGGCGCCGACGCCCCGGCGCGCCCGCAGGTGTGGCTCTACCGCGGTGCCTGGCAGGAATGGCCGATCACGGAGGCCACCGTGCTTGTACCGCTGTCGCAAGAAGAACTGACGATCAAGATTCAGGCGATCTTCAAGCATCAGTCGCAGAAGGATTCCGCGCCGTTTCCCGGACAGGATGCCCGTGAATTCTGGCAGCGTGTCGAGCAGCGCAACAAAGCCACGTCGGCCCAGCTCGACCAACTCGGCCTCGCCGAGTACTTCGCCATGGAGGCGTATGTCATCGCGTGATGCCGGTATCGACTCGTGATCGGCCGCTTCAACCTCTTCGATCTTTTCGTGTTGCTGCTGTATCTCGGCGGCACCACGGCGCTGGGCATGTGGATCGGGCGAACGCAGCGATCGACCAGCGACTATTTCGTCGCGGAGCGTGCGATTCCATGGTGGGCGGTCCTGTTCTCGATCGTGGCGAGTGAGACCTCTGCACTCACGTTCATCAGTATCCCGGGCTTGGCGTATACCGGAAACCTCGGATTCCTCGAAGTCGTTGCCGGATACATCGTCGGTCGCATCGTGGTGGCCTACACGCTGCTGCCACGGTATTTCGCCGGCAACCTAGTGACGGCCTATGCGTTGTTGGAGACGCGGTTCGGTCTGGGAACCCGGCGCTTCACGTCGATCGTGTTCATGATCACGCGGGCGATGGCGGACGCGGTGCGTGTATTCGCCACGGCGATTCCGGTTGCGTTGATCATCGGTCCGGTCATGCCCAAGGAGTACACGATGCCGGCCGCCATCGTCGTGCTCGGGGTATTGACCGTGCTCTACACGTACCGCGGCGGAATGAAGGCTGTCGTGTGGACCGAGCTGTTGCAGGCGAGTATCTACCTGCTGGGTGGCCTCTCCGCGATCGTACTTATCGGACAGGCGGTGGACGGCGGCTGGAGCACGATCCTCGAGCGCGCAAGCGCGGCGGGTAAACTCCAAGGGATCGACTGGTACACTGGCTTCGACCGCCCTCACACCATGTTCGCCGGGATCATCGGTGGTGCCTTCCTCGCGATGGCGTCACACGGCACGGATCAGATCATCGTACAGCGATTACTTTCGAGTCGGTCGCTGAAGCAGGCGCAGGTCGCGATCATCGGGAGCGGGTTCGCGGTGTTCGCGCAAATGACGCTGTTCCTGATGGTGGGCATCGGGCTATGGGTCGTGTACGACGGGCAGACGTTCGCAACGGCCGATCAGATCTTTCCGACGTTCATCATCGAGCGCATGCCGCACGGCTTGATCGGACTCATCGTGGCGGCGATCATCGCGGCCACGATGAGCACGCACTCGGGTGCCATCAACGCGTTGGCCGCGTCGTCGACGTACGATATTTATCTTCCGTTCACGGGGCGGTCGGCCGAAGATCCCCGGACGCTTCGCGTGGGTAAGATGTTCGCACTGGCATGGGGCATCGCGCTCACCGCTGGCGCCCTGATGTTCAAGGAACAGGGTACACCGGTGGTCGTCATCGCGCTGTCGATCGCTTCGTTTACACAGGGTGGTCTCTTGGGCGGGTTTTTTCTCGGTCTCTTCTGGTCGCGCGCAATTCAACGCGATGCGATTCTCGGCATGAGCGTCGGTATCAGTTGCATGGCGTTCATCGTGTTCGCGAAACAGATCGTGTCGGCGTATCCGTCGATGGAGCCGGCGCTTAGCGGAGTGGCATCGATTGCCTGGCCGTGGTACGTCCTGATCGGTCTCTCCATCACCTTCGTGACGGGCGTGTTGTCTTCGTTCACTCACCCGGCGCCCACGGCGCCGCGCTCTTTTCAGGGGAATCATTCATGAGTGCCGGACCTCTCGACTCGACACCACTCGTTGTAGGCGTAGATGGTGGTGGGAGTCGCACCCGTGTCGTGCTGGCTGACGCCGCCGGCAACACGCTCGCGCGCGTGGAGGGCGCCGGTACGGCGCTGATGCCCGGCCATGAAGGTGTGGCTGCTGACATTATCAAATCGCTGATCGCGGACGTGCTGGCCTCGGCGGATCGCAGCGACACGCGTCCGGCGGTATGCGTAGTGGGTGTCGCCGGCGCCGGGCAGGAGCGCGCCGCGCAGGCACTCTGGTCGGCACTCGCGTCGCGCCGTGTCGCCGACGACGTGTCGGTGCAAGCTGATGCCACGATCGCGATGGATGACGCGTTCGGCGATTCCGCTGGTGTGCTGCTGATTTCCGGAACCGGATCCGTCGCGTATTCCCGCGCGCCCGACGGGCGACTGGAGCGTTGTGGCGGATGGGGACCGAACATCGGCGACGAAGGCAGCGGCGCGTGGCTGGGGCGTCGTGCGTTGAGCGTCATTACGGCCGCGCACGATGGACGCGAGCCGGATACGGCGCTCACCGGCGCGATTCTCACGGCGCTCGAACTGGAGTCGCTCGACGACCTCATTCCGTGGGCCGCCGAGGCGACGGCGCGGCAGTACGCGACCCTCGCACCAGTGGTGATGAAGGTGGCCTCAACGGGCGATCTGCGGGCGAACGCGATCGTCAGCTTCTGCGTGGAAGAGTTGTCGCTGCATATTCGCACGCTGGCTCGTCGCTGCTTCATGGACGAGCGTGCAGCGATTCCTGTGGCGCTCGCCGGTGGCCTGCTGTCAAAGGGCTCGCTGGTGCGGAAGCGCCTTGAGCAGCGGTTAAAGAGCGCTGTGCCGGGTGCCACCGTGCGCGCGGAAGAAGTCGATGCGGCACGCGGTGCCGTGCGCCGTGCACGCCGCTTGCTGGGCGTCGAGGTCTAACGAGCAACGGCCGAGTTGCGTGACGCGCAACTCGGCCGCGATGCCGAGACAAAACGAGACGAGGACCTACACTGGCACGGCTTCCTCGGCCGGAATATTCAGCTCGCCTTCCCAACGCGCCATGACGG
The DNA here is from genome assembly GCA_031363815.1 of Gemmatimonadota bacterium. GTDB lineage: Bacteria > Gemmatimonadota > Gemmatimonadetes > Gemmatimonadales > Gemmatimonadaceae > Gemmatimonas. Next base: position 48,491 of record JANLVC010000119.1, read on the forward strand.
CGGTGGCGAGGCAGTTACCGAGCAGATTCACTGACGTGCGGGCCATGTCCATGATGGCGTCGACGCCGAGAATGAGCGCGATCCCTTCGAGCGGCAGATTGAACTGCGCCAGCGCACCCGACAGAATCACCAGCGACGCGCGCGGGACCGCCGCGACACCCTTCGAGGTGAGCATGAGCGTGAGCATCATCAGCAGCTGAGTGCCAATCGGCATGTCGATACCGGCCGCCTGCGCTACGAAGACCGATGCGATGGCGAGATAGAGCGTACTGCCGTCGAGGTTGAACGAGTAGCCGGTGGGCAGCACGAACGACACGATTCGGCGCGGCACACCGAACTTCTCCATCGCCTGCATCGCCTGCGGGAACGCGGCTTCGCTGGAGGCCGTGGAGAAGGCGATAAGCCACGGCTCCTTCACCGTGCGCCAGAAGCGCAAGATGGGGATGCGCGCGATCAGCGCGACGGGCACGAGCACCAGCAAGACGAAGACGATCAGTGAGACGTACAGCGTGGCGACCAGCTTTCCGAGACTCAGCAGCACGCCAAGTCCGCTCTTGCCGACCGTCACGCCGATGGCGGCACCGATACCGATCGGCGCGTAGGCCATAACGATGCCGACGAACTTGAACATGACCTCGCTCAGCGACTGCAATCCGTCCAGCATGATCTTCTTGGACGGTCCTTCAACGCGCGCCAGGGCAACGGCGAAGAGGATCGCAAAGAAGACGATTTGCAGCACTTCGTTCTGCGCGGCTGCCTCGAAGAAACTTTGCGGTACCGTGTGCTCGAGGACCGAAGCGAACGTGGGCGTCTTCGTCGCCAGCGCCTGGAACTCTTCGGTGCTGCCGGTGGCCAGCGCGTTGGACAGGCCGCGGCCCGGCTTCACGAAGTTGACCGCGATCAATCCAATCGCGAGCGCCGCTGTGGTAACCACTTCGAAGTAGATGATCGAGCGAAGCGCGAGCTTGCCAACCTTCTTCATGTCGTCGCCGTGCCCGGCGATACCAACAACGAGCGTACTGAACAGCAGCGGCACGATCAACGACTTGATCATGCGCAAGAAGACGTTCGCGAAGGGCTTGAGGTTTGGCGTGAAATCGGGCGCGAGCCAGCCGATGAGGATTCCGACGATCATCGAGATGATGATCCACTGCGAGAATCCGATTCCGAGGAATCCCTTGCTTGGCGGCGCCGACGCGACGCTGGAAGACAGATGAGCCATGATGCTGGTTGGAGGAGGCGTAGTACGGTTGGTGACTTATTCGGGCGAAGCCGGTGCGTTCCCGCGACGCAGCACCGAGTTTTTGTACCCGTAGGCGAAGTAGAGCGAGAGGCCGATGACCATCCAGATGCCGAACGCCTTCCAAGCGCTCGAGGGAAGCCCGCGCATCACGAATACGCAGGCAGCGGCCCCGCCGATCGTCACGAGCCACACAAAGGGCACGCGAAACGGGCGGTGCCGATCGGGCTCGCGAATGCGCAGCACCAGCACGCCGATGCAGACGACGGAGAAGGCGGCGAGCGTTCCGATGTTGGTGAGGTCGTAGGTGGCGGCGTCGTCGGCGAGGAGTGCGCCAAGCGCTACGGCGACACCGGTGATGATCGTGGTCACGTGCGGCGTGCGCGTTTTCGGATGCAGCTTGGCGGCAAACTTCGGCAACAAACCATCACGGGCCATCGCGTAGAAGATGCGGGGCTGTCCATACTGGAACACCAACAACACGGCCGACATCGAGACCACGGCACCAGCCGCGACGATCCAGCTGGCGGTGGAGAGGCCAGCAATGGAAAGCGCTCTGGCCAACGGATCGCTGCCTCGCAGCTGCTCGTACGGCACAAGCCCGGTTGCCACAAACCCGACGATCACGTAAATCAGGGTGCAGACGGCCAATCCACCGAGAATACCGATGGGCAGATTGCGCTGCGGATTTTTCGTCTCTTCGGCGGCGGTGGAGATCGCATCGAAGCCGATGTACGCGAAGAAGACGATCGCGGCTCCCTGATGGATGCCGCGGAATCCGTTCGGCGCGAACGGCTTGTAATTCGCCGGGTCAATGTGCATGCCACCAACGATCACGAAGAGGGCGAGCACGAGCAGCTTGATGACCACCATGATGTTGTTGGCGCGCGCGCTTTCCTTAACGCCTCTCAACAGCAGCATCGTGATGGCGACCACGATGCCGAAGGCCGGCAGATTCACAAGCACCGGAAGGCCGGCGATGTGCGGCGCGGAGTTCATGAGTGACCGGACGGCGGGGTCACTGCTGGCCTTCACATTCCAGTAGCCGTGTGTGAGCCATCCCGGGAGGTCGATGCCGAACCCCGAGAGGAGCGCGGAGAAATACCCGGACCATCCGATTGCGACGGCGACGTTGCCAACGGCGTATTCGAGAATCAGTGCCCAGCCGACAATCCAGGCGACAATCTCGCCGAGGGTGGCATAGGAATAGGCATACGCGCTGCCGGCCTGCGGAATCATGGCCGCGAGTTCCGCATAGCAGAGCGCCGCGAGTCCACAGACCGCGCCGAGCAACAAGAACGAGACGACGAGGGCGGGCCCGGCACCGTAACGAATGACGGTACCGTCGGCCAGCGTTTCTCCGGCCGCTGCCGTTCCGAGCGACGAGAAGATTCCGGCGCCGATCACGGCACCGATGGCCAGCATGACGAGATCGCCAGCACCGAGCGTACGCCGCATACCGGTGCCGCTTTCATCAGCGGAGGCGATCGGCTTTCGATCAAACAGCCCCATTGGCCCTCGGATCGTGGGGGAGGCGCGCCGTGTCGGGAGAGCGGAGGCCGGCGCGCGGGTACATCGTGGGCGCAAGCTACTGTCGGGTCGTGCGTACGGCGAGCCTACAGCGAGTACGTGATCTCGGCTTTGCCGCGGACCGGGACGCCGAACGCATTGACGGCGGGGCGAAAGCGGATGGCGACGAGCGCCTCACGCAACTTTCGATTGTACGCGCCGTCTTTGGTCGGCGTAAACTGCAGGTCGAGCACCTTACCGGTGGAGTCGACTTCGAAGACGACGATGACCGTGCCCTTGGCCTTCTTGGGGACCGGCAGTGGTGGCAGAAACAGCTCCGTGGGAGCGGGCGGATACACGGTACCGGGCCCTCCACCGGTGCCAGGCCCCACGCTGGTGCCCTTGCCGGCACCTACACCGGATCCGACCCCTCCGCCGCTGCCCGCACCTGACCCGGCGCTCCCATCGGTTCCTGAGCCGCCGCCCGTGCCCGTGACGGCCGACTTCGCATCGGCGGCGTTGGTGGCGGACGGTTGCGCCGGCGCCGCCGGCTGCGGCGGCGTTTTAAGCACCGGTGGCGGCGTGGGCGGCGGCGGTACGATGGGCTTGATCGTGGGGGGCCTCACCAGAGGCGGAGGGGGCGGTGGCGGTGGCACCATGCGCACGAACTGGAGTCGTTCGTCCTTGGCGATTCCGCCGGTGCCGCGGTTGCCACCGCCACCACCGCCGGCTGGGCCAAGGCCACCCGCGCCCAGCACTTCGCGCAGCATCTCCGGCGAGGTGAACGGGACGATAAGCAGCAGGATGATCAGTAGGTGAATCCCGATGCTGATCAACAGACTGCGGAGCCGACGCTGGTTGCCCACCGGGATACCGATAGGCGGTCGGTACGGCTGGCGTTCCGGCGGCGGGAGGTTGGCGGTATCTGGCAGCGACGGAGGCGTTGGCGTCATGGAGATTCGAGGGATGAGACCTATACAACGTACTACGGCGGACGATCCCAATGGGTTCGCCCGCCGTGGTCACGCCGTGGTCGCGACGTGGATCTCGTGGGTGGGCGCGTTCCCGTATCCGGGCCCGCGCCTCACATCACTTCGGCGGAACGCCGATGACCTTTACCCCGGCGCCGCGAGCCTGGTCCATCGCCCAGATCACCGCGGAATACTTCACCGTGGTGTCACCCTTCACGAAGATGATCTTTTCGGGCCGGGGGGCATAGATCGCGGTCAGCTTCTCAAGGAGCTTGGCCTTTTCGATGGGCTCCTTGTTGACCGCGTACTTGTCGTCCGGGAGGACTTCGAGCACGATCTGGTCAGGGTTCACCTGCGCCGACGCCGGCTGCGGCGTGGGATCAGGCAACTGCGTGTCGATGGCCTTTCGGCTCATCGGGATAATCATCATGAAGATGATGAGGAGCACGAGCAGAACGTCGATCATCGGCGTGACGTTCATATCGTTGTTCAGATTCGAGCCACCGGTCGGTGCGGACATGCTCATGGCTATTTGCTCCCTGGCATGATGCGGTCGCTCTGAACGAGCGATTCCGTGTTCGGTGTCTGATCCGTGATGAGCGCGGCGACGCGCACACCAGATCGCGAGATGCGATCCAGCGCATCGACCACCTTCAAGTAGGCGAGGTCCTTATGGGCCTTGACGTACATGATGTAGTCATCACGCTCCTTCAGATAGATCTCGCCGACGAGGGGCTCAAGGTCCTCGTTGCGGATCCGCTTCTTGTTGAGATAGTACCGACCCTGATCGTCGATGCCGAGCACCTGATCACCATCTTCTTCCGGATGGGGCTTGAGGTTCTGCCCTTCCGGCGGGACCGCAGTGAAACCCGCGTTGATTTGCGGGATCGTGATCATGAAGATGATGAGCAGTACAAGCATCACGTCGATCATGGGGGTCACGTTGGGTTCGGCCTTTACGGCGCCCCCGGTGCTAATGCTCATTCCCATCGCGCGACTCCTGGCGTTGAGCCTTCCAGTGCGGCGCCCCGTACGGAGCGCCGACCGGACGACCGATCGTGATTACTGCGAGATCGACTGCTGACCAGCGGTGTTGAACTCACGCGTAAAGCGCGACCGACCGAACTCACCCGAAACACCCTTGATGAGGTAGTCGATCATTTCCTTCGACGTGTAGGTCATTTCGGCCGTGAGGTTGTCAATCTTCGTCTGGAAGAAGTTGAACGCCCACACGGCGGGAATGGCAACGCCGATACCGATGGCGGTCGTGATGAGGGCTTCGGCAACGCCGGCGGCGATGGCCGAGATACCGCCGGCACCCGACGCGGCCATGCCGGTGAAGGAGTTGACGATACCCATCGTGGTGCCGAGCAGACCGACGAACGGCGCGGTGGCGCCGACGGTCGCGAGGACGCCGAGACCACGCTTGAGGTCGACGATCGTCATGAGCATTTCACGCTCGACGGCGCGCTCCGACGTGTTGATGTCCGACACCGTCACCGAGCCATCCTGGATGAGCGGTCGGATTTCGGCGAGGGCACCACCGAGCACGCGAGCGACATACGATTTCTTGTAGCTTTCGGCCAGCTTGATCGCCTCGATGAGGTTGTCTTCTTCGAGGAACTGCGAGAACTCAGGGGCGAACTTGCGCGTTTCAGCCTGCGCCTTGCGCATGCTCCACCACTTCTGGATGAGCACGGTGAACGAGAAGGCGGACATGGCAAGGAGAGTGAACACGATACCCTTGGCAAACCAACCCATCGAGTGGAACATTTCCATCAACGAAACTTGCATGGCAAAAATCTCCGCAGAGCGAGGGGGGGAACCTTAGCGGTTGAGCGCGAACTGGAACGGCTGCTGCACGAGCTGCTTGACCTTGCGTCCACCCACTTCAGCGGGGAGGAAGCGCATGCGCTGCAGCGCATTTTTCACGGCGTTGGAGAACAGATCGTTGTCGGACTTGAGCACTTTGAACGTGTTCATTTCCGCACGTCCAGTGGTGTCGACGACGAACTGCGCCAGCACGGTGCCTTCGATGCCCGCGGTGCGAAGCATGTCGGGGTAGGCGGGACCTTGGGCGCCCGGCGCCATGACGACGGGCTTTTCGACCTGGAAGTCGAAGTAGGGTTGGTCACCCTGAGGGATCGGTCCCTTTCCGCCTTCGACACCCTTCGCGATACCACCGGCGACACCCTTACCCGAGAAGTCGGCTTCGTCCGTGACCTTCTTGGACAAATCGATATCGGGGATGACGTTGGGGATTTCGATGGGGGCCGAGAGCACTTGGAAACCCTTGGGTGGTGGCGGCGCCACCACGGCGTCGGGCGGCGGCGGGGCCTTTTCCGGCTCGGGTGGCTTGGGCTCGTCCTTTTTCACCTCAACGAAATCGACCTTCTCCTCCTTCGGCTTGTCGTTGATGATGCCCGAGTTCTGCGTGACAATCACGAGGGCAGCAACAACGGCCGTATGGACGATGATCGAGGTGACGGACCCACCGAAGCGCTTCTGCTTCTGAGCTTTCGATTCAAGCAGGTTGTTGAACATCTCGCTTGTCCGGGGTGCGGGCTACGGATCGCAGCGCCCGGACAAGAGGCCCGGGAACTGACTACGGCGATTCTACCTTGCAGACATGATCGAGCAATGGAAAGAAGATTAGGATCGGATTAATCCGCAGTTAGCATTCCGCTTGACGCCTCTTCCTCGCTGTGGCTGTTCACGGTCGACTCATACTCGCCAGTCATGCCAGAGCCCGGCGAACCCGCGAGCGGCAGTACGACCGTGAAGATGCTCCCCCGTCCCAGCCGCGATTGAACGCTCAGTCTGCCGCCATGGGCCTGCGCGATCCATTGGCAGATCGCGAGGCCGAGTCCGAAGCCCCCGCGTTCCGACGCGCGGGAGCGCACACGATCGGCGCGCCAGAAACGTTCAAAGATGTAGGGCAAGTCGGCCGCCGCGATCCCGATGCCGGTGTCCTTGACCGCGAAGGTTACGGCCGCGTCACTCCGGGTGAGCGTGATGTCCACACGGCCCCCACGCGGCGTGTACTTGATCGCGTTCGTCACAAGATTGAGATACAGCTGACGCAACCGCGTCAGATCGGCGAGCACTTCGGCGTTTTCCATCACGGGGGCATCGATCGTGAGCCCCGCGTCCTCGCCGAGCAGTCGTGCGGTTTCGACCACTTCACGCATGAGTGGTCCGAGCTCGACCGGCTCGCGATACAGGTCGAAGCGTCCCTCGTCGGCCCGCGCGAGGGTAAGCAGTGAGTCGACCAGGTCGGCCATCCGGGTGACCTGCTGCAGCGCTTCTTCAATGGCAATCGCCTTTTCCGTCGACGTGGATGTCGGGGACAGCGAGCGCTCGATATCGACGCGCATCACCGCGAGCGGCGTCTTGAGTTCGTGGCTCGCGTCGGCCGTGAATCGACGCAATGCCCCGAACGACGTTTCCAGACGCCCGATCATCGCGTTGAGCGTGGACGACAAGCGGGCGAGTTCATCGCCGGCGGCCCCGATCGCGAGGCGCCGGTGCAGCGAACGCCCGTCGGTGATCGCCTCCATCTGATCGATGAGGCGATCGATAGGTTGGAAGGCACGCCCGGCGATGATGTAGGCGAACGTCATCGCCATCGCGAGCAGAAACGGGGCGATCACCAGCATGGTGCCCACCAGCTCGCGTGGCGTGTAGCTGATGTCCGACGTGCTGAGCGCGGCGTACACGCGATAGCGGGCATTCTCGCTCAGCGGCACCATGCGCGTGGCCAGCAGCACGTCGTCGGAGCGCATCGCGATGCGACGAACGGCTGGCGACGGCGACGACTCACGGGCCGCCGTACTGAAGACGTCGCGATCCGACGCCGACAGCATCTGCACCGCGGGCGACGCGTAGATGTCGTACTGACTGCTGTCCTGCACGAGCACGTAGCCTTCAAGCAGCGACAGGAACGCCGCCATCCGCAGCGACACACTCGGTCCGGCCAGCGGATCCTTCTGCGCCACGACGGGCTCGGTGCCGGTGTTTCGCGCCAGATTGATCGCGCGCACGACTTGATCGGCTTCCGACTGCACGCGGGTTTCGAGTTCGCGAAACATGAACTCGCGACGCACGGCGAGCAATGCGATCGAAAATATCATGAGCGTTCCGATGAACGCGGCGGTGTAGGCGGCCGTGAGGCGTGCCCGGATTGATCCCACGCGCGCTCCGCTACCCGCGAATCATGTAGCCGACTCCACGCACCGTGGTGATCAGCTTCTTCTCGAACTTGGCGTCGATTTTTTTACGCAGATGATTGATCACCACGTCGACGATGTTGGTGCCGGGATCAAAGTGATAGCCCCACGCATATTCGGTGATGAGCGTCCGGCTCATCACGCGCCCGGCGTGGCGCATGAGATACTCGAGCACCGCGAACTCCTTCGGCGTCAGCTCGATCACTTCAGCGCCACGCCGTACGTCGCGGGTCCCCTGATCGAGGTCGAGATCGGCCACGCGCAAGAGAGGGGACGCCATCGCGCGCGGACGGCGCAGCAAGGCCTCCACACGGGCCAGCAACTCTTCAAAGGCGAACGGCTTGGTGACGTAGTCGTCGGCTCCGGCGCGCAGCGTCTCGACTTTCGCATCGACCGCATCCTGGGCCGTGAGGACGAGAATAGGGCGTTCGAATCCGCGCGCACGGAGTGTGCGCAGGACATCGAGCCCGTTCCGCCCGGGCAGGCGCATATCGAGAATCACGAGGTCGTACGGCTGCGACAGCGCCATCCGCTCGCCCTCGAGTCCGTTGTTCACAAGGTCCGCCTGCCACCGCTGCTCTTCGAGCCCGCGTCGCACGAATTCCCCGACGGTGGGATCGTCCTCGACTACGAGAATCTTCATGTGCGTGCTCCGCCCGAGGGGCGCTTGAAGCCATACTCGCGAATCTTTCGATAGAGCGTCTTTGGCGAGATCCCCAGTATGTCGGCCGCCCGTCCCTGATGCCAGTTCGTCTGGTCGAGTACCCCGGCGATGTGACGCCGTTCGAGTTCTTCGAGGGTAAGTCCCGACAACGACGCCGGCTCCGCGAACGGCGTGTCCGGTTCGCTGACGGGCTCCATCGGCGCAACCGGCGTGGGCCGTGCCGCGCCGCCCACATCCACTCCCAGCGGCAGATCAAGAGCGCTCACGAAGCCATCGGTGGCCAACAGTGCGGCGCGTTCCATCACGTTTCGCAATTCCCGCACGTTGCCGGGCCAGCGATACCGCTCGAGCACCGTGATGGCGTCGGCGCTCAGCTGCAATGTGCGCTGCCCGAACTGCTCGCCGTAGTGCGAGAGGAAATGCGCGGCGAGCAGCGGCACGTCCACTCTGCGCTCGCGAAGGCCCGGCAACGCGATGCGAATCGTGTTGATGCGGTGCAGGAAGTCGTCGCGGAAGGTCCCGGCCTGCACCATCCGCGAGAGATCGCGGGTGGTCGACGCGATCACGCGCACGTTGACGTGCACCTTCTGCGTGCCGCCCACCCGATAGAAGCTGCCCGTGTCCAATGCACGCAGGAGTTTCGCCTGCAACCTCAGATCCAGCTCTCCGACGTTGTCGAGATACAACGTGCCACCTGCCGCGAGTTCAACGAGTCCGACTTTTCGCTGATCGGCGCCGGGAAATGCCCCCTTCTCCACGCCGAACAGCTCCGTCTCGAGCAGCGCCTCGGCCAACGCGGCGCAATTGAGATCCACGAAGGGCCCGTCGGGGTGCTCGCTGCGGGCGTGCAGCAGACGCGCGACCAGATCCTTGCCTGTGCCCGACTCGCCGGTGATCAGCACGGTCGACGCACTGGGCGCGACGCGATCGATCAACGACAAGACCGCGCGCAGCGGCGCGTACTGGGTGAGGAACTGGGGATCAGCCGTCGTGCGACGGAGCCGCGACTGCAGGTGGAGATTGTCGCGCGCCAGCATGCGCTTCTCCCACGCGCGTTTCACAAGCACCTCGATCTCGGCCATGCGATACGGCTTCGACAGAAAATCGTACGCGCCCAGCTTGAGCGCGGCGATCGCCGTTTCAATCGTGCCGTTGCCGGTGATGACGATGATTTCCGGCGGCATCGGCTCCTCACGAATCTGCCGCAGCACTTCCAGTCCGTCGACTTCCGGCATGACGACGTCCAGCAGCGCCACGTCGAAGCTGTCGGCGCGCAATGTGTCGAGCGCGGCGCGTCCGTCGCGCACGATCGTTACGGCAAAGCCGCGCGCGCTCATGAACTGTTCGAGAATCATCCCCAGATTCGGCTCATCTTCCGCGATCAGCACGCGGATCGGCGATGCCGGATCGATAGGGCGGAACGGTGCCGCACTCATCGCGGTGCACCATGGGGCAGCGACACGCGGAAAACCGCGCCCGTGCCCTCAGGAGAGACGAGTTCCAGTTGCCCGCCGTGATCGTTCACGATGCCATAGCAGATCGCCAGTCCTAGCCCGGTGCCCTGCCCCGGGGGCTTGGTGGTAAAAAAGGGTTCGAAGACCTTCGCTTGCAGTGTACGCGGAATGCCGGGACCTTCGTCCTCAACCTCGAGCAGCGCGAGCGGCCGACCGTCATCAGCGGGAGCGGATACGGTGCGGATGGTCACGCGTCCACCCTCGGGGGTCGCATCGAGGGCATTCATGGCAAGCGCGATCAACACCTGCACCAACTGGTCGGCATCGCCGTGCACTATCACTTGACTGTCTCGGTCGAGCTCCATGGCGAGCTTGACCCGCTTGAATCGCGGATGATGCTGCAGCAGGAACAGCGATTGGCGGACCACATCGTTGAGATCGAAGCACTCCCGGTGCACCGGCTTCGGGCGCGCAAAGTCGAGCAGCCCGTTCACGATCTTCTTACAGCGCTGCACTTCAAGGTCAATGATGCGCAGGAGCTCCGTTGGAGGCGTCGCCGGCGCACCGAGCTCCTGCTGCAGGCCCATCGACTCGGCGCAGGCGGCGATCGTGGCGAGCGGATTGTTGATCTCGTGCATCACGCCGGCCGCCAGCTGACCCAGCGCCGCCAGCTTTTCCGACTGCGCGGTGCGGTCGAGCGCAGCCTTCCAGTCGGTGATGTCTTCTCCGATGGTGATGACATGGGTGACCGGTCCGCCCCCCATCCGCATCGGGATCTTCGAAATGCGAAAGGTGCGCGTCTCGCCGAAGGCGTTGCTCTCCATCTGAAACTGCTGCAGGCGGCCGGATGTGAACACTTCATCGAATTCCCTTTTGAGCAACGCGGCCGGCTGTCGATGCAGGACTTCGAAGATGGTGCGACCGATCGCATCGGTGCGGGCCACGCCCTGCAGCCCGGTCTCACGCTTGTGGTTCCAGGCGTGAATGCGGTAGTCGCGGTCCACCACGTGCAGGCCGTCAGGAAGCGAGTCTACGACACACTCCAGAAAGGTGCGTTGGTGGGCGACCTCTTGGACCCGAGCCGTGAGTTCACGCTGCAGGTCCTCCATTTGCGCGTCGCGGGCGAGCGCGACCGCGAAGATGTCGGCGACGGCGGCCAGTTGTTGATGGTCGACCGGACTGAATGGTTGGTCACGATGCACGACGAGGGTCGCTAACACGCCGGTGGCAGTCTTGACCGGAAGCTGTCCCGGCGTCGTCGGCAACGCGGCGCCGACGCTGGCCGGGTCGCGCCAGACGATGGGCGCCTTGGTGACATCCGCGTACTCAAGCGCTAGGCGGGTTGCCGCAATGCACGGTCCGATGCGATCGAACACAGAAGTCACGCCGTACCTGACGTGTGGTGCACGCGCCAGCAGGCCGAGTACGTCCTGGAGGGCCGGCATGGAAAGGCTGTCCATCAGGACACCACGGGAAGCGAGGTCACCCAAGCAAGCTAGGACCGGTGTTGTCATCGGACAAGCTGACCGAACGAATGCACAAAACGGAACAGCTCACAATCGGCCGTCCATTACGGCGGACACGTCAATTCGGCAGTGAGTGCCCGCGCACGTTTGCCGAGCCGACCGAATCGCAACGGCACGCCGGCTGCACCTGCCACGGACCGGTGGCACCGCATTCGGTCTCATTATCTGCGGCACAAGCCGCGCTCAGCTCTGAATCGACCACGGAGAACCAGACAATACCCCAATCTTCCGTCCCCCTCCGCACTGCATTCCCGGCGGAGGGTTTCCGACGAGAGAATGGAACGACGTTTCGACGAGGTGGTGAACCCATGACCGCAGTCGTTGACGGCGTGGCAACCTGCGATTGCTGCCGAATTTTGGGCTTTCCCCCTCTGGTTTGACGCCAGACTGACATCGGGGGTAGAACCTACAACGAGGTCAGCCATTGACCCGGAGCGTGCACTCGACGGCGATCGCCCTGACCGTGTGAAGGATCTCGGCGTTTTCGCGTTGGGAGCCGGATGTCGACTGGACATAGGTCCACCTGATCATCGCCGACTTCTCGATGAGGAAGTCCGCGCGGTTCGAGAAGACCGTATCCGGCCGCGAAACTCCTTGAGCTAAGGCACTGCATCTATTTGTATAGTATGGTTTTGCACGTCGGCAGCTGCAAAATCGTCGAAATCTTCGCTGAAGGCACACAATTCGCTGATGCATTCGCTCGTCACCGCCAACGGGGAAAATGCAACGAACACGTTTTTCTCCCTGCGGACATCGGAACGCGTTACCAACTCACGCGAAGTTGACGCCTGCGTAAACTTGGGTGCTTCAGTACCGGCCTGCCTCGGATATACGGTCGTGATTCATGGGGCACAGGTCATCAGGAACGCACGATAGGCGGACGCCAATCCGCTGGCTTCATACAGGTCACAAAAACCTCTCAGGCTGGCGGATGTTGAGAACACCAGTATCGTTATGGATGAACTTGTGGCCAGACACCGAGTTCCCCGACCCGAACACCGTGATAGATCAGTGATGGATCATCAGACAAGGGTAATCGCCGATGGTGTCCTGCGCGTCCTGCTGATCGATGGCGATGAGCAGGAGGCGAGTCGTTCCGAGGCGGGTCTTCGGCAGCGACTCGGTGATCGCGTACACGTGGTACGAGCGCAGTCGCTCGCCCACTCAATCCGCGAGCTCATGGAGACGGCGTTCGACGCCGTAGTGGTCGAGCTCGGCGTACCGGACTCGAGCGGAATCGCCACGCTGGCTGGCGTGCGCGGCGCGGCGCCGACCGTACCCGTCGTGGTGTACACGCGCGAGCTCGACGAGGCGACCGCTATCCGCGCGCTCCGCGCGGGCGCACACGAGTGTCTCGCGAAGGGGGACATGCCCGCCAACGCGCTGGCGCGCCTGCTGGGATTTGCGATCGAACGGCAGCGGCGACTTGCCACGCTCGAGGCCGCTCGCGTGGATGCCGCGCATCGGGCGACCCACGATCCGCTCACCGGACTCGCGAATCGCGGCCTCTTTCTCGATCAACTCGATCGTGCGCTCGCCTTCGGCTCGCGGTACAACCGCAAGACGGGACTGCTGTTTGTCGATCTTGATGGATTCAAGACGATCAACGACACCCTGGGGCATGCGAAAGGTGATGCCTTGCTGAAGGCCGTCTCGGCGCGCTTGCTATCCAGCGTGCGTCGATCCGATGCGGTCGCCCGATTAGGCGGCGACGAGTTCGTGATCTTGCTGCCCGATGTCACAAGCCGTCGCGATGTGTCGCACGTGAAGGACACCATTCTCGAGTCGCTGCGCGTCACCGTGGAGCTCTCCGGCGACGAGGCGCTGGTCGTTGAGGCAAGTATCGGCAGCGCCATGTCGCCTCTCGACGGCGCCACCGCGCAGGATCTGCTGGACGCTGCCGACTCGGACATGTATCGCGAGAAGTACGAGCGGCGCCGCGGTCGCAAGTTGACGCCCATGGCGGGAATGACGGCCGTGGGGAGCGATGACGAGGACGCGATTGAGATCGCCGACTCCGTGTCGCACCGCCGAGAGTCGCGCCTGCGTGCGGCGGTGGCGCAGGGCGAGTTCGAGGTATTTTATCAGCCAATCCTCGACGTGGTGGCCGATCGGATCGTGGCGGCGGAGGCACTCCTTCGCTGGCGCGACCCGGATCGCGGCCTGTTGTCACCGTCCGGCTTCATGGCGCTGGCGGAGGATACGGGACTGATCGTGCCTATCGGCGAGCAGGTGCTACGTCACGCGTGCAAGTCAATCGTCGAGTGGCGGCGCGATCAGGGCGAGGGCGCGCTCAGGGTGTCCGTCAATCTGTCGGCGGTCCAGCTCCGCGAGCACGGCTTCGAGCAACGGGTGGCGGCGATTCTCGAAGAGACCGGGTGCCCGCCGGAGGCGCTGACGCTTGAGGTCACCGAGAACAGCACCATGGTCGATGGCGAGGTGATCATGGAGACGCTGCGTGCGCTGAAGGGACTCGGGCTTCGACTGGTGGTTGACGACTTCGGAGTCGGCCATGCGTCGCTCACCTTCCTGCGGGAAGCGCCCGTGGACGGGATCAAGATCGATCGCCGATTCGTGTCGCAACTCCTGGTCGATCAGCGCGATCACGCCATCGTGTCGTCGATGGTGCGATTGGCGCGCGGCCTCGGCCTCGATGTGGTGGCCGAAGGCGTTGAGAATGGCGAGCAGTCACAGCGACTCGCGCGGCTACAGTGCTTTACACAGCAGGGACGGCATTTCGGCGAAGCCGTTCCCGGGTGTGAGTTCGCGTCACTCCTCGCGTCGCGTTCCCACGGGCCGATCAGTGACGTGCGTGCCTGGCGAGTTCGTCGGCCCGAGGCGTTGGGGGCGTGATCGGCAAAGAAGTGCAGCGACCAACAAGCATCGCGCGGCGCAGGGTTTCTCTTATTATTGGCGAGGCCCTTCGTTTGTTTGAATGCCCTCCTCTGCCGCGATGACCATGACGACCCGTGCGTGCTCCGCCCTTCTGCTCTTGCTGGCACTCACGGCGTGCAACAGCCGCCCTCCGTTGCCGACAGCCCCAACCGCCGCCGGCGAGACTGATGGCCTCAGGGCAGCGTCCGCCAGCGTCAAGGGCGATCCCGGATACACCGCGTACGTGTCAGGCAGTACGACCGACGTGCAGACGACACCGCTGGGCGGCGCGCTTCTCGCTGGCGGCGGCACGGACAGTGACGCCGGCATGCAGTGGCTGCTCGCGCAGGGCGGCGCGCGTAGCGCCGGCAAGTTCGGCGACGTCGTGGTGCTCCGCACGAGTGGAACGAATGGCTACAACAAGTATCTCGTGACCTTCGGCGCGAACTCAGTAACGAGCATCGTGATCTCGACCCTCGCCGGCGCGAACAGCGCGTATGTGCAAAATGCCATTGCAAAAGCCGAGGTGATATTCATCGCCGGCGGCGATCAGTCTACGTACGTGAATCTGTGGACGGGAACCGCGTTGCAGGCCGCGGTCAACCTGCGCGTGGCGGCAGGCTATCCAATCGGGGGCACGAGCGCAGGACTCGCCGTGCTGAGTCCGTTCGTGTATGCGGCGTTCAACGTGTCTTCCACGTCGGCGACGGTTCTGGCGAATCCGTATGACGCGTCGGTCACGATCACGGAGGCGCTATTCAACGTGCCGGTGCTTCAGAACCTGATCACGGACTCGCACTTCGTGCCGCGCGATCGTATGGGTCGCCTCGTGACGTTTTTAGCGCGCCTGCAGCAGGACGGCCGCTCGTCAGCGCCGCGCGGTATCGGTGTGGACGAGAAGTCGGCGCTTGGCGTGCTGGCAAATGGCGCGGTCACGGTATTCGGAACCGGCAACGGCGCGTACTTTCTGAGCGTCGATTCGGGCGCGATCCGTGTGTGTTCGGCGAATACGCCGCTGAGCTACGAGCCGGTGACCACCGTGCGTGTTCCGGTGGGCTCGCAGTTCAATCTGTCGTCGTGGACGACGGCCAACTCGACGCCGTACGTGCTCCGTGCGGCAACCGGTGTGCTGTCGTCGAACACCGGTGCGATCTATTAGGCCGCCTCCCCTGGTGGCGCGATCAAGGAGAACAAAGCGGGGGGCAGCCACAACTGGCCGCCCCCGCTTTGTTCTCGCTACCGGACCCTTCGAATGGAGCGTATCGGGATCGAACCGATGACCTCACGCTTGCAAAGCGCGCGCTCTCCCAGCTGAGCTAACGCCCCAGAGTACTCGCACGACTCAAGGATAATCAGTTCCCTGCCGGGCGCCAATCGCTTTGCTGCAAAAACCGAAAGCGGGCGAGCACCTTGCGGTGCTCGCCCGCTTTCGGTTGAAACATTCCAGCGCGACTACTCGTGCGCGGGGAGCGGTTCCATCGTGCGAGCATCGACCGGGACCTGCACTTCGTCCTTGGCCGTCGTCGTCATCATGAACACGCGCATGACGGGGAACGCATCCATGAACGAGAAGTAGCAGAGCAGCCACAGGCCGAGGAAGCCGACGGTGGTGCCGATTTCCTGAAGGCCGAACGGAAGGCTGGTCGCCTCGCCGTAGATGGACGGATAGATCTCGATGTAACGATGCAGGTAGATACCAACGAGACTGCACACGGCGAAGAGCACGAACGTGGGCAAATACACCTTGGCGGCCTTCGACATAAGACCGAAGAACGGCAACACGAACGCGAACACCGGTACCATGAGCGTGACCGTTTTCCAGACGCCCGACAAGCGCAGGCGGTAGAAGTGCGTTTCTTCCGGAAGGTTGCCGTACCAGATCACCAGATACTGGCTAAAGCTGATGTAGCCGAAGAACGCGGTGAAGGCAAAGCCGAGCTTTCCGAAATCCCAGAAGTGATCCATGGTAACGAGGTCGTCGGCCTGCAGATGCTTCCGCCACCACATGGCGAGGAGCGCCAGCGACATGATCATGTTGAGCCACGCGCCCATGAACACGATCCAGGCGTACATCGTCTGCTGGAAGTGTAGCGAGAGGCTCATGGAGTAATCCCACGCCATGAAACACCAGCCGACCACGAACGAGATGCAGACGGCGACGGCGAGCTTACCCTGCAGCGAATGCTGGGTGTGCAGTTCACGACGTTCGTCGCCGAATCCGGCGCGCATTTTGGCGCGAAGGCCGGCCGCCCAATTGGCTCCGTACTCAGGAAGTACGGCGACGTCCAGACGGATGGAGTGGTACACGAACAGCATCTGCAGCACCATCATGGCGCCGAAGAAGACGATGCCGCGCAGCACGAACCAACCGGGCTGCAGGTAGCGCGCCTTTTCGGCCACCGAGATGGTCTCGCGACCAGCCCACGTGAAGATGTGCTCGCGCCCCGGGAAGAGGATGAGCAGCAGGATCACGAACGCCACCGGCAGGAACGCGACGTAGCCTTCCGCGAAGCGGACGACTGGACGCGACCAGCGCGCGGTCACGATACGCTGCACGGCGGCGAATGCCGCACCGGCTGACGAGATCGTGGCGAAGAACAGCCAGTTAAAGTGCAGTGCCTGCCACGCTCGATCCGCGTTGCTGAACAGACCGAAGACGAACACCGCGATGCCGACCACGGTCGCGCCGAGCGCGGCCATCTTGATTCCGCCCGGAACCGGCTTGGCGGCCAAACGCTTCGCGAACTCTGCGCGCGTCGGATAGTGGTAATGCTGGCTCACTAGTGCTTCTCCTGGCTCGCGGCCGGCGTACCGGCCTTGGACGTCTCACCAGCAGGGGCCTTTCCCGAGTGCGGAGCGCCATGGAGTTTACGCATGGTGTCGTTGTCGTTGTTGCCCTTGAAGGTGGCCGAATTGATGCCCGAAGAACCGGGCGTCGGCAGCTGCGTGGGATGCAGGTAGCGCGACGGCACGTTCGGCGCGGTGAGCGACGGCCCCGGCACGGTAGTGCCGTTCTGCCCGGGATAGCCCATCAAGATGGTATCCGCCGTCAGCGTCGTCTTGCCTTGGAGGGCCCGCACGTAGTTGATCACATCCCAACGATCAGGCTCTTCGATGCGGTTGTAGCTGCCCATGAGACCGCGGCCGTTGCGCAGCACCCCGTAGATGTAGCCGTCAGTCCGATTAAGCGCTGACTCCGTGAGCAGGCTTGGCGCGAAGCCGTACGCCGGGTTGACCTTTTTCAGCCCGCCGTTGGCATTGCCTGCCAACCCGTGGCAGACGGCACAGTTGATCTGATAATACTTTCGTCCGTTCTCCAACGACGCTTCCGTAACCGGATGCGGGTTGGGCACGGCGGAAAATGAATCGATCACGGGCGGAAGCGGCGCGTACGAGATCTGGTAGCCGGCAACTGCGGTTCCCTGAATCGGCACGCTGAACTGCGGATTCCCTCGCGGCGGCACGAGCGAGTCGGCGTCGTTTTGCGACATCGGCTCCCACGGTTCGATGCGGGGCTGATTCTTGAAGTCGGTGAACCAGGTGCACGCCCCGAACGCAACGGGGAGCACGATGGCCGCCGCGAGGCGCGACGAGCGCGCGACCACAGAAGTCATAAAGTACGTGGGCTCAGGCTTCACGCCACACCTCCACTGCACCGTGATGGCGCAGGAGTTCTTCGGCCTGACCGGCCTTGCTGGCGTCGCAAGCGATGAAGACACCGAAGTATCCACCCGAGAACCGGGCATCATACCCCGACGTGGTGCTGAGGCGTGGGATGCGCGAATTGATGAACATGCCGGCAACCGTGGAGAGCGCGCCGACGAGCACCATCACTTCGAATCCAATGATGGTATAGGGAATCCACGAGGCGATCGCTTTGCCACCGGTTACGAGGGGCCAGTAGGTGGAGGACCAGATGGCCACCCAGTAGCCGAAACTGACGCCGACGAGGCCGCCGATCAGCGTGAACCGGCGGACGACGCTTTGTGGGGCGTCGATCGCGCGCTCGAGTTCATGGCGAATCGTCGGCGAATAGACGGTCACATCGCCGAGTTTCTTCTTCTTCAGATCTTCGATGGCCGAAACCGTCGTGTCGATCTCGTGGAATGCTCCGACGACACCCTGCATCAGTGATGCCCTCCATCATTCCCGTGCTTGACGCGCGGGGCGACGATTTCCTTGAGCTCGGCGATGGCCATGACGGGGAACTGCTTGACGAAGAGCAGGAACCACATGAAGAACCAACCGAACGATCCGATGAGGAACGACATGTCGACCCAGCTCGGCAGGTAGCTGCCCCACTGCCACGGCTCGAACTCATGGGAGAGCGACGGCACCACGATGACGAAGCGCTCGAACCACATCCCGAGGTTGATGAACAGCGACAAGACGAACAGCCACGTGGGATTGCGGCGCAGCTTCTGCGACCAGAGCGACATGGGGAGCGACATGTTGCAAAGCAACATGATCCACGCGGCCCACCACCACTGACCGAACACCCGGTTCCAGAAGAATTCCTGCTCCGAGCGGACGCCGCTATACCAGGCGATGAAGAACTCGATCATGTACGCGCATCCGACCACCATGGACGTGAAGAGCACGACCTTGGCGGTGGCGTCGAGGTGGTTGAGCGTGATGTAGTGCTCGAGCTTGAACCACTTGCGCATTGGGATGATGATCGTCCACACCATCGCGAAGCCTGAGAAGATCGCGCCGGCCACGAAATACGGCGGAAAGATCGAGGCGTGCCACCCCGGGGTAAGCGCCATGGCAAAGTCGAAGGACACGACTGAGTGCACGGAGAGCACGAGCGGGGTGCTGAAGGCGGCGAGGAAGAGGTATGCCTTCGCGAAGTGACGCCATTCACGGTCGCTGTTCCGCCAGCCGAGCGCGAGGATCGCGAGGATCCGCTTACGCGTCGGGTTCGTTTCCTTGTCGCGGAGCACCGCGATGTCGGGAATCAGGCCGATGTAGAGGAACGTGGTCGAGATCGTGAGATACGTCGAAATGGCAAAAACGTCCCACACGAGCGGCGACTTGAAGTTCGGGAACAGCAGCCGCCAGTTCGGATACGGCAGCAACCAGAAGAACTTCCATGGGCGCCCGATGTGGATGATCGGGAAGAGACCGGCGGTCATGACCGCGAACACCGTCATCGCTTCAGCGGCGCGGTAAATCGACGTTCGAAAGCCGGCGCGGAAGAGAAACAGGATGGCCGAGATGAGCGTACCAGCGTGACCGATACCGACCCAGAACACGAACGTGATGATGAAGTTACCCCACATCACCGGCGGCTCGTACCCGGCCTGACCGAGGCCCCAGTAGATCTGGTAGATCCACGCGGAGGCGCCGATCAGCATGCCCAGGACGGCAACGCTGAGGCCCATGAACCATTGCTTCGTGAAGCCGAGCGTCGCGATGATCTCGCGATCGACCTGCTCGTAATCACGGACTGCGGGGAGCTGCACGTCGGCCGATGCAATGTTCGGCCCACGGATGCCCTCACCTACGGATGCCATGCGCGATGCCCTCAGGCCTGCGCCGGGGATGCCGGCGCCGGATAGTTGACCTTCTTGAGATAGACCACGGCGGTAAACGTGTTCAGCTCTTCGAACACGTGGTAGGCACGTCGGTCATAGGCGAGCTTCGCTACGGTCCAGTTTTCGTCGGCCGCGTCACCGAAAATGATGGCGCGTGACGGGCATGCCTGCGAGCACGCGGTCGTGAATTCGTCGGGCTTGACCTCACGGCCTTCGGCCCGGGCGCGGTGTTCGGCTTCACGGATACGCTGTACACAAAACGTGCACTTTTCCATGACGCCCTTACCGCGGACGGTGACGTCGGGATTGAGGCCCCAGTGCATCGGCTCCGGCCATGCGTACTGCTTGCGATCCGGCTCACCGTATCCGAACCAGTTGAAGTAGCGGACCTTGTACGGACAGTTGTTGCTGCAATAGCGCGTACCAACGCACCGATTGTAGACCTGGACGTTGAGGCCGTCGGGCGAGTGGTACGTCGCGTAGACGGGGCACACCGGCTCGCACGGCGCGTTGCCGCAATGCTGGCACATCATGGGCACGAAGCGCGTGTCGAAGTCGGGCGAGAACTCGTTTTCCGTATTCTCGTTGCCTTCGTAGTACCGCTCGAGACGAATCCAGGCCATTTCGCGGCCCTTGATGATGTTTGCACCCGGACGCTCGTCCCACACCGTGGGGCTCAGCGCACGCCCCTGATAGGGCGCGCCGACCGTCGGGATGTTGTTCTCGCTGTAGCACGCGGTGACGCACGCCGAGCAGCCGGTGCAGCGCGCCAGATCGATGGTCATGGCCCAGCGGCGCGTTGCCATCTTCTGCACGTGATCGGGGGCGTACATGCCCAGATCGTTCGCCTTCGGATTCGCGAACTCGCCCTGAGCGTCGGCGGCGATCGGCGACCGGAGGCCAGCCTTGAAGTCGGGTGATGGCAGACCGGGGATACTGTGCTCCTCGTGTCCACCTTGTTCGGCTTCCTGACCGAGCAGCGCGGCGAGTGTTATCGCCTGACCGATGCCACGACCATGCTGACGCGCCGAGCCTTCGGTGGTGACCAACTGCGACGTGTCCGCCGACACCGTGACCTTGCCCTTCGTGCCCGAAAGCGTGAGGGCACCTGAGGCGTCCCATCCGCTGGTGAGCAGGTCGTAGGCGTTCACACCGATGTTTTGCGCAAAGCGGCCGTAGGCGGTGTGGCCGAGCCCGAGCGAGATGGCGACGGTATCCGGACGCACACCCATGTACCGGTACGCCGGCGCTGTGATCTTGCCCGCGGATGTTTCGACGGTGAGATGCTGCCCTTCCACGAGTCCGAGCTTCTTGAACGTGGTGGGGTGGACTTCCACCCACGACTGCCACGCGATCTTGGTGACCGGATCGGGGAGTTCTTGCAGCCACGGCTTGTTGGCGCCGCGCCCATCACCCAGCGTGGGCGAGGGATAGACGTGCACATAGTAGTCACCGACACCGGCGTCGGCCGGCGTCGGCGTGGCGGTGAGCCTGCGAGTGGCGGTGGTGACCAGCGGCGAGCCGCTGATGGTGGCCTTCGTGAGCGCGATGGTGAACGCCGGGCCGCCACCGGGGAACTGGCTGATGAACCAGCCGCGGTAATCGACGGCCGGGTACTTGGCGGCGAGCGCCTGATCTTTTTTAGCGAGCGCGATGAGCACGTCGGCGGTGGCCTTCGTGTCGAACACCGGTTCGAGCGTGGGCTGCTGCAGGCCGACCTGCCCCTGCATGCTGACCGCATCTCCCCAGCTTTCGAGCCAATGATTGTCGGGCAGAATCAGATCGCAGAGCTGCGCCGTTTCATCGGGGACGGACGTGAACGACACTTTGAACGGGACCTTGGCGAAGGCGGCGGCAAAGCCGGCCGACTTCGGCATGGTGTGCGCAGGGTTCGCGCCGCGCACGAAGGCGAGCGGCACGATGCCGGCGTTCATCGTGGCGACGGCACCGGCGAGATCGGCGTAGGACGCGAGGCCGTTGTAGCCCGCATGTCCGGCCGCTGGCTTGATCGTTGTTCCGACCGCACCGGCCTTTTTGTTGATGTCCGCCACCATCACGCCGCAGTCGACGGCATTGGCGGTGGTGACACCGCAGATCGCCATGACCCCGCGGCCGGCGTCGGCGATCGCCTTTGCGAGCGCGTTGAGCGTCGCGACCGGCACCCCTGACGCCTCGGATGCGGCAGCCATTGTTCCGGCGCCCGTGAGCGCGGCGCACAGGGCCATTTCGCTACCCGGCTTGGCGGCGATCCACTGATCGGCGTTGAGGCCGGTGAGCGAGCGGCGGGCGCCGACATAGACGAGGCGCGGCGCTCCTTCCAGCTTGGCGCGCGCATCGGCCCAATCGAGCTGCTGGGGCACGCTGTGGCCCCAGCCGTCGAGGAAGTCGGCACCGAAGCTGATGACCAGCTTCGCGGCGTTGAAGTCGAGCGCCGGCCACGAGGCGCCGTAGGCCATCTGATTGGCGGCGATCGTGGCCAGGGGCGCCAGCGCGTCGACGCTCAGATGCGCCGGCATGCCCTGCGCCGACAACCACTGATCGAGGAAGCCCGGGAAGGTGCCCGACTCGTGCTGGTTGACGAACACGACGTTGGAGGCCTGCGTGCGGCTCTTGACCTCGCCGATCTTTTGGGCGAGCAGCTCGTACGCTTTTTCCCACGTGGTGGGCTTGAGGGCGTTGCCCTCGCGCACCATCGGCGTGCGATACCGATCGGGATTGTACAAGCCTTGCACCGCAGAAAGTCCGACGGAGCAGATTGCGCCGCGGCTCATGGGATGATCGGGATTGCCATCCAACTTGATCGGGCGGCCGTCGCGCACTTCGGCCATGACGCCGCAGGCCGTGGCGCACTCGCGGCAGGTCGTCGCGTAGTACTGCGACACACCGGGCACGGTGTTATCAGGAGACACGACATACGGGATGAGCTTCCCCACCTTTTCGGAGGAGCAGCCCACCACCGCGGTCGTCGCGCCCGTGGCGCCCAGGATCTTGAGGAATTCTCGGCGCTTGACGCCGGTCCCCGCTTCAGTGCTCATGCAGTCACTCCGCTCCGGGCGGCTGCACAGGGCATGCGGCGCGCACACTACGCGCCGTGGCCCCGTGGTCGAGGGTCAGATGACGATCAGTAGTGGCAGGTCGCGCAGTCGTAACGCGCCTTTTTCGGCGGCGCTGCTAGCAGTTCGGGCGTGACCGGCATTCCGGCCAGACGCGCACCCTCGGCGGGCTTGTAGCCCTGCACGTGACAATTGATGCACCAGCCCATGTTGAGCGAGTTCACCTGCTGCACGGGCACGTAGTTGGTGTCGGGACCCTGCGCGCCCTGCTTTTGAATTTGTCCGTGGCAGGTCTGACAGGTGACACCGGAATTGACGTGACGCATGTGCGGGAACTGCACATAGTCCGGCACCTTGTGCACGCGGTTCCAAGGGATCGGCTGACCGTTCTTGTAGTACGCCGCGATCTTCTTGACTTCCGGTGCCTGCGGCTTGACGAGCAAGTGGCAGCCCATGCAGGTAGCCACCGAGGCGTTACCCGGATCGGGCGACTTGTTCGCTGCGCTGTGACAGTACAGGCAGTTCATGCCCGCCTTTTGCACGTGCGGTGCATGGACGAACTTGACAGGTTGCTCGACGCGCAGCCCCTGCGACGACGACGCACCGCTGTAGGCTGACAGCAGTGCGGCCGCGGCCGCAAGGGTGAGAAACGCAGGGATTACCGTCCACTTCTTCTTGACCGTCATCGACTTTGGGGCCGGGAAGGCGTTGAATGCGGAAGACACACGTCACGCACGACGACCGTTGCCGTTTTCGTCCCAATTTTCCGGTGAGAAATTGCAGCCGTAGTCATGCGTGTAAGTCTGTGTCAACTCGATTTTTGCAAGCGGGAAGTATGCCCGCCCCCGTATTTGTACGCAAGTGTTTACCCCGCATACGAGACGGTTTCGGGGAACTTTCTGCTCAGACCATCACCGATTGGTTCGCGGCGCAGTTCCCGCACTGTTTTCGGAGACACGTACGGCCTGTGCCGCGTGCTGCGCCGCCTCGAAAATTTTCCGGCCGTCGGCAAAGGCGGTCTCCGGAATCGGGGACGGACCGCGTGGCGGCAGAAGGTCAACCAACGCCCGCGATTGCTGCGCGAGCCGCAGCGGCCACCAGCTGCTCCAGGCCAAACGTTCGGTGCCGATCGTGTGGACCAGATGCGCGAAATGATCTTCCGGCGGTCCCCACACCCAGCCGAAGTCGTAGAAGACTCGCTGCTGCTCCGACGGTGTGAGTCCCCAGTGCGTCTCTTCGATGATCTCGCGGCCGGCGCCGGCCACGACAACGTGGCACCGCGATCGGGCCAGCCGCGCCAATCCCCGCAGCGTGGCCGCTGGGACATCGCCCACGGTATCCATGGGGTGACGCTGCCGAAGGTCTTCGAAGCGCAGCGTGACATGCAGGGCAACCCCTGCCTCACCACAGGCGCATGCGAGCTCGGCCATCGCTGGATGCCCCGGCCCGATCCCCCACTGCGCCGGGTACGCCCGAACCGCCGGCGCCCCCGCACTGACTGCATCGCGGAGCATATCGGTCCAGCCCGGCCAATCGGGACGCACGATCGGCGTGGGCAATAGCACACCGGTGAACGGCCTGACCGCTGCGTACAGCGCACGATTGGACGGCACGGGATCCCGGTGGAAGGCCCCAGGCAGATGGCCGACCCACGCGCCGGCGAATCCTTCGCGGTCGAGCACTTGGACCAGGATTTCAGGATCCGGATGCGGCACGTCGCGGAACGGATAACCGCCGATCCAGGCGGTGACGTCGATGGGACGCGAATCGCGCGCGGCGGTGGCCGTCATGTGCACGCTCGGGACTCGACGGCGCGGTCCGCCGAGAGCGCCGCCGTGAAGGCACCGGTGGGGAAAATCCGTACGGCGTTTCGCCAACACATGTCGGCCAGGTCATCGATGGACGCTCCCGTGTACGGCAACGCCCGCAGCTTCGTGAGTCCGGTGCAGAGCGTGATATCCGCCGCCCACAGCAGCCGACGCGCCCCCACCCAGCGCAGTGCTTCGTCGATCATGCCGCGATCGATGCCACTGCCGGACAAATCCATCACGATGTTTTCGAAATCGCGCACGGCAGGGTTCGTGTGTGCCCAATCGCCACCACCACCGATGTGCGCCAGGAGGAACGTGGTGTGCGGATGGCGTGCCGCCAGGCGAGCCAACTCGATGCCGTCAGACGCGTCCTGATTCGGCCAGTCGCGTCGGCGATGCTGCCAGATATGCTGCAACACCGGGACGCCATGCTGCGCCGCGGCGGCGGCGATGTCGTCAAGCAGCACGTCGTCGGCGCGACGGCCGGCCGCCAGTTTGATCCCGATTGCCCCGCGGGCGATGCCCCGCTCGATCTCACTGAGTGCGTGTGCCGTAAAATTCGGATTGACGGCAACCCAGGCCTTGACGCGGGGCGACTGTTCCTCGGCAAAGTCGAGCATCCAATCGTTGGCGCGCGTCTGATCGGGCGGCGACGCAAAGTATGTTGGTGACGTGGCGCCCCATGAACCGAGTACCGACGCGACGTGACACACGACGCCGATGCGATCGCCGGCACTGAGGCGAGACGCGTTGTATCGCTGCCAATCGCCGCGATTGGTGTATGGCGTATGAAAGTGCGCGTGTACGTCGATCACAGTGGTCATCGTCTCAATCCTCGACACGTCGTGGACCCGGCAGTAGCGATTGCATGATGCGTGGCATGATCTCCGCAACGTGTTCGAGCGCCGCCTCATCATGCGCGACGGCACCGAATTGGTACGCACCACGCTTGAGCAGCAGTCCGTAACGTGCCGCCACTGCCACGAGGGCGTCCAGCTGATCGGGTGCCTCGGCGAGCAGCCGCCACATCATGGGCGGTCCATCGGCTCGCACGCCCACCCACGGCGACTCGACCAGCGCCGTCCCGATGATCTCGAGCAGCATGCCGCCAGCGGCGGCCATTCGTTCGGGCACGTCCGTCCGCTCATGCCATTCGAGCACCGCTTTCGCGGCGGAAAGTCCCGTGCTTTCGGTGGCGGCGGTTGACGAGATCCAGGTGCGCTGCGCGACGTCCATGACGCCGGCGCGTCCAACGACGGCAGACAGCGGATAACCGTTGGCCATCGCTTTGCCAAGCGTCGTGAGGTCGGGCGTCACGCCCGTGAGTTCCTGCACGCCGCCGGTACGCACGCGGAAGGCGGTTTTCACTTCGTCGAAGATGAGGACCGCACCCGTCCGGTCAGCGACACGACGCGCCGATTCGAGCCACGGCACCGTCGCGATTTCATGCACGAACGGTTCGATGATGATGGCCGCCGGCGGCGCGACCACGTTTGACACGGCGGATTCGAGCGCGTCGATGTCGTTGAAGGGCACCCACGTGATGGCGGCCCGTACCGACGCCGGCACGCCGACCGCGTCACTGCACCAGTCGAGCCATCCGAAGTAACCGCAGGCAATGACGTGATCGCGCCCTGTGAGCGCGCGCGCGAGGCGAATCGCGGCCGCGTTGGCCTCGGCCCCTGTGCGCAGAAAGCGCACCTGTTCGGCCGACGGAATCACCTGAACGAGCCGTTCGGCCACTTCCACTTCGAGCCGATGCGGTAACGTCGAGATATTCCCGCTCGACGCGGCCGCGATGACGGCACGCGTTACGGACGCATCGGCATAGCCGATGCCGACGGCACCGAGTGCCATGCCACAGTCGATAAACCGCCGCCCGTCGGGCGACCAGAGGTAACACCCCTCGGCTCGTTCATAGTGCGTCGGCACGGCCGCATCGAACGCCCTCGACCCATAGAGTGCATCAGGCCGTCGGCTCCCCGTTGAACTCCCACCGGGAATCACGTCGGCGGCGCGTGAACGCCAATCGTCGTCCGGCACGCCGGCGAACGGAATGCCTCGACTCACGCGGCGGTCCCGGCCTCGTGTCGCGGATCGTCGCGTTGGGCCACTTCGCGGGCGACGTCGCGATTGGCCAGCGCGCGCTCGACGGCGAGCCGCGACTCGCGCTCGATCGTGCGCAGGACTTCGATGCTGGCCGTGCGCACGAGCAGCAATTCACGGGCATCCGGCTCGGCGCGGAACATGAGCGCGCGCATGGAGCGCATGATAAGCTCGGGGCTGCGCGTCTTGAAATACGAGAGTGCGTCGAGCGCCTTCTCGGCATCACGGAACGTGAGCTCAAACTCCTCCATCGTTGGCGCGCCCTTGGCGTGCTTCGGCCCCGCGAGCTGTTTCGTCGCGTCGCCCGCCAGCAGGTGGCACTCATACAGCGCCAGCAGGCACGCTTGCGCAACGTTCAGGGAGAAGTGCTCGGTGGTCGGGATCGTCGCGACCGCGTGCGCGCGATCGAGTGCGTCGTTGGGGATTCCATGATCCTCCCGTCCGAACATGATCGCCACGCGACCGTGCTGCGCGTGGGCGAGGAGATCAACGGCGGCCGTGCGCGGCGTATGTCGCGCCCACTTGGCGGCACGACGACGACCCGAATACGCGACCACGTAGCGACAATCGGCGAGGGCGTCGTCGATCGTATCGAAGTGACGGATGCGCGCCACGATATCGCGCGTGTCGTGCGCGATCTGCTCAATGCGATTGAGGTCGTAGGGACACGGACGAACCAGGCGCAGGTCAACGGCGCCCATGTTCTTCATCGCGCGCACGACGGCGCCGATGTTGATGGGATCTTGTGATTCGTACAGGACCACCGTGACGGCGGTCATTACAGTTTCGGACATCCGACGGGAATTCGAGGACCGTCGCCCCCGGTGCGGGGATGACGGAGATGCGCGAGTCGACCTGTCTCGCCCTGTCGAAGATAGCGGCTTATGGGCCGCGGAGTTGAGGCCGGAGTTGAAGCAGCAGGGCGCGCGATGTCGACTGGCGGTCGCCGCGCAGATAGGCGTAGGCGCCCGCCGCGGGCTGCGCGGCAAGCCGACCGCTCATCACCAGTTGGCCGCGTCGGCGCATCCGACTGGCCGGACGCTCATTCACCAGGAGGTCGAAGGCAATGCTGCCGTCGGGTGCTATCGGGAGATCGGCAAGTTGCCACTCGAAACGCACGCGCCATCCCTGTTCGTTGGCAAGCACGGACCACGTCGCGTCGGGTAGTGGCCACTCGCCGGGAACCAGCCTTGCCATGTGCATGTTGCCTCCGGACGGCGTGCACAGCGCCGCCTGACCCCACCGGCCGTCGGTCACGCCCCAGTACCACTGTACGCCATCGGCATTCACCGGCGCCCGTTCATTGTCGAGCGGGTTGTCGGGGCCATCGGCAGGCACGACCACGCCGGTATTGGCCACGACCTCGACGACCACGCTCCCCTCGATCACGGTGACCAGCACGGCGGCGGTGGGACTCCCCGCCTCAGTCCACGTCTGATCGGTGCGCAGATAGTGCGCCTCCCCAAGCGCCGCAGCGAGTGGCAACGATAGCGGCGAGGGGCTCGCGGCGGCCGCGTCGATGTGGTCGACGTCGGGCTCCGCCGCACTGGGAGCGGCCACATCGGCGACGAGTCCTTCGAGATCGACGCTGCTGCGCGCATGGCGGGCCCACAGTTCAATGTGCCATCCATGCGGCGCCGGCCCGTGCACGGCGGTAGTGCCGTCGGCGGTGGTCACGCGCGCCACGGGGGCCGCGCCGTTGCAGGCGTCAAGCAGGACGCGCTGCACCGCGGGCAGTTGCTCGGACGGCTGCCAATGCCAAACCGACACCAATCGACCGGTGTGCCCATGCAGTTCGACGGCATGCCGAATGCTCTCCTCGCGCCCCGGGGCACCGGGCGTGCGCGCCCGTAGTAGAGTGGCCGGCACGTTGGCGGCCAGCAGGAGTTGCGCGTTCGCACGATGGCGTGGCGCGCCATCGGCGGAAACGACCAACGCGTCAATAACCGCCGTTCCGTTGATCCCGACCGATTCCACGTGTTGAAGAAAATCGAAGCCGTCTTCGAGCCCGCCGGCGCCCGGTCGCGAGGTGGGCGCGAAGGCGGAGGGCGTGGTGCGGAGCGCGCTGCCGCAGACGGGCAGCGTGACCGTGATGTCGCGTGAGGTCATCGAGGGAGATGCGGCCGGATCGCGGCCCCATTCAAGCAGGTCGACGCAATAGCTCTCGCCGACGACCAGCGTTCGCGTGGCCAGGATGCCCTGCCCGATCATCGCGCGCTTCTGTATCCAGCCCATCCCGCCGCGATCTTCGAACGCGACGAGTGTGGCCGTGGCGGGCGGTTGTGAGGCGCCGTTTACGAGCGGTGCGTGATGCGCGAGTGTGCTGCGATACCAGTGCAGTGTGCGTTCCACGTAGCTGCCGGTGCCGGGATCCTGCAACCACCGTTCGGCCCCAGTTTGCAGCGTCAGCGCAAGCCGATCGGGATGCCCGTGACCGCTGCCGGAGTGGCCACCTTCGAGGGCGACGTACACCTGCCCGTGCTCGCGCCGCAGCACGGCCAGTCCTTGCGATGGGAGCAAGACGCTGGCCGGGGTCCAGCGCGCAGCGGGGACAGGCTGGGCTGACGCCATGAGCAGCGATCGCCACGAGAGATCCGCGCGCGAGAGCGCCGATGGGGCTTCGTTCCGCTCGGCGTCCGCCGTGGAGCGAGCACGCGCCGTGGAGTGGCGCGGGAGCGATCCGTCATAGAGACGCGACAGCAGGCCGGCGAGCCGAGGATCGGCCCGATGTGCGTAGCCGAGTTCGCACCACTCGGCAAAACGCCACTGATGAATCGACACCGCGTACTGCGAATCACGCCGCGACGGAATGGTTTCGTCGGGGAGCAGCCCCAAAAAGGGCGTGACGAAGCCGGCGGTGTAGCGATCGCCGAGAGCTGCCGGGAGCGACACGCCGGCGGCAGCGAGCAGCTGCATGCCGTACCAGAGTCCACGGTGCGCGAAGAAGTGATAGTTCTCGCCTTCGTACCAGGTGCCGTCGGCCAGGAGTCCTTGCTGCAGCAGCGTGAGGAGCGACTGGTCTGCCTCCAAACGACGCTCGAACGCGCGCTGGTCATCGAGTACCCGGAAAGCCGACAGGACGGCGACTTCGTTCCACACCTGGCGGTTGGACGTGCCCTCGTGATACGACGCAATGAGCGCCGCGCTGGGCGCGATGAGTCGCTCACGCAGGAGTGCCCCCAGGTGGTCGGCGCCCGGCGCCATCGCCGCGTCGAGCAAATCGAGCGCGTGACAGATGTTGAGCAGCCAGATGGACTCGAGATAGGTGCTGAAGAACGGCCGTGTGGGCCCGAGCACGTTATCGCGATTGGGCCATTGGTCGTAGCGTACGGCGAACTCGCCGAGGATGCGGAGGGCGAGCTCGGCGTGTCGAGGTTCCCCACGCAGCGCGTAGAGCGTTGCGGCGTGCGCGGCGCGTTCGGCGGTGTAGAGTTGCGCACCCATCGCCCACCAGTCGTCGTGCTCGACACCGGCGTACGCACGACCGCAGCGCTCGCAGTGATGGGCCTGCGGCGACCACGGATCGAACGCGAGCAGCACGCCGTGCACCGGGCAGCGTCCGCCGGCGCGTGTGAGCCGCGCCTTGTACTGCGGGATTGGCAACTCGCGCTGGAAAAGCGGCTCCAGCTCCGCCGCGAGTCCCTGAATGGTGGGCTCGAGCGACGATCCTTGAGCGGTCTCGAGGCGGCGTGCGGCGAGGTCGAGCGGCAACAGTCGGGAGCGCTTCACGGCCTATCCGTGCGAGACCAACGCGCGATGGACACGAGCTCTCCGCGCAAATCCATGAGCACGCCCTCGAGTTTGCGCGAGCGACCCTGGACACCACGCGCGTGAAAGAGCCAGGCGACCGGCATCGTGGCGTCGAGCTCAGCCGCGACGTCTCGCCAAGCGGCCGCCGCCGATTCGGGCGCGGCACGGCGCGCCGCGGCGAGCCGGCCGTCGAGTGATGCCGTGTGGAAGCCGGTGTAGTCGAGCGCACCGCCACGCTGCGCGGAAGCGAATAGCGCCGTGAGGTGACCGAGCGCGATGTCACCGGGAATGCCGGTGAGCACGACGTCGAACTGCTTTGCCGGCGCGCGCACGGTGGCCAAGAAGGTGGCGAGCTCCATGACGCGTATGTGGAGCGCGACACCACGCGCCGCGAGGTCGGCCTGCACGAGTTGTTCAACGGCCATATCGCCGCCGCCCACGGTGAGCAGCGTGAGGGTGAGCGCCGCGCCGCGGTGCGCACGAGGCCCACCCGCGCCGCTGCGTGTCCAACCAGCGGCGTCGAGCAAGGAGTCGGCCTGCCGTGCGTCCTGTCGCGGGGCGTCAGCCGTGGAGAAGGGCAAGCCCGGTGGTATGGCACCGCTGGCCGGGGTACCGTAGCCGGCCACGGCCGCGCGAACGATGCGTTCGCGATTGATCGACAGGCTCAGCGCACGCCGCACGCGGGCATCGTTGAAGGGTACGCGCGTGGTGTTGAAGGCGAGCACGGTCGAAAAGAGCGCCGGTGGTGTCATCAGCATGAGCGACGGATCCTGTTCGACGAGGTGCGCCATGGTGGGCGACACGCCCGCGACGTCCAGCTCTCCGCTTACCAATCCCGCGAACTTCGTGGCGGCCTCGTCGACCACGGCCACCACGATCTGTTGGGCGTTGGGCGGCCCGCCAAGCGTGATGGGAAATTCGGCGTTGCGCGCGAAGCGCCACTGTCGGCCGGCGGTGCGCGAGACGAAGCGAAACGGGCCGTTGCCGACCGGCGCCGTGGAAAACGGGTGGGCGCGCCAACGGGCACGCGGCACGCTGTCGAGGAGATGCTGCGGCACGACGGGGAGTTCGGCGAGTACCGTGGGCAGCGCGGTGCGGGGTTCGTGAAAGACCACGCGCACCGTGCTGTCATTCAGCGCGATGACGCTGTCCATGACTGCCACATCGCCGGCGCGCGGTGAGCCAAGCACGGTATCGCGCGCGGCCGCGATGGTAAAGGCGACGTCCGCCGCCGTGGTCGGTGCGCCGTCGTGCCAGTTCAGTCCGACGAACAGCGTGAAGGTGACTGCCCGACGCGTCGGATCCCATTGCCACGAACGCGCCAGATAGGGCTCCGGCTGGAGCGCGCTGTCGAGTTTTACGAGCGTGACGAACAGGGCGTGCCGTTGCAGCTGCCGCGAGAGTGGATGGACGGTGACCAGTGGATTTGCCGACTCGAGGTCGGCTCCGGACGCCATCACGATGGTGCCCGCGGGTCGAGCGGGTCGACCACACGCCGCGATGCCGGCGAATGCGGCGACCGCGAGGGCGGCGGCACGGCCTGTCGCAATCCACCGTCGCACGCGGGTTGACGTCCTCGCGCCACGAGGCATCATCCTCACGTGCCTCGTTTCTCGTCGCGCGTGCTCGACGCGCTCCTGCTGCTCTGGCTCGTCACCACCATCACCTTCGCGCTGATCCATCTGGCGCCGGGTGATCCGGCGACGTTGCTGATCTCCCCGACGGCATCCGCCGACGAGGCGGCCCGGCAGCGGACCACGTTGGGGCTGGATGCCCCGCTGCCGTTGCAATATGCGCGCTACATCGGTGGCGTGCTGCGCGGCGAGCTTGGCGAGAGTCTTGTGCGTGCGGAGCCGGTGACGCAGATCATCGCGGACGCGCTTCCGGTTTCGCTGTTTCTCGGCGGCGTGTCACTGTTGGCAAGCTTCCTGGTTGGCACGACGCTGGGGATGCTTCAGGCGCTCCGCGTGCCGCGCCGTGCGGACCGCGTGATGACGGCGGTAGCGACTGCCGTGTATGCCGCGCCAAGCTTCTGGCTGGCCCTCGCCATGGTGACCCTGTTCACCTCCGGCGCGGTGTGGCTCGGGCTGCCGGAGGCGATGCGATTGCCGGCGTTCGGGATGCAGGACCCCGCCGCCGACCCGGCATCGATCGGCTGGGCCGACCGATGGCGCCACGCCGTGTTGCCGCTGCTCGTGCTGTCATTGCCTGGTGCTGCCGGCGTCTCGCGTTTTGCGCGTCGCTCGCTGCTCGACGCCGCCGGCGCGCCGCATGTGCAGGCGGCGTTCGCCCGCGGCTTGTCACGCGGGCACGTGGAGCGCGCGCACGTACTGCGCAACGCGCTCACCCCACTGGTCGTGCTGTTCGGTCTCACACTGCCCGGCGTGATTGCCGGCTCCGTGTTCGTTGAGCAGGTGTTCGCCTGGCCCGGTCTCGGGCGCACGATGCTGTCAGCGATCGCGGCGCGTGATTATCCCGTCGTGCTCGGACTGACGTTGGTGTACGCCGGCGCGGTGCTCACGGCCAATCTGCTGGCCGACGTGATCCTGCTGCGTCTCGATCCGCGCCGTCGAACCACGTGACTGCGCCCCACGCTCGTGCCACGACTGAACGTGCGTCGCGATGGGCGGCGGGCGTGTTGCTCGCCATGGCCGTCGCGGCGATCATGGTGCCGGAATTGGCATCGGACCGCGCGCACGAGATCGGGGACGTGCTGGCGACGCGATTGACGCCTCCGTTTTCGCGCGACGCGCGCGGTGGGTGGCATCTGCTTGGCACCGACGCCTTTGGCCGCGATCTCGTGGTGCGCCTGTGGACGGGCGCGCGCATTTCGCTGGGGGTAGGCGTGACCGGATCGGCACTGAGCGGCGCCTTGGGCATTCTGCTGGGCGCGATCGCCGGCTGGCGCGGCGGTCTCATCGATCGGGCGATCGTAGCCCTTGGTGACGCGCTGCTGGCCATTCCGCGACTGGTGCTGTTGCTCGTGATCGCGTCGCTGTGGGGACCTGGACTCGGCGTGGTTATCACCGTGCTTGGCCTCACGGGATGGATGTCCGTGATGCGCCTTGTGCGCGCGGACGTGCAGGGCGTGCGCGAGTTGGCGTTTGTGGAAGGGGCGCACGCTCTTGGCGTGCCGTCGTGGCGCGTACTGCGGCGCCATGTGTTGCCGAATGCGTTGGGCAGCGCGCTGGTGGCGATCACCCTTGGTGTCGGTAACGCAATTCTGCTGGAGAGCGGCCTGTCGTTTCTGGGCCTCGGCATTCAGCCGCCCGCGTCGAGCTGGGGCAATATGATTGCCGGTGGCCGGGAGTGGCTGTTGGTCGCCCCGTGGATTGCCTTGATGCCGGGATTCGCGCTGGTGATCACGGTCGTGGCATGCACGGTGGTGGGCGACGCGCTGGGCGATCGTGGCGCACGAAGCGACATGCGTTAGCAACTGTCTTGAAAGTCAAGCGACTGCGAGTATCTCTTTCGCGGCTTTCACGCTCCACGTGGTGTTCGTTCGCACCATGGTATTGAGGATGGTGAGCAGTTTTCGCATACACGCGACGAGCGCGAGCTTTTTGGGCTTGCCGGCCGCGACCAACCGCAGGTAGAACTCGCGAATGATCAGGTTGCGACGGGTGGCAACCAAGGCGGCCATGTACAAGACGCCACGCACCGCTGCACGACCGCCTTGCACAAATCGACGACCGCGCATGGTACCGGAATCACGACTCAGCGGCGCAACGCCCACAAGCTTCGCAACGGCGCGACGGGACAAGCGACCGAGTTCTGGTAGGTCCGC
>JANLVC010000136.1:0-13171 GCA_031363815.1 Gemmatimonadota bacterium
CTTGGGGGCATTGACGGCAGCGCGAGGGGCCCGCGCGGCGGCCGGTTCCTGCGCGGCAAGGGGCAGAGGGAGAAGTGCGCCGACCAGCCAGAAACGGGCGGCGGCACGAGCGGGCAGGGTAGCGAAAGCCATGGATCGGCGGAAGGAGGGGAGGAGGCGGGCCGATCGACGACGGCATGCCTCGAACTGCTGCTCCAGAATACGTCTCGGAATCCGCCTACGTTACCCGTGCTCTTAAGGAGATCGAGCGTGCTCCGGAAAGGCGGGACGAATCTACCTTTTCGATCTACGCCTGACTATGTTTTAAGGCTCCCCCGAAACGGGGACCCGGGTGCGGGTCGGAAACTCCGACTTCGCGACGAGCCCGGAACGCCGGTGGCACTGCCGCTGGCGAGCTGTCCCAACTGTCCGAACTGAGATCAGAACATGGCCGTCAAGATTCGTCTCCGCCGCGAAGGCCGGAAGAAGACCCCGATGTACCGTATCGTCATTGCTGATTCGAAGGCGCCGCGCGACGGCCGTTTCATCGAGATCATCGGACAGTATCAGCCGCAGCTCGGCGAGAATGCGCTCAATCTCAAGCACGATCGCGTCGAGTACTGGATGAACGTGGGCGCGCTGCCCACCGACACCGTCCGCTCGTTGCTCCGCCGCGCCGGCATCCTCAAGTCGCGCCACGAAGCGCGTTTGGCGGCCAAGCTGCAGGCCCGCGCGGTCGCCCTTCCCGAGGCGTGACCTGCCTGACTATGTGATTGTCGGCAAGGTGCGTCGCGCGCATGGTGTGCGCGGTGCCTGGGCCGTCGAGTCGCTATCTGCGGCGCCGGACGTGATTTTCGCGTCCGGCGCTGTCATTTATGCGGGTGACCGGAAGGGCAACGTGAGCGGTGAGTCCACCGCCGCGGTGCTGCATGTTGAAGATGGCCGTCCGATGAACAAGGACTGGCTGGTGCGCGTCACTGAGGTGACCGATCGCGATGTGGCCGAGTCGTGGCGCGGCCGCTATCTGCTGGCGGATACCGCCGACATGCCAGAGCCGGATGACGACGAGATGTACATTTTCTCGCTGATCGGCATGCAGGTTGAGGTAGATGGACAAGGTCACGTGGGAGAGGTGCGCGATGTGTATGAAGCGCCGCAGGGGTTGATTCTCGAAGTCGAAACCGCGACCGGTCGTCCGCTCGTGCCTTGGCGTCCAGAAATTGTCGAGCGCGTGGACGAAGAGCGCAACACGATTGTGCTCAAGCCGCTCGACGGCCTGCTCGACCACTAACGCGTTCACGAGGCCACATCCGTGCTGCGCATCAACGTCGTGACGATCTTTCCCGAGTTTTTTACGGGGCCGCTCTCCATCAGTATTCCGGCCAAGGCGGCCGGCACCGGCGGTGTGGCGTACCACGTGATTGATTTGCGCACGTTCACGTACGACCGGCATCGCACGGTCGATGACTATCCGTTCGGTGGCGGTCCCGGCATGGTCATGAAGCCCGGCCCGTTTTTCGAAGCGGTGGAGTCGGTGCACGCGAAGGCGCCGATCGTGCTGCTGTCACCGCGAGGGCGTCGCTTCTCGCATGCCGATGCGGTGCGCTTCGCGGCCGGCACCGAACTCACGCTGCTCTGCGGTCACTACAAAGATGTCGACGAGCGCGTGGCCACACACTTGGCCACCGAAGAACTCTCGCTTGGCGACTTTGTGCTGAGCGGCGGTGAGCCCGCGGCACTGGCGATTATCGATGCCACGGTGCGCTTGCTGCCGGGCGCGATGAGCGACATGGAGAGTGCGCGCACCGACTCGTTCTACGATCGCGGCATCAGCGCGCCCAGCTACACGCGGCCGGCCGAGTATCGCGGCTTCACCGTGCCCGACGTGCTGGTGGGCGGTGACCATGCGAAGCAGGTCACGTGGCGCGACGACCAGAGCTTGCAGCGCACGCGAGAGGCCGAGGCGCGTGATCGCGCGGAGTGGCTGGTGCGGGAACAGCTGATCACAGTACGTGAAGAGGCGATTGCGGCCGTGGAGCGCGTGCAGGCGGCGAAGGCGTTGAAGAAGGCCAAGGCGAGGGCCGCGAAGGAGCGCACGCGTGCGCGTGCGGCGAGAGCGCCAGAATGAGCCTACGCGTGTTCGTGACGGGTGGCACCTTCGACAAGGAGTACAACGAGCTCACCGGCACGTTGCACTTTGAAGCGACGCATGTCGAGGAGATGCTGCGGCGGGGCCGCTGCATGCTCGACGTGCAGGTCGAAGTGCTGATGATGATCGACAGCCTCGAGATGAAGGAGTCGCATCGGCACCGCATCGTGGACGCCTGCACCACGTGCGCGGAAACGCAGATCGTGATCACGCACGGCACCGACACGATGGTGGAAACGGCGGCGGTGATCGCCGCCGCCGTTTTGACCAAGACCATCGTGCTCACCGGTGCGATGGTGCCGTATGCCTTCGGCAGCTCCGATGGACTGTTCAACCTGGGCAGCGCGCTCAGTTTCGTGCAGGCGCTGGCGCCGGGCGTCTACGTGGCGATGAACGGCCGGTGTTTCCGCTGGGACAACGTGCGCAAGAACCGTGACGTCGGCGTGTTCGAGCCGTTCAACGAGGCGTAGCCGGAGTACACAGCGGCCGCTATTCTTCGGGATTCGTTCCCACTCCCCTCTCTGAACTTCTTCGGTACCTCCGGCATGGCCAAGATCAAGGTTGTGAACCCCGTCGTCGAGATGGACGGCGACGAGATGACGCGCATTATCTGGCAGTTCATCAAGGACAAGCTCGTCCTCCCGTATCTCGACGTCGAACTCGAATACTACGACCTTGGGATCGAGCACCGCGATGCCACGAACGACCAGGTCACGATCGACTCAGCCGAAGCCACCAAGAAGCATGGCGTGGCGGTGAAGTGCGCCACGATCACGCCCGATGAAGCCCGCGTGAAGGAGTTTGGGCTCAAGAAGATGTGGAAGAGCCCCAATGGCACGATTCGCAACATCTTGGGCGGCGTGATTTTCCGCGAGCCGATCATCATCTCCAACATTCCGCGCTTGGTGCCGGGGTGGACGAAGCCGATCGTGGTGGGCCGGCACGCGCACGGCGACCAGTACAAGGCGACCGACTTCAAGGTACCTGGCCCCGGTACGGTCACGATGACGTACACGCCCGCCGATGGCGCCGAGCCGATGCAGTTCGAGATCGCCAAGTTTGGCGCCGACGGCGGCGTGGCAATGGGCATGTACAACTTCAACGACTCGATTCGCGATTTCGCCCGCTCCAGCCTCACGTATGGCCTGCAGCGCAACTACCCGGTGTACCTGAGCACCAAGAATACGATCCTCAAGGCCTATGACGGCCAGTTCAAGGATCTGTTCGAGGAAGTGTTCAACAACGAGTTCAAGGCCGAATTCGACGCGAAGGGACTCACCTACGAGCATCGCCTGATCGACGACATGGTCGCGTCGGCGCTGAAGTGGGAAGGTGGCTACGTGTGGGCGTGCAAGAACTACGACGGTGACGTGCAGTCGGACATCGTGGCGCAGGGCTTCGGCTCACTCGGCCTGATGACCAGCGTGCTGCTCTCGCCCGACGGCAAGACGATGGAAGCGGAAGCCGCGCACGGCACGGTGACGCGTCACTACCGCGAGCACCAGAAGGGCAACAAGACGTCCACCAATCCGATTGCCTCGATCTTCGCCTGGACGCGTGGCCTCGCGCATCGCGGCAAGCTTGATGGAACGCCGGCGGTCACGGCGTTCGCCGATACGCTCGAAGCCGTGTGCATTGAAGCGGTAGAAGCCGGCGAGATGACGAAGGACCTCGCAATCCTGATCTCGAAAAACACGCCGTATCTGCACACGGAAGCGTTTCTGGATGCGATCGATCGTCGGTTGCAGGCGAAGATGGCGTAAGCACGGGCATCGACCAGTTTTGACGAGGACCTCAGAAGGTAGTAGCATGTGCGCTACGTCTCCCTTCCGAGGTCCTCATGCATTTCCCATGCTGTCGAACCACAGCGACGCGGCTCGTTGCCGCAGCTGTGGCCACCGCCGCTGTCGTTTCGGCCGGTGTTGTATCCGCCGGTATCGCCGGTGCCCAGCGCGCGCCGGCCAAGGCCGCCAATCCGTCCGCCGCCCCCTTAAGCGCCCTTACGCCAGCTGCGTACGCCGCGCTACCCTGGCGTCATATCGGCCCCGAAGGCAATCGGTTCAGCACCGCGGCGGGCATCGCCGGCGATCCGTCCACCTATTACGTGGGCGCGGCGTCTGGCGGTATCTACAAGACGACCGACGGCGGCGTGCATTGGGCGTCGATTTTCGACGGACAGTCGGTGCTGTCGATGGGCGCGATCGCCGTGGCGCCCAGTGACCGGAACGTGGTATGGGCCGGCACCGGTGAAGCCCACATTCGCAGCCATATCTCGATTGGGCAGGGGATCTATAGGAGCACCGACGCCGGCGCCACGTGGACGCTGAGGGGGCTCGAGAAGACGGGGCGCATTGCGCGACTGGCGATTCATCCGACCAACCCCGACATCGTACTCGTCTGCGCGCTGGGCACGGCGTATGGCCCGCAGCAGGAGCGCGGCGTGTTCCGCACCGCAGACGGCGGTGTCACGTGGACGCGTGTGTTGTTCGTCGATGAGAACACCGGCTGCAGCGATCTGGCGATGGACCCCACGAACCCGCGGACTCTCTATGCCGGCATGTGGCAAATCGAGATCCACACGTGGGGACGCACCAGCGGTGGCCCTGGCAGCGGCTTGTTCAAGTCGACCGACGGTGGCGCAACGTGGGTGCGACTCAAGGGGAACGGACTGCCGGTGAAGCCGGTGGGGAAGGTGGCGCTGGCCATCGCGCCGTCGCAGCCGGACCACATTTTCGTGATGATCGAGACGGGCGATGGTGTGCCTTGGAACGGTCAGGACACGGAGAGCGGCCAGCTGTGGCGCAGTGAGGATGCCGGTGCCACGTGGACGCTGATCAATCGCGATCGCAACGTGATGGGCCGCGCGCACTACTACTCGCGCATGGCGGTCACGCCCGACAACGCGAACGAGATGTACTTCCTGACCGCGTCGTATGCGCGGTCGATCGATGGTGGTCGCTCGCTGACGACGCTCACGGGCGAGCAGGCGCCCGGTGGCGATCATCACGATATCTGGATCGATCCAACCAATGCCGACCGGCAGATCGTGGCCCACGATCAGGGGCTCTCGATCACCACGACGCGCGGACGCACCTGGTACAAGCAGCGTCTCGACAATGCGCAGATCTATCACGTTACCGTTGACAACAACATTCCGTACAATGTGCTCGGCAACAAGCAGGATGAGCCGAGCTACCGTGGGCCGAGCAACAGTCGCGTGCAGGGCGGACGCGGCGCGGGCATTTCGCGCGGCATGTGGCACTCGGTGGGCGGTGGGGAAAGCGGCTGGGCCACGCCCGATCCGACCGATCCGAACATCATCTGGAGCACCGCGTCGGGCTCGGGCATGGTGGGCGGTATCGTGGTGCGATACGAGGAGAATCGCCGGCAGTTCCGGAACGTTGAGGTCTGGCCCCAGCAATCCAACGGTGCCGCCGAGCATCTCAAGTATCGGTTCGTCTGGGATGCGCCGCTGTTGATCTCCCCGCACGATCACAACACCGTGTATACCGGCAGTCAGCACGTGCATCGGACGCGCGACGGCGGCAACAGCTGGCAGGTGATCAGCCCCGACCTCACGCGCAATGACCGCTCCAAAATGAAGAGCTCGGGCGGTCTCACGCCCGACAACATCGGCGTCGAGTATTCCGGCGTGGTGTACGGCATCGCCGAGTCGCCGAAGCAGAAGGGTGTGATCTGGGTGGGTACCAACGACGGGCTCGTGCAGCTTACGCGTGACGATGGCGCGACGTGGACGAATCTTACGACCAACTTGCCAGGCATACCGTTGTGGGGATCGGTGCGCTCCATCGCGGCCAGCAAGTGGGATGCGGCGACGGCCTATCTCACGATCGACGCGCACCAGGAAAACGATCGCGATCCGTACGTGTATCGCACGACGGATTTCGGGAAAACATGGGCGAAGATCGTGACGGGCATTCCGAAGAGCATGCTGAGCTACGCGAAGGTGATCATCGAAGATCCCACGCGTCGTGGCATGCTGTATCTCGGTACCGAGAACGCGATCTACGTGAGCTACGACGCCGGTGACCGCTGGCTGCCGCTGCAGAACAACCTGCCGCATGCGCCGGTGTCGGGCATCGTGGTGCAGGAGCACTTTAACGACCTGGTCATCTCTACCTACGGGCGCGGCTTCTGGATTCTCGACGATCTGGCACCGCTGCAGCAGCTTGATGTGTCGGTGTTGGAGAAGGGGGCGCATCTGTTCCGGCCCCGCGCGGCGTATCGCTATCGCGGCATTACGGCGCCGAGCACGCAGTACGACGACCCCACGGCGGGCGACGATCCGGAATACGGTGCGAGCATCAACTATTATCTGCGGGCATCGGCCAAGGCGGCGCCCACCATCGAGATTCTCGATGGGGCAGGCAAGGTGGTTCGCACGCTGCGTGGTCCGAACACGGCTGGTGTCAATCGCCTCGCCTGGGATCTGCGCGATGAGCCGAGTATGGAAGTGCGGCTGCTTACGAGCCCGCTGTACGCCGACCATATCGTGGCGGGCCCGCAGGGGCGGGCGGCGCCGGGAACCAGTCGGCTGTCCATCCTGATGCCGCCGGGGATGTACTCGGTGCGTCTCAGCGTCGACGGCAACACGCAGACGCAGCCGCTGGAGGTTCGCAAGGATCCGAACAGTGGCGGCACCGAGGCGGAGATCGCGGCGCAGGTGAAGTTGCTGGCCGGCATCAAGCAGCAGCTCAACGATGCGGGATCGGCGGTGCATCGCGTGGAGTCGGTGCGACTGCAGCTGCAGCAGGTGCAGCGCCTCTCGACCGATGCGGAGGTCGCCAGCGCTATTCGCGCGCTCGATGCTAAACTGCTTGACGTCGAAATGAAGCTCGTGGATCTGCGACAGACCGGTCAGGGGCAGGATGGCGTCCGCTTCGGCTCGATGCTGATCTCGAAGATGGGGTACCTCGCGAACGGCATGACGAGCTCCGACTTCTCGCCGACGACGCAGCATGTGGAGGTCGAGGGGATTCTGCGAGAGCAACTCAAACAGCATCTCGCCGCGATCGACGGTGTGCTGGCGAGTGAGCTCGCCCCATTGAATGCGCAGCTGGATGCGAAGGGGCTGCCGAAGGTTGTGGATCGGGCCGCGCCGACGCTGCGCATCGTGCCGTAAGGTCTATTGAAAATGCCAACGCGGCGGGTGCGGCCGATCGCAGCCGCCGCGTTGGCATTTTCCGTGTCGTGTCGTCTGGCGTCGACGCTTATTCGGCGGTCGCGTGATACTGCGCGACGGCCCGGGCCAGTCGACGCACGCCCTCGACGAGCTCCGTGGTGTTGTAGTGCGCAAAGCTCAGGCGCATCGATTGGGCGAACCTCGCCGGGGCGAACCCGTCGTGGCTGATGAAGCGCCCGCCCGGGTGAAACGTGACGTCCTCGGCGGCCGCAATCGGCCGCAGGCGCGCTGCGTCAATGTGGGCGGGCAGTTGCACCCACACAAAGTACCCGCCGCGCGGTTCGTTGAACGTCACCGTTGGCAGCTGATCACGCAGGGCCTGACACAGCACCGCCGAGTGTTCACGGTACACGCGGCGGAGGGCATCGAGTCCAGTGTCGGCGAGCCCGAGATCGATCATGCTGCGTACAATGCCCGACGTGAACGGATTGAGGCCACCGCCACTCTGCACGAGGCCGGAGTGCATCAGGTGCTCGAGCAGCGCCGGGGCGCCGTGCATCCATCCCAGTCGCAACCCGGGCGCGCAGATCTTGGAGAACGAGCCGAGCGACAGGACGCGTGCGGTCTCGCCGTGAGACGCGAGCGGCGGCGGCGGGGCGGCGCCGAAATCGAGCAGATGGTACACCTCGTCGGCGACGATGAGCAGGTCGTGCTCGCGGCTGATCGCCACGAGCTGCTCGCGTCGCGCAGCCGACATGGTGGTTGCCGACGGATTTTGAAACGACGGAATGGTGTACAGCAGCGCCGGGCGATGCCGCGTGAGCGCGTCACGCAGCAGCTCCACGCGAAGGCCCTCGTCGTCGATAGGGATACCGACCACCTGCAGGCCGTGATCGCGGAAGAGCTCGAGCGCCAAGAAATAGGTGGGCTCCTCCACGAAAATCGTGTCGCCTGGGCGGGTGAATCGCGTACAGATAAGGTCGAGCGATTGAGATGCGCCGCCTGACACCATCAAGTGCGCCGCACTCACGGGCATCGCGTAGCGTCGCGTAAGGAACGCGGCGAGCGACGCGCGGAAGGCGGCGTCGCCCTGATCCTTACCGTACTGCAGCAGGTTGGCATCGCCGAGCGCGAAATAGTGGCCGGCCGCCGTGCGCAGCGCGCTTACCGGCAGCAGAGAGAGCGCAGGTTGCCCGATACCGAAGTCGATGAGGTCGGTCACGTCACGAAGCTAGCACGGCGGCGTATCACCGAGTCAAGTTGAAGGATTCTTTACTTGGCGATGCAATGCTGGATACTGGCGCCGGTGCACGACGCGCGCGTTCTTGGGAAGCGTTATTCCCCTCTCCACTTCCGAGGTCGGTTGTGCGTACAGACGTGAAGCCATCATCGTTGCTTGCCATGAGCGCCTTCGCGGGTACGGCCTGTAGCACCGGCGCGCTCGCGCGCTCGCTGCTCGCCCTGCTGTGCCTCGCCACGGTGCCTGCGCAAGCGCAACGCCCCGTGGCCGGCCGCGCGCTCACGGCGGAAGACTTCTATCGTGTGCGAACGGTGGGCGCGCCGATGCTCTCGCCCGATGGCACATGGGTCGTGTATTCGGTGAGCAGCCGCGTCGAAGAGACCAACCTCGATCCGAGTGAGATCTGGCTGTCGCCGGCCGATGGACGTACGCCGCCGCGTCGTATTTCGCTTCCCGGACAAAACGCCTCGGCCCCGGAATGGCGGAACGGTGTCGTGGAGTATCGCGTGGCCGACGGTCGTTGGCGAGTGAATCCGACGATGCCCGATTCTGTCGTCAGCGTTGGTGACGCGCGTGCCTCCACCACTGGTGAGACATCAGTGCCAGCGCCAACGGGCGGACGCGTCGCGTTACGCGTCGCGTTACGCGTCGCGCTGTTGCGTGATGCGCCCCCCACGCCGCCCGTCGCCGCCATGCGCAGCGACTTCGAAAAGCGGCACGATACGCGCTTCAAGGGTGTGCAGTTCGACTGGCTCAACTTCCAGCGTGACGGTCAGCGCATCCCCGTGCCGGATCGCAGCAATCCGGCGACCGCGCCGGTGCAGGAGCTCTGGGTGAACACGCCAGGGGCCGAGCCGAAGCAGATCACGCGACTCGGGCTGCGTCCCCAGGGGATGCAGTGGAACACGGCGGGCACGGCGCTCGTCTTCTGGGCGGACTCGGGGTATCGCGACGAACGTCGCTACAGCGCGTCGGCGGTGTACGTCGCGACCGTGGATGGGCAGGTGCGACAGCTCACCCCCGATCACGATGGCGATCATGATCAGGCGTCGTTCTCACCCGATGGTCGGTGGGTGTTGTACACGCGGCAGCTGTCGACGAATGCCGTGCTGCGTGATCGACTGGACAACGGCGGCGCAACGGATCTCGCCATCCGTCCGGCCGCCGGTGGCCCCGAGCGCATCCTCACCGCCGACTGGGACCTGCTTCCAGAAAGCGCGCGCTGGAGTGCCGACGGCCGGTTCGTCTACTTCTCGGCGGTCATTGCCGGCGCACAGCATCTCTTTCGCGTACCGGTGGCCGGTGGGGTCGTGCAACAGGTCACGACGGGCGCTCGCCGCCTCAGCGCATTCAGCGTGGACAGCAGCGGGAGGCACATGGCGTACATCGCGACGTCCATCGGTGTGCCGCCGGCGGTGTACGTGGCGCGAAGGGACGGCAGTGGTGAGCGACGGGTGAGCGATGTGAACGCCACGTGGGATCGCGAGGTGGCGTTGAGCACCGCCGAGCGGCTGCAGTTCGCGAGCGCCGATGGAACCCCCATCGAAGGCTGGCTGCTGTTGCCGCATGGATACCGCCCGGAGGTCACGTATCCGCTCGTGGTAAGCAGTCATGGCGGGCCGCACGCGGCCGACGGCTATGCTTTCGACTTCAAGAGTCA
Source organism: Gemmatimonadota bacterium (assembly GCA_031363815.1). GTDB lineage: Bacteria > Gemmatimonadota > Gemmatimonadetes > Gemmatimonadales > Gemmatimonadaceae > Gemmatimonas. The sequence goes on from JANLVC010000136.1 coordinate 10,172, forward strand.
GTACTTCGCGGCGCAGGGTTACATGGTGTTGAAGGTGAACTTCCGCAGCAGCACCGGCTACGGCGAGAAGTTCCTGTGGGGCACATGGGGCGCGTGGGGCACGAAGGATGGGCAGGACGTGATGGCGGGTGTCGACTATGCGATCGCGCACTATCCGATCGACCGTCGGCGCGTGGCAACCATGGGCCACTCGTACGGCGGCTTCATGACCAACTGGTTGATCACGCAGTACCCCGATCGCTTTGCGGCCGCGATTCCTGGTGCGGGGATCGTGAACTGGGTGAGTGACTACGGAACCGCCGACGTCGCGGTAACCAAGGAGACGGAGTTCTACGGCACGCCGTGGGAAGAGAAGGGGCGCGAGATCATGATCCGTCAGTCACCGCTCACCTATGCCGGACGCGTGAAGACGCCAACGCTGTTCATCCACGGCGAGATCGACGAGCGCGTGCCGTACTCTGAAGCCGAGCAGATGTTCGTGGCGCTCAAGAAAAACGGAGTGCCGGCGAAGATCATTCAGTACAAGGACATGCCGCATAGTATCAGCGGGTCGTGGAATCAGGTGCACCGGATGTTGAACGAGCGGCAGTGGCTGGACCAGTGGTTGAAACAACCGGTGCCCTAGCGAGCCCGCTCACGGCTGGCGGAATGCCAGCGACGCATCCGTATGCCGGAACACGACCGTCAGCGGTTCAACTTCAATACCGAATCCTATGCAACAGACAGCGCGGGCGTGGTGGTGTGCGGTGCTGGCGGGTCTGAGTGTGGTGACGCTTCCGGTGACGTCGGATGCGCAGACGCGGCCCGCCTCACTGGTCGGTACGTGGAAAATTGTTCGGTTTTGCGATCGGGACTCGACGGGCGCAATGGGAGAGCCGCTCGGTCCGAATCCTACGGGCCTGTTCGTCTACACTCCGACGGGCGAGCTCTCGATTCAGGCGATGCGGACGCCCGTGTCAGGCCCCACGGCGGGGGAACCCGTTCGTCTCTCCTCACTCGATCAGCTGCGGCCGTTCTACTTCGGCTATTTCGGCACGTACACGATCCTCTCCGACTCCACGGTCGTTCACCACGTGAAAGGTGGCACACTCCCGGCCTACACCGGTACCGACCAGCCGCGCCAGTACCGCATTCGCGGCGACACACTGTCGATCGGTGCGCCCTTGTTCCCGTGCCGCGTATTGATCCGGTCCAGGTAGTCTATCCACTCATCTTGCAGGAGCGACATGCACCACGAACTTGAGCGTCTCGTTGCCATGTACGACGGCGGTCATCTCAATCGCCGTCAACTCTTGCACGGACTGCTCGGCCTCGGACTCGGCAGCACCATGGTCAGCACGCGCGGCAATGCGTCGACGACGGCCGAACTACACGAGCCATTGTTTCGCGCCCACACCATCAATCATGTGACGATCCGGACTGCCGACGTCGCACGATCGAAGGCGTTCTATCAGTCGCTCACAGGGCTTCCGGTGCAAGCCGAGGACAAGGATTCATGCGAGTTCCGTCTGAATCATGGATTTTTGGGATTGTACGCCCTTGAGGCCGGCGACCGCGCTGGATATGACCACTTCTGCTTTGGTGTCGATGAATTCGATGCACCGCGTGCCCTACGGGCGCTCAAGGCCGCGCTCCCCGACGCGCAGCCAACTCTTGAGGCAGGAGATCAGATTTTCTTGCGTGACCCCGACGGCGTGCGTGTGCAGCTCGCCGATGTGAAGTACAAGCGATGAGGTTGCATAAAGTCTTTCCCCTGCTCGCGGTGCTGACGGTCCTCGTCGCCTGTACGCGTGAAGATCCGCAGTCGTCGTCGCAGCTGTCGGCCTCTGGAATGCGGGAAGCCGCTGCCGCGCATTACGAATCGTACGGACGCGCGCTTGCCACGCCGCGCCGCAGTGCGATCGCTGGTTTCTACCACCCTGACGGCGCGCTGATCGTGTTCAACGGTGATGCGTTTCGTCAGTCGCAGGCGGAACTCAAAGGCGACTACGAAGGCCAATGGAATGCTCCAGCGTTCTTCGAGTGGGAGAAGCTGACGTTTGATTCCATCGCCCCCAATCAGATGCTGGTCACCGGCGGCTTTCGTTGGCTCGCCGCGGGGCAGCGCGACACGGCTCGGTATATTTACGCCGGCATGCTGGTGCCGGTGGACTCCGGTGTGCGCATCGTCTTCGAGCATGAAACGCTGCGGCCGAAGCCGTAGTCCACGGCAATATATAAAGCGGCTCTTCGTGCTTTTGTGTGGGTGATTTGAGTGGGTCGTGTACGACGATCCGTCGCGCCGGGCGATCGGCGGACATTCGCGTGGATCCGCGGTACAGCAGTTTCGTTCAGGAGTTCGCCGAACAGCCTCACCGCCGATTAGCGCGAATGCCCGCGGATGACCAGCACATACTTTGATGGGATGGTCGTGTACGACGATCCGTCGCGCCGCGCCGGGCGATCGGCGGACATTCGCGTTGATCCGCGGTACAGCAGTTTCGCTCAGGAGTTCGCCGAACAGCCTTTCCGCCGATGGGCGCGAATGCCCGCGGATGACCAGCACATACTTTGATGGGATGGTCGTATACGACGATCCGTCGCGCCGCGCCGCGCTGGGCGATCGGCGGACATTCGTGTTGATCCGCGGTACAGCAGTTTCGTTCAGGAGCTCGTCGAACAGCATAACCGCCGATTGGCGCGAATGCCCGCGGATGACCATCAAATACTTTAATGGGATGGTCGTATACGACGATCCGTCGCGCCGGGCGATCGGCGGACATTCGCGTTGATCCGCGGTAAAGCAGTTTCGTTTGGGTTCGTCGAACAGCATAACCGCCGATTGGCACAAATGCCCGCGGATGACCAGCAAATACTTTAATGGGATGGTCGTGTACGACGATCCGTCGCGTCGCGCCGGGCGATCCGCGAGCATTCGTGTTGATTCGCGGTACAGCAGTTTCGTTCAAAAGTTCGCCGAACAGCCTCACCGCCGATTGGCGCGAATGCCAGCGGATGACC
>JANLVC010000140.1:0-9073 GCA_031363815.1 Gemmatimonadota bacterium
AAGTATGTGCTGGTCATCCGCGAGCATTCGCGCTAATCGGCGGTGAGGCTGTTCGGCGAACTCTTGAATGAAACTGCTTTGCCGCGGATCCACGCGAATGTCCGCCGATCGCCCGGCGCGACGGATCGTCGTACACGACCATCCCATCAAAGTATGTGCTGGTCATCCGCGAGCATTCGCGCTAATCGGCGGTGAGGCTGTTCGGCGAACTCTTGAACGAAACTGCTGTACAGCGGATCCACGCGAATGTCCGCCGATCGCCCGGCGCGACGGATCGTCGTACACGACCATCCTATCAAAGTATGTGCTGGTCATCCGCGAGCATTCGCGCTAATCGGCGGTGAGGCTGTTCGGCGAACTCTTGAATGAAACTGCTTTGCCGCGGATCCACGCGAATGTCCGCCGATCGCCCGGCGCGACGGATCGTCGTACACGACCCACTCAAATCACCCACACAAAAGCACGAAGAGCCATAAAAGCCAACTCCTCGTAGTGCCCGAGGCGCACTGGAGGGATCGCGACGCGCAAGAAAGGGCAGGGCGGCCTCGCCCCCGACGAACGCGCGCGCAATCAGGAGGCGTTCCAGCGGGTTGACATCGACGTGATCGTCGCCACCGTCGCCTTCGGGATGGGCATCGACACGTCCAATGTGTGGTTCGTCATTCGTCTCGACATGCGGAAGGACATCGAGTCGTAGCATCAGGAAATCGGCCGCGCGGGACACGACGGGCTGCCCAGCGATGGCGTGATGTTCTACTCGTGGGCCGGGTGTGGGCGAGGCCACGCTTGAACGCTACGGCTTGGAGTTCCCGCACGTACTGCGCGGCGGATGATGCGCCGCGCAGTACGACCCGAGGCGCGCTACGGCACCACCCGCGGCGTCCCCGGCGTGATGATGTGCGGTGAGCCTTTCAGCAGCTCGTTGATCTTGCCCACCCGATCGCGAATGATCGCGTCCAGGCGCCCCTGCGCGTCGTCGGTCTCCACTTGAAGCTCGCCTGATCGCAGCTTTTCCCCTTCCGTGATCGGCCACTGCGGACGCGAGATCATCCCACTGATGGTCTGGATCTCCTCGCGCAGTCGCGGATACTGGCGGTAGCCGAGTCCGGGCAGCGGTCGCGCCAGTACGGAGTCCCGGAAGTGCCGCATGTCCTTCGTCGTGCTTTCGATTTCGACCAACGCCGCCGCGCCGTTGGGAGCGCCCGGTGCCGCGCGCAACGCCGACTGGACCGCAGTCAACTGCCGAATCAGGTCATCGAGACTGCTCACGACGCGAGTCACGCGTCCCTGTGTGGTTTCGATCGCCCGGGCCGCCTCATGCTGCGCCGTAACCTGCGTGGCCGTCATCTCGATGCGCGGATCGTTCTGCACCACCACCGGCTTAGTGTAGCGCTTGCCCGCCACGATCATCGTCACCTGATAGGTGCCCGGCACGGCGGCCGCCGAGGCTGGGCCAAAGAAATTCTCTTCCCCGGCTCCCGTATCGCGCTCTCCGGCTGCCGCGCGGCGACGCTCACGCAGACCGGCAAGCGACGTATCGGCTGCTGCCGTTCCGGCGCCCGCACCGCCACCACCGCCGCGCCTACCAAGCCCGCCACCGGCCGGCGCCTCTTCACGCAGGTCCCACACCACGCGGTTCACACCGGCCTCGTCGGGCACTCGATCGAAGCGGCGCACCACGCGCCCGGACGCATCGGCCACCTCGACGTTCACGGCGTCCGTCGGCTGCGACTTGAGGTAGTACGAGATGATCGCGCCATTCGGCGGATTCTCTCCGGCGTAGCGACGCTGTCCGAGGTCGCCGTCGCGGTTCCAGATGGTCCAGCGAATCGATGGACGGATGTCGAAGAGCGCAGCCTCGTTGGCCTGTTCTTCGCCGAGTTTCTGGAGTGGCGCAAGGTCATCGAGGATGTACAGACCGCGACCGTGCGTGGCCAGCAGCAGGTCGTTGTCGCGCGGGTGAATCTGGATGTCGCGCACCGGCACCACGGGCAGGTCGCCGCGCAGCGACACCCAATGGGCACCGCGGTCCCACGATGCATATACGCCCGCTTCCGTGCCGACATACAACAGGTTGCGATTGCGCGGGTCTTCGCGAATCACATGCGTCCACCACGCGCGATCGGGCAGGTCGCCACGAATGGACTTCCACGACTTACCGAAGTCCGTCGTCATGTACACGAACGGCGAGTAGTCGTCGTCCTGATGATGATCGGCGGTCACATAGGCCGTGCCCGCGTCGAAGTGTGACGCCTCCACCGTGGCAATCCACGCCGCCGGCTTGAGACCGGGAACATTCACGAAGACGTTGCTCCATGTCTTGCCGCCATCACGCGTGACCTGCACGTTGCCGTCGTCCGAACCGGTCCAGATCACGTTCGAGTCGAGCGGTGACGGCGCGATGCTCAACAGCGTGGAGTGAAACTCGGCGGCCGTGTTATCCACCACGATCTCGCCACCCGACGACTGCTGCTTCTTGGGATCGTTGGTGGTCAGGTCGGGGGAGATCACTTCCCATTTCTGCCCGTAGTTCCGCGAGCGGAACAGCACGTTGCCACCGAAGTACACCACGCCGGGATTCTGCGGTGACAGCGCGATCGGCGAATTCCAGTTGAAGCGATACTTGTGGCCGATCATCGCGTCACCAACCGAGCCGACGCGATTGGGATACGGGTAAATCGTCTTCTGCACGCCGCTGCGCGTATCGGTGATGTTGAGCATGCCGCCCTGCGCATCGCTGTACACGAGCCACGGTTTGTCGAGCACGGGCACCGTGAAGAACCCATCGCCGCCGGAGATGTTCACCCAGTCGGCCTGCCGGATGCCTTGCCCCGACAGCGAGTTGCTCGGCCCGCACCAGTTGCCGTTGTCCTGCAATCCGCCACAGACGCGGTACGGCGTCTGCATGTCGTAGTTGATGTGATAGAACTGCGTGAAGGCGAAGGTGTTCACCACATCCCAGTTCTTGCCACCGTCACGACTCACCTGCCATCCACCGTCGCTGCCGCTCAGGATGTAGCGCGGGTCGACCGGATCGATCCACATGGCCTGATGATCGCCATGCACATCGCGGGCAATCGTGCGGAAGTTGAGACCGCCGTCTTCCGAGAAGTACAAACCGCCCGAGAGCGTGAAGACACGGTTCGGATTCTTCGGATCGACGCGAATGTCGGCGTAGTAGAACGGGCGAAAGTTGATGTTGGGATCGCGGTTGACCGTGCGCCACGTGCGGCCGGCATCGTCGCTGCGCCACAACTCGCCTTCATCCTTCGTTTCGCTCAACACGTACACGATGCTCGGATCACTCGGAGCCACGGCCACGCCGATGCGATCCATCGCCTTACGCGGCAGCCCGCGCAGCTTGTCGGGCCCGGACAACTTCTCCCACGACGCGCCCCCGTTCACGCTCTTGTACACGGCCGTATTGCCACTGCCCGATTCGAGGTGCCATGCCCAGCGCCGATAGGTGTACATCCCGGCGTAGAGGATGTTGCTGTTGTTGGGGTCGGCCGAAATATCGGAGCAGGATGTCTGTGGATCGACGTACAGCACCTTCTTCCACGTGGTGCCGCCGTCGGTGGTTTTGAAGACGCCGCGCTCCTCGCTGGGTCCCCACTCGCGCCCGAGTCCGCAGGCATACACGATGTCCGCGTTCTTCGCATCGATGATGAGTCGCGCGATCTTGTCCGATTTCTCGAGCCCGATGTGCATCCAGTGCTCGCCGCCATCCACGGACTTGTACATGCCGTCGCCCACCGACGCGTTGTTGCGCGGATTCCCCTCGCCCGTGCCCACATACACGATATTGGGGTCGCTCGGCGCCACCGCGATGGCGCCGATCGAGCCGGCGCTCTGCCGGTCGAAGATCGGCTTGAAGGTGGTGCCACCGTTGGTGGTCTTGATGATGCTGCCGTTGGCGCCGGCCACGTAGTACGTGAGCGGATCGCCAGGCACGCCGGTCACCACCGAAATGCGGCCAGCGTTGTTGGCCGGCCCGACCGAGCGCCACTCGACGCGCTTGAGCAACTCGGCGAAGCTGGGCGTGGCCGGTGCGGCAGCGGTTAATGCCGAGGCAGCCGCGGGCGTTTTGGATGTTGGCTTCGCCTGGGCGACGAGGTGCGCGGCAGGGAGCGCTGTAGCAGCGACTACGGCGGCGGCGCGGAGAAGTAAACGCGAGCAGGCACGCGTCTGACTGAAGGGCATGGGCAAGCTATCCTGTCGATAGGAAATTCATGCAGGGTCGATCGAGTGTTCGCCGAGTATACGCCGTGGTCGCTTACCTCGCGAGCGAGTCGGAATCACGTCGCCAACTTTGCCCACGGCATGGGCCGAGATCACAGGGATCGTCTTGCTGCGGCGCCTCTCAAGCCTCTTTCAACCAGTCGGGGGGAGACGTGGGGGCACTCCCTGTCCGTGCCGTTTCCACGCACTCGGCCAAAGAGCCGAACCGCACCATGCGGCCCGACAGGCCAGGTGCATAATGGGCGTACTTGCCGGAATTGGTCATCAAGTTGCGGGCCTTGGGGGGCATCAGCGGTTCGGTGATCGAACACCAACAGATGTCGGGAAACAGCTGCGCGCCAAATGCCTCAAGCCGCGCCAGCGTACCCTCGGCGCGGGCACGGGCAAGCACGTCTTGCCCCACGGTGATGATGACTGCGGTGCCTGCCGCACGGTGGCCGATGGCCAGATCGGCCAGCGCGCGACATTCGGTCAGCGAGAAATGCGGGCTGCCAAAGGCGACAAGGTCAATCTGCTGCGGCCCCAGGTTGAGTTCAGCCCAAACGCGAGCAAGGTCGGCGCGGGTGACGGTGACGCTGTCGGCGGGTTCCGGAAAATCTGCTGCCTCGGGCGTGTGGCCCGCGACATGCAGCATCGGCGCGGCCGAGGTGGTGCCAAAAGCGGCGCACATCGCCTTCAGATCATCGCGCGAAGGGATGGTCGCCTCCAGCCCGGTTAAAAGGGGGATACGGTCCGGCGCAAGCTGGCCGGCGAGATAGCCCAGAATTGGCCAAAGTGCGTCATCATGCCCCAGCGGCAGGTCGATATGAACCCGGCGGCGTGCGGCGCGGTTGGCGGGTAGATAGACGCCAGACAGCGGCGCGCGCCCGGTCATGGCGATGAAAAGATCAAGGTAGTCGGGGTGTTTCACCGTCCGCGCCGCCAGCACGGTATTGGCAAAGATCACGGCGTTCGATTCCGACCAGCCGATATTCTCGCCCGCCTCTGGCGCGGTCTCCAGAAGGTAGGGCGCGCAGGTGAAGGTGGGGCGTGCGCCCATTTTTACATACGCATCCGCCAGACGGGCGGCGCGCAGGCCAAAGCTTGGCGGCACACCTTGCGTTTGCCAATTGTCGTGATCGACCGAGATGGCATTCATCGTGGTGGGGATACAGACGCGCCCGCCCATTTCGGCCATGGTTTCGGCAAAGCGCAGGTTGGCCGTGTTGGCAAGGATGCAGCCATCGATATGGCCTTGGGTCACATCGACAAGGGCCGTGGCGCCCTGCAGCGCCGCCATGGCGCAGATCACCTCCATCGCGATGCGCCGTGCCGGGCCATCAGCGCCATCCAGCATGGCGCGATCCTGTGCCGAGAGCGTTAGCTCGGCCACCGCCGGGGATTCCAGCGGCAGGGCGACCCCGTCCGCGATCAGGGCACCCTCGGTCAACTCGGCATTTTGTGCCGCCATCGCCATCGCAAACGCCTCGGCCTCCAGCCGCACCACCGGCACAGGTCGGTCAAACATCCGACCCGCAATCATGGCACCAAGGGTGACCACATCCTCGGCCTCACGGAACACGAATGCCGCAGGCGCGATGCCGTTCAGCGCCAGATCCAGCATCACACCGCTGCCGCTGCACGAGCCGCGCGTGGTCGGCATCACCAGCACCTTTCCGGCAAGCGATTGCCCGCAAAGGGGGTGATGCACGTCGATGACGATGCCCGTTAGCGGATCAACGCCGCCCCAAAAGCTGAGACCGTCTTCGCATGCCAGAACCTGGCCAATTGCGCAGCCGGCGATGATGGCTTTGCCGGTCATTGGGCGCCAATCGCGACGACCTTCTCTGGTTTCATCTTGGGCTGCTCGTCATCACGGACATTGGACAAGAACTCTCGTGTCTGGGGGTGTTGCGGCCTCGGCGCGCATCATTGCGGCAGTTCCCGGCGAACTTTGAAGATCGGATAGACGACAGCACGTTCTCGCGCACCAAGCCCGCGCAATACCTCATCCAACACCCCCCAACCGACAAACCCGTCACGTGCCTGCGGTTCGAGGTAGTAGAAGGCGGCGTTGGCCATTGGCTGCGCCATGTCCAGATAGTACGTGCCGGCGGGAAACTCGCGCACCGATTTCGCGGTGAACGCGCCATCGAGCACGGTCATGTCGTAGCCCGCGCTTCGCACCTTGCGCAGGCGATCGATCACGAACTCCTCTCCCTCCGCGCGCATCGGCTTGTCGAGCACACGGAGCGTGATGTTGTGCGCCTGCAGCTTCGTCACCACGTCACTCAACGCGGCGGGAATCAGATAGCCACGCGGCACCGATGCATCGCGCGTGCCGACGGGCATGGTGAGGTCGTTTACGCGCACCGCCTCCGGCTTGCCCGATGCGGTGCCCGGTCGTGTGCTCATCCTGCTCGTGCCCGGGCGGAACTCCGCGACGTTACTCCGATATCCCAACACGTCGATCGTGCCGCGCGACGTGTATTCGCCATCGAGCCAGTTGCGGAGCGTCCCCGACTCCGCACCGGCCAGCACGCGCGCCACGGTTTCGTCGTCGGCGGCTTTCACCACGGCTTGCATTTCCCTGGCGTGCGTGTTCGTGTACTCGAGCAACGCCATGAAGTACGCGTACTGCGCGTACACGCGACGTTCGAAGGTTGGTTGTCCGGGAGTCTCGGTGATGATCGCGAAGCGATTGCGCAGGCCGTAATCGTTGATGATGAACTTCGCTTCGACCGTCCATGCTGCGGCGTCGTGACTCCACGCCATGGGCGGCCATGTCGTGGGCGTGAAGAGCGCGTGCGTGAACACTTCGAGTCCGTACCCACGGCGCACCTGCTCGCGGACCGCCGGAAAGAGCTTTTCCGTCATGTAATCTCGCGGTCCGGCGTGCGATGCGGGCACCGTGGTCGTGCCGTATGTGTTCGCGTAGCCATGCGTCACGCGGTCCATCAGGTGGCCATCGAGGACGAGCAGGGGATCCCACGCATTGAGCGTGCGATACAGTCCGTTCGCTTCGATGGTGTTGAGCTTCACCGCGTCGCGATTGAGGTCGAGCCCCTGCGAGTTCTCCCGCACTCCGTGTATGTACGGGGTCTCGCTGCCGAGGTCGCCATTGTTCGTGACGAAGGTGTCGGTGCCATCGACGTTGAAGATCGGTGCCAACATCACGATCTGATTGGTGAGCAAGTCCCTGCGCCGACCGAGCAGCAGGTCGCGCGCTACAAGCAGCAGCGCCTCGGCGGCTTCGGACTCGGGCGGGTGGATGTTCCCCATCAAGAACACGACCGGCTTTCCCGACGCCCGCGCCTGTTGTGCCGACGTGATGCGCGGGCTGGCGAGCACCATGGCCGGCGCCGCCTTGCGCAACGGGCTCACGAACATGTTGAAGACATGCAACTGCTCGCTCCGTCCCTTGAGCTCGCTGATGTATTCGTGCAGTTGCAGCGTGCTGAGCGTCCGCGTAAAGCCGCTCTTCTCGGCCGACGTGTGCAGCTCGGCGGGCCAGTCTCCCCGCCATCCCCTGGGCACAGCGTCGCCCCAGTGGACCTGCTGCGCGTGCACAGGAAGAACCGGTACGCTCAGCATGATGACGAGGGCGAAAGGGCGCAGGGTGAGCATGTTATGGTCGTCCCGTTCGACGGCGAGGGTTTCTGTGGGTGCTACGCGCTGCACGAAATTCGCTCTGGAACACCGGCAGCGGAACCGTCACATTATCGGCACCCACCACACTGGGAGATACGACAGGCGGCGATGGATGTTTGCCGGAACCGGCGCGATGGCGTGCGGACACCGGCAAGCCGGTCGAGTTGGTGCACGACTACGCAGCGTTCTACAAAAGGGCTCTTCGTGGAATCGTGTGGGTGATCTCCGTGTACTCCGTGTGCTGGCTGTCAGCGAGCTTCGTGCACGAGTTCGCGCATGCGATGCACCGTGCCGTGGTGCTTCTTCTCGAACGATGGTGAGTGCTGCAGCGGCAACACCAAGGTGGAAACACCGGAGGAGTTCATGGCGTACGATCCTCGCCGTAGCTGATTCGGCATCGCGCCAGGCCTCACGCTAGTACTGCGACCGCTTAGAGAGTGGCTTTTATAACCGAACGTCCGGCGCGCGTCTTGGCGGGTGAAGCGCCACGTCATCGTGGTGAGGAGGCAGTACGAGAGGCTCTGGGCTTGACGCGTGAGGCCGTGGGTTTTGGATTTTGGGTGATTCCGCTCGCGATTCGGCGAGATCACAACAGCATGACCACAAATTCACGCGGAGAACGACACGGATAAGCTCACGAACACGCACGCCAAGGATCGTTGGCGTAGAGCAGTTCGCTTTTCGTTGTTCAACAACAAAAACAGGATCCGTCGAACTCGCGCCGTAGCGTGTCGTCAACCCGGAGCAAATTCGCGTGCTATCCGTGTAATTCGCGATGAAGCAGTGCCTGGTAGTAGCGATCTGTCGGTCGCCACCACCGCAGCCGATCAAACCCACCACCCAGTACCCACCACTCACGGCCTCAAGCCCATCGCCCACCGCGAGAGGCTCTGGGCTTGACGCTTGAGGCCGTGGGTTTTGGGTTTTGGGTTCTGGGTGATTCTGCCGCCGATCAAACCCACCACCGAAACGACAAGGGAGGTCTGGGCATACCGGCCAAGGATAGGAGCCGCCCGGATTCTCCGACCCTCTGTTTACCTACTTTTTAACCGGTCGCAGCACTAGCCCTGCCATCATCCGCAGCAAGCGGTCCTGCGTGGCCTCGGCGCGACTCAGCTCGCCACACAATCGCCCGTTGCGCAGCACCAGAATGCGCGTGGACAGTGCAAGCAGCTCCGGTAGCTCGCTCGAAATGAGCAGC
>JANLVC010000194.1:0-1931 GCA_031363815.1 Gemmatimonadota bacterium
GGCCCACGCAACTGTTCGGGCTCTCACGACGAATGATCAGGCACGCCGCTCCGGCTAACGCACGGTGTTTGCCACCCAGACCGCATCGAGCTGGCGCCCTGATCAGAACTACTGCAGAATCATGAAAACGGTAGATACAAGGCAGCCAACCAGCCTCCTCTCCTTTCAGCATCCTATCCCGAATCCCGATGGCACGCGTCGGTTGTCGTTCCCTCGTCATGTGCGCCCTGCTGAGCGTTGGCGTTCGCACGCGCCTCGCGGCACAGAGCGAGCCCTTCGCGGCACCGCAGCTGTCGGAGGTTCGGCGCCTGGCCGGCACCATCCCCGGCGCCGCGCCGACCGCGATCCGACTGGAGCTGCAGACGCCGTTCTCGATCCCGCGTGCCGATTGGGTCGAAGGCGCGGGTCCGGACACCATGCGCGCGGCGGTCCCCGTCTTTCAGATCCGATTCCCACGTGGATGGATCATCGTGGACGCCGCGATGGATCGCTCGTTCGTGCCGACCAGCAAGACCTTTAACGACACGACGCACCAGCGGATTCATGCGGCGATGCGCGACGCGCGCTTGGTGCTGGTCACGCATGAACACTACGACCATATCGCGGGTGTGCTGCAGTCGCCCTTCCTCGCAACCATCCAATCCCACACCCTGCTTTTGCGCGCGCAGGTTCGCACGCTTGTGGATCACCCCAGCCGCCCCGACATCCGCATCGACTCAGCGACGAGCGCCAAGTATCTGCAGTTTGACTATGAGCGCCTGATGCCGTTGGCACCCGGCGTGGTCGTGATCAAAGCCCCCGGGCACACGCCTGGCTCGCAGATGGTGTTCGTGAAGCTCCAGACCGGCGAGGAGCTGCTGCTGGCGGGGGACGTCGCGTGGACGATGGACGGCATCACGAATCAACGGCACAAGCCCGAAGCGACGACGCGACGATTTGGCGGCGAGGATCGGCTAGCCGTCGACGCGGAGCTCCGCTGGCTGCGCGACCTGCAGCGGGCGGGCGTCCACGTGGTGCTCGCCCACGATCTGGCGAATCTCGAACGCCTGATGGCGCTGCACCTACTCACGGTGGGCTTCGACATGCAGTCGCCGTGAGCGACCGTACAGGCCGAACAGTGGCTGCCTAACCTCACGTTGGTGCAGACGGCCGCTCAGCGGTGCGCCGTGTAACTGCGGCGCTGGCGCGCCTCCGTTCACGGCTTCCTATTTTGAGCGGCCGCTGCACAACGTAAGCGTTAGATGGCTAACCAAGATCATCATCGTGACTTACCAATCGGCGTTCCTGACTGAGGGCAACCGCCTTGTTGCCTGCGGCAAAGTCGGCTCATGGCAACACAACGACTTTCTCTTCGAGCTGGAGAAGCTCAGCGCGCGGGGCGTCGGGGACATCGTGCTCGACTTCACCTCCTGCGCGTCAGCATACCACAACGGGATGCTGCCAATTTTGTGCACGGTTGATGAGCTTCGCGCCAAGGGGGTCAGATTCTCGTTGCTGCTCCCGATCGATCAGAGCTTCTCCCGTCACTTTATCAATTGCAACTGGGCGCACTTTCTGGTGCCGACAGAGTTTCCAAAGTCGGACTCGGCAAACCGCAAGCACTTGTCGACGCAACGATTCGTCGACGGTCCGCAGCAGAAGGCAGCGGTCGATGATCTCTTGGAGGTCATGCTCCGTACGATCAAGGTTTCCAGAGTTCAACTAAAAGCTCTGGAGTGGTCTCTCAATGAGATCACCGACAATGTGCTCAACCATTCTGAGTGCGTCTTCGGCGGATATGTCCAAGCGGTCGCGCATGATGACAACGTCGGGTTTACGGTAGCGGATAGCGGAATCGGCATCCTGACGTCGCTAAAGCAGGGCTTCCCCGAACTGGCAGATGATGAGACGGCGGTAAACCTCGCAGTATAGAGGGGAGTTTCGAGGGGGCG
>JANLVC010000199.1:0-6809 GCA_031363815.1 Gemmatimonadota bacterium
GCGTGGCGTGTCCTCAAAGAGGGCACTTCTGACCAGTTAACAGATGAGTCCCCTCTGCTAGAGCTCGCGCCCGGGGGTGTCAGGTGGGCGACAAAGGATGTGGGAAGTGGCGGTGCTCAGACAATCCGCAAATGGATGAACACCCATTCTTCATTCCCACACGAGTTGGTCAGCTCATACCAATGCAATCACGGAAAAGAGCCGAACCTTTTCTTGATCGCTGTAGACTTCTGCGTCACGGAGGCGCGAAAAAACGCGGAGCTTTCGCCAAGTGTCCGCACTCTACGCGTCGGTCAGGGTGTGAACAAAACTCCTGCGCGAGTAGGACACGAGTCGAGAGGGTTGCGTCACCACGCCGCGGCGTGCGTCAGGCGTGCCCTCGCAAGCGCGCTCGGCCGCCTCTGCAGCTTCCAATTCCAGGGCGGAACACGTTCACTGATGCGAGGAGGCGGTGCCGTCATGAGTGGCGGTGGCAGGCCGATGAGGGCACCGGTATGATTGGCAACCCTGACCTGCGGCCTATCGGGGACGTAGCACCAACAGTTTGGCGAATCCTTACACTCAACTCACCCGACAGGCGCACAGCAAAGCAGCATGGCAATAGAGCTTCGCATTCTTGGCACTCGAGAGCTGCTGGACGACCGCGGTCAGGCCATCACTGCGGTGTTGGCGCAACCAAAGCGGTTTGCACTCCTGGTTTACCTGGCGCTGGACAGTCCCTTGGGCACGCATTCACGAGATGCATTGCTCGCGATGTTCTGGCCAGAGCACTCGTCCGATAGTGCGAGGAACTCGCTGACGCAGGCACTCTCCTTCCTCAGGCGGGCACTGGGCCCTCGTGCCATCGTCAACATAGGCCGCGGGGCAGTTCGACTGGAGCACTCGCTGATGCGGTGTGATGCGTCCGACGTGCGTGCGTCGATGGATCGGGGTGACCATGCCCGGGCGGTCGAGACGTATCGGGGCCCCTTATTGTCGGGATTCTTCGTCTCCGGCGCCCCGGAGTTCGAGTGTTGGCTGGAGGGTCAGCGCGCGCAGCTGCACGCGGCGACTGTCAAAGGCGCGAGTACGCTGGTCGCTCAGGAACGGCTCGGCGGGAACTACGCGCGCGCCATTCACTGGGCGGAGGTGGCCGTGCAGCTTGAGCCATGCGCCGAGCAGACTGTTCGTGCGCTGATGGAGCTGTGCGTGGCATCTGGTGACCGGATCCGCGCGAAGCGGGCGTTCGACATGCACGCGGCGGCGCTGAGAGCCGAGCTGGATGTCGGCCCGTCGCAAGCGCTCGTCGAGCTGAGAGCGTCGATTCGGCTGGCAGGTGATCGCCCGATCAGCATTCTTGCCGATTCAGAATCGTCCATTGGTGAGCATGTTCCGGCCGATGAAGCACTCGCGGTACATACGCCGGGGCTTCCGAAGTCGGTGCTCCGGCCCCTTGGCTGGGCTGCGGGTATTGCTGTGGCAGGTATTGCCGCTGTCGCGACCTTTATCACCAGACCGCCTGACGTGAGCACCAGCGTGGAAACGCGCGCGCAGTTGAGCCTTGTGTTCGATGACTCCGTGCGACTGCGATCTGATATGCCCGGTTCGCTGCTCGCCATTGACCCAGCGGGAACACGAATCGCGTACGTGGGGGGCACCTCGCCTGAGCGGATTTATGTGCGCTCGCTGAAGGATCCAACGCCGCGTGCAGTTGCTGGCTCGGAGAACGCCCGCATGCCGCAGTTCACGGCAAACGGGCGCGCTGTTGCATTTCGAGTTGGGCGTGTCATCCGTGTCGCTTCCTTAGATGGTGGACCGGTGCGGACACTGGTCGATTCAGCGAACCGGTTCTCTCTCGCTTCGGATGGAAGCGTCGTGTATGAATCGACCGTCGGAATGGCCGACGGAGGGTTGCGCATCGCTTTTCGCAGTGGAGTGGATCGGAGCTTGACGAAGCCGGATAAGGCACGCGGGGAGAATACGCATGTCCACCCGCACGTCACGCCAGACGGGAAGCACGTCCTGTTTGTGATCTATTGCCCGAAACCGGAAAGCAGCGAGCTTGCACTCGTGCGCATTGCGGATGGATCCATCATTCGCTTGGGGATTGATGGGGTAAGTCCGCGATTCGTGCGCCCTAGATTCCTCGTGTTCGGACGTCGCAATGGACAGCTCATGGGTGTGCGATTCGATCCAGTTGCTGGCCGTGTCATCGGCCTACCGGTGGCCCTGCTGTCCGACGTGCGTGTCTTCGAGCGCGGCGACATGCAGCTCGCGCTATCCGAGAGCGGCACGCTGGTATACCTGCCATCGGACCGTTCGCGGCAAATCGCGCTGCTGGATCCGGTTCGCCGAACCTCGGAAATTCTCACGGGGCCGGCAGAGCTGAGTTCACCACGCGTATCACCAGATGGGCGTCTCATCGCAGTCACGATTGGCGACAGGAAAGCGCAGGATGTGTGGATCCTCGATATCGCGACTCGTGCGCTGTCACGGTTCACGTGGGACGGAATGAGCAGCGGCCCGCAGTGGACGCCCGACGGCCGGTCACTCCAGTGGCTCAAAACCGTGAGTCCGAATCCCGAAATGTGGCGACAGCTGCGTGATCAGACGGAACCGGCACAGCGACTGATCAGCGGGGTGTGGACCGCGCGGCTTTCGCCGTCGTCCGAGCAGCTTGTGGTCCTGCAAAATGGCCAAGGCGTGCAGCATGATCGGGTCGGCGACCACGTACGCATCATGGAGCGTGACAGCGCGCTGACCTGGCAGACAACGACGAGGTTGCAGGGCACGCGGCCAATTCTCTCGTCGAGCGGACGACTGCTCGCATATCAGCATGAGGGGATTCAGGTTCGGGAGCTCGCGTCTCCCTACCGAACGCTTCGGGTATCGCGTCCCGGAAGCCTGGACCCGGTGTGGAACGGCGAGCGCGAGCTGTTCTACCGCGAGGACGGAAATGTCGTTTCGGTGACCCTCGACTGGGGAGCCAGACCAGGAGTTGTTGCGACGCGACGGGTGGCGGGCGACCAGTTCTGGAGCCGAGCCATCGGCAGCCCACACTACGATGTCATGCCGGATGGAAAACGGATCGTCGTGGTCCAACCTGTCGGCAGTGCCAATCAACCCACGGTCATATTCAACTGGGCGACCGGGCTACGCGAACGACTCGGCCACGTGGCGCAACGTTGATCGCCGCAGAGGCCCCCGCGAACTGAGCACTCCAGCAGGAAACCGGCCGATTTCGGCGTAAATGCGACGCTAGGTAAGCGGCGAGTCCGGGTGCGCCCCAATACTGGTGCCGTTCACCCGGCCAGACGCCTGCAAACGGGTCCAGCCAATTGCGCCCCTCCTATCCCGCATACGAAAGATGCCCCGCCTCACTGCGCTCCTCGTCGCGCTCGCGGCTGCAGCCGGCTGTGCCACGCCGAAACCCGCACTGCCCACAAGCGGCGTGGTGTCCGAGCTCCATGTCTTCGGGAAGGTGCCACTGCCAAGCACGTCAGACAGCGCGACATTCGAGGTGCTTGTCCCCGCTCCCTCGAGTCCGGTTCGCGCGACGGTCGTCTTCCTAAATCGCGACCTCGAACAGTACGCGTTCGATGACCGCGATTGGCGGGCCATGTGCGCCCGCGCCGGCTGTGCCATGCTGCGTCTCACGATCCCCAGGCAGGACCGACTGGCGCCGACAGAGCAGTTCGTCCGCAACGCAGCACAGGGAGGGGCGACTGCCTTGCTGAATGCCCTGGCGAGCGCAGCGACGCTTACCGGCCATTCAGAGTTGCGGGACGCGGGCTTGGTCCTGTTCGGGTTCTCCGCCGCGGGCAACTTCGGGCCGACCTTCGCGGCCCTGCACCCCGACCGGACCATCGGATTCATCCACTACCATTCGCATCTTCGCGGCATCCCGCTGGACAGCGCCACACTTCGCGCTATTCCGGCTCTGAGCCTCTCGGGCGCGACCGATGACATCGCCGGTACGGATGACGCCAGGGCGCTCTGGCGAGGCATGAGGCAGCGCGAGGCGTTGTGGGCGCATGTCGTCCATGCCCGTCAACCGCATTACAGTATCGATGGGTTGGTCCAAGCGGGTCACGTCATGCGCGAATGGACCGAGGCGGTCATCGCGGCGCGCACAGTGTCCGGTAGCCGGGAACTGCGGCCGATGCACGCGGATAGCGGCTGGTTCGTCTCTGAGGCGATGGATGTGGCCGATGCTGTAGCGCGCTTCCGTGGTGACCGTGCCTCGGCCTCCTGGGTGCCGAATGAATCCGTCGCCCTCGGGATGCGCTTGCTGGCAGGCATGTGCGAGACCATCGGCACGCCACGCGCAACGGATCTTCTCGGGCCGGCGACGCAGCCGGAGTATGTCGACTCGAGCGCATGCAAGTTCAAGGAGCCGAATCTCAAACGCGAACTCTGGGTGAACGCGTATCGTGCCAGCTCGAATGCGGTGGCCGTCCAGCAACTGCGCCAGATGATGCCGCCAAATGCGGGCCGTCCGATTGATGTGTCTGGGTTGCCCGGACACTTCCATGCGAACGCCGAGAAATCTTGCAGCTCCCTCGGTGTCCCGCGGCTCGTGTGGACTTACATGATCATCGCGTGCGGCCCCGGCTTCGGTAAGGATGCCGATAGCACACAGCTTCTGCCCATCGCGAAACGGATCGTGGGCCTTCCCTAAGCGGAGGCCAGTTTCAGGCAGGCGACCAGCGACGTGCCGGACAACGCGCCATCTCAGCGTTGCGCGTTTCTCGGTCGATGTGAACGATCCGCGCAGCCCGAAGGGTGGCCTCCCCGACAAGTACGTGCGCGATCGGCTACGCATGTTGCTGTCGGTGGATCGCGGCATCGGTGCCGTGATCAAGGCGCTGGAAGCGAGGGGCATACTCGACGAGACGGTGTTCATCGTGACCAGCGATCAGGGATTCTTCTACGGCGAATTCGGGTTGGCGCAGGAACGCCGGCTGGCGTACGAGCCGAGCACGCACATTCCGCTGATCGTGCGCTATCCGGGCGTCGCTCCCGCCGCCGTGTAGCCGAATGCGCTCGCCAGCAACGCCGATATCGCGCCCACGATGCTCGAACTCGGTGGCGCATCGATACCCGCTACGATGGACGGGCGCTCGCTCCTGCGCGCGTTGCGCACGATTCCACCGCGTCTCATGCCCACCCCAGATCACACATCGTGAAGTTCACGGAATACTTCGGTTACACCCGCCAGCGACCGGATCGCGCTCGGATTCGAGACGAGTGGATCCTCCTGGCGGTTGAGCATCCCACGGCGGAAGCGATGCAGGCGGATGGCCGGATTCGCCGGTGGGTGTACAATCCAGAGGAAGCACGGTACCTCCGGGTTGTCCTTCGTGCAGACGGTGTAGCCGTGCACAACGCGTTCTTTGACCGAAGGTTCCATCCATGAACGTCAAGTATTTCAGGGACACCGATACGGCGCTGTTGGAGTTCTCAAACGCCGTAATTGACGAAACGCGGGAGATCTCCGAGAACGTCTACGTCGACCTCGACAAGGATGGAAATCTTGTCAGCATGACGATTGAGCACGCCGCGACGGTCGCCAATCTGCCACAGGTAAACCTGGAAGAGATCGACGCGAGCGCGGCATAGCCACCTTAGTTCGACGCAGCGTTCAGTCGCTGCTGCACCATGCGGCGCAGTGTCCCATCCTCCAGATAGCGTCGCAGGTATTTCCCGGGGCACCCGGTGTCGGCGTAGTTGGAGTGCCCACCGATGCGGTCGATGGGCAGGTTATTGGTCTTCAAAGCCCACGCCATGAGATCGGCAATCGCCCCAAGCTGCCCCGCGCTGGGCTCCTGCACATCGTAGTTGCCGATCATGCTGATCAAAAAATGTCCGCCGGGATCGTAGGTGGTGTTGGTCTCGCCCTGCATGTGCCAGTCGCGCCCTTCGAACACGCGACCATCGAGATCGAGCAGGAAGTGATACGGCACGTCCCACCAATTGCGATCGCGCGCGCCCCACGCCTGCAAGTTGCGCAGCCGCTGCGCCGGATCATCGGCCCGCGCAAGTGGCTTGCTGTCACCGGTGTGATGCAACGTGACGTGCGTGATCGTGTGCGGGATTCTCAACCGCATCTCGGCGCCGCCAGCCACCGTGGCGTTGGCGATGTTGGCGGGCAATGACGCGATCGTCGCGACTTCGAGCGCCACGAGTCCCGCGCCGAGTTCACCCGGGCCGTATATCGCCACGACGGCCACGTGAAAGCCTCGCCAGTTGAACGCCGCCCCTTCACGCACCACACGCGCTTCGCCCGCACCCGTGGTGGCGAGCTTTACGCGTGCCACATCCACCGGCGTTGCTCCGCTCGAATCCACCATGGTCTGCAGCACGGTGACCGTAAGTTCGCGGAACGCGAGCGAGTCGCCGGCCTTCTTGTTGCGACGCGCGGCGTCGGCGGGAATGCCGAGCGCTGGCTTGGCCTGCCACGCGCTGTGCGGGACGGCAGATGGGGGCAACGCTGGTTGGGCGACCACGGGTGTTGCCAGCAGCGTCAGGAGCAGGCCGAGAAACGAACGGAGAAAGTGGCGCATGCTGTCGAATATGGGGTTCGGCGGGTAGCTTCGCCCACGTATGCCGTTGCGGGAGGGCCCGCGACTTCACCGTGGTATTGGAGACCAGTGCATGACGCTGCAGCGCCTGATCGGTTCGTCCCTGGCGATCGCCACCTTCGCCGCTGCGCCGATGGGCGCACAAACGCCCGCGCAGCATGACAGCGCGGTCCGTGCCGTAGCGCGAAGCAGCGGGCTGCCACTGCCTACGCCGCGCACGCTCCGATTTTCCACCGACGAAGCATC
>JANLVC010000025.1:0-24373 GCA_031363815.1 Gemmatimonadota bacterium
ACGGAGCAAAAGAGAAAAAGAGAAAAGAGTCGCGCTCAACTCGCCCCCCGTGTTCTCTTTTTCTCCTAACCTCTGTGTGATCGGTTCAGCGATGCAAGCTGCGGCCGTTTACGTGCCAGATGACGCCGAGATGCAGAGTGCGCAGAGGCCGCAGAGACAACCAAACGGCTTTGCCTCTGCGAGCTCTGCGTGCTCTGCGTGCTCTGCATCTCAGCGTCATCAGTTCCTCCGCATGCCATACGCCAGCACCGAGTACCTGATCGCACGGAGCAAAAGAGAAAAAGAGAAAGAGAGAAAAGAGTCACGCCCAACTCGCCCCCCGTGCTCTCTTTTTTTCCTAACCTCTGAGCGCAACCGACCGCGAAAAGCACTGACAAAAGCACCGATTGCACGCGCAAGCGACGAGCCATACGCCTGATTTGTCGTGATGGGTGCGAAGCGCGCCACCGTCGTGGCAGCGCTCATTACCACGATAACGATCTCGAGCTCCCAGACGAACAGAGTCTCCTCGTGCGGTCAAAGCGACCGTGCAGCATATCGGACTCAGAAGCTACATCCCATCGCCCACGTGCGGCGGCCGCGGGCACGCGGCGCTACACTTCGTTCTTCCGGGGCATCCGGGGCGATGAGTCGCCGGGCAGGCGTGTGTTCATCGCCGTTCATCAACAGGAGTGATCGATGCGTCGTAGCGGAAAGGCCGTCTGGCGCGGCACAGGATTGGAAGGTGCGGGTATCCTGACCACCCCAAGTGGGGTGTTGGCGGAGCAGCCGTACTCCACGAAGATGCGGTTTGCAGACGCTGGGGGGCGGAGCGGCACCAACCCCGAGGAGCTGATCGCGGCGGCGCATGCCGGATGTTTTGCGATGGCGCTGTCGTTTCAGCTCACCGGCGCGGGCTTTCCCCCGAGCGCGCTGCACGTGGAGTCGGTGATCACCATGGGGCAGCAGAACAACGACTGGTCGATGGTCGGTATCGTGCTCACGCTTGATGCGGTCGTGCCGGGGATCGACGACGCGACATTCCGTGAGAAGGCGAACGCGGCGAAGGTTGGTTGTCCGGTGTCGAAGGCGCTGTCGTCGGTGCCAATCACCCTCGACGCAACGCTGCAGGCCGAGTAAGTCGGCGGACGGGACAGGCGTGGGTCGGGTGCGCACAGATTGCGGCGCCGACCGGCCGATCCGATGCGACCGCTGGCCACACAACGGGTCGGCGATCATCGGAATGTATGGCGCTGCGTCTGCGTGATAGGGATCGCGGTATGACGCGCTGAGCCAGCCACACAACTTATCGCCCCGGCGCATCCACAACGGCGGCGCGGAGTTCGCCGCACCGATGTCTCATTTCGTGCCCGGAGGAGTCGGGGAACGACAGGAACGTCACCGAGAGCGAGTCCGTCCGCGTCCGTGCGTCGGCGTAGGCGCGCTCGCACCCCGCCGCGTCGCGCACGGCGTGAATCGGCCCGAGCGCGAGCCGCGTGGCGAGCACCGCGAGCAAGAGCACGACGATCGCGCCACCCATGAATCGCGCGGCGTGTGCGACGCGGACGCCGACGGGCGACGCCATCAGTTCACGAACGTGCTGCACGGTGTCCTCCTTAAACGTTCGAACCCTTTACCGCACCGCGGCCAAAATCTCGCGCGCCGCGCGCTCGCCCGACTCCACCGCGCCCTCGAGGTAGCCCTGCGCGTCGATCGACGTATGCTCGCCGCAGAAGTGGCAACTTCCCACGGCCTCGCCCTCGGCCCCTGCGAATCGCGTATACTGGCCCACCCTGTAGTACGAGTACGACCCCAGGGACCACGGGTTGCGCGGCCAGTCGTCGAACGTACTGACCCCGGTGTACCCCGCAGTGAGCCCCGGCATCACCGGCTCGATTCGCGCGAGGAACTCGGTAGCAAGCGCCGACGCATGCCGCCCGCTTTGCGCCCCTGTCACGTTACCGCCCGTGTAATTCACCAGGATGCCGCGGGCACCGGGCTGCGCGCGCGTCACTTCCCACGTGGCCTGATACCCGCGATCGCTGAAGCTGTCGCCATTGCCGCCAAGCGTGCGCCAATGCCGCGTGGCGAACTGCAGCGCGAGCTTCGCGTTGCGGCCCATGCCAAGTTCGGCGATCGCGCGACGCTTGACCTCGGGGAAGCCGGAGCCGGTAAGGTCCACGCGCTCACGCATCACGGAAAACGGCAGCGCCAGCACGACACGGTCGGCCACCACCGGCCGACCACGGTCGAACACGAGCGTCCACCGTGATCCTGTGGCGCGCACGGCAACGAGGGCCCTCGATGTCTCAAGCTGGCCGGCCAAGCCCGCTGCCATGCGCGCGACGATCTGGTCGTTGCCGCCACGCACCTTGTACTTCTCATTGGACGGGCCGAAGAGGCGCAACTGTCCCTGCCCGACCCCGCCAAGCAGGTACACGAGGTTGAGGGCGGCCTGGTCGGTGGTCTCCGCGCCGTATTCGATGTTGTACGCCACGTCGAGCATCTTCCCGATTCGCGAGGTTACGCCGCCGGGTACGCGCGTGGCGATCCAGTCGCGAATGCTCAACGCGTCGAGCTCGCGGCCGCGTGCGGTGGACTGCGTGTAGAGAGTCGGAAAGCCTGCCTCGACGTAGTCGCGCTTGAGCGGCTGCCACACGGCCTTGAGGTCCGCCACCGCCTGCGAGTACGCATATGGGGCGCCGTCAAACCAGAGCTGCAGTTCGGTGCCGTTGTCCTCGGCGGCGAGCACGTTGTCCACCATAAGCCCCAGCTGTTGTGCCAGCTGCCGGATGGCGGTGTGTCCCTGATCGATCAGCTCACCGCCATGCTCCGCGATCTGTGAGCCGAAGGTGGTACGGTTGGTCCAGCAGCGCCCCCCGAGGCGCGTGTTCGCCTCGTACACTGTCGCCGCGATGCCTTGCTCCTTCAAGCGCCAGGCGCACGTGAGGCCGGCGAGCCCAGCGCCGATGATCACCATACGTTCGGCGCCGGGCGTGATCGACGTGTGGGGCGTGTCGGCAATGCCCGTGGGCAACGCGTCGCGACAGCCGGCCACGACGGCGCCCGTGGTGAGCCCTGCGACATTGACGAACGCGCGCCGGGTGAATCGCCGGTCGGTTGGCGGCAGGGAGCCTGCCTGCGCGGTCTCAGCGAGGGCGTCCGAAAGGAATTGCAGCAGGGGCGTGCGCATGGCGGGGGGGGTCGGCGGGGGCACGGGTGATCGGTGGCGCGACGGGGCCGGCTAGCAATTGTTAGGATACGGTGCGGTCACGTTTGGCGCGAGCTCAGCTACGAGCGGAGGTGCCTGACCGTGGCGCTAATGAGGCACCCGTAAATGACCCGCGGATCTCCTGCCACGACGTGTCAACTCTGCTATTCGAGGCGAGGCGTATGACTTCCTGAAACGCACCAGCACCGCGGAAGGTCTGACTGCTCCCACCTTGCATCCAACGAGCAGTGCGGAAGCGACGACGACGAGATGGCGCATTCTTCTGCTCCTTCAACCAATGGTGGTGGTGGTATGAGGGCGTCGACGGTGTCAGGCCGCCAAGATTGAAATGTCAATGGAGTAGCGAGCAGCTCCTCCGCAATTGGGAGGCGCCCCTCCCGGTCGAGGCGGTCGCGCAGACTCTCGCCTTCGACGAGCGGCATGACGAAGTACAGCGCACCATCCGCGTTACCCGAGTCGTACAGGGGGAGGATGTGTGGATGGCGCAGCGTCGCCGTGGTGGCCATCTCGCGCAGGAACCGTTCTCCGCCAACGGCGTGCGCCAGCTCCGGGCGTAACACTTTCACCGCCACGTCGCGACCGTGCTTCAGGTCATGCGAACTACACCGTCAGCACCGATACATCGTACGCGGCGATCAAGGGATCGCGGGTGGCAAGGTGCAGCCCGTGCGTGATAGCCTGCACGACCAGCACGCGGTCGAAGGGGTCATTGTGATGCCACGGCAGGCGCGCACTCAGCCGTGCGTCGCTCGCCGTCACCGGCAGTTCCAGAAATCCTATTTCCTCCGCTGCGGCGAGCCAGTGGTCAGGCAACGTGAGCTTCCCCTTGGCCGCCTTGAGCTCCAGTTCCCACGCGGAGGCCGCGCTGTAATACACGGCGCGGCGCCCATCGCTGATCGCCGCCCGGGCGGCTGACGCCAAGCGCGCGGGATCGTGCAACGCCCACAAAAGCGTGTGAGAGTCGAGCAGCAGATTCACGGTGTCGAATCATCAGTGTCTACCGGTACCGGTACCGGTTCAAGCGCGCCGCCGTAAAACAGGGCATTGGTCTCGGCGTCCGGCGCCCAGCAGTCGACTGCCTCCACGACCTGCCCCGCAAGTACACCCAATGGGCGCGGCCCGCCGGAGGCAGCGACCGCCACCAGGCGCACCAGCGGCTTGCCCGCTTTGGAGATCACGACCTCCCCTCCGGCGACCACCTCGGCAATCAGTCGAGACAGCTGCGTTTTTGCCGCATGGATATTGACGATCTTCATTGAACTAAGTCTAGTCTAGTTTATGCAATCGACAAGCTTGGGTGCCTCGCGACGGTCGTCCCGCAGCCGTCCGGGATGGGCGGCGACCGGCCGCCCACCCCGGACTGCCGGCTACCCCTGGAAATTCGGGTTGGCCCGCTTCTCCACGTCGGGAAGCGGCCAGCAGCGCTGCAAGCCGTAGCTGCCGCCCTTCGGATACAGCACACCGGCCGCTGGTACCTGCGCGATGTTGAACCGTTTCGCATCGAACCAACGATTCCCCTGCAGGAACAGTTCACGTCGACGTTCCTCCGCCACCGCACTATCGAAGCTGGCCGTTTCCGCGGCCGAGAGCGCTGGCAGTGCCACGCCGGTACGCGCGCGGAGTGCATTGAGGATGCTCACGCCTTCCGCCCCACCGCGCGCCTCGGCCAGAATCAGCTGCGCCTCGATGCCCGATGCAATCGGGTATGTCGCCGTCAGACTCGCATACTTGTTCTGATTCCAGAGCCGGTTCACCTGGTCGGCCGCGGTGCGATTGATGTCCGTCACCGTCACACGCGGATCATTCAACGTACGATACGCCGGCGCCACCGAGGTGTTGTTCGACTGGTTCACCTGCTGGAAGATGCGGTTGTTGCGACGACCGATCGTCGCATCGGCGGTGGCGTTGTAGACGAAGCCCACCGGCACACGGGCCGCGTCTTCGGCCGCGCCAGCCTTGGCGCCTTTGTTGATACGTGCGCGCGCACGCCCCACGTAGGCGAGATTGAGCACGGCCGCATCACCCGCCGTCGAGGCGGCGGCAATGGCACGGGTGAAGCGCACTTCCGCCGAGTCGAACAGCTGGGCCGGCGTGAGTGACGGCCCGAGGCTGATCACGCCTTCGCAGAACCCTTCGCCCAGTAACAGCACACTGAAGCCGGCCATCGCGGAGTTGATCGCAATGAGTCGCTGCCGGTTGGGGACTTCGGTGTCGCTCCACCCTTCGAGCTTGCCCACCGCCTGATCGTTGGTGTAGCGCGCCGTGCTGATCGGCGTGTAGACACCGATGCCTTCACACCCCGACGTGGAGTACAGCGCGTCCACGGCTTCGACGTTGCGGCGATCGTAATTCCAGCGCGCCGCGGTTTGCGTGGCGTCCACGAGCTCACCGACGCCGAGTGCACTGGCCACGATGTACCCGCCCAGTGCGCATTCGTAGTCGGACACGGCACTGGCCGAAATCAGCGCGGCATTGCCTGCCACGAGATACGACGCCTCGGCCAGACGGCTTGGCGTCTGCACGGTGAGCAAGCGGTCGAAGTTGCTGCAGGCGGCGGTGAGTCCGAGCGCGACCACCGCAGTCAGAACCTTCATCGTATTGGGCATGATGGTCAGAAGTTGAAGTTGACGGTGGTCACGAACTGACGGAGCTGCGGCAACACGCTCTGTTCCCACTGTCCGAACGCACCGCCACGGGTACCACCGTTGAACGAGGCTTCCGGTTCGATGCCGGGGAAGTTGGTCCACAGCCCGAGGTTGCGCCCGGCCACGGTGACCGACGCGCGGCTGGCGCCGAGTCGCCGTGCAATCGACTGCGGCAGCGTGTACGTGGCCGCGAGTTCACGGAACCGCGCAAAGCTCGCATCGGCGATGAGGTGATGGGTAAATGCTGTTCCCGCCTGCACCGCGCCGAGCAGCGCCTTGTCCTGCACTTCGTCGGGATAGTAGAGCTCACGGCACAGCACGAACGCGCCGCAGCGCACCCGGTAGTTACCGTCGAGCTTCTTGTAGCCCCCGCGCCAGTCGACGAAGGCGTTCACGCGGAGATTGCGGAACAACGTCAAACCGGCGGAGAAGGAGCCTTCCTGCATGGGCACGGAGTTTCCAAGGAAGACGCGTGGCGCCGTCGCACAGCCAACCGTGCCGCCAGCTCCGTTGTCACAGAGCAGGTTCGTGGTGCGCTTGGTGTTGGCATCATAGTCGGCGCTGACGATACGACGGTCCCACCACGAGCCAGGCGCGTAGCCGACCTTATGAGCCACGTTGCTGCTGAGGGACACGAACTCGGTGGTCCCACCCAATGAGGCGATATTGTAGCTGTTCACCGATCCGCTGAGCGTCAATTCGAGCGAGACGTTATCGCGTCGCAGCGGCGTTCCGCGAAGCAGCCATTCGAACCCGTTGCGGTCTACCTGCCCCGCGTTGAACAGCTGGAGGCCCGGGAAGCCGTTGGAGGGCGGCGCCTGGCGCGAGAGAATGGCGTCCCTGGTTGTGCCGGCGAAGTACGTGACTTCGAGACCGACGCGGTCGTTCCACATACCGGCGTCGAGACCGACTTCGAGTTCGGTGCTCCGCTCCGGTCCCAGTTCGGGATTACCGGCCGATGACGGGGTGAGAAACCCGCCCGACGCGGTGTAGGTGCGAATGGCGTCGAAGGCCCCAGGCTGCAGGCCACTCGCGCCGTATGCCGAACGCACGCGCAGCTGATTGAAGAAGGCAGGAATCGGCAACGACGGTTCGTCGCTCAACACCCACGAGGCACTCAACTTGGGATACGTGACCGCGTCGAAGTTGGTCCCGAACGCCGAGTTGTCGTCGGTCCGGATCGCGGCGGTGAGGAACAACCGGTCGTTCCACACGAACTGCTGTTGGACGAACGCGCCCACCGTATTGTTCTGCACCAGTTCATCACTACCGACATTGCGAATGCTGGCGGAGGCGATGGAGGTCAATCCCACAGCGGGAAACGTCGTGCCACTGATCGCGCGCAGTCGTGACTGGCGCATATAGATCTGCCCTCCCACGGACGTGACACTCTTGACCGAGGGGAGGAGTTTGAAGTCCGCGTTCGCGACGTAGTCGTACGACGTCAGCGTCACGTCACGAGTGGACGTGTTGATCGCGCCGGCCGTCGGGAGACCGCTTCCGGCAAACGACGCGTACGTGGCGCCAATAATGTCGTTGCGCGGCGTCCGGTCTTCATTGTTCTCGGCAAGCCGATCCAATCCCACGATGAGCCGATGATTGAGCCAGCTTGTGGGCCGATTGGTGAACTGGAAGCTGCCGGTAAAGCGATCAGCGTCCTGAAACACATCGTACGCTTCGTAGTAGGCGTTCGGTGGCCCCGAGCGGAATCCGAGTTGCGGATTGTTGGGGGTACGCGACGGGACGTTCACCCCGCCATACAGGAACGTCGGCGAGGAGAACACCGTGCCCCACACCGCGCCACCACCGCCGGACTCGAACGGCAAATACGTGCGGCCCGTCGTGTATCCAAGCGATGTCTGCAGATCCACCTTGGGCGAAGGATTGGCCTGCAGATTCACGCGGAGGTTGGTGCGACGCAGCCGGTTCACCCGTTCGGCACCCTGATTCTCCTCATACCCGCCGCCAACGTAGTAGCGAACCACATTGGTACCACCGGACAGGGACATCTGGATGTCCTGCAGCGTGCCGTTGGTAAAGATGTCGTTGCCGAATTTGCGCTGCAGCGAATCGTTCAGCTGCCTGGTCGAAATGCTCACCGTATCGAGCGCGGTGGTGCTGCCGGCCCGCGGAACGGTGCCGTAGTTGTCGTCGAAGCGCGTTAAAAAGTTGGGCACCCAGCTGGAGCCGCCACGCGCGGTGACACTCCACACGGGCCGACCGGCGGCGCCTTTTTTCGTAATGATTTGAATGACCCCGTTGGACGCTTCGGTGCCGTACAGCGTGGCCGCCGCCGGACCCTTGATCACTTCCAGGCTCTCGATGTCATCCGGGTTGAAGTCGTTCCAGCGCGAAATGGAGGCCGAACCGAAGCCCTGATTCGCGGGGCCCGACGCCTGCGTGTTGTCGACGCGCACCCCGTCCACGTAGATGAGCGGATCATTCGACAGCGACAGGGAGCTGGCACCACGCACGCGAATACGTGAGCCGCTGCCGACCTGTCCCGAGCTCGCCACCACGCTGACGCCAGAGGCGCGGCCGTTGAGCAGTTCCTGCAACGAGCTCACCGGCTGGGTCGCGACGATTTCCGCGGCGTTCACGGTGCTCACGGCGTTGCCGATCGCACGCTTCTCCGCGACACCGGCGGTGCCGGTGACCACGACCGACGTGAGCTCCATGGCTCGCTCCGTCATGGCAATCCGGACGTTGGCATCCCCGATGGTCACGCCAAGTGTTCGCGGCTGAAAGCCGATGCGTCGTACGGTGAGCTGCACCTGGCCGGACCCTGTCAGCCCGGCCAGCCGAAAGCGGCCGCCGGCGTCAGAGCTGGTACCGACCGTGCGGCCTGCCACCAGGATCTGCGCGTCGCTAAGTGGAGATCCGTTCTTTTCGTTCACCACGGTACCAGCGATCGTGCCGGTGGCTTGTGCCTGT
Source organism: Gemmatimonadota bacterium (assembly GCA_031363815.1). Classification (GTDB taxonomy): domain Bacteria; phylum Gemmatimonadota; class Gemmatimonadetes; order Gemmatimonadales; family Gemmatimonadaceae; genus Gemmatimonas. The sequence continues at coordinate 8,791 of JANLVC010000025.1, forward strand.
AGGTTGGCGCGCGGAGCCAGACTCACGGCAACGAGCCCGAGCGCGGCGACGAATCGACGCGCGGTGGCCGCCGCTTTGCGGACGACAAAGGGTAGCATGTGCATCGTCTCCCAGTGGTAAGGAATCCCGCCGATTGCGGGGGTAGGTGATCGGGAAGCTCCTTCCCCAAACATCGCCATCCAGCGGGACGTCACTTTGGCGTGTGCAACCGTTTGCGCGGACCGGTTATGAGCGGGTGGGCTCGGCGACCCGTTGCCGCGACTTGCGCTGAGCCGGTTCCACTCGCCACGCCACCCAGAGCAGAGCCGCGAACGAAAACGTCTCCCGTCCCTCGATCCGGTAGCTCGGGACGTAACTGATGAGGGTGAAGAACATGACGCCCATTGCCGTTGGCGCTCCGCTTCCCGAGTCGACATCGCGCCCCGAGAGCGCCTGCCCTGATTGGCTGACTCGCGGCAGGCCACTTTTTATGCTGTGACCACGGGGTATTGGCGGCGGCGCTGAGCCGCGCATGAAGCTCCCCTTCACGGATCTGACTGCTTCCAACGCGATCCTGCTGCGTTTTCTTTTGCGAACCACCGGAGTCTGTGGTGCTCACCATCAGCAGTAGAGGGTTCAATCATGCGACATCGTATCGTGCTTCGCGTCATGCTCATCGCTGGAGCGCTCACGGGTCTCTCCGCGTGCAGCGAAACACCGACGAAACCAAACGCCGTGGACCACCTGACCGCGCACATGAACCGCGAGGTGGCGTCAGTCACATCGAGCACACCGAATGTGTTGATTCAATCCGTGCGACAGGCCACCGCGCGCTTTCACTCCACTACGCAGGCCACGAAAGCCGGCTACGTCGGCGATGCGAACTGCGTGCGACATCCTTCGCTCGGTGCCATGGGATACCATTGGGTCAACCGCTCGCTCATCGACCCGGTGTTCGACCCGAAGTCACCGGAGGTGGTGCTGTACGAACCGGGACCGAACGGCAAGCGTACGCTCGTGGCGCTCGAATACATCGTGATCGATGTCGGTCAGCTGCGGCCGTCGTTTGACGGGCAGCTGTTCGACGTCGGCGGTGTGCCGCCGCTGACGACACCAACATACACTCCGCACTGGAGCCTTCACGTCTGGCTGTACCGCGACAATCCGTCGGGGATGTTCACCAAATTCAATCCCGCGGTGCGCTGCACGCCGTAAGCGCGTATGGCGGCGAACGGGTTCAAGGAGGCGGGTGGCCCGTCGGCGCGTCAGTACTTCGAGCGCGTCCGGCCGATTGGCCACCCGACCATGATTCCCGTCGACTGCGTTCGGGTTGGCGGGAGGAGCGCGAGGCGCGAAGGGAGCACGGCGCTATCCCAGACCTCGCTGCCCACGATGGCTCCCACGGCGGCGCCGATGATGACGGAACCGAGAACCATCGTCCCCATGAACTCACCGCGCGAGGGAGGGGTGCAGCTTCCCGGGGCCCAATAATTAGTACAGGTCGAGGGAGGGGAGGAAATCAGGCCCAGGAGCAGGCCGCTGCCCACGCCCCACAACGTTCCCTTCCCCGCGCCGCGAAGGCGGCTCTTGCCACGCGAAATGTCGAGGCTCGTGAGTTTGGAGAAGGGCACGGCGAGCGGCGCCGCATTCGGTCGCGTGATCGTCACTGATTCGGTCGTGCGCGCCGTAACCACGCCAGTCAGTCGGCCAGCAATTTCACCCGGTGCGCGGATACGGATGCGGGCACCTGGCTGCAACTCGTTCAGCTGGGCTGAAGCCGCGTAGCACGGCACGCACAGCGCAAAGGCGAAACATCGGCGTAGCGCACGGGAGAAGTTCACAGACACACCCTCCGGCCAGAGTAAGCGCAAAATCGCGTGCGCGGAAACATGCGAGCCATAAGTACCTGTCCGGCGAATATCCCTGCGTCCGGCCATATGTGCAACCCTGCGGCGCCGCGGCCCGTTCATGGGCGCTCGCGAGGTCGGCCATCGCGCCGTATACTCGGCCGACCCCGAGAAAACCATGAACGCGACGTCTCGCAAGCTTGAGGCGCGAAGCGCGACCGCCCGAGGTAGGGTGCGTGCAGTTTCGGTACCTTCATGAGCGCTCTCGCGGGTGCCCCAGATCGACGCGACCTACGTCGGCGCGCGCTGACGAAAACGGTAGGTTCACTTCTTCATCATCCGAGGTTCGCATGTCCGAGTCCGTCTCTCGTCGTCAATGGCTCGTCAACACGGGGGTCGGCGTCGCCGGCAGCATGGCGTTGCCCGGACTGCTCCCGGCCATGGAAGCCACGCGTGTGCTCGGTGGCGTGTCATATGGCGAACTGCTCAATCAGCTCGAACGCGACGTCACGACCATGCGTCGCGCGGCCGGACCGATTCGGTTGTGCTACAACGAGAATCCGTTCGGCATGTCGCCCAAGGCGAAAGACGGGCTGATGGCGTCATGGACGCAGCACACGTGGTACGATCCGCCAATCCGGGCCGAACTGCGCGCCACGTTTGCCAAACATGTCGGCGTGCCGGCGGATCATGTGCTGGTGACCCAAGGCTCGAGCGAAGTCTTGGCCACCCTCGCGTTAGCGTACGGACAGAACGGCGGAAAGATCGTTGCCCCGTGGCCCACGTTCGAAGACCTGCCACGCTACGGCACCACGCTCAACGCCGCCGTGCATAAGGTGCCGCTCGACGATCGTTTCGATCACGATCTGTACGCCATGGATGCCAAGATCGGCAATGACACGAAGCTGGTGTTTGTGTGCAACCCCAACAACCCCACGGCAACCCTGAACGACGATCAAGCGTTGCGCGAGTTTGTGAAGACGAATGCCAAGCGCACCACGGTCATTGTGGACGAAGCGTATTACGATTTTGTCGACGCGCCGGGCTACACGTCGATGGTGGATCTGGTGCTTGCCGGCGAACCCATCATCGTGTCACGCACGGCCAGCAAGATCCATGGACTCGCCGGCCTTCGCGTCGGGTTTGCCGTGGCGCGACCCGACATCCTCGAGAAGCTCTCGGCGTACGTGACCGGTGACCCCAACGTCTTCGGCTTGCACGCCGCCAATGCGTCACTGCAAGACACCGAGTATCAGACGTTCATCAAACAGAAGAATCGCGAAGGCCGTGCGCTGTTGATCTCGGCGTTGAAGTCGATGGGCCGGAAAGTGACCGATTCACAAACCAACTTTGTGTTTTTCCATGCGGGGCAGCCGGTCGAGAAGGTGCAAGCGGCCGCGCTGGCCAAGGGCTTCCGCATAGGACGCGCCTTCCCGCCCTACACCGAGTGGTGCCGCGTCAGCATCGGCACGCCCGAGGAAATGCAGCGATTCGTTGCGATCCTGCCGTCGATTTTGTAGCCGCGGTGACGTCGCTGCCGCCATGTCGGGTGACGGTGCTGGTGCCACAGGTGGAGGCCAACGACCCGAATCTGGCCTACTACAGTGACTTCAGCCAAAGTCACGACGAGTTCCTGCGGGTATTCGCCGAGCTTGGCCTCGCGTGGCACTGGCAGCCGGTCACGCTCGCCGACTATCGGCAGGTCATCCGCGCGGCGGCATCGGGGAGCGGAGCGACTCAGCTGTTCTTCAATCTCTGCGACGGCGACGAGGTGAATGGTGTGCCGGGGCTGTCCGTCGTCCGATTTCTCGACTCCATCGGTGCGTGCTACACGGGCGCCGACGCGGCGTTCTATGAAACCACGACCTCGAAGCTCACCATGAAGCGGCGCTTTGCCGACGCCCACGTGCCGACCGCACCGTGGGCGTCGCTGACGGATAACGCCTCCTGCGTTGGTGTACTGGAGCGTTGCGGCACGCCCCTGATCGTGAAGCCCGCTGTCGCCGCGGGCAGCATGGGCATTACGCTCGACTCGGTGGTGCATACCGACGAAGCGTTGCGCTCCCAACTGGCCTCGCTCAGCGCTGGCTACCGTGGCTGGGATCTCGCGGGCGGCGGCGTGTTGGCGGAACGTTTCATCGTGGGACGCGAGTTCACGACGTTCGTGATCGGCAGCGCCGGCGCTCGCGAACGGGCGATCGTGTACCCTGCCGTAGAACGCGTGTTCAACAGCGCGTTGCCCGCGACCGAACAGTTCTTGTCCTTCGACCGACTGTGGGAAATCTACGAACGCGAGGCGCCGCTCCCGGATCAGGCGTTCCTGTGGGAGTATGCCGCAGCACCGGCGGCTCTTGAGCGGCAACTGGCCGAGGTCAGCTGGGCGGCCTACGTGGCCGTGGGTGGACGCGGGTACGGGCGTATCGATCTGCGCCTGGACACCTCGACGGGCGAACTGTTCGTGCTGGAAGTGAACGCGCAGTGTGGACTCTCCGACGACGAGGACTTCACGTCGATCGGCGCCATTCTCCGCTATGCGCAGATGTCGTTCACCGACGCCGTTCGGAGAATTCTCCTGGAAGCCATCCATTCGCACGCGTTGAAGGGCGTGACTCCATGAAGATCTGCGTCCTGCAACCGGATTATACCGGGTCGGCAGTGGACTACCGTCACTACGATCCGCCGCGCGACCTCTCGCGGATTCTCAGCGATCATACGGTGCACCATGAGTTTCTCGACAAGCGCACCACGTACCGCCAGCTGGCGGCGTGCGCGCGGCAGGGGTACGACATCTACATCAACCTCTGCGAAGGGTATCTCGACTGGGATGTCCCGTCGATCGATGTGATTCATGCGCTCGATCGACTGGGACTGCCGTACACGGGCCCCAACGCGTTGTTGTATGATCCCGCGAAGCCGCTGATGAAGTATGTGGCATACACGGCGGGCGTGGCCACACCGGCCCATATCGTGGTCCGCACGCTCGATGATCTTGCGGCGGTCCATGCACGGGTGCCAGCGCCGTGGTTTGTGAAGCCGACGCACGCCGGCGACAGCCTCGGGATCTCCGAGCGGTCGCTGGTGCGAAATGACGCGGAGCTGCAGACGCAGGTCGCCGAGCAGCTCGAGCACTTTCCGACATTACTCGTGGAGCAGTACATCGATGGTCGGGAGTATACCGTGCTCGTGGCCGCGCGGCCCGACGGGAACGGGGGCTGCACGGCGTATGCGCCCATCGAGTTCGAGTTCCCGGAAGGGCCGCGCTTCAAGACCTACGCCCTGAAAACCAGCGAGCTCCATCCGCACGCGAACGTTCCGGTGCGCGATGCGGGGTTGGCACGAGCGCTGCAGGATGCCGCCGAACGGATCTTCACGGCGTTCGAGGGCGTCGGCTATGCCCGCATGGACTTTCGCGTGGATGCCGCGGGCCGCGTCTTCTTTCTCGAAGTGAATTTCACCTGTTCGGTGTTCTACGCCGATGGGTACGAAGGGTCGGCCGACTACATCGTGAAGCATGACGGCGTTGGGCAGCGTGGGTTCGCCGAACGGATCATTGCCGAAGGGCTCGCGCGACATCGCCGCGCGCAGCGGTGCTACGAGGTGCAAGGCAATGCGCTCTCCGGGTACGGAATCTTTGCCACGCGCTCACTGGCGGCGGGTGATGTCGTCTTCACGGGGGAGGAGCGGGCGCATCGCATCGTGACCAGTCGCCACGTGGCCGCGCACTGGAGTGCGGAGGCGCGACGCGTGTTTCGTCACTACGCCTATCCGCTCAGCGACGCCGTCTATGCGCTGTGGGATGCCGATCCCACCGCGTGGTCACCGCAAAATCACGCCTGTGTTCCGTCCACCGTCTTCGATGGGCTCAACGTGGTGGCGTGCCGGGCGATCGCGGTCGGTGAGGAACTCACCATCGATTACGGTGCGGCGATGAACGAGCAGGGTGCGCCGTTTCCGTGCCACTGCGGCAGCGCCGTATGCCGGGGAGAGATTGCCGGAACGGTTGGCAACTCGGTGACGGAGCGGGAGCGCCGTGCGTTGAGTGATGCGACCGAAGGCTCCGTTGTCTAACACGGCACCGATACGCCGGGTGCTGCGGGAATTCCGCGCCCGCTTGGCGATCACCTATGGACTGTTCGCGGTCGAGATGGCCGCGAGCTTGCTCCGCCCGTTCTTTCTCGGGCGCGCCATCGACGGGCTGATCGCGCATTCGTACGATGGGCTCATGGAGCTTTCTGCGTCGCATCTGCTGTTCCTGCTCATCGGAACGGTTCGACATCGCTACGACACGCGCACCTTCACGGCCGTGTACACCTCGTTCGTCGGCAACCTCTTTGCGCAGGCGCGTGGAACGCCGAGCGTGTCCCGGCTCAGTGCGCACGCCTCGTTCGCCCGCCAAGTCGTGGACTTTCTCGAGTTCGACTTCAACTATGTGGTCGAGGCGGCGTATAACATCGTCGGTTCGCTCATCCTGCTGTCGGTGTACAATCACACCGTCGTCGGTATCTGCCTCGGGATCCTCGTGCCGGTGGTGGTCGTTGGCCGTCTGTATGGTCGTCGGGCGGCCCGTCTGAACGCCGAGCAACACCATGAACTCGAACAGCAGGTGGATGTCCTTTCCGGCGGCGACGCGAAGGCGGTGTCTGCGCACTTTGCGCGATTGCGCGCGCTACAGATCCAGTTGTCCGATCAGGAAGCGTGGAACTTCGGCGCCACGGAACTGCTGGTGCTCGTGGCGCTGGCCGGCTCCCTGCTGGTGTATACCAGCGAAGGTGGTGCGCTCCTGCAGGTGGGCGGTATCGTGGCGATGTACAACTACGTGCTGCGATTCGCGACCGGCCTGGAAACCATTCCCTACATGGCACAGCGAGCGGGCGCCCTGGTCGACATGCTGCGTCGCATGGGTGCGCCGTGACGGGCCGCGTCTTGCGCGCGCTGGTCGCCCTCGCGACCGCGGCGCTGCCGCGGGGCGCTGCGATGGCGCAGTCCACCGCGCCGTCGGCACGCCCTACCCTCCGTGCGGAATGGGTGGTCGCGCCGCCCACGATCGACGGACGTCTGGACGAACCGATCTGGCGTACCGCCGCGATCGCGTCGGGCTTCGTGCAACGTACGCCCCGTGGCGGCGCGATGGCGTCGCAACGAACGGAGGTGCGGGTCGCCTATGATCGGCACACGATCTATGTCGGTGTGCGCAATTTCGACACGGCCCCCGACTCCATCGCGCAGCAACTTGGACGACGCGATTCCGACGAGATCTATTCCGACTGGTTCTCCGTCGGGTTCGACAGCTACGCCGACCGGCGTACCGCCTTCGTGTTCCGGGTGAATCCGCGTGGTGTGCTGCGCGATGCCTACCTCTCCAACGACGAGAGCGAAGATCCGCTCTGGGATGCGGTGTGGGATGTCGCCGCGCGCATCGACCGTGCCGGATGGACCGCCGAGTTCGCGATTCCCCTGTCGCAGCTGCGCTACGACCTGCGCGGCGAACAGGGTGCGGCGCGCGCGTGGGGCATCAACTTTTCCCGTGACATTGCTCGACACGGTGAGACCTCGTTGTGGGCGCCCACGCCGGCCGACGCGCCCGGCATCGTGTCGCGCTTCGGTGAGTTGGCGGGTCTTGACTCGTTACGGGCAGCGCCGCGCCTCGAGGTGACGCCGTACGTGCGCGTGCAGCGCGAGGCCCAACCCGCCGCCTTGCAGAATGCGCTGATCGGCGCGGGCGCATCCAGCCTGGCGGTCGGTGGCGATGTGCGTGTAAAGCTGCCCCAGTCGCTCACCCTGACCGCGTCGATCAATCCGGATTTCGGACAGGTAGAGGCCGATCCGGCCGTCGTGAACCTCTCGGCGTTCGAAGTATTCTTTCCGGAACGTCGGCCGTTCTTTCTCGAGAATGCCGATGTCTTTGCCTTCGGCAGTACGCGCACGTGGAGTGCCAATGACAGTCCGACGTTCTTCTACACGCGCCGCATCGGTCGTCCTCCGCAGGGCGTGCCCTCGGGCCCCGACATCGAAGGCACCCGCGTGGCGAAGCACACGCCCATTCTGGGCGCCCTCAAGCTGTCAGGCACCACATCGCGCGGATGGCAAGTCGGATCGCTCAATGCCACCACCGCCCGTGCCACCGCGGATGTACTGACCCTCGACGGGCGCGTCACGCGCGAAACAGCCGAACCGTTCACGAATTACCACGTGTCACGCGTGCGTAAACTGTTGCGCGGGGGCAATGCGGGCGTGGGCGCGTTCGTCTCCGACGTGCGGCGTCAGCGTTCCGATGCCGCGTTGTCCGACGCCTTGCCGTCATCCGCCACTGTCGCTGGCCTCGATTGGGAGTCCGCGTGGCAGTCGCGACGGTACACCGTGAGTGGGGTGCTGGCCGCCAGCCGCGCGCGAGGCACGCCGGGTGCCATTGCGCTGCTGCAGCGTGAGAACTATCGGAGCGTTCAACGTCCGGACGCGCAGCACCTGCAATTCGATTCGACGCGCACGTCGCTTGGCGGACATTATGTGGCGCTGTCGGTGGCCAAGACGGCGGGGGAACGCGTCCTTGGTTCGGTGACGTACGAAGAGACCAGCGCCGGGTTCGAGACAAACGACATGGGGTATCAGTTCCGGTCGGATTTCCGGTCGCTGTCGTCGGTGATCACGTATCGAAATCCCGTGCAGTCACGATGGGCCCGCGAGTACGAGTTCAACGTGTATCACACGCGCAGTGACAACCTGGCCGGCGATCGCATCGAGCACCGTGTCGCCCTGATCGGCAGCACGGTGCTGCATAATTTCTGGAACGTCAGCGTGTCCGGCACCGTGTCGCCGGCGACGCTCAACGATCGGTTGCTCCGTGGCGGGCCGCTCGCGCTGCGTCCCGCCAGTCGCGCACTCGAGGTGAGCGTCACCAGCGATGACCGGCGGTTGCTGATTCTGAGCGCCACGGCCGGTCATCGCCGCGATGCCTCGGGACAGCGGGCGTACACCATGGAAGGCTCGCTCGACTGGCGACCGGTGCCACAAGCCCGCGTCAGTGTAACGCCCGCGTATGGGCAGGATGCGACCACCGACCAGGCCGTGCAGTCAGGGAGCGATCCACTCGCGCTGCCGGTCTTCGACGGCCTCCGCTATGTGTTTGCGAACGTCCGGCAGCGGGAGGCGCGTCTCGATACCCGCGTCGACTGGACTTTCTCGCCGTGGCTGTCGCTGCAACTGTTCCTGCAGCCGTTCGCGTCATCCGGGTCCTTCAGTCGGTTCAAGGAGTTCACGACGCCTCGGCGTTTTGCCTTCGCCGAGTACGGCGCGGCGCGTGGCACCGTGTCGGTGCAATCGAACGGTGACCGCCTGATTGATCCCGATGGAATGGGTCCGGCGGCGCCGTTTCTCATCCCCATGCAGGACTTCACCGTCCGCTCGCTCCGCGGCAACGTGGTGTTGCGGTGGGAGTATCAACCGGGTTCGACGTTGTCAGGCGTCTGGTCACAACAGCGCGAGCAGACGGTTGATCTGGCCCAGGACGACATCGTCGCGCAGGCCCGACGTGCGCTGGGCGATCCCGGGCAGCATGTGTTCCTCGTGAAGTTCAGTCGCTGGATCGGACGATAGGCGCGCGAGGGGCCACCGACGCCCCCTGTCCTGATGTTGAAAATCATAACTATGAAAGTTATATTTAGCTCGGCATGGATACACGCTTTGCAACCGCCATTCACCTGCTCGTACTGGTGAGTTCACCGCACGGGCGAGGGCTCAGCGCGGAGCGCCTCGCGCAGAGCGTCGGGACCCATCCCGTCCGCGTGCGGCAGATCCTTGCCGCGCTCGCGCGTGCCGGCCTGTCCAAGACGATCCGTGGCCGCACGGGCGGCACTTTCCTGGCGCGCCCCGCCGAGTCGATCTCGCTGGGCGATGTGTACGCCGCGATGTATGACGATCCGGAGCTGCTGCCCGTGCACCCTGAACCGGACCCGCGCTGTCCCGTCGGCGGTGTCATCGCGCTCGCCCTGCTCGCGCCGTTCGCCCTGGCCGAAGCGACGATGGTGGACTCGCTGCGTCAAACAAGCGTCGCCAACGTGGCGACCACGGTGGCGAAGGGGTACAGGCGGCAACGCTGATGCGTCGTAGATTACCCGCTGGCATTCCTTCTTCTGCTTTTAACGACACGCCCATGACGCGCATGCAATGGACACTGTTGGCCGCCAGCCTGCTCACCCTCGCGCCACCGCTTCGGGCGCAGACGATCACGATTGACAACGTCACCATCGTGGACGTCGCCACCGGCCGGCTGCAGGCTCGCAAGTCGATCGTCATCGAAGGCAAGCGCATCGCGCGTATCGAGAATGCGAGTCGTGCAACGCGCGAGGCAGCAACGATTGATGGAACCGGGATGTTCGTGATCCCCGGACTGTGGGACATGCACATTCACGCGTACTTCAGCAACGACAGCGCGCGTTTTCACAGCACGAATGAGGTGATGTTTCCGCTGTTCATTGTGAACGGCGTGACCGGTGTTCGCGACCTTGGCAGCAATCTCGAAGCAACACTTGCCGCGCGCGACAGCGTTGCGGCGCATCAATTGATCGGCCCGCGGATGCTCGTGTCGGGACCGATGATCGATGGTCCGACCACGCGATACGCCGCAGCGATCAAGGTGGCGACGCCCGACGAGGCGCGCGCGGCCGCGCGCATGCTCAAAGCGCGCGGCGTCGACCTGATCAAGATTCAGACGCTCATTCCCAAGGACGCGTATCTCGCGCTTGCCGACGAAGCGACACGGATCGGGATTCCGTTCGAAGGACACGTGCCTCGAGATGTCACCGCCATGGAGGCCATCAAGGCGGGTCAACGGAGCTTCGAACATCTGATCGGCGTGAGCGACACCAACTCCGCGTTGATTGCGGAACTCGCGAGAGTCAGGGTGTGGCAGTGTCCCACGGTCATCAACAGCATTGGCACGCCAACCGACTTCGTGAGCGATCCCGGCTTGCCATTCTGGCTACGACCATCGGTGGAAGGGTGGCGACGCACGGCGGTCACGCAAGCAGCGGCCACCGATTCCGCCGCGCGCGCGGCGCTCACGCGTGCCGACCGCAGGCTCGCGTTCATCAAGCGCCTGTACGACTTGAAGATTCCGTTCCTCGCGGGAACCGATGCGCCGGCGGGACACGACCTGGTCCCCGGCGCAAGCCTGCATCGCGAACTTCAACTGTTCGTGCGAGCAGGACTTACCCCGCTGCAAGCGCTCCAGACTGCGACGCTGAATCCGGCGATCTATTTCGGCAAGACCGCCGACTGGGGCTCCATTGCCCCCGGAAAGACCGCCGATCTCGTCCTACTCGCGCGCAATCCGCTCGTTGATATCGCCAACACCCGCACCGTTGTTGCTGTTGTTGCTGACGGTCGCTATTTCGCGCCGCGCGAGCTGGATCGCATGCGCCTCCGCATCATGGAACTGGCCGGCAAGTGACGGGGCTCATCGAGACTCAGCTCAAGTACCGATCGCCGCGAGCACGTGTTGAGGGAGTCGCACCGCCTTTAGCTGCAGCAACGCTCGGTTACGCCTCGCGATCCCGCTCGCGGTTGGCGCGAAGGCCTGGGAAAGTATCGTTCTGCGGCTTGCCACCCGCGGCACGGTGCCAGTAGGATCGACTGTATGAACAATCGCACCTCAATCCTCTCCTTGGCCCTCGCGGCCTCATGCGTGCTCGCACTCCCGCCGAAGGCGGTTCACGCGCTCGGCGCGCAACCCGACTCGCTCGTGGTGATTCACGCCGGCACCATGCTCGACGGCCGCGGCGGACGCGTACGCAATGCGTGGGTCGTAGTGCGGGGGCATCGCATCGAACGCGTGAGCACGACGCCAGTGACGCTCGCGGGCGCCACGCGCATCGAGCTGGGCGCCGCAACGCTGCTGCCGGGGCTCATCGACGCGCACACGCATCCCGGCTGGTATGTCGACAAGCAGGGAAAGCGCAACTCGCCGCGTAGTGGCGACACGCCGGCGGAGGCGGCGCTTGCGCGCGCGGGCAACATCTACGCGACGCTCATGGCGGGCTTCACGACCATCCAGAGCATCGGTGGACCCGAAGATCTCGAGCTGCGAGTTGCAGTGGCGCGCGGCCGTATTCCGGGGCCACGATTGCTCACGTCGCTCGCGCCCATCAACGGCACGCGTCCATCACCCGACTCCATGCGTGCTATTGTGCGCGGGCTCAAGGCGCAGGGCGCGGACCTCGTCAAGTTGTTCGCGTCAAGTGGATTGGGCGCGGGCGGTGCGCAGACGCTGACCAATGAGCAGATCGCCGCGATTTGCAGCGAAGCGAAGTCACTCGGACTGCGCACGCTCGTGCATGCGATCAGTGCGGCAAGCGTGCGCGCGTCGGTTCTTGCGGGGTGCACGCAGATAGAGCATGGCATCTTTGTCACGGACGCGGAGCTCACATTGATGGCGGAGCGCGGAACGATTTTTGATCCGCAGCTCTGCCTCGTCTTCCAGAACTACATCGACCATCCCGATGCGTTCAGCTTCACCGACTCCACGCTCGCGCCACTCAAGGCCGCGATTCCCACCGCCCACGCGATGTATGCGCGCGCGTTGCGCGTGCCGACGCTGAAAATCGTGTTCGGCACCGACGCGGTAGCACTGGCGCACGGGCGCAATGCCGACGAATTCGTGTGTCGCGTGAAGGCGGGTCAGTCACCCATGGCGGCGATCATATCGGCAACCAGCGTCGGCGCGGACGCACTGGGCATGGGCGACCGCCTCGGCAGCATCATGAAGGGCTACGAAGCAGACCTCATCGCGATGGACGGCGATCCGTCCCGCGACATCCGCGCTACGCAGCGGGTGATGTTCGTGATGAAAGGCGGCGTGCGCTACCGCTGACGTAACCAGCGGCCGACTACTTCTTGTCGGCCGCCTTGAAGAACGCGCGCGCGTCCTTGACGCTCTGCTCAGCGGCGTCCCACTGCGTGATGTGCGCCGCGTCCTTGTACATGATGAACTTCGCGCCCGGAATGAGCTTGGCGTGCTGCTCGATGAGTGTCGGACCGAGTTCGTCGAACTCGCCGGTGGTCATGAGTACCGGCACCTTGATCGTAGGCAGGATGCTCATGGCGCTGTACCCCTTCAGTGTGCCGACGACCATCGTTTCGTTCTCGCCCTGAAAATACCGGTACTGGTCCATGCCGATCATCGCGAACATCGAGTCGAGGTCGGCCTTTACCGGACGCCGGAAGACGTTTTTGGCATAGAACTCATCGGTTGCGGCCTTGTAGGCGGGAGCCTCGAGATTCTTGTCCGCGTTGTACTGGGCGAACGCTTTCTGCGCCGACTTCGAGAGAGTCGCCACCCACTTGTTGATCTCTTTCTCGGCGGCGTTGATGTCGAACGCTTCGCCGCTGAAAAGGATGCCGGCGACGTGATCTGGATGGACCTTGTAGTACTCGACGGCGACGATCGTGCCCCACGAGTTCCCGTTGAGAAACACCTTGTCGTATTTGAGCGTGCGGCGAAGCGAATCGAGTTCGTCGACGTAGCGCGGGATCACCATCAGCGTGGTGTCGGTCATGCGATCCGACTTCCCTGCCCCGAGTTGGTCGTAGCGCACCACCGGGCGGTCGACGCCCAAGCCTTCCATCGACTTGAGATAGAAGCTGCCCATGCCCGGGCCGCCGTGAATAAGGATCACCGGCGTTCCCGTCCCGGTGCCGCTCACCTTATACCAAATCTTGCCGCCGGTTACCGGGAGCATCGCCTCACCCGGACCGAGTGCCGCGGCGGTTGAGGAGCGCTTGGCATCGCTGCAGGCGCCGAGTGCGGCGAGCGTGAGGCCGCAGCAGATCGCGTAGTAGTTAGGCATACGCCAAGAGTGCAGCGGCGTTGAAGCAGACGCCAGCTCTGATCCTGACCGGCGTGATGCGGTGCGTTCAACCACCCGCTCATTTCGACACCCCCTACCGGGCTCACCATGTTTGCGTTATCACTGCAAACTTGGTCCCAGGCAAAAGCTGGGAAGACCTCTTCGGCGTGAGTTACCAGGAAGGTGCGCATGATCCACAGGAAAACGCTCCGCGACCTCGCTTCTTTTGTCGGCGCTGTCCTTGCGCTCTGTCTCGCCACACCGCTGGCGGCCCAGGAAACGTCGTCTCGCGCAGCGAGTGGTCTGCAGCGTTTGCTCGATGCCGAGTTGGCTCGATTGCCCGGGACTGCGGGCGTGTGGGTCAAGCACCTGACCACGGGCGAAGAGGCGGCGGTGAACGCCGACCGTGCCTTCAACAGCGCGAGCGTCATCAAGATCCCCGTGATGCTGCTGGCGTTCCAACTCGCCGACCAGGGCAAGCTGTCCCTGACGGAGCGCATCACGATCCAGGCGGCTGATGTGCGCGGCGGCTCGGGCGTCTTCCGCTTTCACGATGCCGGACTTCAGCCCACGCTGCGCGACGTGCTGCTGCAAATGATCATCACGAGCGACAACACCGCCACCGACCTGGCGATCGGGAAGGTCGGCGGCATCGTCCCGGTGAACGCCATGATCAAGCGTGCGGGCTACGACCCCATGCAGCTCACCATGACGACCGGCGAACTGTTCGCGAAGTACGGAGCGCTGCCGGCGGCTAATAGCGACGACAAGACGATCAACGATCCGGCCTACTGGCTGGGCAGCATGACCCCACGCGCCACGGGGCGCATGCTCGAAGACATTCAGCGGTGCAGCGATGGCGCAACACCGGCGGTGGCATCAAAGGCTGCGTGCGCCGACATGCTGCGGATGTTCAGGGCGCAGCAATCGGGCGCGCGTCGACTGCCGCATTTCCTGTCGGTGCCGATGGGCCACAAAACCGGTGACTTTCCGCCAGTGCTCGCGAACGATGTGGGCATCATCTATGCGCGAACCGGCCCGATCGTGGTGTCGTTCTTCCTCAACGGCATCCGCGGCCCGTATGGTGAGGCCGAGGATCGCATCGGGCGAGTGGCGCAGCTGATCGTAGAGTACTTCGACGGAGTAGTGCCACCTCGTTAGGTCGCTTTCGACGTAGCCTGCGCGGTCATCACGCGCTGTCACGTCCTTGTTGCCGGCCGCGTTCGCAGATAGGCGAGCCCGGCCCGCACGTCCTCGGCGATTTGTCGGAAGGGTCGGTGCCCCGGCTGCCTGCTCACCTCGCGTGAAGGTAAGCGGGAAATCCTGTCCGCCCTGCGCAAACTTGCCGGCCAACTCGGTGCGCTCTTTGTTCAGGATGCCGGCATTTCAAGAACTGGAGTGAACGCCCCAAGCTACTGGCGACGTGTCGCGACTTGGCGCTGGCCGCCGGCTTCCACGACGAGTCGTTCGATGCTGCCAGCCAAGCCTTCGAACGCAACCACCATGTTGCTGCCGCGGAGGAAGAAACGCGTGGCGGTCTCGGGGAGCAGCTCGGTGATTGTCGACTGGCCGTTTTGTTGAAACGCGAGAGCCCGACCGACGCGGCTGACGGTGATGGTCGCCCGACCGGCATCGTAGGTACCCACGTAGCTGTTGAGCAGCTTCTCGTTGACGGCGATGCTTTTCTTCTCCGGACGAGGGGTGTAGTTCTCTCCGCGCAAGAGCTTGAGCGCTGCATAGACGATCTCCGATTGCACGGGTGGGGTCGCATCGGGAAGGAAGTCGGAATTCGTCATGTAGTAGACGCCGACCTTCGCATCGAGGTCGCCGATCAGGAACGCGCGCTGTCCCGCAATCGCGCCGCCGTGGTGGATGAGCGTGTGCCCGCTCGCGGTGTCATGCACCATCCAGAATCCA